>JBEKMB010000001.1:0-164359 GCA_050008735.1 Syntrophobacteraceae bacterium
CCTGAAGCACGATGATTCGGGTCCGAATCGTTTTCGTAGAAACCCTCGAGATAGAAAAGAGGCATAAGCGCTTGGTTATAGTCTGCGTAATCGGCGCCGGCGCTGCTCGTGCAGTCGGAATATCCCGAATTCACATCCAACCACCCCGAGCCGCCATAGCAGTCATAGGCTGAAGAATATGGAATGCAGTTGGCGGTGTGAAGGTGAACATTGTCCACTGACTTGATTCCCGCAACCATCGCGTTTAATACGTCCCAACCGCCACATGAAGCGGCATTCTCATCACAGCCTTCAACCCACATGATATTCGGAAAGCCGGCGAACTTGTTCCCAAGATAAGCGCCATAGGCCTGCATCGTTGTGGTACCGCTTGAAATCATCTGCTGGAGCCACCCGTCGGATCCGCAACCGTATCCCATGTAGGCCGGTGCAAGCAGAACGAGCATGCCTCTTGCCGCAGCCTGATTGATTACCCAAGCTGCATAGTTAAAGTACGCATCATTGGGCGTGGAGAAATCGCCGGTTTTAAAAGGTTGAGCCCCACTACAGTTGGCGGGAGCATGTTTCACGCCGCTGGCTTGTGTGTTGATAAGGCTGATGATAACAGTGTTATACCCTCTGGCGCGCCTGTCATTCAGGTAAGTGATCACATCCGCGCTGCACAATTCGTTCATAAGGACCCATGGCGAATCGCCGACCATAAGGAATGGCACGTTGTTTTGGTCCACGAGATGACGTCCGTCACTGGAAAGCTTTAGCGGAAAAGCCGTCCCGTGGGACGCTCCGACTGGCGTTACGCTGTTTGAAGGATCTGAGGCCGGACCGGTCCCCATACTGTTTGTCGCCGTTACTGTGAATGTGTATATTGTCCCGTTTGTCAGCCCCTTCACCGTTATCTTGCCTCTGGGCCCTCCGGCCGTTATGCCTCCTGGGTCAGATGTCACCGTGTAGCGGGTTATTCGCCTGCCGTTTGAGGCCGCGGCTCTGAATCTCACAGTTGCCCTGGCGTTGCCCGCTGTTGCACTTACGTTGGTCGGTGCGCCGGGCACTGTGGCAGGAATTACGGTGTTTGAAGACGACCCCGGACCGGTCCCAATGGCGTTGGTTGCCGTCACCGTGAATCTATAGGATTTCCCGTTTGTGAGCCCTGTCATGGTTATCGGGCCCTGCGATCCTGTGGCCGTCAACCTGCCAGGATGTGAAGTCACAGTGTAGACGGTTATGGGGCTTCCACCATCGGAGGCAGGCGCCTTGAAGTTGATTATCGCCTGTACATTTCCCGGCTTTGCGGATACCGCTCTCGGCGCCCCCGGCACCCGCGCGGCATCCGCGGCCGATACAGACAGGGCAAACACACAGATGGCGCAGGTGAAAACAAAAAATCCATAAGTAGCGTTCGAGCGATTCGGTCGATTCAAATAATATCCTGGAAGAAAAAAAGCTCTCATGAGATAAACCTCCGACTAAAGGATTCCCGTTGGGCAATTAATGCGCTAAAACAGCCTTAAGCGCATCCGGATAGACAAATCCCCCCCGTGATTACCAACTTCGCGGCACACCCCAGAATCCCCAGGACCATTGCCATTGTGGAACAAACGACGCTGAAAAACCTGTTGCCCCCCACGCCCCGGCGCTCAAAGGCAACTAAAGGTCGAGCGTTGCCGATGCACCCGGGGCGTCAAACACTGAACGCAATCAAACGCAAAAAGTATTATCGTTGAAAAGCCCGCTGCATAAAACCCGGCGGAGGTGAGCAGGCCGGCAGGACCATTGCGAAAAACACATGGGATTTGGCCGAAGGAATAGCGTGAAGCACTGCAGAAGCTATTTCTTTCTCGCTTTTACGATAAATCCGGAGCCGAACCATTCCTGGCAATGTCTTAAAAGAGGCTCAAGCTTGCTATTTATTTTCGCTGCTCTTCGCGGCATCATTTTGTCGAACGGAGGAGGAAACAGGTTAAAATCATAATACACGACTTTGAGAACATCGAGGTCCGTCGATTCGACCAATCGGCAGAACGATCTCGCCGAGTAGAGCGAAATGGGTGTTTCTTCACTATGAAATAACCGCTCATAGGCTTTCTGCCAGAGCCTGTAAAGGCTGGTCTTATTCAACATGGTCATGATGACAATACCATCCTTTTCAGTCACCCTGGCCAGTTCCCGTACAGCCTCGGCTGCCTCTGTATATTCCACCACCCCCATTGCAAGGACGACATCGAACATCCCATCCATAAAGGGGAGGGATTCAATACTTCCGCACGAGAATTCGACACCGGCGGAAAGATAAGGCGTTTGCAGACATTGCCTTATCATTGCCGGAGATAGATCCAGCCCCACAATCTTGCGGTCCCCGTCGATCAGATGGCGTATCATCATGCCCGGGCCGCAGCCGGCATCTAAGACTTTCCCCTTTTTATCCTCATGAATGAGATCGAGAATTATTCTTACCCGTTCGGCAAAAAAATCCGAAGCCGCAGAACCTTTCTCATATAATCCGGCGTATCCCTTGGGGTCCCAGTCTAACTTGGGCCTTGCCTCGTTCCGGGGTTTGCCTTTTATCGCCTTTGCGCTCTCATTCATGTTAAGCAAATCCTTTATACTCGCTTCCGGGTTTCGGCCGGTAGTTATCCGCATCCATACCCAGACCTCCCGGACCTCCTTTTATTTGTCCTGCTGATTATTTGTATTGTATTTAAATGCGATAAGTTCAAGGCGCTGGGGACTGTGTGGTTTCCAGTTTCGAGGAACCATTCGAACACTTCCTGCGAACAGTCCCGATCAACTTGGAAACGCGATCACCAACCAGGATATTATCGGGGCAGACAGTGAATATCATATATTGCCCACGCTCCGGCGCCCATCTCTTCTTGTAATCAAAAGTTCCTCCCAGGTCTATTCCATCGAAGCCCATATCCCTGGCCCAGAAAAACTGCATCTCCAAAAGACGATTCATTCCTCCGTGCCAGTCGTATTTAGGATTGCGATAGGAGCAATGAGCCACTACCTCATTGCGGTGAATTAGATACGTGCCTCCTGCAACGGGTTCGTCCCGGTCAAGCAGCAACAGTGAATAATACAATCCCTTTTTTTGCAGGTATTCCGCTGTCAAAAGTTTCTCAGTCACGTCCGGACCTTGCCCAATTCCCTGAGCGCCGCGCCATTTTTGGTCCCAATTCCTTATGATCCATTCAGTGGAATTCGCCTTGTTGACCTTCAGTTCGAACCCTCTACAGCGGTTTCCTGTCGTTCTTATATTTTTCAGGAGGCTCGACTTACGCCAATGAACCTCAAAATCCTCAGAACATGACATACCGTAAGCGGGGTGTGATTCGACTCGCCCCGTCCACTTAGTCATTGGCGGCGGCCCGGGCCATCTCCACCATCCCACATATAGATGAAGGCCGAGGGCCGGCAATACGCGGCTGAGGCGCCCTTCTTTTACAGGGAAAAGCACCCCGGGAACAATCCACTGAGTCACCGGTTCCCAGAAACCCCACCTGTTCCTGACACCAGCCAGAGCCACCGGTTCTCCTCGTTCCGTTACCAGGATGATTTGTTTCCTTCCAGGGTTTGGCAGCTTCATTAACAAACGGAACAGTTCATGCGGCAAGATGTCTGCCTCAGGCAAGTACTCAAGGACCTCATCCAACTCAGGCTGCCAGTCTTCATAAATTTTTATTCTTAATCCCTGCACAATGGCAGCTCTTTCTCTCAAGAATCTCTCGCCTGTACTTTTTGCCCAGCATAATCCGAACATATTTGTGCCTTTGTATGTGTTTTCCTGCTTGTTTACTCAATGGTCGCTGTTGGGTATAAATTTGCAATACCCCTTATATCCTTCGTATCGGATCTTACTTGAAACGCTGCGAAAGGGTTCCGCGAATCGAACATTTTCTCAATATCATATCTGTAAATGTGTGTGCCGATATGATAAGTTCCAGGTGCGAGGTGAAGATTCAACTCAAAAATGACTTTTTTCTTTTCACCAGGCTCCAAAGAAAATGTTGTATTATTGAGGCCCTGGGTTGAGGAGGCAAAAACAAAGTTATAGTCACTATCTTCCAATACAACCGTTACCGATAATTTTTCACAACTCGCCTTTCCCGTGACTTCAATCTCCAGAAAAGCCTTATCACCGGTGTCGAACAGAAAGCCGCTACCATTCCCCCCCTTAAGAATCACACTGGAAAGGTAGGCCTCTTTCCCATCATGTGCTGCCATGGCTCCTTGGTCAGGATTCATATAATATCGGGTGACTTCGCCGGCTGGTCCGTCTTTGATCATTTTGCCGTGATCGAGAAGAATGCATCGTTTGCACAGATCGGTAACTGCCCTCAAATTATGGGATACGAAGATCAATGTTGCTCCGCTCCTGAGAATCGATTTCATCTTTTCGGCGCACTTTTTTTGAAACATCAGGTCGCCTACACTGAGAACTTCGTCCACTACCAGGATATCCGGCTCCAGGTGAGCCGCAACCGCAAAACCCAGCCTGGCGTACTCCCCTGACGAGTATCTCTTGACCGGCGTATCAATGAGTGCTTCCAGACCCGAGAAATCGACAATTTCATCGAACTTGCGTCTTATTTCCCCCTTGGTCATTCCAAGGATAATTCCGTTCAAAAAAATGTTTTCCCTTCCCGTCAGGTCCGGATGGAAACCGGCGCCTATCTCGATCAGGGCCGACAGTCTTCCATACACTTCCAGCGTGCCCATGGTAGGTTTCATGATGCCGCTTAGAAGCTTCAACATTGTGCTCTTTCCAGCCCCATTATGGCCGATTACCCCGAATGATTCGCCTTTGTGAATCTCGAACGAAACGTCATGTAACGACCAAAATTCCTTCGGGCGAAGGGAATCATTATCTTTTCTGTTAAAAAACCTCCTCGTCAGGCTCGGGATCAAGTCCCGCAGACTATCGTGGAGTTCTCCCCTTTTGAACTTTTTATGAACGTGATTTAGTGCGATGGCTGTTTGGGACATATCGATTCCTATATGTTCTCGGCGAAAGCAGGTTCCATTTTCTTAAAAAATCTGAAGCTCAAAAGAAACAGCGTGACGGCAACTGTTGCGCTGTATGCTATCCACGCCATCTCCGGCATTTGTCTCAACACGATGCAAGCGTTAAACCCCTCAAGGATCGGGGCCACCGGGTTCAGCAGGATGATGGGTTTCCACGTCGCCCCCATGAAGTCGGCTTCGTAGAATACCGGGGTGAAGAAGATCGCAAACGTGACGATCACTTCAACGATGTATTTGACGTCTCGAAAGAAAAGATTCGCCGCGGACAGCAGCAGCACTGAAGCTATTGCCAGGAGGACCAGAAGGCCCATCAGAATGGGGACCCAGAGCAGGTAGATGCTCCACCCGATCCCGGCGACGGCAAGAAGGACACACAGTACAAGTGCGGCTATGCCCAGATCGAATAGTTGTGACAGGACGGCGGAAATGGGAAAAACTTCATTCGGAAAATAGATCTTGGTGACCAGATTGACGTTTGCAGTCAAACAGTTGGTCCCGAATCGCAGGGAGGAAATGAAAAACGACCATGGGATTGCCTTAACGGAGACCGTTGCGATCTGTGACAATCCGAGAGGCGTACCTGAGAGCCTTGAAAAAGCGAATTTGACAAGGGCACCCGCAGAGACGACGAGGGCCGGCATAAAAATGGCCCACATTACGCCCATAATGGACTGTTTGTATTTTATTTTGATATCTTTCCAGGTGATAGCATAGATGAGTTCTCTGTATCCCAGCAACTCTCTAATTTCCTTGATCATAGAGTCTCCTTATCCGAAAACGGGCATAATGGCCGTCTTATCGTTTGGTCGATCAATCCATTGTATAAAAGGCCCGGCACCCTGACTCATCCCGGACTTAATGCGAGGCCTGCACAAACAGCCTCGAACTCATTGCCCACGGCCTTGCACCTGCTGCCGCATGCACGGCCGAGTTGTGAGACCAGCCCGCCGCGCTCCGCCAGAAGTTCCATCATGCATCGCTGCGCCTCGGGCGCTGCGAAGGTCTCGAAGTCCAGACAAAAACGTTCATGCCCCATGTCCTCCATCTGGGCCCGTACTTTCCTGCGGTACGAGATGGCCAAAACCGGCGTCCTGCTGATGTGGCTGAGGAGCACCCCATGCAGCCGGCTCGCGACGACCGCATCGAAGGTTCGAAGAGCAGCCATGAGATCGGGGAGGTTTAGCGGCGGCAATAGTTGAATCCGGTCCCTGCCGGCCGAAGCAGCAGCAACCTGCTCGTACAACATCTGCGCTAAAGGATAATCCGGTCCATCCGTAGCGAAGAGCCTTACGAAATGGTTGTCCTTGATAAGAGAGTAGGTCAACGCCTGTAATTCACGCCAGTACCGATCGAAAGATTTCTCTCTTGCAATAGGCCAGCTGCCCGGAAGTCCAAAGGCAATAGGGCTCAGGCCGATCGTAAAATCTTGCGCTGAGCGTGTGGCTTCAATTTTCTCGTTGCCGGTCGAATTTAGCAGGCCGAATGCCAAATCCGGGCAGAGGACAAGTTCTCGTCGAATCCCCAGCTTGCGCAAGGCCTCCATGGACCCGGAGTCGCGCAGCGAGACCCGACGGGCGATTGCCATCGCATGGCGCAAAAACCAGCCGCTAAGGCTATAACGAAGGCAGTCAACGCCTACACCGACCATAAAAACAGGCACACGCTGACTATGAGCCAGTCTCACCCACTTAAACATTGAGTAAGGATGGCCCCATGTCCCCCCAAACTCATCATCGAACTGGCCGCCTCCGGCGATCAACAGAACATCAAGATTTCGAACTATCCGTCGGGCATCGAGAATGTGGCCGGCTTCGGCCCTGATTTGTTGAAGGCCGCCGCGGAGGCGTCTGTAAACCGGCAGGGCAAAGGGAACGCGGCCGCCAATCCTCTTGAGTACAACCCGCACACGATGGCGAGAAGACCCCGTGCCATCCTGGAACGAGGACGATTCCGCACCTGGGGGTGTGGAGCTAAATTTGCGCCACGAGGCGGACAACTCAAATGCGTCTACGCCATGTATTTCTCGGACATTCGCGGGATCGAGCACCAGCAATATGAACTCCGCGTCCCCAAATCGGCCAAGCAGTTGCTTTCGAGCCGACTCGATAATTGCCGCGTCTCCAAGGTTGCAGCCGGTGTAAGGACTGACCATGCCTACGCGAAAATGCCCTTTTCGGCGCCTTGAACCTTTCTGAGCCAAATTAAAACGCCTCCCTGTCGACAGCCCGCCTTTTGTCACATTCTTTCAAAGCTCGATCAACGCACTCTTCCCATGTCGGGTAAGCCTTGCGGCGCTCGATCGATCATCGAAAGATCGACCGCCGGATGTTTTTCGACCCCTCGCACCACATCCCAAAATTTTGCCGATACCTTTTTGAATATCGGCGATTCAGCCGGGAGGGCGTAGTCATCGATATTTTGCACCGGGACGATTTCGGCCAGGGTCCCCGCAAGGCATATCTCCTCCGCGATATATAGCTCTGTCCGGTCGATTGGCCTTCTGATCACTTCGATGCCGAGCGATTCGCAGATATCGGAAATGATCTGTGTGGTAATACTTTCCAGCGCACCCTCGGAAGCAGGCGGCGTCACCACCTTGCCGTCGCGAACCATCATGACGCATGATCCGGTCCCCTCGGCCACGCGCCCCCACTGGTTCAGCAAAATCATCTCTGAGTAGCCGCGCTTGCGCCCCTCGATTCTGGCCAGACGTGCTACCTGATAGTTCGTACTGGTCTTTACGCGGGGAGGCACTGTCACATCTGAGGCCCGCTGCCAGGTGCTCACCCCGATGTCTATGGGCGCGGGAGCGGTCTTTGGAGTATGGTAGGCGGTCAGCACCAGGTCCGCCACCGTCCCCTCTCCCCAATGTCCCTCGATAACATAGAGGGTGGCACGAACCCACATGTCGCGGCTTGGCTCGTATAATGCCCGGATCAAATCATGGCATGCTGCCTCAAACTGTTCGTAGTTGACGGGGCAGGGAATATGAAGAAGGCGCGCCGAGCGCTGGAGCCTGGCAAAATGCCGGGGCATTGCGACTATCCCGAAGTTTACCCCGTCTTCCTGCCAATATCCCTTGAGCCCTTCGAAAACATTGAGGCCGCGAGTAACAGCCTCGCACGATACGTGTAGGACCGCTTCATCCCAAGGACGAATTTTGCCGGCAAAGTAAACCCATTGAGGCTTTTGAAGCTGAACCATGGTTCGTATCCTTTTCCTTTCTTTCACCAGTTTTCGGCCGTCTGGAGCAGCGACCTCTTTGCGGTGCAGTCCAATGGACCAGCCACCCGCTTAGAGGTCCTGAACTTATGATCACACAATTATCTTTCTGCAGTAAAAGGCTTCAGAGTATTTGTCCGATGCGCAGGACTCGATCCCGCGCAGCCTCAGAAGGGCATAAAATGCATCATCGGCAAACCAGCTTCTGTTGAGCTGTGTCGTGAAACATTTTTTTATATATTCCAGCTTCGTCGCGCATGTCTCTTCGTTTAAATGAACGAAATAATTCGGATTTCCCAAGTCGCCATCGTACTTCATAATCTCGTATTCCAGAATCAGATGATCTCTGAATGTATTCCAGGTTAGCTCGCATATCAATCGATGGTCCTGATGCAGATCATATCTGTAGTGGGTAAAAATAATATTTGGATTGACTTCTCTTTTTAGTAGTTCAAAATAATCTTTTATATCCGCACCGATATATGGGAAAAAACCGTCCCTATAGTTCTTGACGACTACAGTTTTATGCTTTGCCTTCTCCAGGAATAAATCAGCGCTTTTACGCGCCTCCATCGTTCTGGTATCATCAGCTCCAAATACTACCCAATGCACGCTTGCGTCAGGGTACTCTCTCAATAACCTCAGGATCGTCCCGCCACATCCTATCTCTATATCGTCGCTATGCGCTCCCATACAAAGAATGTTTAATTTGCCATCGACTGGAATCTGAAACTTAAATTTAAACACGTTCCTGTACCCCGCATTCTATTTCACCGCAGGACATTTCCAAACTTCCCAGGGCGAATTGCCATTATTGTACCGGTCATTTAATTCCTGGTGCTCTTTGAATGTGTCCATGCACCAGTAACCGTCATAGCGAAATCCAATCAGCTCTCCACATTTCATAAGCCTTTCAAAAGGCTCCATGACAAGTTCTTCACCATCTTTTATGTAGTCAAAAATCTCTCGTTTGAATATGAAAAAGCCGGCATTAATGATCACATCGGAGTCTCTAACGTACTTTAATTCTGTCACAAGGTTGTTATCCGCCAGTCTGACAACATGGAAAGACTGTGATGGCTTTGAACACATGAAGCAGGCCGTCTTGCCGCTTCTGTTGAAGAACTCTAACTGTTCATTGAAATCCAGGTCCGTCAAGCCATCGGCATAATTGGCGAGGAACATTTCCTCCCCTTCCAGGTATTTCTTCACTTTTACCAGTCTTTCTCCAATATTGGATTTAAGACCAGTGTCAACAAAGGTGATCTTCCAATCGGTTATATCACCGTTTTCCAGGTGCAATTTTTTCCCACCGTTGCATAAAGTGAAATCGTTGGATAGATACTCGTTATAGTTTAGAAAATAGTCCTTGATTTTGTCTGCCTTGTACCCCAGGCAAAGAATGAATTCCTTGTGTCCGAAGTGCGCATAATACTTCATGAGATGCCACAAAATCGGCCGATAACCGATAGTCACCATAGGTTTGGGAACGTTATCCGAAAGCTTCCCCAGCCTGGTTCCGAGACCGCCGCAAAACAAGACCACTTTCATCTCATCTCTCCAAAGATCGTTCACCGCGGATACGCAGAGAACGCAAAGGAAACAAGAGGTTACAGAAAAATGCCTGCCGGAATTTGGAAAAACCAAATGTTAGCAGCGAACAAGAATGATCGGAGATCGAAAGCGTTCACCGCATAGGCGCAGAAAACGAAGAGGAAACAACAGGTTAGGACACTAACTCTCTCGTATCCATCCGGAAACGCCGTATGAGACACCGGCAAGATCATTGATTCTCATTTTCCCTCCGTCGGCCCCTGCGCCTGTGGGCTGGATTGGTTTATTGGTGAGCAGGCGCTCGCCCTGTTTTCGAGAAGACCGTTTTCGGCGAGGAGATTTGCAGCTCGAAGAACATCCCGGAAACCCATTCCGGATCGTTCGACAATATCGAGCAAATCATTTTGACCATCGGAAAGGTTCATCACCCAAAGCATTGCAAGCTGTTCGGGGCCGAATGAGGAGTAGAGGCCCCGTTTGCCCAGATTGGGTTCGCATTTTAGGTTCGTGCTGAGGTAGGTACCGTTGTTCTCCAGGGCGAACAGGATCTCCATGAGAACCGAGAAGGAACCTTCCAGATCTTGGGCTCGAATGAACTCCAGGTTGTCAGCCGAGGTATGATATTCCGGATATTCGCCGTAAGGCGTTCTCGACAACCGCCCGACAGGAAGGTTGAACCCTGGCGAACAGTACTGCCGCTCATCGTAGCCGTAGGGTGAAAAATCGACTATTTTGTAGTCCCTGCAAGAGTCTTTCAAGACCTGGACTGCCGTCCGATCAATCTCAGCGGCGCCACGCCTGCTTTTCTTATACGTGAGCGGTCCGGCGTCGCCGACGCCCGTCACAACGATCCCATGCCTGACTTTGGAGGCTTTTTCCCCGTTCAGGCAAAGCCAGGTAATGGCCCCGATCGTTCCCGGGATGAACAGAAACCTGTAAGTGTATTTGCGTGGAAGCGAAGCGATTGCCCCGGCTGCGAATGTCAACAGGCTTACCCCCGATAGATTGTCGTTACAAAGCGATGGGTGGCAGGCATGACATGAGAGCAGCACTTCGTCCGAACGCTCTCCCGGAAGGCACAACTCGCCGTAGGTGAGATGTCCGTCTTCGAGGGTGGAATCGATGAAGACCTCGTAAACCCCGTCCTCGAGTTTCGAGTACTCGTCGTGGCTGAGGCAAAAACCCCAGTCCTCCTTATAATAGCTGGTTCTGTAAGGGACCCAGCCGGGATGTTCGGGAATCGTGAAAAGGTGGTTTTTCAGCTCGCTCAACGAAAATCCGCCGTTAACCGGGGTGCTGTAATTGACTACGTGCAGATTGGATTTTTGAAAGTCTATTACTTTTTCGCCCTTTGAGTTTTTTACATATGCATCCCTGATGTTCCACTCCTTCGGGACTACCCAGTCAAACACCCGCGTTCCCGTGGGCACCTCGCAAATTTCGATGGGAATGTGTTTGCGTATAATTTCCATCGTCCTGCGGAACCCATTGCCGGTTATGCTCCGGCAAATGGGATAGAGTTCGGATATAAGCGCATGCATTTCCGAGCCGGTCCCTTCGGTTACCCGAAAGTCTGAACACATGGACAAGGCCGCCTGTTTTTCGTCACAGTGTGAAATCAGGGTAATTCCTGTCCCTCTCCGAGATGACTTTTATCTCGCCGGGCCATTTGATGCCGAACCTCGGATCATTCCATCTGAACCCCCTGGCATGTTCAGGGACATAGAACTCCGACATCTGGTAAGAAACCTCGGTTTCATCTTCCAATGTCAGAAACCCGTGGGCAAATGATTTGGGAACGAAAAGCATCCGCCTGTTTTCCGAGGTCAGAAGGAAGCTGTCGTATTGCCCGAAAGCGGGGGAATCGGGGCGCAGGTCCACGATCACATCATGTATTGCGCCCCTTGTACATCGTATAAGCTTGGCTTCTTCAAAAGGCTTGACCTGGTAGTGCATCCCCCGCAATGTGCCCGCTTTCAAATTGAACGATATGTTGCACTGGACAAGCCCGGGGTCCAGACCACAGGCTTCGAACTCGCGCCGGCACCAGGACCTTGCGAAAAACCCGCGTTCGTCCTCCAGCCGCTCTATTTCAAGGCAAAAGGCGCCTTGAAGTTTTGTTTCAGTAAAAATCATCAGAATACCCTGGCCTCGGGAATGGGCACGACGAACTGCCCACCCCAGTCTCGTATGCACGACATCTGTTTTATGATTTCGTCCTTGAAATTCCAAGGCAAAATAAAGAGGTAGTCAGGGCGTGTTTCCAGGACTTTATCCGGATGAAAGATCGGGATGTGGGTCCCGGGCAGATATTTACCCTGTTTATAAGGATTGCGGTCAACCGTGTAATCGATGAAGTCGGTGCGAATGCCACAGTAGTTGAGCAGCGTATTGCCCTTGCCGGGAGCGCCGTAGCCGGCTATCGACCTGCCCTGTTGCTTGGCCTCGATAAGAAAGGACAGAAGCAATCTCTTAGTGTTTTTTACCCGCTCGGTAAATGAAGCATAAAACCCCAGGTCGGCGATCCCGGCGGCCAGTTCCCGCTCCCGCAGCTCAATGACCCGCCCTCCTGCAACCCTGGACGTGTCGTTACCGTGGCAGGCAAAGATCCTCAATGAACCGCCATGCGTGGCAAGCTCTTCCACGTCGAATACCTTCAAGCCATGGAAGGAAAAGATCTTCTCCACCGAGAAAAAGGAAAAATAGGAGAAATGTTCATGGTATATGGTGTCAAACTGATTTTCCTCCGTCAGCCTCATCAGGTGGGGGAATTCCATGGTGATGATGCCCCCCGGCTTCAGAAATATTTTCATGCCTTTCATAAAATCGTTAAGGTCGGGCACCTGGGCCAAGACGTTGTTGCCTATGAGCAGATCAGCCCTCTTTGCCCCGCCGGCCAGTTCCCGGGCCAGTTCCTCCCCAAAAAACCTGACAAGCGTGGGGACACCCTTTTCAACTGCGCTTTGGGCCACGTTTGCCGCAGGTTCGATGCCCAGGACCGGGATCCCTTTCCGGACAAAATATTGAAGCAGGTAGCCGTCATTGCTCGCCAGCTCGACCACCTGGCTGCGGCCGCTCAACCCGAAGCGCTCCACCGCCATCTCGGTATAAGAGCTGGCGTGTTGCAACCAAGTATCCGAATACGAGGAAAAATAGGCGTACTCGCTGAAGATCGCCTCCGGGCTCATGAATTGTTCCAGCTGAACCAGGAAACAGCGTTCGCACACATAAACGTGAAGCGGATAAAAAGGCTCCATTTCATTTAACTGTTCCGGTTTCAGATAACTTTCACAGGGAGGCGACATTCCCAGATCGACGAAAGTGTGGCGCAACGGCGAACCACAAAACCTGCAACTCGGCTGATCCTCACCATTACCATCAGACATCTTCCTTCTCCCGATACACAATCAGAAACAATACATATCTTCAGACAAATCCTCAATTTTCCCTGCCGCCCGACAGATTCGGAAGGCCCGTCATGGCGGCAGGCGGACCCGTTAAGCACTTTTCCAATTGAGGTCTGTGTCGATCAGTCCCTTCTCCAGGAGCCTCGAGAGCACCTTGAGCCTCATATAGTCCGAATTTCGGAAGTCGGGGTTGCTAAAGCCGATGGACTCCAATCCCTCTTTCAGCTCTTGTATCGAGCGCCTGAGATCGACCTGCGGCTGGTGATCCGGCGCCGGCGCGAGCCGGTTGAAAAGTTCGAAGCTCACTCGGTAAGACCTCTTATCGGGTTGCGCATCCTTGTTTATGGAAATATCGACACCCTCGATGACGGAGGCCACCGCCTCGGCCAGTTCCTTCACCTGGTAGTTGCGTCCGTTCGATCCGACATTGACGGCGAGAAAATCCCCGCCCTCAGCCGGGCTTCTCCCTATGGCCCATTCCATGGCGCGCGCCATATCCTTCACGTCTATCAACGGACGCCACGGCGTCCCGTCGCTCAGGATCGTTATCCGTCCGGAAGCCAGCGCTCCGGCCACAAAGTCGTTGAGCACCAGGTCCAGCCTCAGTCTGTCGCTCATTCCACAAGCGGTCGAAAACCTTAGGCTCGTCACTTTGAAGGCGCCATCGGCCATCGTATGCAAATCGCCTTCGGTTAGCAGCTTCGACTTGGCATAAGCGGTGAGCGGATTTAGCGGGGATTCTTCCGTTCTCGCCGCATCATCCGCCGCCCCATAGACGCTGCAGCTCGAAGCGAAGACGAATGAGCCGACCCCCCTGGCTTTCGCTTTGCCAGCCAGATTCACACTAGCTCGGTGATTGATGTCAAAGGTTACCTGCTCAAACAGGTTTCCTATAGGATCGTTCGAGATTCCGGCCAGATGAACTACCGCATCTACGCCGTTAAGAATATCTTCTGGAAACCGTCTCATATCGGCGAAGCACTGCAGATCTACCCTGCATTCAGGAAGGATATCCGAACCGGTTACGCAGTTCGCGAAATATCCTGTATCCAGCCCTATCAGAACCGCCTCGGGGACCGTCTTACGAAGATGTTTCACAAGGACCGGCCCAATGTAACCCATGTTTCCGGTAATCAGGATTTTTCTTGGCATTATTTTTCCTCACGTTTGAATGCGCGTTTCAGCATTCGAAAAATTTATCAGGATGAAATGTTGATTATTTGTGACACTTATGCATTTTCATCGGGAAAATGCACCGATGACTTTCCCATGAGGCTAACCATCGGGCAATGCATATCACCTGGACACAAAGGGCATTAACCCTTCCTGGGGGTCCAGACTACCTGTTTTCGTCCGAGCAAAAATTTAAAGAATGCGTGAGCTGAAGCAAGATTCAACAGGAAAAAATATTTGAACAAATATAGGTATTTTTGATCAATATCGATTTTTGCCAGAAAAGCCGATGCAATTGCCCCCAAATACATTGCATTCTGAATCACAAAATACACTTTGTATAGCGGACCGGCGGACCAGAGTGCCAGGTTTGCCATGTAAAGGCCGATCATGAAAACAAAAGCCCCATACCTCAACACCTTGTGAGACCAGAGCTGCCAGGCATAGATCATGTCTTTTCCCAAACCGAGCAGATGCTTCATGTCATACAAGGCCCACAAGGCGCGGAGCGATACCCTGACACGCATTCTGTATTCGTCCGAGGATGATTTAAGGGACTCTTCTTTCAAAAGAGCACAAGGCTCGTAGACCACGCGGAACCCCTTTTCGACAGTTTTCAGGGGCAGCACGAAATCGGGCAATTGGTCAGGCTTCATTGGATCGTAGAGGTTTTTTCGCACTGCATCGATTCCGCCGTTGACCCCTACAACCGATCCAGCTTTCGTTTCATGAACCCGCAGGAAATTCTCATATCGCATGTACGCGCTGCAGCCGTAGCCGCGCTCGCCTGCGCCGGGACTCGAGTATACCATTTTGCCGGTGACGTACCCAACCGTGCGGTCCTTGAAATTAGCAACCAGCCTGCTCAGGGCGTCTGCTTCAAAAATCGAGTTCGCATCAGAGAAGACAAGGATTTCTCCCCGCGCCGCCTCGGCGGCTTTATTGAGTCCGGCAGTCTTTCCGGCCCTCGGTTCCTGCCTTATGAGCCTTACACCCGAGGCTGCGAATCCGCTCGCTATTTTATCCGTCCCATCGGTTGAGCCATCGGAGATTACGATGATTTCCAGTTTATCTTTTGGGTAGTCAAGCTCAAGCTTGTTTTTCAGTGTGGGCCCGATGCTGTTTTCCTCATTGTAGGCAGCGATCAGAATCGATACGGCCGGCTCGAAGGCGGACTTCGCCACCCTCCTGTTCCTGATTATGCCAAGCACGAAAACCAGGGCTGGATAGCCGGCATAGACATAAAAAAGCGCCAGCAAGCATAAGCAAAACACTGCTTTGAATATAAATATGGTCATTTAAGATGAACTTGATACTGCAATGCCATTATGGCATTGGCAATAACTTCGATGAAAGTTGGATAGAACGACTCGACAAAGCCTTGACGATTTTACTTGCCGAAGATTCCGAGTCCCTGACCGGAATGCTTGCCCAGGGTGTGCCTACAGGTATTTATAAATGGATTGAGGGATATAATAGCGCCTCTTGTTAAACACGATCCCCAGGATGTTGCCGCCTACCCGTTCTATTCGCTCCCTGACATATCTGACCGTGCGCCATTTGGTCTTTTCCGCCTCCACGACCAGGACCACCCCATCCACCTTCGAGGCCAGCGCCAAGGCATCAGGTGAGACCGTCAAGGGCGGAGAATCGATAAGCACCAGATCAAATTTCGTCCTGAGGTTTCCCCAAAACCCCTCGAATCGAGGCGAATTGAAAAGCTCCGGCGTGGGGACACTGGAGTTACATGACGGAGAAACGAATAGTTCCGATTCACCCACCCGGTGAATGGCACCCCCCAGATCTCCCGATCCCTGGAGCACATCGATCCAGCTGCATTGTGACGCAATCGAATAGTACCGTGACTGGGTCCCCTGGAAGCGGTCGGCATCCATCAACAGCACTGAACGGCCTATACGATCGGCAGCAATCCGCGCGAATTCCCTTACGACAGTCGATGTCCCTTCACCTGGGCGCGATCCCATGAACTGGAGCACACGTTTGCCATTGTCCGGAAGCATGGCCTCGATTACCTTGTAAAGACTGTACATCTCCTGGCCCATTTCCACTCCTTCATCGTGGGCGAGGTCCAGGGGCATGATGACTTCGACGCTTTTTCCGCTCGTTTTCTTTTCCCTGTGAGCCTGTTGCAAGGCCTCATAAATTTTACTCATAATTCACCTCGAACGGTGTGTGTTGGAACTTCCTATGGTATTGAATACCTGTTGATGATTTACCTTCAAATCCGCAGTCGACAATCGATGAGCGGCATTCGATCCGGACATTACTTGCACCCGATGACAGCAAGCACCGGCAACTCAAGACGCCTTTCGGCCTGGGTCGGGGTACTCATGCCGGGACTCATGATTTCCATGGAAAAAGCAAGACCGATGCTGCCTGCAAGTCCAAGCAACACTGATATTAAAACATATACAACTAAAGGCAGTGGGCGATTGTTAGGTATTACAGGTATTGATGCAGGCTCCAGAACACTCACATTGGTCATTTTCTGCCTGTCGAGCTCATCATGTATGCGGGCTTCCTCCAATTTGGAAAGATAAGTTTTGTACTTCTCTTCATTATCCGCAACGTTGCGAGTCAGCTGTTTATACTTGGACTCTTGAGCTTCGAAAGCGGTAATTGTCACCGCCATATCTTTTATCTGCTCATCCAGACCTTTTGCCTTGATCTTGAGCGCACTGTGCTCGGCTTTGCTTTGCAGAATCTGCTTCTGCATATCCTGATAGGCGGGATCTACAGGCGCCTGCTTCATACCCGGGCCGCGCGAACTCTTGAGATGATCTTTAACCATCTGGATCTGTTCGCGAATGTTGGTGATGAAACGATTGTCTTCCTTGTACTTTGACAGGAGTTCCTTTTCCTGAAGCTCGAGTGTAAAAAGGCGGTTGTCGAGGGACGACATATTCTCGGCCGCGACGATCGAGGTCTTTTGGATATTGGGTAACTGCTTTTCGAGTTCGGAGATCTTTTCCTGGACCTGGGCCATTTTGTTTTCATTATCAAAGCGATCGGCCACCAGTTGCCTCTGCCGATTGAGCAGAAAACCACGCTGCTCTTCGAACGAAATTATTTTGGACTGGTCCTGGAAAGCTTTAAGCCCGCTTTCCGCCTCCGCCAGCATTTGCCTGTACTCTTCAGTCTTTCGCTCCAGGAACAGAAAAGCTTTCGGATTTCTATATGTATCGCCGCGTTTGTCGATGTAATAATCGACCAGTTCGTTCACGGCCCTTGCAGCTATTGCAGGATTGGGCCCCTTAAAAGAGGCTTCCACAATGTTTCCGCCGGAGCCTTTGACAGATAAACTCTGCTGGAATAGATAGAGGGCGGTTCCAGTAACGGGCACCCCCTCGCTGCCGCTTTGTTCCAGATTTGGGAAAATCCCTTCGGGCTTCATCGAATTCACTATCTTTTCCGCCAACTCCCGGGACTGCAGGATGCGGACCTCGGTGGCCAGCAATTCCGGATTGTTGACGTTGGCCTGCCGCCGATTCAGCGTAAGGTCTATATCCTGACTTTCCCATCCCGGTTTGACCAATATGAGCGACTTGGCCTCATAGACCGGATTGTAGAGAAACTTTAGATAAAAAATGACGGAGGCGCAACACACACCGGTGATAATGACAAAAGAGACAAGAATCATCAGTTTGTGTTTGAATATGGTGCTCAGAATGTCGCGAGGCCCCATGTCGCCTGCGGAAACGGCCCGGCCGGCCTGAGCCGGAAAACCGGGGACAATACCATTGGCCCGTCTAACGGGAACGATTTGATTCATTGCCGTACCTCAATTTAATTGTCTTGTAAGGATAGAACCAAAAAACAGATTGTACAGACCGCACAGTATCAAACGGCAAAGCCGATTGTTCTACCTGCCGATAAAGGCATATGCGAATGGGGAAAAATAGCTGATGGTGTGCCCTATATACTGGTCCATCCAGAGATCGACATCGGCGATGCCCGAACGCGGGACCAAGACAATGTCGTAACCCTGCAGGTAAACATCCTGGCTCGGATCGATGCCCTTCATGGCTTTCTCTATATCCAGGCACATGTAGATAGGTTTATCGTTTTCGTCCTTGCGCACAAGGATAACCTTGTTTCGGTCCCCGCCATCCTTGAAGCTGCCTGCCGAGACGATGGCCCCCAACACAGTCGTGGGCCCATTCAGTTCCGTTTGCCCGGGCTTGGCGACTTCTCCACCCACGAAGACTTTCTGCCCGGCGAAACTATTCACTATTACAGTGACTTCCGGTGGCTGCGCAAGGTATTTGGCGTAATTCTCGGTCAGAACCTCGGAAACCTTGCCGGGGGTCAGTCTTAAGACTTTGACCTCATTTACGAGCTGAAGAGTTATGCGTCCGTCGGGTCGAACGACAACTTCCTGATTTAATTCTGGATTATAGAACAGTTTTATGGACAGCTTGTCGCCGACATTGATCTTGTATTCTTCCTCGACGGGGGGAGCAATGGTGCCGGGGGCCCCGAGAGGAGTAGTGTTAAAGACTTGCTGTTTGTTGCATGACAGAACCAAAAATACCAAAACCAAACAGAGGCCCCATTGCTTCGTTGTTTTCATAATCCCAACTTTTCAGAAATGTTGCGGTTGGCTGCAGCTTTGCGCGACTCAAATCCCCCTGGCCTTCATCGATCAATGTCTTCTCTTGGTCCGGGAAAAATTACTACCCGATTTCGACCTTAAAATCAAACCTTTGCCCCCCAACACCGTCGCCGCTTCGCTATTTCGGCGCCTTTAGGGCGTATTACTTTTTTGCGAAGGCTGCCGAAAGGGAAAATAAGACCACATCAACTCAATTACAAATGAAATCGGCGAAAAAAAGAACATTATAAAGATATTTTTGATCGTCACACTTATATAGAACAGATGCCGCCGTGTAAAGGACTAATCGGCGGGGGATACATAGGGTGGCCGATATCGTCCATATTTCAAATATCTCTATTAATACGGCAGGTTATTGCGTCGAATCATATCGGAGGATCAGAGTCCGCCAACCTGTTGGGGCCGGCAAGCACGATGGCCGGCGTCTCACCTGGGGCGAGGTTTTGGCGAACTCAACCGTGGCAACTGGAGTTGTGCACCTACTGCAATTCTGTTCAGGTCTTTGATTTGCGGGTTGGCGTCCCTGAATAACTGGATCAGCTCAGGATCGCAGTAGCCGTAAATATCCACCAGGATCTGCGAGACACTGTCCCCTCTTATAACGGTCCTTGCCGCCGCTATGACCCTTTCTTTTTCTTCCGGCTGGTCAGGGGGCGCCATGGTTGGTATTGGCGCCTGTTTCGAAACGTCCACAATTTTCTCGGCGGGTTCCTGTTTCGGAACGTCGGCAATTTTTTCGGCGGGTTCCTCTTTCGGAACGTCGGCAATTTTTCCGACAGGTTTTTCTATTAAAGGTTGTTTCGCGGGAGGGGGGAGTGGGTCATTTCCAGGGATCGATTCAATTTCTTTGGGAGGAGGGGGCTCGAATTTGGAAGTCTGTTGCCGCACGTCGGATGTTTTGTCGCTGACAGGCTCCCCTTGCGGAACCGAAAGATTCACTGCCGTGGCTGGAAGCGGGACCGATTTTATCTTCTTCTGTGTGGCTTCACTTCCCATTCGGTTCTCAAGAGGCTTCGTAAAGAAAAGACCAACCGAAATAATACCGATACAGACAACGGCGGCCACCGGCCACACTCTCCTGGAAATCCTGCGCAACTTCCGACCTCTAAAATCGGATATTACCTCTTTTGCGATTTTTTCAGTCACAGGGTTGCACTGATAGCCAAATCCCGTAATCAGGGCATTATCACACAGTATGTTTATCAGACGCGGAAAGCCCTTGGCCTCATCAAGGATTCTTTTGAGGGCGCCTTTCGTGAAGACCTGGTTATGAAAAGAAGAGCCCCTCATGAGGCGGTGCTGTATATAGGCAAGACTTTCTTCCAGGTTAAGAGGCTTTATAAGGCAGCGGATTGCGATCCGCTGTTTGAGCTGTCTGAGTTCAGTCAATTCCAACTTTCGTTCGAATTCCGGCTGCCCCACCATTACTATCTGAACCAGCTTGTCCTTGGAAGTTTCCAGGTTGGAGAGCATCCGCAGGTTTTCGAGGGTCTCAATGGGCATATTCTGGGCTTCGTCGATTATGAGCGCAACGTTCCTGTCATTCTTGTACTCTTCGATGAGAAACCGGTGAAGCTGGTTTACAAGCTCGGGCACCCCTGCGCCCTGCTCCGCGGCAAGCCCAAGTTCGTTGAAAATTTGCTTGAGAAGGCTCTCAAATGAGAGCGCGGCGTTGAAGATATAGACTACCTTCAGTTTTTCAGGGTCCGCGCCCTCCAAGTAAGCGCGCAGTATAGTTGTTTTCCCGACCCCGATTTCACCGGTAATGGCGATAAATCCCTTCCTTTCCTCAATGCCGTATATCAAGGATGCGGAAGCTTCCTTATGGCTTTCACTGAGGAACAGGAACTCAGGGTCCGGAGTTATATGGAATGGGCCCTTCTTAAATTTGTAGAAATCCAGATACATTGGCGACCAAACCTGTCAGATGTCCTTTGCCGTGGCGCATGTCCGCCATCCAAAGCCTCAGAAAAACCCAAGAAAAACACTAGCAGCTTCCGATCCGGAAAGGAAGATTTTTCGTAGCATTCAGGGAAAACGAGTGGTTGCCCGGATGTGACAAAGACGACCCTCACGCCTCGGAGATTGAAACCGCCAGGTGCCCCCATCCATGGATGCGGCCTTACCGCGCGCTCATCTTCCGCAGGTATTCGCCGCACGACACAAATGAAATGCCGCGCAGCCGGCTCACAAGAAACTGCAGCCGAGGCAGGGTCCTTGCCAGATTCGTATAATGCCGAAACCTCGAAAAGCCCGGCACCCCTTTTAATCTCGGCTGGTCAGGATCGACTTCCCATGGATGCATGTAAAAAAGATAGGCATTGCGGCGCTTGAGAACTGATTGGACGATCTTTTCAAAAACCCGCACCGGCATAAGTCTGAAGTAGGCCCCGCCTCCCGCCGGCACGGCAAATCCGCCCATTTCAAGGTTGGTTATGGGAAGTTCATATAAATTCCGGAGTGTCTTGCGGACGATATCTGTTCCGTTGGGGAACATTCGGATCGTTCCATGCCTGTTGTTGCCGGAAAAGGAATTGAAGCTCGAATCGTACAGGTATCCACATTCCTCGAGTATCTCGAGGGCTTGCTCATTTATCGAAAAACTCGGCGCCCGGTATCCCAGGACGGCCGACCCCAGAATGTCCTCGAGGATTTTCCTGCTCTCCAGGATGTCTTTTCTCAGTTCTTCAATCGAGCACCGGTTGCACAAAACATGATTGTACCCGTGGGATGCAACCTCATGACCTCTTGCCTGAATCTGCCTTACCAGTCCAGGGAGCCTTTCGGCCACCCAGCCAAGCACGAAAAAAGTAGCCCTCAAAGGCGAAACAGATGTTCCCCCGTTGGCAGCACATCCGCTCATGTCCAGAAAATCCAGAAGCAGGTGCGTATTCCTCTCAACCCTTGATTCACAAGACGACCAGCGAGACAGCGGGATATATGGTCTGAAATTCTCGACTTGAAACCAGTCTTCGATGTCTATTGTAAGCAGAAAATATCTCAAGGGACCCAGCCTAATTCATCGATTGAGGTAATCTGGAGCGTTTGCGGATACACTAACCAGGAGCAGATGGCAGATTTCAATATGCCCCCGATTCAGAAGGGCTACCGTGCCCCTTCGCCAAGGAGCACTACGCCGATGGTCCGAAGTAAGATCTTGAGGTCCAATAATATGGACATATTCTTTATATAATAAAGATCATATTCCAGTTTTCGCGACGCATCGTCAATCGAAGCCCCATAGGGATATTTGATTTGAGCCCATCCGGTAATTCCAGGGGTCACGGTATGCCGGATACCATAATAAGGAATCTGGGAATCCAGGACTTTCACAAACTCGGGGCGCTCAGGCCGAGGGCCGACCAGGCTCATGTTGCCGATAAATACATTCCATATTTGAGGTATCTCGTCGATGCGGCAGAAACGAATGAGGCGTCCTACTCTTGTCACCCTCGGGTCTCTTTTTTTAGCCCATTTGGCCCCACTTTCCTCAGCATTATAGGTCATGGACCTAAACTTATGAACCGTAAAGATCCTGCACCTTTTCCCAACCCTTTGTTGCTTGTAAAATACCGGGCCGGGCGAATCAAGACGAATTGCAATAGTGGTAATGACTATCAACGGCGCTGCAATAGTGAGCAGGAGCGCCGAAAAAATCACATCGAGAATGCGTTTTATCTTCTGAACGTATCCTCTTGAGAGCAGACTGAAACCATCCGAGAACAACAACCACCGGTCCTCAATGTACTGAACGGGAATCTTGGCGGCAAGACGCTGATAAAGCTGCGGCATATCCAGGACTTCAACGCCCAGCAGACGGGCTTCGAGAATACTGCGCATTATGCCTTTGGACCGAGACCTGGGGATTGCAAGCACAATAACCTTGATCCCGTATCTGGCGATAATTTCGGACAATTTTCTTGTAGTGCCCAAAATTTCAGACGCAATATCCGCATCTGACGGTATGGCCAGCTCATCGGTGACAAACCCCTCGAATCCCAGTGAGGAGACCGGCAAACCCAGCAGACGCCTGGCTGTCTGGCCTGTTTCGTCTGAGCCGATTACCAGAGTGGGTAATTTGCCTCTTGCAAACTGGAATAAGCGAAAATAAACGGTTCGCCATAAAAGCAGGAAAAGAGGTACAAGTATCATTTGAAAAGCCAGGGCACGCCGGTTGTACTGCCATTGAGGAACAAAGAAAAAAAGAATTGTGCAAAGAGCAAAAACAGGAAATGAGGATGTCAATATTCGAACTGTAGTCTGTCGTGGATTGAAGATCCTTTCCATGTTATATAGATCAAAAATATAAAGTATCAGTACAAACTGAAGAATTGAAAAAATGCAGGCGGGTAGATATGAAAGATAGGGACCCGCGGCCTTTTCTGGAATTACCAGGAAGCCCAGGAAATGAGCTGCCGAGATAAACAGAAAATCGGCAAAAAACAAGAACCATGTTTGCCTGATGGCAAACTTCACCACTCCAAAGGTTTGCAGATGAGAAGGACCGTTGGATTGTTCCGCAACGGGCTCCATTTTCAAATGCACATGCCCGTTGTTGGGCTGCGAAATCGTGGGGGTTAAAAACTCACTGCTGATTGCCGTGGACCAAAACTGGTTCTCATCGAGAGTGTCCTTTAGTCCTTCGCAAACCTTTGCCAGGATCTTTCTCCTTGCTTCGAGCAGCTCCGAGTCACCAAGTTCCGTAAAGATCACCCCAATGATGCAACCCAGTTTGTACCATCCCTTGATGTCGGTCTCACGTACAATTGACTCCAGCAGAGATTCGAGCCGGCTGATGATTATGTTCCCTTCACTTCCGCCAAAACTGGGATTTTCTATGGCGACCAGCAGGGATGTATCCCCGGATCGCTCGGCCCGCTTTCGTTCAAGGGCCAGTATCTGGTGGAAATGGTCTTCCTCGAGAAACGTCGCGGACGCCAATCTCGATGCATCTCGAATCCGAGGGCTGGAGGCGGTTAACCTCTTTGGCACAGCAGTTTGCATCTCTTTTAGACCTTATGACTATTCTATGTTCCGGGAACCACTTGGAGGGAAGCCTTGCGTGTTTTGATCAAGTTCTAAAAAGCCAGGCAGGAAAGGGAAGTCATTGAGCAGCCTTTTCCTGTTTTTGACTGTGTTCTCGAATCTTAAGCCTCTGTTCCTTTTGCCACTCCCAGGGGGGAACCGGGACGGGGTCCGCCCAGAGCCCGACGGCATTAGACCTGGCGAGGTTTTCCAGCCCTCTCCATTCAGCACATATGTGGGCGCTGCACTCATTTGGCTTTACCCATGCAAGCCCGTGAGTAATAAGCTGAACGTTAAGGTAATCCTTGGAACCCTCGATCCTGACCAGTGCATTTTCGACTCCGTCGTACCCCTTGAATAAAGGGGTCACTTCCACCATCCTCTGCATAGCCAGGTGCGACGCCAGAGCCCCCGAGTGCTCCCCAAACGGCTGTCCCCGTTTGGGAGACTCGATCCCGTACAATTTGATCTTATCTATCTGGCCTTCGTGAGAAACGGTAAAAAGGTCTCCGGATATCACCCCTACCACCTGCCCCTGCCATGCCGGGCAATACGAATGAAAAAAGACGATAAACGCGGACACGGCAATGAAAGCACTTATGATTTTTGGTTTTTGCGACATCAGACTTACCTTCCTGCTCAATTGTCTTGCCGACTCAATTCAGGGTCGGGGCGCATACAGCTCCGCCAACTCGATTACATGTCTTCCCCGGAGTCAGTGCATGGAGATATCGAGAATGCATCGCAGAATTGGTCAGATTAGACGCCTCAACGTTAAGGGCCGAATCTGCGAGTGTAAAGTGGGGATTTCGGAAGGGATGAAGTGGGTAGCAAGTATACACACAGGTGCTAAATATTGAGTAAATACGCGACGATCTTTCATCATTCAAGATTGAATATTTCTCCATAGCCATCCTCTACGAAAAAATCTTATCGTGCTCTCGTTGCCGTCCGGGACGCGGGTAACAGGGTTCATGGGTCAGGCATGTCTTGATAATTTATGTACTTTATTATGTTTGTGTTTTTCCAATATCGGGTACGTTATTTGCCGAATTGTTACCCCTTCAAATCACCCCTTTACAGTTTCGAAACCTATTTTATATTCCATGATAGAAGAATGACACCTAATCTTACCTTAAATCTGGATGCAGCGCATGGCTTCATTCAGGGCTACCAAAAGGAGCTGACTATGATTTACGAGCGCGATCCCGAATCGCCTTTTTCGAAAATCCTGGTCAAGAACGGTTCATCGATTGTCGGCACCATACGAAGAAATCTGATAACCGGCTATTATCACTTCTACGATGACCAACTCGATGAGTTGAATGGCCTGTTCCAGGAAAAGCGAATTGACACCATTAAAATGAAAATTGAAACGCTCAATGTCAGAAAAGCGAGCTAGCATTGGTCCGGAAACACACCCCATAAGACTCCGGCAGTTTCCCGTTCGGTTTTGGGACACCCCAAAATGACGTTCTTTCTTCCCAGGCAGCAGTAAAAAGCAACCTCCACGCTCCACGATGGTGCAATGTGAAAATCAGCACAGCCGGGGCCGAAAAAACCGGGAACAGGCTAAGGGTCGCGCACCTCCCGCCAGTGAACGTCTGCCCGAAAAACTCTCAACACCATCCTTTACCGGTTCTTGCCGTGTGGGCCCCCTGATTCGATGCCTTTTTCCGACGAGGGGCCGCTCCCGTAGTATTGTCTGTACCAGGTCACGAAATTCGACAACCCCTGACGCAGCGGGGTCGTGGGACGAAAGCCGAAGTCGCGCGCAATGTCTTCGATGTCCGCATAAGTCATCGGAACATCGCCGGGTTGCATGGGAAGGAACTCCATTGCGGCTTTGACCTGCAGGCAGTCCTCGATTGCCGAGATAAAGTCAAGGAGTTGGACGGGCTCATGGTTTCCGATATTATAGATCCTGTATGGAGCGAAACTGGCGCCCGGGTCCGGCTTGAGTCTATCCCATCGCGGGTCCGGAACAGGGGGATGATCGATGAGCCGCAATATCGCCTCCACCACGTCGTCGATATATGTGAAATCGCGGCTCATAAGACCTCTGTTGAACACCTTGATCGGCTCACCGGCCAGTATCGCGCGCGTGAAAAGGAAAGCTGCCATGTCCGGACGACCCCAGGGACCGTAGACGGTAAAAAATCGCAGACCCGTAGAGGGTATGTCATAGAGGTGGGCGTAAGTGTGGGCCATCAGCTCGTTTGCTTTTTTGGTGGCGGCGTAAAGCGAGACCGGATGGTCCACGTTGTCGTGCACGGAGAAGGGGGTTTTCGCGTTTGCTCCGTAGACGGAACTCGATGAGGCAAACACCAGATGTTCGACTCCGCCGCGCCTGCAGCCCTCGAGCAGGTTGAGAAAGCCTGCGATATTGCTTTCGATATAAGCCCGGGGATTTAACAGCGAGTAGCGAACTCCAGCCTGAGCCGCCATATGCACGATTATGTCGAAAGAATGCTCTTCAAAAAAACCCTCAATCGAAGAATCGTCTTTCAAATCCAGTTTGAAAAACTCAAATCCCGGATGCCGGCCCAGCAAAGCAAGCCGGTCCCGTTTCAGGCAAACGTCATAATAGTCGTTGACGTTATCCAGACCCGTGACATTGCGTCCGGCTTCAAGCAACTTCAGGGCTATGTGGAAACCGATGAAACCGGCCGCACCGGTTATCAGAACGGGTTTTTGAGGATCCATTGAAATTTCCCCCCGCATTACGCCATGCCCCAAAGCAGATGGGGAACGAACTATGCGCTCAAATCCAATAATTTCCCTTGTACCTTGGCCACCACACAATTGCAAGGCATACTCCCGGCCCTTTTAGAAAATGGGGAGTTCAAACCCGCTCCCCCCAGGGACCTGTAGCGGCCCTCCAAATCCGCATCGGCCAGGCAGTTATTACCAAAGCGTAAGTCGCAAGGTAATGTAACTCGAAATTAATCCTTCCCACCCGAAATCCCCGCATTCGAACCACGCCCCCGATTGCGCTCCCCACCTCGTTTAACAGCTCATAGAGAGGCTTTCCATAAGCCGATTTACACGTTGGCACCGTATTTGCTCCAAGCTGATACGGCAATGTCAATTTGCTCCAATCCATAAAAGGCAAACTGCGTGAAAACGCAGGACGCAAAGTCACTGGCCTAAGTCTCGAAACGCCGGGATATGGTCGCAGGACCGCTGGGCGGATGCAGCACCTCCAAGGGACGCTGAATTTGCCGGCAGCAGACCCAAGGAGGTAAACATGAATATCCGCCCGAGATACCTTCCGCTCAGCCTTGTAATCGCGCTTTTCCTCCTTTTCTGCTTCCGCCTCGATGTCGGCGCCCAGCAGGCCGTGCTGGGATGGGACCAGGACGTAGGTCAGGTTTCGGGCTACAAAGTCTATTACGGTGAATCGACACACAACTACACCACCATCGCGGATGCAGGATATAACACAACATATACGCTGCAAAATCTATCCGATCAGGCACACTTTATCGCCGTTACGGCTTACGACAGCAGCAAGAAAGAAAGCGCCTACTCGGCCGAATTGGTCATTTATTCCATGGCGGCAACCGCCGGGACAGGCGGATCGATAACGCCGTCCGGGACCTTTTTCCAGAGCCAGGGGGAAAACCAGACCTTCACCATAGCTCCAGCAACAGGCTACACGGTATCCGACGTACAGGTGGACGGCAAGACGGTGGGCCCCCTCGCCAGCTACACGTTTTCCAATGTGAGCGCCAACCACACCATCTCCGCGACATTTGTTTCTTCATCGAATAATTTCACCATAACGCCCACTGCCGGCGCCAACGGAACGATCTCGCCATCCACCGCCGTCACGCTCAGCGGCGGCGCAAGCCAGAACTTCACCATAACTCCCACAACAGGCTACACGGTATCCGACGTGCAGGTGGACGGCAAGACAATCGGAGCACCCACCAGCTATACGTTTTCCAATGTCTTTGCAAGCCACACCATATCCGCGACATTTACCCCAATTACTTACACGATCACGCCCACCGCCGGGGCCAACGGGACGATCTCTCCATCCGCCGCCGTCACGCTCAGCTACGGAGCAAGCCAAAGCTTTACCATAACTCCGGCAACAGGCTGCACGGTATCCGGCGTGCAGGTAGACGGCAAGACGCTCGGAGCACTCACCAGCTATACGTTTTCCAATGTCACAGCCAACCACACCATATCCGCGACATTTGCCTCAAATACTTGCACCATCACGTCCACTGCCGGGGCCAACGGCACGATCTCCCCATCGGGCTCGGTGAGCGTTCCTTCAGGGGCAAGCAAAACGTTTATGATAAGCCCGGCCGCTCATTACCGAATTTCAAATGTCCTGGTCGACGGCCAATCGATAGGCGCGGCTTCAAGCTATGCCTTCACGCAAGTGACAGCCAACCATACCATTACAGCAACTTTTGCGCTCAGCGGCCACGTCCGTATACGTGCATCCGCCCAGGGCGGCGGGTCGATCTCCCCGGCAGGGACCGTCAATGTAGCCGCCGGAGCAAACCGGTCGTTTACGATCACACCGGCCACAGGGCACAAACTGACGAGCGTGCTGGTTGACGGGACCCCGGTCAGCGCTGTTTCCTCGGGGAAAAAGACAACCGCCGGGGGACTCGTACGCGCGGCTGCCACTTACACTTTTGCCAATCTTAACAACGACCATTCGATCAAGGCCGTTTTTTCCCAAATCCCTGCACCGGTTACAGACCCCGGACCGGACCAGATCGTAAAAACCGGCTCTACAGTGACACTGAACGGCTCGAATTCAACCGACACGGACGTTGGAATAGCTTCTTATAAATGGACCCAGGTATCGGGGCCTCGAGTGGCGCTGTCAAACCCATTCGGGCCGATTTGCACCTTCACGGCACCCAACGTTGCCACTGGGAAGCTGCTGGGCTTTAAGCTGACGGTTACAAATAATGGGGGTGTTACAAAAAGCGATTCCAGCTTCGTGAACGTGAGCGCAAGTGACGATCCCCCGCTCGCCAACGCCGGCACAGGTCAGACCGTCAGCCCCTTTACCATTGTCACCTTGAATGGCTTGAGTTCCTCTGACCCTGATAACAACATCACTTCATATCAGTGGATTCAAATCAGCGGACCGAAAGTTAAACTTTCTAATGCCAAAACCAGCCATGCTTCATTTGTGGCCCCTAATCCCGGCTCCCTTGGATCGTCCCTGGTTTTCCAACTGCAGGTGACCGATCATTTCGGATTGGCAACAAGAGACCGGTGTACGGTAAATGTAGTAAACTTGGACCCGCCGCCCGTTGCCGACGCCGGCCTCAACCAGACCGCCCTGGAAGCCTCCGCCGTTGCCCTTGACGGTTCGGGCTCGCTGGACCCGGCAGGGTCGGCCGTAACATATAGATGGAAACAAATCCGCGGAATACCGGTAACGCTTTCCGATCCTTCGGCAGAGACCCCGGTTTTCACAGCGCCCTCCGATACCGGCGCCGACAGCGCCGACCTCCTGTTCATGCTCACCGTTACGGACGCCGCCAGCCAGCTGAGTGCATCAGCCGAATGCGCGGTAAAGATTGCATCTCAATAAGGCCGGTACTATCAGGCCGCCGCTCCGGCCGGCCCGGAGCGGCGGCAGGCCTTGCAACTATCTCCAGGCTCGGCGCCGGTTGGCCGAAGGCCCGCCTCTCGCGCAGCGTCCGTATTTTCTAATATCGAGGTCCCGCCAGGCGGAAGGGGGGCTGTGGAGGAGTGCATCTCCCCCCATCCCACACGCTTTTCCGGAACGGAATAAAAAGGGGGGGCTTTTCGCCCCCCCCATCACATACAATTAACGGTTACGTTTTTTTCTGATTTTCCGGTATACAATGAGGCCAGCCACCCCACACCCCAATAGCAGCAGGGAACTGGGCTCAGGCACAGGAGGAGGTGGTGGTGGCGGGTGCGGTGGTGGATGATGTGGATGCGAGTGAATAAACGGAATGATACCCAATAAACCAATTAAAGGAAGCCATATGGGAAATTTTGACACGGACAAGACCGGCTCTACAGCCATCGATGACACTTCGACAGGGTTGACTTTCGGGATCTTAAATTCCAGAAACAACGGCTGTTTTTTTTCCTTAGGCTGACAGATAACGGCCATGAGTTCACCTTCGGCCGGTTTGTAGTCTTTTCCATTCAGGTTCGCTTCTTCGACGAGTTTAGCTGCCTGCGCGCTCAAAGGCTTTTTCCCCGAACGCGCGAAGTGCCAGATTGCTTCCTGGGTGACCTTTGGGGACACATTCTTATGATTAACGATATAGTTAATCCTGTTCCAGTCCATACTTCCGAATTCCGCCGGGATATCAGGGTCGTAGCAGTTGTAGAGCCTGACCTTATGTATCGCGTTTCTGCGGATTGGCTTGCCCTCCTCCAGGCACCATGCATTATAGAATTCGAAATCCACCAGGTCATAGCCGTACCTGATGTCCAGGAAAAATATTTCAAATCTGCTGTTTGACCCATTCCTAAGAAACATCTCGACGGAGGAATCGGGAATTTTGGCCGCCGCCACCGCCTGCACGGGATTTCCAGCAGCAACATCGCCGCTGTGGATGTCCTGCTCGGGAGGCGATTCAATCGGGACCGCAAAGCTCGAATTAGAGGTTAAAAAAACCAAAATGAGGGTAAAAATCAGCGTCTTATACACTCTGCGCTTCTCCAACGACAAAGGGAATATGAATACCAATATTTATATTATGTTATATTATGCTATAAAAAAATGTAGATGTCAGGGGTTAAATTAGGTAGGAGTTAACTGGTATTCACATTACCTAAAAGAGGGCAATTTATTCGTTGTTACGAATCCTTATGTCCAGAAACCTTTTTTTAATGGCTACTGAAATCGACAGGGCCGGTGCAGCCAAACCGAACCAGGCGCCACGATCTACTTATTTTTCTTGTTCTTTTTCGTCTTCAGCTTCTGAACCGCTTCGGCTGAAGGCTCCGGCGCCTTGTTTTCGGGCACTGGAACCAAATTCGTCCCGCCCGGGAAAATCAGCCGGAAAGTGGCCCCGGCCCCAGGAGTGGAATCGAGTTCTATGAGGGCGCCGTGCCTCTCGAGTATCTGTCTCGATATGCTCAGGCCCAAACCGGTTCCCTCAGGTTTTCGCGTGAAAAATGGGTCGAAAATGCGTCCCTTGTCTTCCTCTAAAATGCCCGACCCCGAATCCTGGACCTCAAGGATTTGCCCCTGGGACTCCTGGTCCAAAAAGACGCTGATCTTCAATTTCCCACCATCAGGCATCGCTTCGATGGAATTGATTATCAAGTTCATCAACACCTGGCATATCTGGCTGAAATCCATGACGATCGGGGGCAAGTCCCTGCTCACATCGACTCCAACTTCAACCTGCGCCTTTACCAGGTACATCTTTGACATATCCAGACAATGTTGCACGACCTCGTTGAGGCCGTATGGCACGAACTGAGGCTCGCGGGGCCGCGCAAAATGGAGCACCTGCTGAATGATACGGTCCATCTTGCGTATCTGCTGGAATACGTCCTCGAACATCTCCTGGTGGACCGGTTTCAATTCCAGTTCGCGCCGGAGCATCTGAGTATTGAAGCTTATGGTGGCCAACGGATTTCGAATTTCGTGAGCGATGCCCGCGGCCAGGGTACCCAGCGCCTTTAGCCGCTCGGATTGCTGAAGGCGCTGTTCGAATTTCCTGGCCTCGGTGGCGTCCTTTTCATAATAGATCACCCGCTCGAGGTCCCCGGAGACGTTAAAGACCGGAAACGCGTAGAAGTGGTAGTACCCTCCCCAGCGCGGATGGGGCCCCTCTCTGTGAATGGGCTGAGCACCCCACAAACATGCCCATATGGGGCACTCAATATGGGGTTGTTCGGTCCCATAGATTACCTGGGGATATTTTTGCCCAACCAGATTCGGCCCGTAAACCATCTCGCTGGTGCGATTGACCCGAAAAATCCGCATCCTGTTATCCACCAGGAAGATGCTGTCCTGGATGGCGTCGAAGCTGATCTCCAGTTCGTATTTGGTACGTTCCACTGAGTCGAAGAGCATTGCATTCTGGATCGAAACTCCCAGCTGGTTTGCAATCGCTTTGAGCAGATCGCTTTGTTCCTCCCCCAATTCATAGGCGCCGTCATTTGTGACATAGAGCAGCCCCACGACGTTTTGGTGGGCCATAAGGGGAATGCAGATGATTTCATCGACTCCCTCTTGCTCCATGCGCTCGCGCAGGGCCGCGAAAGTAACCTTAGATATCGGAAACCACCGGATCGGGTCCTGCTCGTCATACCTGCCCATCACCTCCGAACTCATGGTAAGGTACTGGATGCAGTTTAGCAGCGTGGGAGAAAACCCATGGTGGGCCGCAAGCTCCAGCAGCCACTTTTCATCCGAGGATTCCTTTACGAGATACAAGGCCCCCATTTTGAACTGAAGAGTCCCGAGAATATTGGAAAGCGCGCGTTTGAGAACATCCTGAAGATATGGTGAACTGTTGAGTGCCGAAGAGATATCGTAGAGTATCTGAAGCTCAAAATGCCGTGTCAGGTCTTCACGACGTGGCTTATCGGATTTGGTGTCGATCGTATTTTGATGTTTCAGGCCCATTTTTGACAAAAGTTCCGCCCGATGATTGTTATGAAACGGAATCGGAATCAGGGCTGGTCCGAATGCCGGTTCATCGCCTGCCATTGAGTATAAATAGCCCGAGCGATCCGTATGGATGCGGCATCGACCATTTTCCCATCCAGCGCGAGCGATCCCAGTCCCGCTGCCTGGGCTTGGTCATAAGCCTCCAAAATTCTGGCGGAACGATCGAAATCCTCCCGCGAAGGAGCATAGACTTCATTTACGATTGCAATTTGATCCGGGTGAATCACCCATTTGCCGTCATAGCCAAGGGCGGCGCTCATCAGACATGAACGTCTCAGGCCTTCAGAGTCCCTGTAGTCTCCGTAAGGGGCGTCGATAGCAGTAAGACCCGCGGCCTTGGCCGCCATTACCATCCTGCTCAGCGGAAAATGAAACCTGTGTCCCGGATAGAAATCCTCCTTTTCGCCATGGCCGCTGACGCCCTTGCTCAACATGGTCAGGGAGGCACTGTAGTCGGCAACCCCAAACACGAGTGTCTCAACGCGCGGAGAGCTGAACGCGATTTCCCCCGCCTTGAGCATTCCCGACGCGGTTTCGATTGAGGGCTCAAGCCCGATCGGCCTTTTGAAACCCATCCGCATTTCTATCTGGTTTAGAAGATAGTCAATCGCTTTTATTTCCGCGGGGTCCTCGACCTTCGGAACGACTATCGTATCGATATATTCACCGGCCTTTTCAACTATATCGATTATATCGCGGTAGGCAAAGGGCGTATCCATTGCATTGATGCGATACGACCTGACCTTTCCTTTCCAGTCCCTTTCCCTGAAAACGGCGACAGTAAGGTCTCTGGCCTCCTCTTTCTCATTTACGGGAACGGAATCTTCGAGGTCCAGCATGATGACGTCGGGATCGAGATTAAAGGCCTTGTTCACCATTTTTTCGCGATTTGCGGGGACCGAAATTATCGAGCGGCGAAGACGAGCGGTGTTTTTCATGTGACCTCCATTTTTATAGAAGCTGGCCTGACCACGTAGAGCGACCCTTGCTAAATCCCCTGCCTTGCCGCACTGGTGTCCATCCGAAGGCAATCGAAGCCAGGATCGCACGGGACCGCAAAAGGCAATCTCCACACCCCGCGGAGCGTGGAGATTGGCACTCAAATAATCCTTTGCGGACGGAAACCGCACTACCCTTATGATTCCAGAACAGGCCAAGGCATGAACGTCCAAAACCGATCAATTCATGGGCCCAACACCTGGAAAAAGACATTTTTGCCGAACCAACCGCTAAAATCGTGCGACCCCGCCGCCGCCCGAAGGCATACAGGGGCGGGGTCGCACAGGGGCACTATTGTTTGGTCACAACCGCTTGAGAGGTGGCGGACGCGGCGGAAGCCTCCTTTGCGTATTTATCTTTTATGGCAGCCTGGGCGGCAGCAAGAGTCGCGATAGGGACCCTGTATGGTGAGCAACTGACGTAGTCGAGCCCTATCTTGTGGCAGAACTCGACGGAACTGGGATCGCCCCCATGTTCACCGCAGATGCCGATCTTGATATCAGGCCGCGTGGATCGCCCTTTTTGGACGGCGATCTCCATGAGCAGGCCTACCCCTTTTTGATCGAGCCGCGCGAACGGGTCGTATTCCCAGATTTTGTTCGTCAGATAAATCGGAAGGAACTTGCCAGCGTCATCCCTGCTGATGCCGAATACGGTCTGAGTAAGATCGTTGGTGCCAAACGAGAAAAACTCCGCGTGCTTTGCAATCTCGTCGGCTGTGAGGGCCCCGCGCGGGACCTCGATCATTGTCCCGATCCGGTAATCGACCTTGACCCCATATTCCTCCATGACCTTTTGCACGACTGCTTCAACAACGTCCCTCTGATTTTTGAACTCGCCAACGTCGCCCACCAGAGGAATCATTATCTCCGGGCGCACCTCCATTCCTTCCCTGGCGATCTCGCAGGCGGCTTCCATAATTGCCCTTGCCTGCATCTGCGTGATTTCCGGGTATGTCACTCCAAGGCGGCACCCTCTGTGGCCAAGCATCGGATTGGCCTCATGCAGACTGACCACCTTGGCCTGAAGCTGCTCAAAAGAGACACCCATCCTGATGGCAAGCTTTTGTATGTCCTTTTCATCCGATGGGAGAAATTCGTGGAGAGGCGGGTCAAGTGTTCGAATGGTTACCGGTTTTTCCCTCATGACCTTGAACAGGCCCTTGAAATCATCTTTTTGCATCGGCAGCAGCTTGGCCAGGGCCCGCTCACGTCCTTCCCGGTCCTCGGCGAGGATCATTTCGCGAACGGCTTCGATCCGCTCGCCCTCAAAGAACATGTGCTCCGTACGCGTAAGCCCGATTCCCTCGGCCCCGAACGCGATGGCTTCTTCGGCCTGGTTCGGCTGATCGGCGTTTGTCCATATCTCCAGCCGGCGGAACTCGTCGGCCCAGCCCAAAAGCGCCACGTAGTCCTGATAGATCTGGGACCTTTGCGGCGCGAGGCTCTTGTCTATGATAACGCGGAGCACTTCGGAGGGCCGCGTCGGGATCTGCCCGGCGAAAACCTCCCCGGAAGTCCCGTCTATCGAAAGATACTGCCCTTCCCTGATTATACGGTCACCTATGGTCATCCTCCGGTTGTGGTAATCAATTTCAAGGTCGGAACAGCCCACCACGCAGACTTTGCCCATCTGGCGGGCAACGAGCGCCGCATGTGAGGTCATTCCACCGCGCGCCGTCAAGATTCCGCGAGATGCGTGCATGCCGCGAATGTCATCCGGGGAGGTCTCGAGGCGAACCAGGATAACCACCTCGCTTTTCATGGCCCACTCTTCGGCGTCGTGAGCATTGAACACCACGCGGCCGGTGGCCGCCCCCGGTCCCGCATTGAGACCTTTGGTCAACAAAGCGCCGTCCTTAAGCGCATCCATTTTAGCCTTGGGGTCGAACGTGGGCCGCAAAAGCTGATTCAATTGGTCGGGTTCGACCCGCATCAATGCTTCCTGCTTGGATATTATGCCTTCCCGGACCATATCCACGGCGATCTTAAAAGAAGCGAAACCCGTTCGCTTGCCGGTCCGGGTCTGCAGCATCCAGAGTTTATTTTTCTCTATCGTGAACTCTATGTCCTGCATATCCCGGTAATGGCGATCCAGCTTGCTGCGAATGCCTTCAAGCTCACTGTAAATATCCGGCATTGTCTCCTCGAGAGACAGACCAGGCCCGTCGCCTTTCTGGTGCCTGTTAATCGCCAGGGGTGTTCTGATGCCCGCGACGACATCCTCGCCCTGCGCATTTATCAGGTATTCACCGAAAAACACGTTCTCACCGGTTGCCGGGTTTCGCGTAAAGCCCACGCCCGTGCCGCAGTCATCTCCCATGTTCCCGAACACCATGGCTTGCACGTTTACGGCCGTGCCCATGGACTCCGAGATGTTGTTTATTTCACGATAGGCGATCGCACGCGGATTGTTCCACGATCCGAAAACAGCCGTAATGGCTCCCCAGAGCTGATCCCAAGGGTCCTGCCGAAATTCGAGGTGTTTGCGTTCGCGAATCAACCCTTTGTAGCGCACGATCAATTCCCTGAGGTCGCCGGCTGGAAGCTGGTTGTCGAACTCAACGCCACGTTTCCTTCTGATTTCCTCGATCAACTCGTCAAAGGGATCGTGTTCGTCTTTTGATGGGGGCTTCAAACCGAGCACCACGTCGCCATACATTGCGATGAAACGGCGATAACAATCAAAGGCAAACCGTTCGTCTCCCGTGTTCTTGATTACGCCCTGAACAGTCTGATCGTTGAGGCCGAGATTCAGGACCGTGTCCATCATTCCGGGCATGCTGAGCGCCGCGCCGGAGCGCACTGAGACGAGCAGGGGGTTCTCGGGGTCGCCGAATTTGCGCCCCATAAGTTGCTCCAGCTTGTGCATGGCTTCTTCGACCTGGCCTTGCAATTCGGCCGGATACTCACCGCCGTGCTTATAATAATGGCTACATATATCCGTAGTGATTGTGAAACCGGGAGGCACTGGTATGCCCATCTGGGCCATTTCCGCCAGGTTGGCGCCTTTTCCGCCCAGGAGAGTCTTCATTTTAGCGTTGCCATCCGCTTTTCCTTCTTGAAAAAAATAGACATACTCAGGCATAAATCTCTCCTTCAGATTAAACTTCTCCGCTGGATAAGGATGTGTGAGGCAGGTCCAGTCACTTTACCCTGCTATTTTAACCGCAACTCCGCTGGCACTGCAAGAGCATAACGAGGAAAAGCGGGCAACCTGGAAGTTGCCATAACAGAAGCGGGAATCGGAAATTTCTGTTCCCGCTCAATGCCTTCTGCTCCACGCTGCTGCTGTCAGATTTCAAGCCATGAATCAGAATAGAGTGTATGGCCCAGAATTACCTTGGCCGTTTTCACGTATTTGACTTGCTCTTCCAATAGGACTTTCATATCAATCGGCTGCCCATCCTCGACCTTATGCACGAGGGCCTCCAGCTCGGGATGCTTGCCACGGGCAATTTCGTGGAGCCTGGTATCAAAGCAGTCAACGATTGCCGAATAGAGTCCATGCCGTTTCAGGATGATAAGCATGACATGGTTCAGGATCGGACGCAGGTGGTCGGGGGGACCGTTGGAAATGTTTGAAAGCCCGATAGTGCTTCTGCACCCCGGGGCGATATCCTCGAACATTTTCATAAATTCGAGCACACTCATGATCTGGTTTTGCTGCACGTTCACCGGTGTCTGGATCGGATCGATGTAAATACGCTCGGGATTTATGCCGAATTCTCCGGTGGCCTTGAACACCAGTTCGGCGCAAAGCGCGCCTCGCTCGTTTTCATCCCTCGGCATTCCATCGGGCCCCCAGAGCAGGCCGACAAATTCAGCGTCATACTTCGCGGCAAGCGGAAGAAGCGCTTCCATTCTTTCCGGACGAACCATAATCGAATTGACCAGCGGCCTGTTCTTCCTGGTGGCTTTGAGGCCTGCTTCAATGGCTTTGATGTTCGAAGTGTCCAGGGCAAGAGGAATGTCGACCACTTCCTCGATGACCGGGACCAGCCAGGACATCAATTCCTCGCCCGTTTTTCCCGCCGGACCGATATTGAGGTCTATGTAGTCCATTCCGGCTTTGGACTGCTGGATGGCAAGCTCCTGAAGCGGTCCGGCTTCCTTCGCCTTCAGGGCGGCCCCATATTTTTTATTCATTATGTTCAGGTTTTCGCCTATCAGCTTCATCGTGCCGTCTCCCGTCTATGCCTTCCAGTTCCTGAGGTATTTTGGGATCTGGCTGGCTTCCCTCGGACCGACCGAAATGGTCCAGCCGCCGCCCAACTCTTCTTCCAGCTCACCGCTTATACCGGCGGCATACCCCGGAATTACAAGGTTTCTGTGTTTTACCTTATCTTTTATTCCACTCTTGCTTATGAAAGTCCCGACGGTTTCTCCCGAGAACTTTCCGGCGGCCCATGCGGTCATGACCGACAGGCCCTCGGTGTCCTGGACGCAGAGCCACGCGGGGACCCTGCTGGACTCGATCTCACCGGTAACGATAAAGTAAGTGAGCGAAAAGTTGCAGGTCACGAGCACTGGAGAGTTCTCGTCCGGGTTGTTTATCGGGTAGACTCCCTGTTCGGCTGTCATCGGCCTCTGAGGGTCAGTGTAGATATTTAGCCGGTCGAGAAGAAGAGGGAAGATCACATGCGGCTGCAGGTCGCTCATGACGATTATGCCCCCGTATTTTGCCACGAAAGTGGCGGCCACAAGGGCTTCTTCCATGATCCCGTCCCCGATTTCGTTGGCCATGATGATCGTGGGGAACCCAAGAGGCCGGAACCGGTCCTTCAGGGCGGCGCGGCGGATCAGAATCTGTTCCTCGAAAGCCTGCTTGAGGTTGCGCGTCCCCGTGTCTATCACGATATCCTTGAGCCCCATCGCGGACAGCTTTTCGCTGAGCCCGGCCACACTCTCCAAAGACCCTTCCGCTTTGATCGCGAGCGGGCACCCGGCCGCCTTGGCGAGGCTTCCCATCGCGTCGGCGTTCGCGGCCGTTGCCGCATAGAGCAGGGGCTTTTTTTCTTTGAACGAATCCGTTGCCGCGGTGAGGACTTCAACGGAATCGGACATAAAAATCATTGACGCACCGACCTCGTCCGAGATTTTCTTGGCCAGGGCGCAAAACTTGGCTGCGTCCCCACCGGCGTCCCTGATCGCGAACATCTCGGCCCGAAGTTTCAGACCGACCCGGTCATACTGTGATTTTTTGAACCGGTCGATCTTTCCGGCGACCGAGGCCTCGTCTTCATCGGTGGAGACGAGAACGGCAAAGCCGGGCGGATTGACAAAAGTTTTCTCATGTCTGAAAAGCACTGTTTCACCGCCGACCTTCACGGCGTATTCGCCGGAGCCGATTGTGACCGGCCGAATGGGGGGCGCCGATTCCGAGGCGAGCTTTTCCTTGGAATCTTCCGAGACGTAGGGGCACTTTTCCAGTTCGGCCTTGCCCGAGGCAAGGTTCATCGCAAAAGCCAGACAGGTTGGAACCCCACACTCCCCGCAATTGGTCTTAGGCAACAATTTAAAAATTTGAATCCCGGTAAGGCCCATCGGATCTTCTCCTGATAAAAGTTCAATTCCCCCTCAATCCGGAAGCGGGCGGCAGAGACCACTGATCGAAAAGCTTTTTGCCCTCTGCTCCGTCTGCCCCAGATGATTTATCAGTCCAGAATGCTTTCCATTGTCAGTGCGGGATGCCCCACCTGTTCAAGGAAGGGCAAAATCTCTTCTTCAGTGGAGCCGTTCTCCTCGGTTGCTATCATATCGATGAAATTCGGGATGCCGATTTCCTCGCCGCGCTTGAGCAGCCTGTCCCGGAGTTCCTCCTTGAGCATCTTGGGCATCCACACGAGCCGCTTGAGGCCCCCATCACCCGAGACGAACTTTCGCTGAGTGATGTTGTACTTGCTGTGGCCCACAAAACCTGGCGTAACGTTTCCACCGCCGATCGTGCCGGCAAGGGTCGTGAATTTCATGCCGCTCGGGGTCATGCCGGGATACTCCCGGTTTACGGTCATTATCCCGTTGCACATGGGCAGTACCGCTGCAATGCACTCGCAACACCCGCAGGTGGTCATCGGGTCGTACATAAGGCTGTAGAAGTTGTAGCTCGAAATTGACTGCCTCGAGGCCTTATAGACGAAATCATTGACGCCTTTCCAGTTGCCCAGCCTGACATCCAGGGTATCCAACTTCAGAACCGGCTGGTTGGGCCCGGTCGGGTTGATCTCAAACGAGGCCTTGCAGTCGAGCCAGTTATACGCGCCGCACAAGCCGGTGCGCTCGGGGCTGATTACGCAGACGTGCGTCGGCGCAAACGACTGGCACAGCGTGCAGGAGTAGTAGGTTTCGGTACCTTCGTCCGTCATGCCCTCAATACGCTCATCGCGAGTCTTGTACGCACTCAGCGCGAGGGGCAGCAACTCTTCGACCTTGGCCGCACCCGTGTAGATCTTGACCTGGCACTTGTCGAAAATAGCTCCGAAATCCTGATGGAACTTCGCATGCAGGATTTTGCCTATGTGTTCGAGGGTAAATCCCTTACCGACTGCCTGCCTGGATATTCTATACCAGGAAATATCGCGCTGCCCGATATGCATGAGGCCCTGGGCGTAATTTACGAGGTGGTGGATCTGGCGCTCCAGGATCGGCTCATAGTCTTCCTGCATCTTGCGGCCGGCGACCTCGACGATCACCGCCATAGGCAAGCTCGAACCAGGGGGTATGTCCTTGATGTCCGGGCCTATAACTTCCACCCTGCCGTCCTCGACGTGATCCATATCGGCAATCCGGACCAGTTCGCAGCAGTGGGTCTTTCCGCCGCCGCACTCAAGGTAGACGTCGTCCCTGCGGACCCGTTCCCCCTCGAAAGCCGGGCCATATGAAACCGGTACCGGTATTTCGGTAACGGTCACCTTGAGTCCCCTTACCTCGATCGATTTTGCAGTGATCTGTCCGTGGGGTACGCCTGAGACGACATGTTCGTAAGTGCAGACACCAGTGGGGAGAATTTCGGGAATGTCGGTGTCGGATATAGTCGGGAAACCCCAGTTGATGGCCCCGGCCGCGTTGGCGGCCCACTCGGCGTTTACTTCGCCCAGGGCGTTCACAAACGCGAAAATACGGCTCTTGTTATATTTCAAGACGGTCTGGAAATCCCCCGGCTCGACCCCGCCGAAGGCCATTGCGGCACGGTTTGCGAAGCCAAGTGCGAACACGGCCGCGGAGATATCGGGCCCGAACGGCACCAGTCGCGTGTTCCACCCGATTTCCACGCCTGCCTCGATCAGCTGTTCGGCAAACGTTGTGCCAGTCTGATTGGCGCACATAAAAACATAGAGATTTTTCTTCTGATAATCTTCGGCGATCATTTTCGCGATTTCCGGACTGGGGGCCGCGCCGACGATTGCAGCAAAACCGGGAGCGCTGCCGTCGACAAATTCGATACCCCGCTTTCGCATGATGGTGTCGTCAGCGGCGCCAAGCCAGATTTTCCCGCTCTCCACATCGCACTGTTCACTCTGGTAATAGAAATCTGGATCTTCGACATACCGGATGGCCTCGACCACCTCTTCAGCCAGAATGGAGGCCATACCGCAATCCAGCGTGCCTCCCAGGTAGGGCAGGTGAATATTGTGCTCGGCCTTGATGTGCCGGGGCAGAAGCTCCCGGCATCTTTTGATGACCGGCCCGGCATCGCCCAGTTTTTCGACTTTGATGCCGAGGATCGAATAAATGACCGGAAGATAGTAGGCCGTATTCGGAAATCCTATCGGCTGGTTTGGTCCATACTTATCCATGGCCTTGGCGAATTTGGCCTCGGCCTTGGAAATTATATTGTAAGCTCCCTGGATCGCTGCAAAAGCCACTAACCTGGACATACCTAAACTCCTTTTCAGTTTTCCTCATATCGCAGCCGGCTTCAAGCCGTCCTTAAATGACGGCTTGACCTCAGGAACCCCTTAACCCTGTGCCGCCCTGCGGTCTTCCATGCTGAAAAGTTTGCGTTCGCGTTGTTCGGAAAGGCCGAGAGCAGCCCTTTTCTTGTCGATATGCTCAATCATCAGACGGGCCATCTCGTACGGATCGGTCGCAAATCCCCACTTTCCGAAACCTTGTGCCTCGAGGCCTCTGAAAAGCAAGTCGTGAAACTTTGTGCCCTCCACCGTCGGAAAGGTTACTCCGAAAATAGTGTAGACGCCCGAAGCCACAAAGTATTGCCCGATGCAGATCGCTTTTTCGCTCATATACTCGGGGGCTGCGCCCGCGACCGGCAGGTCTGAAATCTTGTCCCCCAGACCGCCCGCCTTAACCATCTCGGCAACAGCGATGAGTATGCGGCTGTTGTCCACGCAGGACCCCAAGCTCAACACAGGCGGCATCCCTACGGTCTCGCACACTTCCTGAAGACCCTCGCCGGCAAGCACGGCCGCGTCCGGTTTCATGAGGCCCGCCTTGGCGAGTGCGATCTGGGAACATCCGGTCTGCACGACAAGGACGTTGTTCTTAATAAGTTCCTTTACCAGTTCGACGTGCACCCAATCCTGCTTTGCGCGAGGATTGGTGCAGCCGACAACCCCCGCCACGCCTCTAATTCGGCCGTTTATGATGTTGTCGTTTAAAGGCACATAAGAGGCCCGGAACGTTCCGCCGAGCATGTAGTTGACGTATTCATGCGAAAAGCCGTGCACGCCCCAGTCCTGCCTCTGCGGGATGACAACCCTGGCGCTCCGGCCGGCAAAACGCTCGATGGCCAATGCGATAATCCGATTAGGAGCGCCAAGCGGGTCCGTTTCGTGAAATTCGATGTGGGCCGCGCCTTCGATCCTGGCCCTCGGGTTGGTCGTAAAAAACTTGGTTCCGTAGCACTCAGCGATCTTGGGCAGGGCTTGCATGATGCACTGGACGTCAACGCCCATTGCGTCAACCGCGCCGGTCGCAATGATGGGCTCCGCGGAGAGGAAATTCCCGGCATGGGGGATCCCGTGGCGTCCAAGCACCTCGGCGCCCGAGCAGCACATGCCGAGCAGGTTGATCCCCTTGGCGCCGGCGGCCTTGGCCGCTTCCAGGTTGGCCGGATCGTTCGCGGCGACTATCATGCCTTCGAAAAGCAGGGGTTCATGGCCGTGAATCAGAATATTTACCTGGTCTTCCTTCAAAAAGCCCATATTCACACCGGCCACCCTGGGTTCGGGTGTGCCGAAAAGGATGTCCGAGATCTCGGTGGCAACCATGGACCCGCCCCAACCATCGGCAAGGGCCGTGCGGGAGCACTGTTTGACGATGTTATTGTAGTCCTGATCAACACCCATATGGGTGCGGTGCATGAGTTCCATAATCTCACGCATCGCGCCGCGAGGCACGACCCCTGCCTTGCGCCACTGCTCAAGGGTCTTCGGGGGTACGCGTTTTGCGAAAGGTATTTCACCCTCAACCTGGGTGTATGTCCTCTCGAGTTCTTTGTAGAGGTCCGTGGCTATTTCTTTGACAGACCTTTTATCGGTCCGGATTCCGATGCTCTCGGCAACATTTCTGAGTTTCGCTTCGTCCTGGATCTTGAAGTGAGAGATTTTCCCGTTTACCACTTCGCGGAATACATCCAACATGACCATACCGTGATCGGTATGAGCGGCCCCGCCGGCGGCCACGGCACGCGCAAAATTGCGGGCGGCGATCGTATCGATGGTCGCACCGCAGATGCCCGTCTTGGCGTAAGGGTCCTTGATGTTGAGGCGGCACGGGCCCATGAAACAGTGCTTGCAGCATGCGCCTTCGGACCCGATGGGACAAGGCTTCATGTCAGCCGCGCGATGGAACACCGAATCATGTCCATCCTCCTCCAGCTTCTTCAGCATCTGGAGAGTGGCCTGACACGAGGTCACCTCGCGCAAATCCAATTTCTTTACCTTTTTTTCTTCTAATGTTGGGACTGGCTTCCGCTCCTCAGACATATCTCACCTTCTTTTCCCCTTCATGGGAAGGTTAGCCTGCTCACTTGCGAGCGTTTTCCGCAAGGTTACATCATTTCGGCGATATATTTCCTGACAAGCTTCACGGCTTCAGGGTGACGCATCACCACCACATCGGCGCCTGCAACCATAAGGTCAACAGCCGTGATCGCTTCCATCAAAATGCCGCGTTTGGCAGCATCTCCAAGCTCCGGAGCTTCTTCGGCGCTGAGGTTGGCCTCCTTGCACTTCCATATCTCATTGGCCACATTGGCGATTATAGGCTGCTGGAGCTTTTCGTCCTCTTGGGTAAGGGCCGCCTGCTCGATGCGCTCCATGACCGAATGGGTATATTCGAGACCGTATCCGAGCCCGCCCGTAGTCGGATCTATTACCAGGTCCTCGGCGCTGACCCCCAGGTTTCCAAGCAGGATGTTGAGCTGCTTTGCCAGGTTTACGTCAATGGGGGAGGAGGCGACCGCCACCTGTTTGTAGCCCAGACACGCGGCCCCGATCTGTTTGTAGTCGCTTTCTTCGATCGGACATATGGCGATTCTTCGGTTCGGTGAATCCCCGGACACCAGCCTCATAACCTCCACGTCCTTCTCGTGATTTGCAACCCCCCAGACAATTACGGGCACATCCACGGCGTCCACGACCTTTTTGACCTTTGCGGCTACCTCGGCGGCCGGCAGGTTGTCCCCGTTCGGATCGGCGCTTTTCGTCTGGACCACGATTATCTCGGCCCCATAGTCCTGGACGCACTTGCGCGCCCAAGCGGCCGGATCGTCCAGTACGCCGATGAAAGGCGCCTTGACCGGCTCCGCCCAGTCATCGCTCGGGTCTTTGTCCCAGACCTCCATGGCGATCCTGGGAGCATTCGGGATGGTCCCTTCAAATGAATGGAAGGCATAGGCGGTTTTTCCGCCAATCTTGACCGCCTTGCTTCCGTTGCCCAGGGTAACTTCCCTGATCTTTCCCGAATACACCTGCTTTGATGGTTGAAATGCCAAGGCCAGCCTCCTTCTAAAGAGTCGATTCAACGTTAATGCGCGAGATGATTCAAGGCGCACTTTTAGCCGCACTTAAGGGGAACCGATGAGACGCATGCCCGAAAAGGCATTTGCGTTAGAGCTAAAACCTTGTGATTGTTTCCTGCCCAACTTAAAGCGTTCTTTCTCCACGCTTGCCTGAAAAGCTCGCAAGGTTATCGCTCAGCTCCTCTAAGGATTCAAACGAAAGGATCGCACCGCGAGGAGGTACTCAGGAGAAAGGATACTACGCAATTTCGAAGCACGAGAACATGAAGATGAGCGGAAATCAGAGGGAAACGCCCTGATCCGGCCTTCCCCAAGCGTTGCAACTTTTCCCTAATAAATGAATTATCTCGAAAAGTCAACTGCTTTTGTCCGGCGCCCGCAAGCCTGAAGGCGCATCACAAAACGATTTTTTTCGCAATGGGCACCCGGCTGTATCGAAGGTGGAAAGATATTCCAAACTAAACGCAATTTAACCCCTTCTATTCAAAAATAGAAGCGTTCCGGGCCAAAGTGCATAAGAATAGATTGTTTCCGATTCGAAAAAGTCAGATTTGACTAAATTTACTTGTTTTCCTCTCATCTTTTCTATATGCAGTCATCCTGTCACCCAATTTCGACGAACTATAAAAAAAACAGGCCCATGGCCTCGATTTGCGGAACGAAGACAATGAAGTTTTTTTGCGCAGGCTCAGATTCGAAGATGCGAATCATTCACACGCGGCTGCTCGCCCTGCTGATTCTCGTGCTGCTGCTGGTAAGCAGAAATACAATTGAAGGCAGAGTCCAGATGGGGCTGCTTGATTTCGCCGGCCTTATCTGTGTCATAATCAGCGCTTTCGGCAGGGTCTGGAGTTCTGTCTACATTGCCGGCTATAAGACGAGCGCCCTGGTGGAATCCGGACCCTATTCGGTGACGCGAAATCCGCTCTATCTTTTCAGCCTGATCGGCACCGTGGGAGTCGGTCTGGCCTCCGGGAGCATCCTGATTCTCGTATTGCTCATGCTCTGCTTCGGGATCTATTACCCATTCGTAATCCGCCGTGAGGAAACAAACCTCGGAAGGCTGCATGGTCCGGAATTTTTGTCGTACATGGACCGGGTGCCCAGATTTTTGCCGAAATTGTCCCTCTACTCGGAACCAGAGACTTATACGGTCAAACCGAAGCTGCTGAGAAGGGCGCTCCTTGACGCCAGTTATTTCGTATGGGTTTTTGGAGTGGTGCAACTCATAGAGAATCTGCGCGAGGCCGGGGTATTCCCGGCGTTGTTCAGGATCCCTTGAAATATCCGCACGGCCCTGATCATGTCGGGGGATTCGAACAAGGAGCGGCGCAAAGCCCCTCCCCCGAAGCCGGACCGCTCAGCGGCCAGGGCTCCGGGGGCAAAACTTCTCAGGGTTCTTTGCTCTTCTATTTTTAATTTTTGCACGGCGAATCGGCGGCAAAAACCGGGACCCGCGCCCTCGCGCGGCATGAACGCACCTGGAAAAATAACTAAAGGTATTCATGCGACAGGACGTTAATAAGATCAGTAAACCGTCAGTGTCCCAGAGGAGGGGAAATGAGAAAATTTCTCATAGCAGCGCTTTGCTTTGCAGCCCTTGGCTTATTAACGCATCGGGCGCCCGCCTTTGCACAGGACGTATGCGGCTGTGTAAATAAAAGCACCGGGCTTATCCGGATTGTCCAGAACACCGACCGGTGCAGGTCGTGGGAAAATCCCGTCATACTCGGAAAAGCCGCGGAAACCGGCCCCGCCGGACCTCAAGGCGCCCCCGGCCCACAAGGCGCCCCCGGACCTGCAGGTCCGGCCGGCCCTCCAGGCCCACAGGGTCCCACAGGCCCACAGGGTCCCACCGGCCCACAGGGTCCCACCGGCCCGCAAGGTCCCACCGGCGAACCAGGGCCGCCTGGACATGACGTACGCGTAAGCGAAACGAGCGTCGAAACCCCAGCGGCCGGACAGCCGCAGAAATCAGGCAGCCAACCCGCCGCCCCGGCGTCCGCCGAACACGGAATGATTCCCGGGGCTTCCGAACTCGTGCCGGCCCTGGCGCTCATTGCCATCGTGTTGTCGATAACGGCCCTTTGCCTTATAATCTATTTCCATCGCGTCATCCAGAAGACCGCCAGCGAGATTTCAGCCACTTCCAAAGTCCTCGGATTAAGTGCGGAACGCCTCGAAAAGGTTGCCGACAGATACGTTCTCAGCGTCTTTCTGATATTGAAGGACATCCTGATCTACAAGTCCCAGCTGCCAGGCAGTGAAGACAAAGAGCCCGGGGCCGATCCGTTTCAAGAGGACGTGGAAACGGCTGTGAAAAAAATAGTGGAGCGTCCGGGCGTCACTACGCTGCGCGATCTCTTTTTTATACTCAGGGGCAGGTTCAGTGAGCAGCAGATAAAGGATTCGGTTTCCAAGCTGCGTACGGAGGGAGCCATTACCTGGGAGGGCAACGAAACCAGGCTCGACTTTACAACGCCGATTTCGCTGGCGTGAGGATCAGGGACGCTCGAAAGTGTAATTGCCTTTCATAAATTCATCGGCATACCAGTCTATTTGGCCGTCGTCGCACAAAACCATGTCAAGAAGGCGGACCGCGCCCATAAGCCTTCCGAGCATCTCAAGCTTGTCGTTTAATATAGGGCATTCGTACTTTTTGATAACCCCGCGCACCAGGTCCCCTTTGAGAGTCGTCTGGAAGCCGAGCCGTTGCAAAATCAGGGCTATCAGGCCGGCCCTTCTGGAGCGCCTCCCGATATCGGCGGCCCCGCCCTTGAAGGAAAAACCCACGTAGTTGTCATTCACGTGCGGTCCGCAATAGGCGTCTACGACGGCAAAATGATACCCAAGCCGTGAATTGAAATTCACGTACTCGCCGGACATGACCACATAACTCGGCCCCCCCATGGTGTCGTCCATTAAAGGATCTCTCAACAGGGACTCCGAGACTATAGAGGCAAATCCTTTCCAGTTCATCCCCACGGGCCCCACCCAATTGACCGCCTGGTCCGTCATCCCTTTCAGCAAAGACTTGAACGGTATCGAGAGCACTTCTTCCGGACCGGCGTAAGCCTTTCCCGCAGGTATGTTCAGCCCTCCGCCCAGGTCAACCGCGAGAATATTCATCGGCAGGGGGGCTTTTATCCGGATGGCTGAGTGCTTCGAAAGCTCGACATCCTCGCCGATATAGAACATCTCCCGCATGGCGAATTCATGGGCAAGGCGGATCGCGTCGTGCAAGGTGCGGCAGCCCTCGGGCGTGAAGTTGCCGCGTTTGGGGTCGACAAGATTTAGAACGGCTATTTTTTTGAGCGCGGAATGAGCGGCCCTGTAAGTCGGGCTGCCCTTCATCGGATTGGCTCTCCTTTTGCGCTCAAGGATACTCTCCACCCTTCCCCGGTAGATCACCTGGTTTGTTGCGTCCACGGTGATTTCCTCCCCGTGGGAAATCTTACGGGTGGCATCGACCGTTCCAACGAGCGCCGGGACCCCGAATTCCCTGGCAACCGAGGCCATGTGCCCCGTAACGCTGCCCACGTCGGTTACGATGGCCTGAACGTGTCCAAGGATCGATACATAGCGGGGGGAGGTCTGCGTGGCAATGAGGATGGCGCCTTCCGGAATGTTTACCAGGCTGTGATCCGAATCGAGAAGATAGGCCAACCCGCCGGCCTTGCCGCGGGATGCCGTTATGCCGCCGCGCAAAAGCACCTCATGACCCGACAATCCGTTCTCAGCCTCGGGGCCCTCTTCTTTTGCGTCCGGAACACAGGCAGGACCTAAATTGAGCTGCCTTGACTGCAGAATCACGACCCTTCCATCCACGTCCAGGGCCCACTCGATGTCCTGCGGCAATCCGAAATGCTTCTCCAGGGTTGTGCCGTAACGAACCATCTCGCTTATCCGGGCCTCATCCAGGCAGGGCTCGCGCTGAAGCTCCAGGGGGACGGCCTCGTCCTTCAGCACGCCGTACCGGTCAAGAACCAGCCTGGTTGCTTTTTCGGCAATTCGGGAAGACAGAATGTGCCCGCTCGATTTGTCCGCTTCATAAAAATCGGTGGCAACGGAGCCGTCGACGGCGTTCAGGCCAAGTCCCCAAACTGCGTTTACCAGCACCACGTCACTGCCGGAGTTCGGGTCTTTGGTATACATTACGCCACTCGCCCTTGCGTCAACCATTTCAACGCAAAGCACGCTCATGATCACGGACTCATCGGGATAGCCTTTGCTTCTCCGGTAGTAGATGGCCCTGGGGTTATAGGTGCTTGCCACAACGGCCTTGTACGCGTCCGGCAGGCCTGCCCGGTCCACAGCCAGCACCGAGGAATGTTGCCCCGCAAAGCTGGCCTCCGAATCTTCGCCGGTCGCACTGCTGCGAACCGCAATTCTAAGCTCAGGCCCCGATTGCGCGATGAGTGCGTCCATTTCTTTCAGCAGCGCTTCTTCGAGTTCAGTTGGAAGCGGCGCTTCCAGAATACGGCGCTGGATCTCATTGCTGCAATCCACAAGGCGCGGAGTGTCCTCGATCTTCAGGTCCCTGAGGGTTTCCCGCGCCATCCTGTAGAGCCCTTTTGACTCCATAAAATGGTGGCAGGCATAGGCCGTCACGGCAAATCCGGCCGGTGCCGGCAGATGAACGCGATTGAGTATCTCCCCGAGGTTGGCCGATTTGCCTCCAACCTCCGAAAGCCGTTCCCGGCTGATCTGCCCCAGCGAAAGTGTGAGACTCGTTCTCTCTACATTGCGCTTTCTGGCGAGGTCTTCAAAAATATCGGCCCCTATGCCCTCGACGGCCTCCGACAGGGTCGGAAATTTACCACCCGACAGGGCGTTGAGGTCCTCGGCTATATCGTAAACCTGCGCCATCAGCCGCTCGACCTTACCGGTAACGGATTCGAGGGTGAACGGTTCAGGGCCGTGGCAGAGCTGCTCCAACTCAGCTATAAGCTCCAGGGCATGATTGTTGCCCGCCAGCAGGTTTTGAAAGTGCTGGTATTTTTTCAGAAAAAGCGCCCTTTCAGGGGACTCGGTCTGAAGGTCCCTGTTTTTTCGAAAGACATCCAGGAACTTGAGCATTTTACGTTCCTTGACCGGAGCATCGATCCCCGCCGCTTCGATGCGTTTTGGGGGCGTCTATTGAAATATAACATTTCCAGCGAACCGTCCGGCGCCCATTCAAATAAGAATACGGGCACATAACAGTTCCCAGTGCAGAAAGGAACTATTTTCCGAAAGGTCGGCAAATCGGTGGGCCGGCGCAATCGCACACGGGTACGCCGCACAATCGAGCCCTGCCCCCCTTGGAGTGTCCCATCAGGTGCCGCTGGATGGAAATCAGCCGGAGACGGTATCGAGGGTCTTCTCGAACAACTCCAGGTCGCCCCTGGACCACAGGCAAAGAATTACCTCCTCCAGACTCGTTTGCTGACCGTCCAGAAACTCCGAAGCTGTTTTCAGCATGATTTCGGCGCACCTGTCCATGGGAAAGCCGAAAATGCCGGTGCTGATGGCAGGAAAGGCAATGGTTTTCAGTCCCTTTTCGGTTGCGCGCTTAAGGCTGTTAAGGGTTGCGTTCCGGAGCTTTTCGTCCTCATCACCCTCGCCGTATTGCGGGCCAACCGCGTGAATCACATAGGATGCCTTGAGCTTTCCGCCTCCCGTAACGGCGGCCTCGCCTACCCGGATCCGGCCTATGCGGTTGCACTCCTCCTGGATGCTCGGCCCGCCTTTCATTCGGATCGCGCCCGCGACGCCGCCCCCCAGCTGAAGTCCTGCATTGGCGGCGTTGACGATTGCATCAACCGCCAGTTCGGTGAGATCGCCCTGTACCAGTTTGAGTTTTTTGCCCTGGATTATTTTTTCCATCTGCCTGCTCCTGATCGATAAATCATTCGATACACATATCAACCGAAAGGGCTGCACCATCCTTCCCCAATCCGGCTTATCCCTGCCCCTCCGCCGGCGTGTCTGAGAAACATTATACCCCAGATAATCGCGGAACACCCCTGGATTTTGGTCCGGTTATCGGGCACTCGCTCAGCCGCGATCACGGCACTCCAGGCAAAAGCGCAGCCCTCTTTCAGACCGGCCAATTCATTTGCTTGCCCTACCCTTTTGAGATGGCCGGTTTACAAACCGCCGGTTTTCCGTTATACATTCAATTTCAGGAAATAATTCATATCCTTAGGTGGACGCAATGACTTATACGGTCCAGGACCGCTTTTATCTCAAGGCCAAAAAAGAGCATTATCTCGCGAGGGCCGTATACAAGCTCGAAGAAATCCAGAAAAAACACAGGATATTGAGGACGGGAGACCGCGTCCTTGACCTGGGGGCTGCCCCGGGCTCCTGGATTCAACTGACGAGCGGGGTTGTGGGACGCTCCGGCCTGGTCGTCGGGATCGACCTGAAGCAGATCGAACATGCATTTGGAAACCGAGTAATTACCATTCAAGGTGACATTTTCGACCTGGAATTCGTTGAAACCGCCGTGCGCGATTATCTCCCGTTCGACGTCGTACTGAGCGACATGGCCCCGGCGACTTCGGGAATAAGGGTCGCCGACAGCGCCCGTTCGGCGCTTCTTTTCCAACGCGCGTTCGAAATAGCCCACTGGGCGTTAAGACCCGGAGGAACATTCCTGGCGAAGATGTTTCATGGACCGGAGTTCCACCAGTTGCTCACCGAGGTCAAAAAAGAATTCAGCCGGACCAGGGCGATCAGACCCGAGGCCACTAGAAAACAGAGCAGGGAAATCTATATACTGGGTATAAAATTGAGATGCTTGCAAAACGATACGGAGGACCGGGGAAGTGAGGCCAAATAAAGGGCGCACATGCGACCGATCCCAGCGCCGCGCGATGTGAGCGCCAGGGACATTCAGGCTTCGCAAGCCACGTGCAGCGGTTTTGCAACAGGCTCATCCGACAAGAAAACAGCAGGAGGCTCTCATGTCAGGTCATTCGAAATGGGCAACCATCCGCCACAAAAAAGGGGCGGCTGATGCCAAGCGCGGAAAGGCTTTTACTAAATTGATAAAAGAGTTAATGGTGGCGGCCCGCATGGGAGGTGGAAACCCCGAGGGCAATCCGCGGCTCCGGGCCGCGGTACTGGCCGCAAAGGCCGAGAACATGCCCAAGGACAACATCGACCGGGCCATAAAGAAGGGCGCCGGCGAACTGGAGGGCGTAACCTACGAAGAATTTATGTATGAGGGATATGGGCCGGCCGGGGTCGCCGTCCTCGTCGACATCATGACCGACAACAGAAACCGGGCCGCAAGCGAAGTCCGGCACATTTTCAGCAGAAACAACGGAAACCTTGGAGAGGCCGGCTGTGTCGCCTGGATGTTCGACAAAAAGGGAAGCATCGTTTTTGACAAAAAAGCAGTCCAAGAGGAAGAACTGATCGAACTGTCGCTGGAAGCCGGCGCAGAGGATGTGAAAGACCAGGAGGACCAGTTCGAGGTCATCAGCTCGCTCGAGGATTTTATAACCGTGAGATCGGCGTTCGACGAAAAGGAGCTGAAATATGAACTGGCCGAGATCACAATGGTCCCTCAAACAACAGTGCGAATCGAAGATCCCAAGGTGGCTCAGCAGATCCTGAGGCTCATGGATTTACTCGAGGACTCAGATGACGTTCAGCATGTTTACGCAAACTTCGATATCCCGGACGACATCATGGAGTCGCTGGAATAGGGCGGCGGGGCCTGCGCCCTGCGGAAGCGTGACCTGTTAAGGCAAGATTCGCGAATTGGTGCTGGAACAGCAAATGATACGAACTATCGGAATAGACCCGGGGTCTCGCTATACCGGATTCGGAATCGTGGAGGGGGACGGGTTCAAGCTAAAACACATCCACCACGGGACCATCAAACTGCCGCCCGCCCGCCCGCTTTGCGAGCGCCTGAAAATCATCTTCGATGAACTCAGCATTTCTATCCGGGAATACGATCCGGAGTTCATGGCGGTCGAGGAGGTCTTTTTCGCAAAAAACGTCAAGAGCGCCTTGAGCCTCGGGCAGGCTCGCGGGGCCGTTATCCTGGCAGGGGTGAGCCTGGGACTTTCCATTCACGAGTATAGCGCGTTGAGCATAAAACAATCCGTCGCCGGATACGGCAGAGCGGCCAAAGAACAGGTTGCAGGAATGATCCAGCGGCTTTTACGCATTGACGCCCGGATCGAACCCAACGCGGCCGACGCCCTTGCAGTCGCCGTCTGCCATATCAGCACTCATTCCTCGAACCTTCGATGGAAGATTCCGGACCGGCCATGATAGGTTTTCTGGAAGGAAAGCTGCGGGCGAAAAGCCCTGAATACGTTATTGTGGATGTCCACGGGGTCGGGTATCATGTCCAGGTCCCATTGAGCACTTTCTATGACTTGCCTGAACTCGGGCAGTCCGTGGGGCTCAATATTCATACCCACGTGCGCGAGGACGCCATCCAGCTTTTCGGATTTCGCACGCTTGCCGAAAAGGAGATGTTCCTGCTTCTGACCGGCGTGAACGGAGTGGGGCCGAGACTCGCGATAGGGATCCTTTCGGGCATCAGTGCGGACGAGTTGAGACAGGTGGTTGTCCGGCAGGATTACCCGCGGCTGAAAAACATCCCGGGCGTCGGCAAAAAGATTGCCGACCGTGTCATGCTGGAGCTTCGGGACAAGGTCCAGGGCAAGGCCAGGGAAAAGACGGGGCCGGCCCAGCCCTTCGTGGGAGCCGGAAATGCCTTTCCGGATGCCTTTTCCGCCCTCGTAAACCTTGGCTACCGTCCGGCTGAGGCGGAAAAGGCGCTCAGGAGAGTCATGGAAGTCCTGGGGGAAAACCCAGCGCTCGAAGATATTCTCAAGGGCGCGTTGAAAGCCCTGGCATAAAGCCGAAAGGATCGTAACCGCTCCAGTTTTTGGAGCAAAAAGCCACTGCTGATTCATGTTTCCCGTTAAGAGATTTGCGGCAAATGACAGACCGGGTGATCACACCACAAAAAAAAGAAGAGGACCTGCCCCTGGAGGGCAGCCTGAGGCCTCGCACGCTTGCCGAATACATAGGGCAGGAGAAGCTGAAGGAAAACCTCGAAATCTTCATTGCCGCGGCCCAAAAGCGGTCTGAGACCCTGGATCACGTGCTTTTCCACGGGTTCCCGGGGCTGGGCAAAACGTCGCTTGCCGCCGTGATCAGCAACGAATTGAAGGTCAATCTGCGCAGCACCTCCGGGCCGGTAATAGAGAGGGCGGGAGATCTGGCTGCAATCCTTACAAACCTCGAACCTGGCGACGTTCTTTTTATCGACGAAATCCACCGGTTGAATCACGTTGTCGAGGAAATCCTCTACCCGGCGATGGAGGATTTCAAGCTCGACATCATCATCGGCCAGGGACCTTCCGCACGGACCATCAAGCTCGATCTTCCCCCATTTACCCTTATCGGCGCAACCACCCGCGCGGGCCTGCTGTCTCCACCTCTGCGCGACCGGTTCGGCGTTTCACTGAGGCTTGAATTCTACAGCCCACTTGAGTTGAAGAGCATCATTCTGCGTTCGGCAAAGATACTGGCAATCCCCGTCGAACAGGAGGGCGCCTTAGAAATCGCCCGGCGCTCGCGCGGGACCCCCAGGGTGGCAAACCGGCTTTTGCGGCGGGTTCGCGATTATGCTCAGGTGCGGGCAAATGGGAGCATCTCGCTCCAGGTCGCGGACGCAGCCCTGAAGATGCTCGACGTCGACGAGAAGGGGTTCGACGCGATGGACCGGAAAATCCTGAGCACCATTATTCGAAAATACGATGGCGGGCCGGTCGGGATCGAAACCCTTGCCGCTTCGGTTTCAGAGGAAAAAGACACCCTGGAGGATGTCTATGAACCTTTTCTCATCCAGCAAGGCTTCATAAACAAAACTCCCCGTGGTCGAATGGCCACCCGCCTGGCCTACGAACATCTCGGAGTGCCCTATAACACATGTAACCGGCAATTAAGAATCGACCGGATGTAGAAATCAGGCGCGGCGCTTAACAGGCGCCCGCCCGAACATTCAGATCCCCCGCACCCCCCAGGATAAAGATCAACTGCAACCCCACATGCACATCCCAGAATTGTGCGGGTTGTCGATTGGCCACACGCGCAAGCGCGTGAGGCCGAGCGCTCGGCGCTTGCTGCGATTGCCCCGCCTTGCGGGGCACCGCAGCAGCGCCACACTGAGCCGCACAGCGGCGATGGGGGTGTGGGGGGCACAGCTCCCCACGTTTTTAAAAAAGCTTTTCGGTATTATCTTGAACGCAACCTGGTATAAAAATCCCGAGGGTTGCGATCACCTGCAACCCTCGGTAAATTGGTATGTTTTCCACAGTCAGCTCAAGAATTTATCTTCAGAATGTCCTGGGGAGGACCGCCCTTTTGTTTCGAAAGCATCTTCGTACATTTCGTCTCTATCATAGTACAGGCGGCTGTCCAGGCCGTTTTCCGCCTGAGAACCCCGCGTCGATTCATCCTGATCGGTGACAAGGTCACTGTTAACGATTCGGTCAATAATGGCCGAAAATCCCATCGAATCGGTCAGTATCTGGAGAACGAGCTCGTGCTCGGCCTCACCCGCAAGATTGCCATCGAGGAAAAGCACACCCTTCCTCAAGGAAATCCTGAGATCCTCCGTTTCGATCCTTTCGTCGGTTTGCAGGCGCTCATATATTAGACTCACTATCTGATCGTTGGTCATACCCTGGTATTCATCGGGGACCTTTCCGGAAACGACCTTTTCGGTCGTCTGCGGCAGGGTCTTATGCTGCCTTTCGTAGTCACGCGCGCAATCAACGCAAAGTCGCGTCCAGGGTATAGCCTCCAGTCTTCTCACCGCGATCTCGTCCCCGCATGACTCGCAAATCCCATAATCCCCGATCGACATCCTGGTAAGGGCCAGATCGATCTGCTCGATTTGCATCTTTCCGCTCTCATCGAGCTTGTCATAAGGCTTGGCGATACTGGCTTTCTGCGCCTCTTCTTCCAATTCGATGGCGCGCTCTTCCAGTTCCTGCCACGCGGCCGCAAGCCTTCGAACTCTTTCAAGTATGCTGCTGCGCCTGTCGAGGAGCACATTTCTAAGGAAAAGTATTTCTTCCTTGCTCATTTTTTTATTCCTCCTGAGTACAGCAACGTTAAATAACCACATGCGTTTGATAATAAGAAGCATCCGAGAAGAATTCAACAATAATTCGTAAGAAATCAGAATAGTTCTTTTTTTCGATACAAGAGGTCGCTTTCATTGACATTGGATCTTGCGCGCATTACTGGAAGCCGCTTGGAGTGGGATTCGTCGTCACGGCCTGAACATGCGAAGGGGAGATAAACGGTGAATCGAAGAAAACTTTTCCCTCCGGTCCTTCTTTTTTTCGCTCTGTGGTGTGGGGGAGCCGTGCCGGCCTGGAGCGAGGATACGACGCAGGAAATCCACCAGGCGGATTCCGCGCGGAAGCCCGCCGAGGCTCAACCCTGCGCCCGGGAAGGCGAAAAGTTCGAGGTAACTCGACATACTCTGGAGCTGGCCGGAGGCGGTCTTTTGAACTATACCGCCACCGCGGGTTATTTGCGGCTGGTTGATGAATCCGGAAAACCGCAGGCGGACATCTTTTTTACCGCTTACACCGCGGAGGGCCAAACGGAGGCAAGGCCGCTCACATTCGCGTTCAACGGCGGCCCCGGAGCTTCTTCCATGTGGCTGCACATGGGGATGGCCGGACCGGTGCTGGCCATGACCGAACAGAAGGCCCCCGCCGGTCGATCCGTGGCCTCGAACCCTTTCTCCTGGCTGGCCTATACTGACCTTGTATTCATCGATCCCATAGGAACGGGGTTCAGCAGGGCAATTCCCGCTGAAAACGCCAAACAGTATTTCAATACTAAGAGCGACATCAGTTCGACGGGCGATTTCATTCAGCACTACGTTGGCAGGTTCGGCCGGTGGAACTGCCCGAAATGCCTCGCCGGAGAGAGCTATGGAGCTATGAGGGCCGCCGGACTTCTTCGATATCTTTATGAAAACGCCGGGATGGAAATCGACGGCCTGATCCTGATTTCACCAGCACTCGACCTGAACATGATTCATCAGGACATCTCAAACGATCTGCCTTTCATGCTCTTCGTTCCGTCCTATGCGGCAACCGCCTGGTACCATAAAAAAACCGGTCCTGAGTTGCAGTCCGGCCTTAGCGAAGTTCTTGCGGAAGCCGAAAAGTGGGCTGTCGAACAATACCTGCCGGCCCTGGCCATGGGCCAGCGCCTTTCCAGCCCCGACACCGATCGGATCGCGGCAAGGCTCTCAAGCCTTACCGGAATTTCCGAACAGCTGATTCGAAACCGAAATCTTCGGATTACCAGACGCGAATTTGTGAACGAACTCCTTCGCTTGCAAGGACTCTCACTCGGATTCATGGACGGGCGGACTACGCAGCGCACAACGGGAGGCGGATTTCTGGACGACCCGTTGATGGTCATGACCATCGAGTCCTACACCGGGGCACTAAACGAATATATGCGCGATGTCCTCCATTTCAGTCCCGGCATGCCGTATATCTTTTTTTCCCAGGAGGCCAACTCGGGGTGGAACTGGGGCACTGTTTTTTCCGGAGACGACGCTGTGGAATCGATCCGCCGGGCGTTCAACAGGAACGGACGGCTGAAGGTCCTTGCGGCGGCCGGTTACTTCGACCTCGATGTCCCCTATTTCGCCTCGACTTATGCGATGAGTCATCTTGGGATCGACCCGAAACAGGCGGCAAACATCAAAATCCGATTTTTTCCCGGCGGCCACATGTTCTATACCACCAGCGAAACGCTTGAAGAATTCAACCGCGAAGTTGCGACTTTTTTTACCGATATTACAGGCACATAAGCGACCAAACGCAAGATTACGAATTCCACTTCGATACATTCCGACGTCAAATCCCCGAACTCCGGGTCACCGTACCCGCGAATTCTTCTCATATTGATCATATGGCTCTTGCAAAGCAGCCGATGATAACGTATTTATCTCGGCCTGGGGAGGGCGCCTGCCCGAATTTGACCGATCCGGTCCACCGGTGTTTCCGGATGGACTCTGATCTGATCCCGCAATGGAGAATCTACCGAACAAGTGGCCGAGCGCCTGTTCAAACGGAGTTCCCTAAGGAGTTTTATGGCCGGCAACTTTAATCCAGGCCTGTTGATCGGCTTGATTGTACTGCTATTTGCATCCGGATGTGCGCAAGTACCTGTCAATATTGAGCAGCAGGAGTACCAACCGGGAGAAGAGGAAGCGGCGCCTTCGGCACAGCCCTCGGCCAAGGATTCCAAGTCCCGGAAGACGGCCGAGAAGCAGACCGGAAAGAACCTGGCCTCCGTGCGCCGGGTGCTGACCGAAAAGGAATTACGGCAGCTCGCGGAAAAGGACCCTGACCTGGAATTCTACCGTTGCCTCGAACTTCTTTGCCGCTTGAATAAAAAGGACAAAGAATATATCTGTGAGGATATTAAGCAAAAACGCCCCATCGCCGTACCCAAGAATTTTTCTGCCTATAAGACCTGGTCGCCTCTTCCCGAGAGCCTTACCGGCGTGGGCAAGTTCCCCAAGTTAATCCTGGTGGTAAAAGACATTCCCTTTCTGGGATGGTACAAAAACGGAAAGCTGGTAGGCGACACCTATATCTGCATAGGAAAGATGAACACCTGGACCAAAAGAGGAATATACAGGGTAAACGCAAAAGATCCCCGCCACATGTCCACTTACCCGAACGCATACGGCTACCCTTCTTTCATGCCCTGGGCCCTGCACGTATACGACCGGGTCTGGATACACGCCGGGGACGTGATAGGCCCGAACTGCTCACACGGCTGCATAAACGTCCCAATCGCTCACGCCGACGTTCTGTACAACTGGGCCGATATCGGGACCGTGGTCGTAATTACGGAATCTTTGAGGGATTTAGGGCGCGACATCAAGACGGCCCGGCCCGAAAACCAGCCTGGAAAAGCGCCCTCGGCCAAGGACCAGGGCAAAGAGGATAAGAAGCTCAAATCTGAAAATGAAACGCCGAAACAATCTTTGGGAAACAGCAGCAAAGCAGCAACAGGAGGAGGTATTTAGAAATGGGAGTCAGCAGGCGAATTACCTGGGGTGCCGGTCTTTATTTCCTTTGCGCGGGTCTTGTTTGCATGACCCTTTGCTCATGTTCGCTTTTTGAATCACACATAACCCCACGAGCCGTGAAACTTACCGAAGCACCGCCGCCCCCGGCCCCTCCGGAATGCGAACTTCCATATTGCTCGGTGGACCTTGATTTCCCCCTGTCTCGTATTGCCAATCCAAAGATCTACGTGCTCAAAGCGGACCGCAGACTTTGGCTGGTCCAGGACAAAACGCTGGTTCGCGACTATCACATCGGCCTTGGCCCCAGCCCGAGAGGCGATAAGTATTACAGAGGCGACGGCAGGACCCCCGAAGGGGAGTATTTTGTCTGCTCCAAGAATTCTTCAAGCCAATATTACAAGTCGCTCGGCATCAGCTATCCAGATCCGAACCATGCGGAAAGCGCCCTTTCCTGCGGTATGATTTCCTTCAATGATTACTGCACGATCAAAAAGGCAAGCGACACAATGAAGATGCCGCCCGCCAACACGGCCCTGGGCGGGCAGGTAATGATTCATGGCGGCGGCTGCTACGCGGACTGGACCCTGGGTTGCGTGGCCCTGAGCAACAGCGCTATCGACGAATTGTTCAGCGTGGTCCCGATCGGCACACGCATTTACATTATGCCCTGAGCGGCCAGGGCCGCACACAGTGAAGATGCACAGGTCGCTTCGTGCGCGCCTCTTTTGAAATACTCGCTTAGGGTCTCGTGGACTGCCTTTTCAGCCGGGCCTCAGTGCCCGGCTTTTTAGTTTCTTTTCGGGCAGCGAACATAATCCCTCATAACGCCTCATCGAGCCACGCTGGATATTATATTGCAGTCCCACAGTTTTTCGATCCGTTGGAAATTTTCTTTCAATACCAATTAAAAGCTTTCTTCAATTTTAGATTCCCCGCGAGTCCGAACCACTGCCCCCAACCGGCATTATCATTAAATATCAGTAATATAGAAGATTGATGGAAATATTTCCCTAATGGCACCAATGTTGCTCACCATGATAGGCAACCGCGGGAATCTTAAGAGCTGAAATCTGAGTCCGCGAGACTCATTTACCGGAAGGAAAAAGCCATGAAAAGAATAATCACAGCCCTGTTACTGGTTTTTGCGTTGGTCGGCTACATTGGACTGACCGGCTCGCTGGCTGTAACCTCAAGTACAATGAAATGCGGCTACAAAGACTGTACGACCTGCGACATGCCGCCGAGCGCATCGGCTAATACCAACAGTGTTCCCACTGGTATTGATTTTGGCGCTGGAGATCGCTGGAGTCCGTATCCTCCGTATCATCATAACGACCAATAAGTTTCGCCCATTTCACAAAAGAAGGCATGGAGCTTTACCCTCACTGGGTAACTGCCGGAATCTTAAAAACAGGAGTCTGAGTCCGCGAGACTCATTTACCGAAAGGACAAAGTTATGAAAAGAGTAATCGTAACTCTGTTACTGGTTTTGGCGTTGGTGGGGATAGGGATCAACGCTTTCGCCGCCGCCAACATTTCCGTGCCTGCCTATAGCGACTATATTGTCGTCGGGAACCCTCCCGCGGTGGATACCAATGGCGCGAAGACACCGGACATCATGGGTTCCCGGGAATAAGCGCCGCCCGCCAGGGCGGGGGAACCAGATCCTCCGGGGGACCCGGGACCCCGGAGGGCTGTCTCCACGCAGTCCGAAGGTGGCATGCGCGGTCCGGCGAGATCGACAGCACAGTGGACAGCATCGCCCCCCTAATTATAGAGCACCACTTGAAGCTGTTAATTCAAGACCCTGATCAGGACTCCCAAAAACCGCCGGAGCCGTTTAGACAAAGCCCAATGGAGTTCTTAAATAAGATCAGGTTCATTTTGGCATGTTTAATGATTAAGGTTCTCAAGTCTGAACTTGCTCTCTGGATCACAGTCTGTAGTAACCATCAAAACTCACAAAACTGGAGGAGGAATCATGAACAGGAAAGTTATCATCGGCCTTTTGGTTTTGTCTTTCATGTTTCTGGCCGCCGTGGCGGAAAGTGCCTCTTTTAAGCATAAATATATAATGAGAGGCCAGATACTAGAGGTGAACGGAGATACTGCATATCTCTGCATAGGCAGCGCCGACGGAGCAAAGGTGGGCCAGAAGTTGACAGTTTACAGGTTTGTGAGAACCGGAAGCCTTGGACCACACACCTCAGTACGGTATAATAGACAGGAGACCGGCAAAGTGCAGATCACAGAAATAGTTGATGAACACATGGCGAATGCAAAGATAATATCCGGCGAAGCCAAGGAGCATGACGTAGTTGAATTAAAATAGGCATATGAGCCAGCCAGTGATTCTCCCAGAAACCTTTCGACGGATCAAATTAGGTTCTTCCGGCAAACGCGTGCCCGGATAGTTGAAAAAAGAAACTGGACATGGCAGGGTCCGTGTTGTTTGACACCAATCGAACAATACGAAGGAGACCCAAACCATGTCCACGTCGATACTTTACCGCGCTTTTGGGCTGAAGGGTATTGAGGACAAATCGACCCATTTCGTTGCCGACAGGATCGTCTTCAGCGCCGCAATGAACCACCAATGGGTCGGACGCCCGTGTTGCGGCTGCCGGAATACCAGTTCCAAGGGTGTGAAGCGCAGGTGATTTTTCATGAGTCCGATCGGACGCAAGAAATGCATTTATATGAACCCGACCAGAAGTAGACTGCGCCCCCGGCGATTAAAATAACGAAGACTGCAATTAAGGAGATAAAATTCTTCATCCGTCTGCTCCAAATCTGGAACCGACCAGTGCATATTCGTAAATCCACCCGATAGCGGTCTCATCGCGCGCCATTTCCACCTGCACGCCCTGCGGAAGGCGAGGAAGGATATTGCTAAGATATTCGAGGATCCTGGACCTGGCCCAGTAAATGTCGGTTCCATCTTTGAAGATGACGTACACGTAAGAGTAACCAAAATCGAAGGCCACCCGGATATCCTTTACATTCGGGACTCCCAGCATCGCCGTGATGACAGGATATGTTACGTGGTCCTCCATAATGTCCGGACTGCGGTCCCAACGCGAGATGATGATGACATGGGTATCGGAGAGGTCCGGGATTGCATCCGGCGTTATATTTTGATGCAGTAAAAGCCCGCGAAAATCCCGGCCGCAGTGAACAGGAATACAAAAAAACGGTTCTGGGAACAAAATTCAATTATCCTGTTTATCATCTAGCCTAGCCTGCTGCCAAGCTCTCAAGTAGGGGTCTGAAAAATGAGATTTGGGAAGCAATCTCTTGCCCCCATCTCAGCACATAGGGCAGGGCCATTTAAGGTGGCTCTGCTTTAGATAGTTGCCAATGCCGATAAACACGGGATTGGCAAATGGGCAAAATCAGTTACTCCACGACTGGGACTTTCGCTCAGAGGCATAAAAAAACCGGGGTCCGAAGCCCCGGCTTTGCTATCGGCGCTGTGATTGAGAGCAGCACGCCAATTCGCTCCATCTGCTCATATGCACTTCAGTTTTTAAGTGGTCACATCCACCGGCACTTTTCAGTTCTCAATTCAGTAGTGGGCATCCGCTGCCATCCCCACAACCCGGCTCTCCCCGGGACAAGTTTATTGACCATCACTTCTTCAGTCCAACTGCAATACATGGCGCCGTCTCTTTCCACGCATGTCTTGTCATGTGCTGGACATAGCTGAGCGACTGGGCCGGCCCAGAGGGTCCCAGCGGATGCCAGAACGCTCAGCGCTACAACGACTGCAAACAGACGAAAAAACCTTTTCATGGTAAGCTCCTTTCTTTCCAGGCAAACTGGCTCAGTTTCTTCAATTACATCCGACGTATGGTCAATCTAACGCCACGCAGTTCTCTTCATGCCCCTATGTAATTGCAGTATTCAGGCCAGGAGAGGCGATCTGCCAGCTGCCTTGTAAGTGATTGATATTATGATGATAATGTGCTACTTGCAAAGTGGCGGACGACCTTTTGATGCTTGGAGTGAAAGAAATTTGCAGATGACTAAAAGGAACTTTCAATGCTGAAGCGAGCGAGCAGTGCAGAAACCGCCCGGCAGGATTCCTGTCGAACTGAATCCTGTGGCTCTAAACTAATCCGCCACCTTATCTTGTCAGGGCCAAGCCGGCTAAGCCCGGTTAGTGGGGCAGATTCGCAAACCAATATCCATTGGGGATACATTGAATAATACGCATGCGCAAAAGGTCGTTGATCAATGCCGTTTGCCGGACTAAAAGAGATTTTCAGGCGATTGAAAGAGGGTTTCAATCCGTTGTGGAAATAGATTCCCAGAGATACGAAATGCCTTATAATTACTTGGAAAAGCCGGTTTTCTCCCCTTCGCCGGCTCCCTGGCGGGGAACGAACAGAGACGGTGATCCGTAAGCTTTCGCATGAGGCTTTAATGCCAAATCAGTATTGAGAGAAGCTATGTTTCGAATTAGAGAAAAGATAGCATACCGGTTCTTCGTCGCTTTTTTCATAGTCGCAGTCATTCCGATCTTCATTATGGGCATAGGCTTGTACCGGGCCGCTGAACAGACGCTCATCGATTCGGCCTACATGCACATTCAGACAATTGCGCAAGACCGCGCCAACAGGCTTGATACATGGTACGGAGAAAGGCTGGATGACATCAAGGTCCTTTCGGGTCTGTCGGCGATTCGGGAAATGTGCTCGCCGGCCTACGCCGCCGGTTCGAAGGGAGCGCCCGCGGTAAAGACAGCCCTGATAGACGATTCCCTTGCGCTCACGCGCGGTAAGTCTCCGGCTTACCAGAGCATTCACGTAATGAGCCCGTCGGGCGAAATCATAGCTTCCACTGAAGCGAACTCCGAAATGATCGTAACAAACAAGTACCTGGAGGACCTGAAGAACCTGAAAGCCGCTGACGGCCCGGTTTTGAGCCCTTTGCATCAGCATTCGGATCGCGCATGGTACATCCATCTCACGGTGCCCGTTTATTCCGAAGACGGCAAGATGAGCGCGGCCATCATGGCGATCCTTGACGCACTGGGAACGCTCGATCCGCTCCTTGCGGCCAGGACCGGCCTTGGTAATTCGGGAGAAGCTTACCTGGTTAATGGAGAACGGAAAATAGTTACTCAATCGAAGTACCTGAGCCACGAAGAAACCGCCAGACAAAGATTCGAAACGCCCGGAATAGTCTCGGCCCTCGATCAAAAAGAGGGCGTTTCGGTATACCGCAACTACATGGGACGCGAAGTGGTCGGCGCTTACATGTGGCTTCCGCGCTATCACTCGGCCCTGCTGGTCGAAATGGAAAAAGATGAAATCCTTGCCCCGATCGGAGGAATAAGGACCGCCGTTCTGACAACGGCCGCCCTGGTAAGTTTGATATGCATTCTGGCCGCTTTCCTGTTGAGCAGGCAAATCTCGAGACCCATCACTGAAATAGCCAAAGCCTCACGCAAAATGGCCGACGGTTCCCTTGACCAGCGCATATCTTATTCCAGACAGGATGAAATCGGGACCCTTTCGAAAAGTTTCAATTCAATGGCTGACGATCTATCCGCGCTGATAGATTCGCTCAAGCAAAAAGAAATCTCGCTTAAGTCCGCCTATGACGAATTGATGCAAACGCAGGGCCAGCTTGTTCAATCCGAGAAAATGGCGGCCGTTGGAGAGCTCGTAGCCGGAGTCGTCCATGAAATGAGGAACCCGCTCTCCTCGGTCAAGCTCAATTTCCAGATAATCGGGCGGTCCCTGGACCGTGAAGGTCTTCTGCATGAACACTATTCCATTGGTCTTGAGCAGATAGCGCAGCTCGAAAAGATGCTTTCAAGCCTGCTGGACTACAGCAAACCGATCTCGGTCGAGAAAACCCCGTTTCGACTCGAAACAGTCATGGCAGAGAGCATCCAGCAGTTGCAATCCTTTATAGAAAGTTGTTCAATCGAACTCAGGGCGGACGGACCTCTGCCGCATGTCATGGGAGACCCCGAACAAATTCGACAGGTACTGGTGAATGTGATCAAGAACGCGATAGAGTCGGCCGGCCCGGCCGGAAAGGTGGAGGTAAGGATGAAAGCCTCTGCAGGAGAGGGGGATAAGGGAATCCTGATCGAGGTCTCCGATAATGGCCCCGGAATTTCACAACAGGACATGAAGCGCATTTTCCAGCCTTTTTTCACTACGAAAGAGATGGGAACCGGTTTGGGGCTTTCCATCGTTAAAAAAATAATGGAGGCCCACGGGTTTCGAGTTTCGGTTTCGAGTGAGGAAGGGACCGGCACTATGGTGAGCTTGCATTTGCAGGGCGCTTAAATGAAAAAAATACTACTCATAGATGACGAACATTCGCTTGTCCGCACCCTGGAACTTTACTTCCGAAGCAAGGGCTACCATGTTCTCGCCGCCTTCGATGCACGGGAGGGCCTTAATCTCTGGCGGGACCAGGAACCCGACATCGTGCTGCTCGACGTTCAGTTGCCCGGGATGGACGGAACGCAAGCTCTTGCGGCGGCAAAGGACGAGAATCTTTCGGGCGATGTCATCATGATAACCGCCTTTCAGGACATGGAGGCGACCCTTGCGGCCATTCAGCGCGGGGCTGCCGATTATCTCTACAAGCCCCTCGATCTGGATGCCCTTGACGTCCTGCTCGAAAAGATTCTGATCAGGCGCAGGGAACAGGAGAAGATCGAGCGCCTGAGTCATGTCATTTCGGAAAGTTTTAAGCCTAACCAGATTATCGGGAAAAGCAACGCTACACTGGAAGTTCTGAAAGATATAGCGCGGGTTGCCAAAACACCCGTCACAGTGCTCATAGAAGGCGAGACCGGGACCGGTAAAGAGCTGGTTGCCAGGACCATCCACCAGCACTGGGCGCCCAGCGAGCCGTTTGTGGCCATCAATTGTGCGGCCCAAGTGAGCAATCTGCTGGAAAGCGAGTTGTTCGGGCACGAGCGAGGCGCTTTCACGGGCGCTGTCCAGCGGAAGCTGGGAAAATTGGAATTCGCTGGAAACGGTACAGTTTTCCTGGATGAAATCGGAGAACTCCCTCTTGAAATTCAGGCTAAATTTCTGCGTGTGCTTCAGGAAAAACAGTTCCAGCGCGTAGGAGGCCTGAAGGACGTCTCCTTCAATGCCAGAGTGCTCGCAGCCACCAACCGCAATATCGAGAGCATGGTGAAAGCCGGCAGTTTTAGGGAAGACCTCTATTTCAGGCTGAAAGTGTTCGTGATCCGCGTTCCTCCTTTGAGAGAACGTCCGGAGGACATCGTGCCGCTTGCTGAATATTTCATATCGCGAACGAACCGGGAACTGAACAGGAATGTTACCCGAATCCCAATGGAATACATTAAGACTATCAAGGCTTACGACTGGCCGGGAAATGTGAGGGAGCTTGAAAATGTGCTCAGGAGGGCCATGATCCTGTCCCGGAGCGAAGTGCTCGAACTTGACGAATGCTGGTTTCAGAGGACGGAAGCCACCCATACTCCCGCCTCGCCCACAGAACATAGTGAGCTCAAAAGCCTGAACTCAATGGAAAAGGAACACATCATGAAGGTCCTTAACCATACAGGGGGCAATTACGGCGAGGCATGTAAGATCCTTGGAATAACGAGGCCAACTTTACGAAAAAAGATTAACGATTATGGTCTGAAGGAGTTTATCGAAGCCTGGGATTCGGGCAAAACCTCTGCAAATAGTGGATAAAATACCTGTTTAATCGTTTTCTCCTTTCGATTGCTCGCAGTTCATTTTTGTTCAAGCCTGCCATGCATCTGTCATCCAAGGGCAATACAAAGATACCGGAGTAGGATTTCAGGACCGATCCTCGACCGCGTCCACCTGCACATCGCATTTTCCTGCTTTTTGCCGCTTCTATTGCCGTTTCTATTGCCGCTTCTTTTGCCGTTTCTATTGCCGTTTTGCAGGCCAAAACTATTTATGCTATCCCGTTGTTGGATTGAAATGAATTCCCCGCTAATTGAGGAACTCAGGAATTTATCAAATTTTCTGCTCACTCTTCACTGTGCTTCCGCCTCTTTGGAACCGAATATTGGTTATGACACTCCCGGGTCTTTGAGAAGCCGGCAGGATTGGGGCGAGGACATGGTTTGGTTCTTGCCCCTCCATCTTCTTAGCGCGGAGGGGTATCCCGCTCGGCTCGTCTGTCATACGCCTTGGGTGGTCGGCGGGATGCCTTTTTCGCGCCTTCGCGCCTTCGCGCCTTCGCGTGAGAATAGCTTGCCCGGCCTCCTCTGCGTTGATTGCTTTTATCGAAAAATCCCGGAAACCATGCCAAATCGTGTCAAATCGTGCCATTTTCTCGAAAGGCGCAGTAGATTCAACCACTTGTCAATCTGTGTCTATCCGTGTAAAAAAGTCTTGCAATCACATCATATTATCAAAAGGAAATAATGAATTCCCTCTAATACAGAGTTGCGTTTAAAACGGTACTAAATCATCTGCGCCCCCACATCCCTGCGCACTGAACCACGAGATTAATGTGGCGCCGAGCGCTCGGCCTCGCGCGCCCTGCGTGCGTGGCCGAAACCCCGGGGGGGGTGCGGGGGAAAACATTTCCCCCGCTATTACAGGACTTTCCTGCCATTGCTTTCCGACAGTTTTTATCGGCAATAACCGGGCCAGGGTGCGGAATTCACGATGCAAAATTGTAAAACCTCGGAATCAATGCTTAACATGGCTCTTGCGGCATTAGGGGGCAGAGTCGACCTGTCGGCGCCTTGAAAGGAATTTGCTGCGGATGGAAAGAAACTTTCAGTTCAAGTAATATCCGGAATGCTATCGGTCCCATTGGACCTCCAGGCTGAATGGCGGAACGGCCATCTCGAAACCTTGGCCTGCAACGCGTCCCAAACCGAAGTTGAAAGAAATTCAGCAGTTTGTTCTAATTGGCCTTCTGTTTGCACATACGGTTCCTATTCCTGCAATTAAAGCTAGGAAGGATTTAGCCCGATGAGTACCGGCAAAATTTATGGTCCCGATGAACTAAAACCCGCCGTTCCCAGGAAACGGCGGGGCTTTTTTGTCCCCCTGCTGTTTTTCGCGCTCGGGGCCCTTAGCGTCTTCGGCTACTTTCACTGGTACGCAGACCGGAACGCAGGCGAGATGAATATGTCATCTTCCGAGACCTCCGGGCAGGCCTCGACATCGGGGAAAAAGCAGCCTAAAATCCTCTATTATGTAGATCCGATGAACCCTTCGAACAAATCTGACAAGCCCGGCAAAGCCCCCTGCGGTATGGACATGGTCCCGATCTATGAAGACGAGCAGCCATCGGCCTCGGTGAAAAAGGAGCCCAAGGTCCTTTACTATGTCGATCCGATGAACCCTTCGAACAAATCCGACAAGCCCGGCAAGGCCCCTGACGGAATGGACCTGGTCCCCGTCTATGAAGAGGAGCAGCCGGGGGCGGGCGATCTGCCACCGGGGACCGTCAGGATCAGTCCTGAGAAACAGCAGCTGATCGGGGTAAAACTGAGCGAAGCGGCCGAAACGGAGACCTCCAAGACTATCCGCGCCATGGGCCGGGCCTCATTTGATGAAACCAGAGTCGCCCACGTACACACAAAATTTCCGGGCTGGGTGGATAAGGTGTATGTTGATTTCGTCGGTAAGCTGGTCAAGAAAGGTCAGCCCCTGCTAAGCATCTACAGCCCCGAACTGGTATCCACACAGCAGGAATTGCTGATCGCGAAAAAATCCAGGGACATTCTCAAAAGCAGCGAATTCGGAGATATAGGGGCCAAATCGGGATCACTCTACAACGCGACCCGCGACCGGTTGAAATACTGGGACATAAGCGAATCCCAAATCAACCAGGTCGAGCGCCAGGGGACCCCGCTCAAGTCGCTCACGCTGTATTCGGTTCTGGACGGCTTTGTGGTCACCCGCAATGTTTTTGCCGGCCAGCAGGTCTCCCCGGAGGCAGACCTCTATGTAATTGCGGACCTGTCCAATATCTGGATCCTGGCCGAAGTCTACGAGTATGAAATCACGTCGGTCAACCTGGGGCAGAAAGCGTCGGTGAGTTTTCCATCTTTTCCGGGAAAGACCTTCACGGGCAAGATTACCTATATATCTCCAGAAATGGACCCGAAGACCAGGACGCTCAAAATCCGGGTGGAGCTGGCCAATCCGGACTTCAAGATCAAGCCGGATATGTACGCCAATGTGGAACTGAAACTCGACTATGGAAAAAAGCTTTCAATTCCTCAGGAGGCGGTGCTGGATTCGGGTGCGAACCAGATGGTTTTCGTCGCAAAAGAGGACGGCTATTTCGAGCCTCGTAAAATAACCGCCGGTCCAAGCGTGGATGGCCGCCTGGTCGTGCTCGACGGACTCAAGGCAGGAGATAAGGTGGTAACGTCCGCAAACTTTCTGATCGATTCGGAGAGCCAGCTCAAATCCGCAGCCGGCGGCATGGGAGGAGCACATTCAGGGCATGGGGGGCAAGGCGGAGGCGAAAGCCCGGCAAAGGGCGAGGCTGCAACCCCGGCACCCGATCATAGCGCACACCAGGGTGGACCGGCCGGGGAGTCGGGCGGGAACACGGCACTAAAGCCGGCGGAGTCTGCCCCGGACCATTCCGGCCATACGGAATCAGGCGCCGGTCATCCCGGCCACGCACAATAGAGTCTGGATGATGCATGATTAACCGAATCATTGATTTTTGCGCGAACAACAAATTTATTGTTTTCCTTTTCTTTGGAGCGGCGGTTGCAGCAGGCTACTACTCGATGCGGCACATCACCCTGGACGCCATCCCCGATCTTTCGGACACTCAGGTTATCATCTATTCGAAATGGGACCGCAGCCCGGACATCATGGAGGACCAGGTAACCTACCCGCTGATCACGGCCATGCTCGGCGTCCCAAAAGTCAAGGACATACGCGGCTTCTCCGATTTCGGCTATTCGTTCGTATACGTCATTTTCGAAGACGGCACCGACATCTACTGGGCACGGTCGCGGACGCTGGAATATCTGAATAACATCCTTCCAAAACTCCCGCGCGACGTTCAGGTGGAGCTTGCCCGCGACGAGACGGCCATCGGGTGGGTATTTGAGTACGCACTCGTGGACAAAACCGGCAGACACGATCTTGCGGAACTGCGCTCGATTCAGGACTGGTTTTTGAAATACGAAATCCAGTCTGTGCCGGGCGTTGCCGAAGTGGCCCCGGTCGGGGGCTTTGTGCGCCAATACCAGGTAAACCTCGATCCCAACGCTCTTCTCTCCTACAAGGTCCCAATGGACAAGGTGATGACCGCAATTCGGGAGAGCAACAACGACGTGGGAGGGCGGCTCGTCGAGTTATCAGGCCGCGAGTACATGGTGCGGGGCCGGGGCTATGTAAAATCGTTGAGCGACATAGAAAACGTGGTCGTCGGGACCAATGAACTGACGGGCACACCCGTTCTGGTCAAGAACCTGGGTAAAGTTGCCCTGGGGCCCGACATTCGCCGGGGCGTGGCCGACCTGGACGGTGAGGGTGAGACTGTGGGGGCAATCGTCGTCATGCGCTACGGCGAAAACGCCTTGAAAGTCATAGACAGGGTCAAGGCCAAGCTGGCCGAAATCACCCCCAACCTTCCCAAGGGAGTGGAACTCGTTACGACATACGACCGGGCCGACCTCATCACCCGGTCCATAGAAACCCTGAAACATACGCTGACAGAGGAACTGATAATAGTCAGCCTGGTGATCCTCATCTTTCTGTGGCACATTCCGAGCGCGATTATTCCGATTATCACGATCCCGGTTGCGGTGATAATCTCGTTTATTCCGATGTACGGCATGAATATCACGGCCAACATCATGTCCCTGGGCGGGATCGCGATAGCCGTAGGCGCGATGGTGGATGCCTCAATCGTCGTTGTGGAGCAGACGCATAAAAAGCTCGAACACTGGGACACCGAAGGCAGGCCCGGGGATTTCAAGAGTGTGGTGATCGGCGCCGTAAAGGAGGTAGGAGGGCCGAGCTTTTTCGCACTGCTGGTGATAGCGGTTTCCTTCATGCCGATTTTTACGCTGGAGGCCCAGGAGGGCAGGCTTTTTAAACCCCTCGCATTCACGAAGAATTTTTCCATGATCGTTGCCGCCGTGCTGGCCATCACCCTGGATCCGGCTATTCGGCTGCTTTTCACGCACATGAAAAACTTTTCTTTTCGCCCGAGATTTCTCGCACGCGTGGCGAACGCCCTGCTGGTCGGCAAGATTCACAGCGAGGAAAACCACCCGATAAGCCGCCCGCTGATGAAGATTTATCATCCGGCCGTGGAGTTCGTCCTAAGACATCAGTGGTCCACGATTGCGGCGGCCTTCCTGGTCGTGGCGCTTACGTTCGCACCCCGTATCGGCGTTTTTGAGAAAATCGGCTCGGAGTTCATGCCGCCTCTTGACGAGGGCGCGCTGCTATACATGCCGACCACGGTACCGGGCATTTCCGTTACCGAAGCGCAACGGGTGCTCCAGATCCAGGACAAAATCCTGAAATCGTTTCCTGAGGTCGAGCGCGTGTTCGGCAAAGCCGGGCGGGCCGAAACGGCCACAGACCCCGCGCCTTTTTCCATGATGGAGACGGTGATTCTTCTAAAGCCGCAGTCCGAGTGGCCAAAGATTGCGACCTGGTATTCGGACCGGGCGCCCGAGTGGCTAAAAGACATCCTGCGCAGGGCGTGGCCCGATCACCGGAGCACCGAAGACCTGATCCACGGGCCCAACGGCCTCGATAAGGCCATGCAGATCCCTGGGGTCGTAAACGCCTGGACCATGCCGATCAAGGCCAGGGTGGACATGCTTACGACAGGAGTGCGCACTCCGGTCGGCATCAAGATACTAGGTCCCGACCTCAACAAAATCCAGGAGATAGGACTACAAATTGAATCTGCCCTGAAGGGTGTTTCCGGAACTTCCAGTGTCTATGCCGAAAGGACAACCGGCGGTTTTTTCCTCGACCTCGATCTTAAAAGAGAAGAGCTTGCCCGCTACGGCCTCAGCGTCGCCCAGGTCGAAAGCACGATTACATCTGCAATCGGGGGGGAAAACCTTTCGACCACAGTCGAAGGCCGGGAGCGCTATCCGATAAACATCCGCTACATGCGCGACTATCGAAGCACGGTTGACAGGCTGAACAGGACCATGATCGCAACCGAGAGCGGCGCGCAGGTCCCCATTGCCCAAGTGGCCGAGATAAAGCTCTTATCCGGTCCCGGAATGATCCGGGACGAGAACGCCAGGCTAAGCGGGTATGTTTACGTCGACATATCGGGCCGCGATGTCGGCGGCTACGTCGAGCAGGCCAAAGAAGTTGTAAGCACCCACGTCCCGTTGCCGCCGGGGTATACGCTTGTCTGGAGCGGACAGTACGAAAACATGCTCCGGGTAAGGGACAGACTCCTCGTCGTCGTCCCGATCACGGTCCTGATCATATTTCTGCTCATCTACTTCAATACCCGTTCAGTGGCAAAGACCCTGATCATTTTCCTGGCCGTTCCCTTTTCGGCCGTCGGGGCAATCTGGCTCCTGTATATGCTCGGCTATAACATGAGCATCGCCGTTTGGGTCGGCCTGATCGCACTCATGGGCGTCGACGCCGAAACAGGGGTATTCATGCTTCTCTACCTCGACCTCGCTTATTACTCCAGGCGGGACCAGGGGCTTATGAAAACGAAGGAGGACCTGCGCCACGCCATTGTCGACGGGGCAGTCAAAAGGCTTCGTCCCAAGTTCATGACGGTGGCGGTCATGTTTATGGGCCTGGTGCCTATCATGTGGTCCACGGGGGCCGGCTCCGATGTGATGAAGCGCATCGCGGCCCCGATGATCGGAGGAATCTTCACCTCGTTTATTATGGAACTGCTGGTTTATCCCGCAATCTATGAAGTGTGGCGCTGGCGCTTTCACCTGAGAAAACAGACACGTGCTTCAGGGGAAGTCCCGGCTTGATCTTAAACGGCAGGTGCGGGCCAGGCCCGCGATTTGGCTTCAACAAACCACGGAGAAGAAAATGAAAAAGATGAAACTCGTCGTGCTGTTGGCGGTAACATTGGGATTGCTCACTTTTGGCTGGAACATGCCGGGGATTGGGTATGCGGAATCTCAGACCAAGTGCCCGGTCCTGAGCGGGAAAATCAATGAAAAAGTCTTTACGGACTACCAGGGTAAGCGCATCTACTTTTGCTGCGCGGCCTGCATCGATGAATTCAAAAAAGACCCGGAAAAATATCTGAAGAAAATGGAAGCCGAAGGGGTGACCCCGGCACGGACGCCTTAGCCATTTTTTCTCGAAACAGTTCCCATGGGGCAAAGCATGACCTATGGGAACTGGCCGCAAATCTTAGGACTCATCAATTCGTGCCTACCTGCCGATAACATCCTGAAAAGCACCTTCAAACAGCAGGTCCGATAAAAAGGCATGGGAAACCCCAAAATCGACGACCATCAATTCAAGGAGAGGCGCTCAGGCGAGGATCGCCGCACCTGCCCCACCTCACCTTTCACACTTCAGAGCCTTGTCGGCTCCAGGCGCCGCTACAGGAGGACGGAAGATGCCCTAAAATACTTTTTCGTGGACATCTACAGCCCATCTTCGGTGGCGGTCCTGGTCTTTACGCTCGTTCTTTCCATAACAGACGCATTCCTCACCCTGAGGCTGGTCGGAGACAACATTCGCGAATTGAACCCGGTTATGGATTTTTTTCTGCGCTTGGGTCCCTTCCCGTTCATAATGGCCAAATGGTTTCTGACGGCTTTTGGCCTGACGACGCTGCTGGTCCTCAAAAATTATTACATCTGGCAAGGCAGGATCAGGGCCGTGGCGGTGCTGGCCACCATCCCCTTCCTTTATCTTATACTCGTGAGCTACGAAATTTTCATGTTAGTGAGAGGATGAGCGTCTTGAAACCGGGACGAAAGGTCAGGATTTTTTTGAGTCTGGCCGCAGCCTTCGCCGTTTTATTCATGTCCGGGTGCGCATCAATTTCCGGGCTTAAGCCCGGAGGCGTCGGGGCAGGGGCGACGGAGACCGCGGAAAATGCCTGGTGGTATGCGAGTTTTCGGATAAACTGGCCTCAGGATCAAGACCCTTCGCTGAACACCGATCTGCTGATCGCACACAGGATCATAAGCCCGGTACTGGACCGGCACAGACAAAACATCGTCCTGTGGCGCTTTCACAGGAGGGCGGCACGGGATGAGGCGGGACACCGGTTCAGTTTCATCTTTTATACTACGGCGGCAAATGCGCGCAAAATCTATGCGGAAATCGACTCCAGCGCCGTTCTCGACCGGATGCAGGCCGAAGGCGTGGTCCTGAAGGTCGCCTTCGACGATACCAACGTCATAAAGAGGGCCGGTGTGGAGGCCACAAGCGACCGGAACTGGTCTTTTCCCCTTCAGAAAGCGTGGCCATACTTCATCATGGGCGTCAGCCAGACATGGCTGGACCTGATTGCCCAGTTTGCTGAGGACGGACGCAAAAAACCCCTCTCCACGGCCGAAATGCTGGCTTTGTACAATGAGGTCGGCCAGAAGGTCGAGGCTACCTGGAAAAAGGAGGGAGGCCATGCTTTTCTGCACCACCTGAACGCTCTTTTCGGATACGGTCCCGTCAATATTCGCGACAAAGTGGAGATGCGGTTTTAAGGAGTTTGCCTTTCCGTAAAGTCACAGACGCTTTTCCCGATTCTACCCTTGCCCTCGGTTTTTTGAATTGCTAAGCTCTTGGCTTTAGAAGCAAAGGACTGAATCCGTCCAAATCCGACTGGCGATTTTCATGTCCGGAAAAGAGCTTAATGATCAGGGCCGGGAAAAAATTCATTTGGGTGGTTTCGGGGGCTGGGATTCTCCTGGTAATAATTGCCGCGCTTGCGCTGATCCTCCCGCATGTCCTCGATTCCAGGGAGTTAGGTCGAAACCTTACGGCCGAACTCGAGGTCCGCTATCACATACGTTCGGAGCGGATCAAGATAGCTTTTCTGCCTTCTCCGCGCATTACGATGTTCGGCGTCAGAACGACCGTTCCGGCGACGCTTACCGCATCGGCCGAGGCGGTGTGCATTCATCCCAGGATACTCCCTCTGCTGGCGGGCAGATTGGCGCCTGCCGAAATCGAGCTTTTGACTCCGGTGGTTGCCGCCGGGCTGCCGGAGCAGGCGCCCGAACAAACGGCAAGGTCCGCTTCTGAACGGCTTCTGAGCTTGAAAGACACGATTTCCCAGGCTCAGGCCACGCTTTTCGAGGCATTGTCCGGCGTGGTTATAGACGTTCGAAACGGCCGGCTGGAACTCTACTCGGGTGAAATCCGCACCTTCTTTTTCGAAGAAATCAACCTCAGGACTTCGGTCCGTGCCCAAAAGGTCGATTTCAAGCTCACGAGCGGCAAGTCCGATCTCTGGCAGGCCGTCACATTCAACGGCCAGGTCGACATCGGCACTCTTAAGGGTTCAGCGCAGCTAAATCTGAGCGGAGGCAATCCCAGGGACCTTGTGCGATATCTGAATACGCCCGCGTCCGAAAGGATCGGCGATTCCCGGATAGACTTGAGTCTCATGTTTTCGGCCGGCGGCCCTAAAGACGCCCGCGTCGATTTTACGGCCTCGGTTCCGCAATTGAATTTCGAGGGCGCACCACAGAGCACGGCCGTGAGCAACGGAACGCTCAGCGGCATATTCACTATCGACAAAGACGGCATGGGTTTTTCGCTTTCGCGTTTCAAATTCGATTATCCACGCATCAACCTCACGGCAAGCTACGTCGACAAATTCAGCGATCAAAGCGTCACCCTGGGCATCGACGGACGAGACACCGACGCCGCTTCGGTGCGAAGCCTGATCCTCGCCGTGGATAAGGACAACCCCGTCATCCGGCGCGTCTTTGAAATCATCCGGGAAGCCGAAGTGCCGGCTGTCCTTTTCAGTGCCCGCGCAAAAAGCCCTTCCGGCCTCAAGGACCCGGAAAACTTCACCGTCAGGGGTTCAATCGAAAATGGGGTCGTCTTTGTCCCCAAGCCGAACCTGCTCATCTCCAACGTCAGAGCAAACGTGCTGATCGAGGGCGGCATACTCGAGGCAACAAACGTCTCAGGCCGAACGGCCGGTTCTTCGACCGGCAATGCAACACTGAGGATCGGGCTGCGGGGACATGACCCGCTGTTCAACCTCGATCTTCCGCTTGAAGCCGACCTCTCCGAACTGCCCGCAGTCTTACACCGGGTTGCAGACAACGAGGCATTCAGGCGAGAACTGGCCCAAATCAAAGATGTGACTGGAAAGGCCCAGGGAAGGCTCATTCTTGGAGGAACGCTGGATGAGATCACGACTAGAGTGGAGTGTGGCCCCTTTCATCTCAGCGGCCGCTACGGGCGTCTTGCTGAACCGGTCGATCTGGCAGGCTCCTCACTCCTGTTTGAGGGGTCTAAGATCTCGGCTGCATCTTTGGCGGGCAAAAGTGGAAAGTCAAGCCTCGACGGCGTGGACCTAAGCTACGACTGGGGTGTGGAAAACCTTCTGCAGATTGAATCTCAGGAAAGGTCCGTCGTTTCCATGGACCTTCTGGGTCCCTACATGCGGGCAAACGAATACTGGAAAGCTTTCCTGGATGGCCCACCGAAAGGGCTGCTGGTATTTAACTCCTTTCAGTTCAGCGGCCAGCCCTCGGATCGCTCAAAACGGGTCTTCAAAGCCAGCGGCTCGGTCGAGGAAGTTGTCTTTCAAAACCGGCAATTGGACAGCCCCCTCACTTTGAAAAACGGCGCATTCGAGGTAAGCGGAGACGAGATCGTTGTCAAAGGCATCAACGCCGTTCTTGCGGACTCTTCGCTGACGATTTCAGGCAGGATCGCGGGGTACCTGGAACAACCCAGGAAGGTAGACTTGCAAATGAGCGGCCGGCTCGGCCCGGAGGGGAACAAAACCGCCGCTTCGCTCGTGGGGCTTCCGCCCTCGATCAGGGCAATTTCGAATCTCAACCTGCTAAGCTCGCGCCTGACTTTGGACAGGGAGTCCAAAACAACCTTCCAGGCTGAAATGCAGCTTCCTGCCGGACCCAAGGTCACGATCGATCTGGTCAAAACGCCCCAGCAACTTTCCATAGAAAGCCTGACCATAAAAGATGGGAATTCCGACGCCGCTATTTCGATGAACGCCAGGGATAACCTGCTCCAGATCGGGTTTTCCGGCACACTGAGCAACAAAACAGTCGACCGGCTCCTCATCGACAACAAGCTGCTCACGGGACCGATGGAAGGCAAATTCAACGCGCGCCTCTTCCTGGACGCCCCGGACAAATCGACCGTTCAGGGAAGTGTCAGGATTTCCGGACTTCAGTTGCCTGTCAACCTCCCCGTGCCCACGCGAATTGAAGACGCAACGCTCGAAGCCGATGGAAACAATCTCAATGTCAAATCAGCCATCATAAGTTGGAACGGAAGCAGGCTGAGCCTTGCCGGGAGCGTCGCAATCACCGGGGGCGCCTATCTCGTGGACATGAACGCTTTTGCGGACAACCTGGACCTGGAGAGCCTCATCAAATCCAGGGAAGACTTCGTCAAGAACACGGAAAACTCCGTGCTCCCGGACCCCGGTCCGTCGAAAAAAGTCTGGGAAGCGCCCATCCGGGGCACCATCCGGGTGAGGACCCAGCAGCTTTCCTACGGGAAGCTCGCCTGGAACCCGGCCAATGCAGAGGTGGTATTGAACCCCGGATCCATAGACATCCGGTTGAACCAGGCGAATCTATGCGGGATATCCACTCCAGGCAACATCACGATCACGCGCGACGGTCTACGTATCACCCTCAGCCCATCGGCCAAGGACCAGGACCTCGAATTGGCGCTGTCCTGCTTTTTCAATAAACAGCATATTCTCTCGGGCAGCTACACGCTCACGGGAAACCTGGCGGCCAGGGGAAAAGACAGCAGCCTCGCCGAATCCCTCGAAGGCAATGTGGAGTTCAAAGCAAAAGAGGGGCGCATTTTCCGGTTCAATACATTCTCAAAAATAATTTCGCTTCTCAGCATCACCGAATTCTACAGGGGTGTTGTTCCGGACCTGTTGCACGAGGGCTGCGCATACCACACCATAGAATCGAAAGGAAAAATAAAGAACGGAAAGCTCGTCCTGTCCGATTCGGTTATAGACGGGCCTTGCATCAAAATGGTTTTTCGCGGAGAGATCGACCTGGTCAGGCAGAAAGTGGACGTCGTCGCCCTTGTGGCCCCGCTCCGCACAGTGGAGAGGGTAGTAGGGGCGGCGCCGATTATGGGGAAGATTTTGAACGAAGCCCTGGTAACCCTGCCGGTCAGCATAAGCGGGGACCTGGCCGATCCGAACGTTGTTCTTCTTGCTCCCAGCGCTGTCGGCGAAGAGTTTTTCGGCGTCATGAAAAAAGTTTTCAAGCTGCCCCTGGCTATTTTTCAGCCTAACCATGAAAATGAACCCGTCTCAAATACCGATAGCTCAAAACAGGAAAATTAGCCTGCCCACAGTCCCTGGAGGCCCCCCCGCCTACAGTAAGATGTTCGCCGCCGCCGAATTCGTCTCGCTTTCTCAGCTTAGTCTCTTACAAACCATGGAACCGGAGAAGAAGGCAGAAGGATGTTCACAGGTCCTGCGACAGATAGTCTTTTTCAGCAAAAGAGTGTGGAATTTCCACCCGAAAAGTAATGCCTCTATCGGGATTGTCGATAATTTCTATATGGCCGTGGTGTGCCTCGACAATCTTCTTGACGATAGGCAGCCCCAAGCCGGTGCCTTCCTTTTTGGTCGTATAAAAAGGAGAAAAAATTTCATGCCTTTTATCGGCCGAGATGCCGCATCCGCAATCAATCACATCTGTCAAGAGGTTTTTCCCCTTTATATTACAATTGATGATTACTTCCCCACCCTCTTTGGAGGCCTGTATTGCGTTTGCCATAAGATTTATGAGCACCTGCTTCATCCTCATGAAGTCCAGAGACACGGCTGATGGAATACAGGAATCAAGCCGGCTGCGCAGCTCTATTTTCTTCTTTTTAGCCAGTGGGGAAACTATCGTGAGGCATTCAGCCACAAGCGGGGCGATATCGCCATTTGAGCACTCCAGTTTCAACGGGCGCGAAAAATCAAGCATACTCTTCACCATGTTTTCCATCCGCTGGATTTCCTTGACAACGATTTCCAGTTTGTCCCGGATGGGGCTGCCGTCCCCGATGCGTCTAAGAGCCAGGCTCGTAAAACCGCCGATTGCCATAAGCGGGGTCCTCATGTCATGGGCCACGGCTGCCATCGCCCTTCCCATGGCGGTCAGGCTCTCCGATTCCCGCAAATCCTTTTCCGCTTTTTCACGTTGTATGATCTTCCACATGCCATCCATCAGGAGCGTGAGCTGCCGGGCATCGGAGGGGTTATATTCCTCAACTTTGTTTCCCACCCCCACAACGGCTACGATGCGGTCGTTTTCGAATATGGGAACGATCATGATGCGGGCAAGCGGCGCGTGCCTTTCCAGATAACTGCTCATATCAGGGTCGGAACACGAGTAGTCGTTTATGACTACCACTCTTTTTTCCCGTATGGCATCCGCGAAGATATCCGCCTTTTCGACCGGCACGTGCAGGGGGCCGTTGCCGATTGCAGGGCCCTGCAAATCGGTTTCCGGCCACTCATGAACGGTCAAAGCCGTTTCGGCTTCGTCCAGGAACCCAATCCAGCCAGCCTTGCTTTCCGTAAGCCTCACCAACTGTTCCAGTGCAAACTTCGCGGTGTGATAAGTCGAGGAATCAGCCATTTGGCTTAACTGCCACAGTGTCTCGAGGCGGGCCTCATCGAGTCGACGTATCGCCTCGACTTGCCTGCGCTCCGCAATCTCCGCCCGCAGTGCTTCCTCCGTTCGCTTTAGCCCCGTGATGTCCATGGCGGCATGGACTACGTTCGTTACTTTCCCGGAGCCATCCTTGACAGGGTTGGAATAAACCAGCCACGATCTCCCATCGGCCCCCGTTATTTCACCTTCCTGGGGTTCCCCTGTCTGCACGGCCCTGATCGCGGTGCATCCCTGGCAGGGGCCCGAGCGAGCGTGGATAGCTTCGTAACAGTTTTTCCCCTTCAGTTCCTCGGGTGTCAGACTGAAGACCCGCTCCGTCGCCGAATTCGTCCAGATTACCCGCATCTGAGGATCGAGATACTCCACGGCCACCTGTGTCAAGCTGCCCAAGATTGCCGCCTTCTCGCGCTCCGATTTCTTCAGGCCATCCTCGGCCATCTTTCGGGCGGTAATATCGGTGCCTATTCCAAGTGTCCCGCACACATTGCCCTCTTCATCGAACAGGGCCTTATTGGCCCACGTGACCCAGACCCGATCACCGTTTTTGCGCATATTTTCATTTTCATGTATTGCATGTTGCTCAGGGTTGCGCACAACATCATCGAGTATCTCCCTGAGGTCGTGTCCGACCGAATCCGTTTCGGGCACAATCGTACCGACGATGTGACGTCCGAGGACCTCCTCTTCGGTGTATCCGAAAAACTTCTCGGCGAATTCATTGAAGAATGTGATCGTCCCGTCGAGATTCAGCCGTGTGATGATACAGTTTGCATTCTCCACCAACTCCCGGTATTTCTCCTCACTTCCGCGAAGTGCTTCCTGGCGATTGCAGATCTCACCCGCCATTGCGTTGAAAGAAGAAGCCAGGTCCTGAAGCTCCACCGATCCTTTGAATTCAATGCGTTGCGTGGGCTCCCCCCGTCCAAGGGCCAGGGCATGGTCACGAAGCCGCCTGAGTGGGTCGAGAATGCCGCGGGAGAGAAAAAATGCGGCTATGAGGATGACCGCCGCAAGGAGCAGGAAAAGGGCTGACTGGCGGAAGGCCTGCGCTCTGATGGGCGCCATTACTTCACTTTCGGACCGGCTCACACATATGACCCAGTTCGTAAAGCGGCTTGGAGTATAGGTCACAATCCGCTTCTCTTCATTAAAGAGGCCCGGGAACGTACCGATGACTTCCTTGCCTTCCAGGGCCTGCCTGATGACCGGACGCTTCCGTAGATAATCGCGGTCTTCCCATTTCAACTCTCTACGCGGGTAACAATCGATCAGCATACCTCTGCCATCCATGACGCAGATCGAACCGCCTCGAGACAGATCGTGCCCCAATATGCTCTTTACCTCTTCAGCTTTCACCGCGCCCACAACCATGCCGAGCAGCTTACCTTCTCCATCCCGGATTCCGCGGCTTATAAAGAAAACCGGTTCGCCCGTACCGCGTGAGACCAAAAGATCGCTAACGCTCCACTGGCTTCCTTCAGTGATAGCCCGGACGAACGGGCGGTCGGCTATGTCCTCGCCAATCGCTCTCACCATATTGGATGCGATAATACGGCCTTGAGGGCTAACCCAGGCAAAGTTACGGATCGAAGGGAAGGCGGCACTGTCGGCCTCAAGTATCCGGTTCATCTGCTCAGGCGAGAAATCCTGAGACATGGTAAGGTTTACACAGATGGCCAATTCCTGATGGAGAACATCCTGCAGGAAGATATTGAGCGTGCCCGCCACTGCACGGGCCATCTCCAGATTGAGCTGGAACTCGTTTGCCTGCCTGCTCCGATATCGTTCATACAGATACCCGGCCTGAAGTAAAAAAACCGGCAAGAGCATGGTAAGCACAAGAAAGTACAATTTGCCCCTGATAGTTGGGCGCCATCGATTACGAAGCACAACCAATCCTATGTCGCCATGGAATGTTGATAGATTTTTACGATTCCCGAAATTTGCCGGACGAATGGCGCCTTAAATAACACTTACCGGGGATGGTGAAAAGACAGACACAGGGTACGGCAGCAAGATGAGAGGTAAGCGGGTCAACGCCTCAGATTCAGCATTATAAAAAGTCACACGGATATAACAGATTCAGACGAATTGGTCCATCCAATCCTTCCCCGGCTCGAAAGGGGGAAATGTGTTTTTTCAGTCTAAGGGTCCCCGGTACCGATCTCGAGGCCCTGCCAGGGGCGCACGCCCAAGAGCGTGAGGCCCAGGCGCCCCATCAATCACCAGGCCCAGCAGGGCGGCAAGGGGGGAAACGCATGTGCCCACACTATTCCAGACCGGCAATCCCCGATGCAGTCATTGGAATCCGCTGCATTTAGGACTATTATTTAATTATCCGCGATATTGATTGGGCAATTCGAATTCGCCCCCAATCGATCTTTACCGGACAGCGCGGATTAGAAGAAGGATAAATGGAAAGACACTCCTTTCTGATAAAGGGCATGTGTTGCGGCGAAGAAGTCGGGTTGCTCAAATCCGAGGTGGCGCCTCTGGTTGGAGGCGCCGAGCGGCTCTCTTTCGACCTGCTGCGAAGCAGTATGATTGTCAGCGGCAATCTCGACGCCGAGGTGGTGGAAAGGATCAGGGATGCGGTTGCCAAAACCGGCATGGAGGCCGTGCCGGGGGATGAGACCTGCGCATCGGGCACGTGCGCATTGGGGACCGGGCGAGTCTGGAAAAGGCATGAAAGACTTTTCTCATGCATCGCCAGCGGCCTTCTGATGACAGCGGCCTTTTTTTCCCATGCGTTCCTTCAGGGAAACATATCGGCCGCACTCACGGCAGAAAGCGGAGCGGGCGCGCCCGTCTTCGTGATTGTGCTGTATCTTGCGGCTGTTTTGACCGGAGGCTGGCCTATTTTTCCAAGGGCCCTCTATGCGGCAAGGAAACTCAAGCCGGACATGAACCTTCTCATGACCGTGGCGGTCCTTGGAGCAATCGGACTTGGCCAGTGGCTGGAGGCCGCCTCGGTGAGTTTTCTTTTCTCCCTTGCGCTGCTGCTCGAATCCTGGAGTGTGGACAAGGCTAAACGCGAAATCTCCGCTCTATTCGACATCACCCCTCAGAGGGCCCGCTTCATATGCCCAGATGACGGGGACATCGAGGAAAAACCCGTCGGCGAAATACCGGTCGGCTACACCGTCATTGTCCGGCCCGGCGAGCGAATCCCGCTAGACGGCGTAATAACGCGGGGCGCCACCTCGGTAAACCAGGCGCCCATAACCGGTGAGTCAGCTCCAGTGGCCAAAGGACCTGGCTCGGAGGTATTTGCGGGGACCATCAACGAAGAAGGCTCCATTGAGTTTCGTTCGACCCGGTCGGCATCGGACACCACGCTATCGAGAATCATTCGAATGGTGGAGGAAGGCCGCTCCCGGCGCGCTCCCGTCGAACGGTGGGTGGAAAAATTCGCCGGGGTATACACCCCTTTCATGATGCTGACTGCCCTTGCCATAGTGACGGTCCCTCCACTTTTCACCGGCGGGGACTGGGCGAAGTGGTTTTACGAGGGGCTGGTGGTCCTGGTCATCGCATGCCCGTGCGCGCTCGTAATATCGACCCCCGTGACAATTGCGGCAGGACTGAGTTCGGCGGCCCGAAACGGCGTCCTCATAAAAGGAGGCGCCTACCTGGAAGCCCCTGCGGGACTCAAATCCATTGCTCTGGACAAAACGGGCACCATCACCTTCGGCCAACCCTCCGTCAAGCAGGTCATGCCGGTCGACAATCACACCGAGGACGGCCTTCTTGCAAATGCAGCCGCCCTGGAGGCGCACAGCACCCATCCGCTCGCCCGGGCCATCACCCGACATGTCGAATCCAGAGGTATTCGCCCCGCCGTGGCCGACAGCTTCACCATTTTGCCGGGCCAGGGGGCGGAGGGGACAATCGGCGGCAAAACCTACTGGATCGGCAGCCACAGGATGCTCGAAAGATGGCAGCGGGAAACCCCGGTCTTCCATGACGCGATCTGCAGGCTGGAGGAGGCCGGAAACTCCGTCATGGTAATGTGGTGCGACGATCACGTATGCGGCCTGGTAAGCGTTGCCGACCAGGTGCGCCCGGAAGCCCGCGGGGCGGTCGCCGCCCTGAAAGCTCTCGGTCTGGAAAAAGTGGTCATGATGAGCGGCGACAATCAAAAGACAGCCGAACTGATAGCCGCGGCGGTGGGAGTCGATGAATTCCACCCTGAATTGCTTCCCGAGGATAAGGTGAGGCTTGTCTTGGAACTGAGGCAAAAATTCGGCCTGGTCGCCATGGTCGGCGACGGAATCAACGACGCGCCGGCAATGGCCGCCGCAACCGTGGGGATCGCGATGGGGGCGATGGGATCGGATGCCGCAATCGAGACCGCCGACATAGCGCTCATGTCCGACGATCTGTCCAAAATACCCTGGCTGATCCGACATTCCAAAAGGACGATGGCGGTAATCCGGCAGAACGTGTTCTTCTCCCTGCTGGTAAAGTCCCTGTTCGTCGGTCTTGCCGCAGCGGGTTTGGCAACCCTGTGGGGGGCAATCGCCGCCGACATGGGGGCGTCACTGCTTGTTATCTTCAATGGGCTGCGCCTGTTGAAGATTACCGGCGCGGGCGGCGACAGGAAATATCCCGCACTCTGCCGCTCCGATCCGGCATGCTGCACGAACCCGAGGCTATGACGACGGTGGGACCGCGGCCAATATCGCCGCTGCCTTCGGCGGCAGGCGGTGGGACCGCAGCCAATATCGCCGCTGCCTTCGGCGGCGGGCGGTGGGACCGCAGCCAATATCGCCGCTGCCTCCGGCGGCGGCCAAAGCCTCGATGAAAGATCCACCAGAGACACGAAGGACATGAAGACGCGGGGACACGGAGACAACACTTAGACAGGATTAACAGGATTTTGGGCGATGGGACGCTAGAAGGTGGAACGATCAGAGAGATCAAAGAGTATTTCGCTCAAGGAGAGGTTAAGGCGCGCCAAAACTGGTAACCGGCCGAAGAAGCCGGTTCACACACAGTCCTCAGCTTGAGAATCTATTTACCCGAAAAGATTAGTGTAGCACAGGAGCAGCCAGGTTGTCGCCTGGGCCGATTGGCAGTGCGATACCAGCTCATTTTATCCTGAGCTTTTCAATGAACTCCTCGACCTCCAGCGCACCCTTCTTGTAGAAGTTTTCCTCTTCGGGTTCGAGCTCTTTCAGGAGCCGCAGGAATTCCCCGGCATGGACCAGTTCCTCCTCTGAAATATCCCGCAAGACTGCACTTGCCAGTTCATTATCCGTAGATTCTGCAAGTTGCATGTACAGTTGGACCGCCTCATACTCGGCAGCAATCATCAAGCGGATGGCCCGCACCAGTTCCGTATTGGTAAGTTTCCTCCCGCTTGCCATTCCTGAAAAGGCTGTATCGAAATCCGGCATCTTTCCCCTCCTTTAAGAAAATACCTGACCGAAATTCTTGCATTAAATACCAAAAAGACATGGAATGAAATAATAAATCTGAATGAGTTTACCGGCATTCACACCACTATCCCCCAGTTAGCAGTTCGTTTCCAGCCTGTCCGGTGTTGGAGGGGCTCAGGCGAATAGGATGCGGAGTAGTCCTGAGGTACGCCTTGACCTTTGTAATATTTGAACAGCGGCATGAATAGCTTACTTTATATGCTATACCGCCTTTACGGATCGGTCGAATTTGCAGGCATACTGCTTGGTTGCCGCATTGCCTCAGTGTGTGCCATTAAACGAGTGGGGAGGCAACACGAGGCTGGAAAAGGAGGAGTATATGTTTAAGGAATTCGCGGTACGAGAAAATATGGTTGACATGGCAACAGGCATAATCATCGGCGGCGCATTCGGAACCATCGTAAGCCGGGTTATTAGCTTCAGAGAGCATCTAATCGTCCCGGAAGCCGTAGCAGCCCACTGCAGAGGCATTAAGGAATGTGCTCTTGTTCAATGGAATCATGGAGTCTGCCAAATTGCGTGTGGTCAGCACCCCGGAATCATACATGAGCTTCTTTGAAGCCGCCCTGCACCTCGCATTCTTGCTCGAACTTCTTTCTTATCCCCTCAAGCCTTCGGCGGTTCACCCCGAAATCCCAGTAGCCAACTCGCGAGGCAGAACGCATCTGGATCGCCCTGTTCTCCCTATTTAGCTGGAATTCCACATCATCCACAAATCCGAGAAAGGTTCTGAATTCAGCCCTGATATTTTCCTGATCGGCCTCGAGGATTGTCACTCTATCCATTCCGGAAACAATCGCTCTGAGGCAGTCAAAGACCCCTTCATTCGCTGAGCCGACCCGCAATGGAGCAATCCTGTGGGCTTCATCAGGGCTTTCGCTCGATATGCAATTGGGAGAACCGGGACAACCTGAAATTCTGCCACCCTTTGGACCGGAGGTTATGGACGGCTTATCTGGCTGAGATCCATCCATGACTTTTTCCTTTTTTGAGATGAAGACATATTTACAATTAAAGCCCACCACGCCCAATACGCCTCAATCCAAAGATATGGACACGTAAGCCCATTGACAACCCAAAAGCGTGTTCTTCTCTTCTCTCACGCCCTGCTGCAATCAATTCAGATGAAGATAGAATACATGGGGGCAGCAAGGAGGCCAGACTCCGTCGTCTTGAAGAAAAAAGGCACCACAGCTCATTGAAACACGAGCGGTCGAAAAGAGTCCCCTTTGAAGCAGTGATTTCTTTTATCTGCAATCCACATTTACCAGGCTAGCGGGCCTTTGCAGCGATAGCGAGATTCGCCCCCAACTCATAGGCCTTCGCACAGTCCTGCGGGAACACTTCCTGGCGCCGCATGGCCTTGGCGGCCGGGTCCCAAGCCGTGGAGACGTACTTAGAGTAGTCTGTGAACTGAAACGTGTCCGTGCAAAGCAGAACTTCGCAGTTCCCGAAGACACGTGTCATGACGCCGCGGGAGGCCTCGACGGTCTTGTCCTGGTAGAAGGCCGGCATCTTTTCCTCGGCCACGTTCATGGTGTATACGAGGCCCGTCAGTGCCTTGCCCGGAAAGATGGATGTGTAGCCGGGGGTGTAGGTCAGGTACGGGAACAGGAGGCGCTCCATGAACGAGCGCATCTCACCGGTCTCCGTGTGAAAGTAGATGGGTGACCCCATGATCAGGATATCGGCCTCCGCGGCCCTGTCCAGGACCGGGGTGAGTTCGTCTCTGACCGCACACCGGCCGTAGCTCTTCCCGCCAATCTTCTTGCAGGCAAAGCAGCTGATACAGCCCTTGTACGCTAAGCCGTAGAGGTGCACGAACTCGGTCTCCGCGCCTTTTTTCTTCGCCCCGGCCAATGCCTTCCGCAGCAAAGTCCCCGTGTTCCAGCCCTTCCTGGGGCTGCCGTTGATAGCTATCGCCTTCATGAATCCTCCCTGTGTTAAATCTATCCACCCCATGGTGACTCGATGCCGAACTACAGACTTAACACCACAAAATTGTTTGTCGATAATTCAGGCCGGCAAACCGATGCACCTTACATTACGCATCCGACGCCGATCCCGGAATAGAAGTTGGTGGGCAATTCCCTGGTGGCGGCATCACCTTCGTAACCAAGCGGTCGAGCCTTTATTTTCCCCCTTCTTCGACCAGAACCAGCAACTGCTGATCTCCAATCGAAAATGCCTCCCTAACGGTTCCGGTCACTCTTACATTGGTACCCTTTCTGGGTAACGGTTTGTCAGATACGACGGCAATCTGGCCCGTCTTATCCTGAACGACGAAATATTTGATTACGAACAAACTGAATATTTCCGTTACCTCACCGGAAACGGTAACCTTTTTGTCGGCATAATCACGGGGTTTATCGAGTATGTTGCCTATGGAAGTTGTCCCGATCCCCTCGCATGCTGCGGCAAGGAAAATGAGCAGTGCCATGGCCCCCCATAGAACTTTAGTTGAGTCTTTCAAAGAATGCACTCCTTCTCGGTTGGTGTGAAAAGTCCCATGTCCATCCAGAAATTGGCGATGAAACCTACACAGACCGGAATGATTCGTAAACTTAATATCACCAGTCTCATTTCATGCTTTTGAGAGCGCAGGTCGTGCCGGCTTGTCAAGCTCCTTCCTTACAGCCAATCCAAGTTTCTCCAGCGAATAGGGTTTCTTCACGTAAGTCCCAGCTCCCAAGGCCTGAGCTTTGGCCACCCGTTTTGTCTCCGAAAAACCGCTGACAATGATCGCCTTTTGCTGAGGGTGGATCTCCAGAATTCCGGAATAAGTGTCAAGACCATCCATGCCTGGGTCCATGATCATATCTAAAACAACCAGATCAACCTGATGCTGCTTTAGATATTCCAACGCTTCTTCACCACTGGAAACGCTCATAACACTATAATTCAGCTTCGTGAGCATCGCCGTTGAAAGGTCGCGCTGCTCCCTCACATCGTCCACTACCAGGATGGCTTCACCCCTTCCAGTGTATTCAGAAACGGACACGGATACCTGCTCTGGCGACATCTCTTCCCTGGTTACAGGGAAATATAATGTAAAGGTTGACCCCTTCCCCTGCTCGCTCTCAACGTTGATATAGCCATAATGATCCTTGACTGTTCCCCAGACAACCGACAGTCCCAATCCCGTTCCACTTCGCCCCATCACCTTCTTTGTATAAAATGGCTCAAAGATGCGCTTCAGATCAGCGACCGCCACCCCTTCACCAGTGTCGGACACGGAAAGAATAACATAGTCTCCCTCACTGACCTCATCGTATCCCAAGATGGGTTTGTCGAGGTACTGGTTGCTTGTCTTGATTATCATAGCACCACCAGTGGACATGGCTTCAGCAGCATTGGACACCAGATTCAGCAGCGATTTGCCAAGATGAACGGCAGAGCCGGATATGTTAAGAAGACCAGCCTCCAGATCGGTCTTGACCAGGATGTTGGGATGATAGGAAAAAATCTTAACGAACTCGGGAGAGTTCCGGCATTCGCGGACGATGTCATTGAGATTCAACACCTTTCTGCTGGAGACCCCCCTCCGAGTCAATGTCAGCAAATCCTCGACAATGGCTGTCGCCCGCTCTCCGGCTTTCAGTATCTCCATGACATGGGATTTGATCGGAACTGACTCATCCGTGACCTTAAGCAGGAGCAGGTCGGAATAACCGACGACAACTCCCAGGACATTGTTGAGATCATGCGCCACTCCACCAGCCAAAGTACCCAGAGCTTCCATCTTCTCGGCGCGCTGCAAAAGCTCTTCCAGGCGTCTGCGCTCCTCCCCCGCTCGTTTGCGTTCAGTGATGTCGCGCACAATCGCGAGAAGGCCAATCGCCTTACCTGTTGGATCGCGTAAGAAGCAATAATTCCCTTCGACCGGGATGATTTTCCCATCCTTGTGGACCAGCTCCAACTCAAGCATTCGCGTCCGGTTGGGATCGTGGCGCCCTGCACTTTCAAGCGCAATTTCTTCCGCAAGAATCTGCATTGCTTTCTCGTGTGCCGCTGCCGTGTATGCTTGCTGCATCGTTCGCGCCATTGCCTCTTCCGCCGTGAACCCCAAGAGCCGCGTCACGGAAGGACTGACGTAGGTCAGTCGCATGTCCATACCGACCGTCCAGATGACGTCCGTCGCGTTCTCAGCAAGGAGGCGATAGCGCGTTTCGCTCTCTCGCAAAGCCTCCTCTGCCAGCTTGCGCTCGGTGATGTCCCTATCCATGCCCCGATAGCCCGCAAACTCCCCATCGGGACCAAACACTGGGACTCCGCTGGTCTCGAGAACCACTCGCCGGCCGTCCCGATGTAGATTCACATTCTCGAGCAGCGAGAACGGACGCCGCTCCGCTGCGATCTCCGCAAAGATCGGCCCCAGCCGCCGCGCCTCTTCCTCGGGCATGAGATCGAAGGGAGTGCGCCCGACCACTTCCTCTGGTGCGTAGCCAAAGATTTCGCGCACCCTGGAGTTGACATAGGCATAACGTCCATTGGCGTCTATTTCCCATAACAAGTCGGAACTGGTCTCGACCAGGGAGCGATACCGCTTCCCGCTCTCGCGCAACGCTTCCTCCGCCCGCGTGCGGATGCGCATTTCTTTCTCCAGTTCCTGAACCTTCCTCTCGAGTTCTTCGTAGCTTGGTTTGTGAGTCACTGGGAAATTACCTCTCATCGGGCGTTATACTGAAAGGAGTCTGTTGGCATGTTTGCTTGGCTTGTTAACTGTATCCGATCCCGGATTTCATAGCACTGTATTGAAAGAGTTGGAATGTTTTTATTTGAAGCGCGCAAGGGTGCGCAACGCGCATTCACGAGGCGCCGGCAATGGCCGCCGCAACCGTGGGGATCGCGATGGGGGCGATGGGATCGGATGCCGCAATCGAGACCGCCGACATGGGGGCTTGGCTCATCGTCATCATGAACGGGCTGCGCTTGTTGAGGATTACCGGCGAGGGCGGCAGGCGGCAAAGTCTCGACGATTCCGTAACTTAAGATTCCGGTCAGCATTCATGCCTCTTCCTGGTGACATGAAATGAACTGATTTGGCACGGTTTTAGGATTTTTCGGTGAAAGATCCACCAGAGACGCGAAAACGGAAAGGAAAAAAGACAGACAGTCCAACCGTGAACACTTCCTCGCATAGTAACACCGAGAGGGGAAGGAATGTATGTTATGAAGTTGCGTTCAAGTCTCCAATGCTACATAAGCCTTTGAAATAACAATTGATCTCTCCTTACGAAAGGTGGAAGTAAAACCTCGTTCCTTGAGATTTGCACCGAGTATTTACGACACAGTCTCTTCCGCCGGGGTGACGATCACTTGCCATGGCTATGTAAGCCTTTAAAATCCCCCTCGATCCCCCTTTACGAAAGGGGGAAGCAAAACCTGGTCCCTTGGGATTTGCACCGAGCATTTCTGAATTAGGACACAGTCTCTTTCGCCGGGGCGACGGGAATCATTCCCCCAGCTTCAGTAATTTCAACCACATACCCGCTTATTTAAGCGCTTATTGCTTATGTCCCCCCATCCCCCACGTTTTTAAAAAGCGTCCTTTGATACATTCTTGAACGCAACTTTTCATGATGCCAGTCTCACCCGCGAAGCATGAAAACAGGTATTTAAAAGGTAACTTCGTATAAGATATCACCTGCCGGATAGACTTTCGCACAGGAAAGGCAAATAAGGCATAAATGTTGCGTGAGTTATCAGGTCGAATCCGACCATGAAAATGGTTCGGCAACTTTATGGCCATGTTGACATGACCTTTTTAGTTGAACCGGGCACTATTTACCGAAAATCGCGAACTTTGGGTTAATTGGAATATTCACCCGGATTTGAAAGAGGACTGACTTTATGACACAGAATTTGGCCGGCTCTTTTTATAGAGGCGGGTTTGGTGGATTTAATGCCAATATCGTACGGCCCGGATTAGTCGCCTTTTTCCTCCTGCTTTGGGTTCCCTCTCCCGTTTTAGCCGGATATCCAATAACGGTGAATAACAACGGCACAATGAAGCTTTTCATAAGAGCGGGCGCGCAGGGCAGCCAGGGCGCCAATGAACTGACGCCCGCGCAAGGAGAAAAAACCCAACTTCTTCTATCGGGGCTTTAACCGGGCTTACGGGGTCATGGAGGATGCATACATCGGCATGGTCTCACGCATGGTGCAGCGTCCCAAGCTCACAGTGCTGGTGTTTGCGGCCATCATAGCCGTTAGCGGCTGGCAGTTCGCCCGGCACCCCACCGGTTTTTTACCCCAGGACGACCAGGGCTATGCAATCGTGATCGTCAAGCTGCCTAATGCAGCCGCCCAGCCCAGGGTTATGGCCGCAGTCAAGCAACTTAATGAAATAATAAAGAACACCAGGGGAATCGCGGCCTGGGTAACCTTCGGCGGCTATTCAGCCCTGGATGCCGCCAACGTCTCAAACGTCAGCACCACTTTCATTGTCTACGACGATTGGAGCAAGCGCGGCGCCGACCTGAGCCAGGACAACATTCTCGGCCATCTCCGCCAGGGGGTGGCTTCCATCGAAAACGCGACCATTTTTGTGATGGTGCCGCCCCCCATCCGGGGCTTAGGACAGTCAGGCGGCTTCCAGATGATGGTGGAGGACCGGGAAAGCCGGGGCCTGACTCTCCTGGAAAAGAGTGTCCAGGGGGTCGTCAGCGCCGCCGGTTCTCAGTCCGGTCTTCGCAACTTAAACACCACCTTCAGCGCCAGCAGCCCCCAGCTTTATCTGGATATCGACCGGCCAAAGGTCGAATCCCTGCAAGTCCAGCTGGCAGATGTTTTTAATACCCTTCAATCGTTCCTGGGCTCAACCTTTGTCAATCTTTTCAATAAATTCAACCAGGTGTTCCAGGTCTACGTCCAGGCCGACGCCCCTTACCGCCTCTATCCGCAGGATCTGGCCAACCTTTACGTGCGCAATAGCATGGGGCAGATGGTACCGCTATCCTCACTCATGAAGTTCACGCATACCCTGGGCTCCGAACTGGTCACCCGCTACAACCTCTATCCGGCCGCTCCGATTATCGGCATAGCGGCGCCGGGCTTCAGTTCCGGGCAGGCCCTCAATCTGATGGAACAGGTGGCGGGCGGCACCCTGCCCGAGGGCCTCTCTTATGATTGGACGGCCACAGCTTACCAGGAAAAACAGGTAGGCCGAACAGCCTATTTTATCTACGCCCTCTCAATCACACTGGTGTTCATGGTGCTCGCCGCCCTCTATGAAAGCTGGACTTCTCCGGCGGCGGTCATTCTGGTGGTACCTCTAGCCCTGGTCGGGGTGATTGTCGCACTGATCGTCAGGGGCTTCGAAACCGACCTGTACACCCAGGTCGGACTAGTCCTGATGATCGCCCTGGCCAGTAAGAACGCCATTCTTATCGTGGAATATGCACGGGACCTTCACGCCCGGGGCATGTCCGTCCCATCATCATGACCTCATTTGCCTTCATTTTGGGGGTAAGCCCGCTGCTGTATGCCAGCGACGCCGGTGCTGCCAGCCAACGGGACATCGGCACGGTGGTCTTCGGCGGTATGCTGTCCTCCACGCTCCTGGCCATCCCTTTTGTCCCAGTTTTCTTTGTGATCATGCAGCGCTTGAGCGAAAGGCGATCCCGTCTGAAACATTAAAAAGCACCCTTGGGAGGAAGGGAGAGCCAATATCCCGACCTGTTGCCCAAACCAAGTACCAAAGCTGAGCGGAAAAAGGGTCCGTCATTCCGGCGCAAGAGACTGTGGTTGCGGCTATTGGCTGCACTGTGTTCTCTGCGCCTCTGCGTTGAACGGTTACAAGGAGTCCAGCCCTTCGATTATTTTCCGGAAATCCTCAGGGAGGGGGGCGGTTGCGGAAACGAGGGTGCCGGTGACCGGATGGATGAGTTCGAGCCGCACCGCGTGCAGCATCTGGCGTTGTGCCCCGAGCACCAGGTCGCGCACCGGGGCCGATTTGATATTTTTCGCCCGCCTTTTGCCGCCTCCGTAGGTCTCGTCTCCAACGACCGGGTGCCCGATATGGCTGAGGTGCACCCTGATCTGGTGCGTCCTGCCCGTTTCAATCCGCACCTGGAGCAGGGCCGTTTCCCCCCAGTTCTTCTCGACCCGCCACCGCGTCAGGGCCTCGCGGCCTCCTTTCTGAAGGACCGCTATCTTTTTCCGGTCTGTCGGATGCCTGCCCAGCAGCGACGAAATCTCCCCCGCGCTCTTAGCCGGACTTCCGTAGACCAGGGCGAGGTATTGCTTCCTGACACTCCTGTCCTTGAACTGCCGGATCAGGTTCAGATATGCGCGCTGGCTTTTGGCGACGACCAGGGCCCCGGAGGTATCCTTATCCAGGCGGTGAACGATCCCGGGCCGAAGGGGGGAGCCCTGAACGGCCAGGCGCGGCGAGTGGGCGAGCAAACCGTGCACCAGCGTCCCTTCGGAATGGCCTGCCCCCGGATGTACCACGAGGCCTGGCGGTTTGTTCACGATGATCAGGTCCTCGTCTTCGAAAAGAACGTCCAGGCACATCGGTTCGGGTTTGAGGCCCTCATCCGGCCCAGGGCCGCGGATACCGGCCGTTATGAGGTCGCCGGCCCTGATTTCGTAGCTCGGCTTTACGAGATTTCCATTTATCAGTACCTGGCCGTCTTTGATCAGTTTTTTTAGATGGCTGCGCGAAAAATCCGGGAGCACTCCGGTCAGAAACAGGTCTATTCTTTGCCCGCTCTGCTCGTTGGAAACCTCGAAAGAATACTCGTCGCAAGGGGTTGCCGTCTGTGTCAATGGAGTCCGTCCAGGGGCCGTACTTTTTCCGGCCAAAAGGTCCGGGCAGCCCACCCTCCGCCTATCCGCGCTCAGAAGATGAGCTGAGAGCCGGGAGAAACTGCAGCTTTGCGAACCCGTCCATATAAAGTTTCACATTGCTTAGAACGGACGCATTTTCAGGATCGAATTGAATGCCCATCTCGGTATGTTTGTCGTCCTTCTTCATGTTCTGGACCCTGCCGTTTATCACCTGTTCTTCCGTCGTTCCAGTCAAAAGAAAGCTGATACCGATTGTCTGATCGACGTCGATCGATAACGACTCGCTCAATTCATTGTCGATGCAGATTTTGCATCCCCCGAGGCTGATGTCCAGTATAAGGCCCTTAAGGTCGCCACCCTGCCCTTTGACCGTGGCGGGAAAAAGGCATTGCATGCGCCGTGCTTTTCGCAGGTTCATGCTTTCCACTGATGTGGGATAAGCGATGAAAACTATCAACGCCGGTTTCTGGATACATGTAAGGATTGTGGAGGTGAACCCATATACGTTTCCGGCATAGACATATCTTACTACTATCGGATCTCCCTCGCACAGCCTGCTCAAGATTCCGGGAATGGCCGGCACGCGAATCATCAGATACTCGTCCGAACTCATTCCGACCAGGACACCCGCTGCTTTTAATTCGTGTCCTTTCCAGCCCAGCTGAAACTGCAGGGTGGTGCCGATTCCAATACTCAGGATACGGCCCTGAAGGATTTGCTCAGTAACTTGCTGAAGCATTGACTTGCCTCCCCCGAATCAAGTCTCGCAATGTTCCACGACCCTGTCAAAGATATAGAATTTCCTCTGCCGCATCGATTCCCAAGCATTATTCTCGACATATCTTTTCAAATTCTTGACCAAAGAATTTTACAATCGATATTTTCAACAAACGGGCGATCCGCCTGAAACAGTCCTTGTTTCATTGCCAGCAACCGTTAACCGCACTTTATGCATTATTTCGCGCATCACACAAAACACGAAGAGCACTAAGGATGCACGAAGATCACGAAGAAATCACAAAGCCTGCCCCGGACGCCGATCCGGGGACGTAGCGTCCGATCCCTCAATCGTTTGACATTAAATTGATGCGCAGCCCCGCCCATCGCGTGTAAATTTCGTCGCAACTCGATTCCAACAGCCCGGGACCCAAATCACGGCGAACCTTTATTGCACATCCGATCGTGAAATTCGAAAGGTGATCTAATTCCATCTTTTTTCTCTTCTTAAGCGCCTTCGACTCCGTCCGGGAAACTCAAAGGGATGCATTGCCTCAAGATGCACAATCGAAGGACTGCATACCCAGGAGCACCGTATTTATCTTTTATAAATTGTATTGTAAATTCAATTGCTTTGCAAACCCGGCGTTTTCAACCCGGTTTTGTTTTTTGGGGGATCAGGGCAAAAAGCCGCGTCGTGGTAAAACTCTGTAAATCTTTGGTAATACAGCAGGTTGGCAGCTTGTTAAAAAAATCTCTTGACTTGAAAGGCCGCTTTTTGTAGGCTTACAACAAAGGAAAAACTTGAGCATTTCCGGCGAATTGTCACACAGGCTCTATCTTGGCCGGTTATGCGTTGAGCCGCAAGACCGCTCTTTGAGAAAGTGGAGGCGGGTTTTCAAATGTTAAATTAGGCACAAGCTCTTCCCGCCCCAGTGCCTGCCCAGACTATAGTTTAGCGGCTTCCAGGCGTTTTCAATCGCACAGGGGTAGTAAACCTGTGCGTTGTCGCTGTGACACCTGTTTCTTGTTGTTGGTCAGGTAACTTAAGTTTTTCACTCTCTTTTCGCGCTGGTACATGGAGGAAAACGCTATGGCTGAAGCCAGTCCAAAGAAGAGTGCCGATGACGGGAAAGATCCCCGTTATAAAGGCATTGACCGCGTTCTCAAAAGACAGCAATTCAAACAAGACGCCCTGATAGAAGTGCTCACCGCGGCTCAGGAGGCATTTGGTTATCTGCCCGAGGAGACGATGATCTACGTTGCAAGGCAGCTCAAGCTGCCCTTCAGCTGGGTCTACGGGGTAGCCACCTTCTATCATTTCTTCTCACTCAAACCGAAGGGAAAACACAACGCCATCGTATGTCTTGGAACGGCCTGCTATGTCGGCCGGGCACAAGACATCGTCGATGCGGTCGCCAATGCATACAGCCTGGAGCCCGGCCATACGACCCCGGACGGCGAACTGACGCTGACAACTACCCGTTGCCTTGGGTGTTGCGGCTTGGCGCCTGTGGTCGTATTCGAAGAGCAGATCCTTGGCAAGGAAACCCCCGAGACCACAGTTGAAAAGGTAAAGCTTGTTCTTGCAGGCGGAAGCCTGGGGGGATTCGTTCAGCCGGAAGCTGTACAGGAGGAGACTGCGACGGCTTAGTGCGCGCAGGATTCGGTTACAGCGTGAATATTGCTCATCTTCAAAGTTGAGCACCGTGAATCGTTCAGAACCCAAGGAGAATACAGCGTTATGAACCGACAGGAACTCTTGGAAATGGCCCAGAGCGAACTGGACCGCCAAAAGCAATTCCGCTGCCGGCTGCTCGTCTGTGCCAGTACTCCCTGTATTTCTTCCGGAGCGCTAGCAGTTGAGGACGCCTTGAAAAAAGCCGTGGAAGCCGAGGGGCTCCAGACCGAGATCGAAACGGTCGGGACCGGCTGCCTGGGCCCGTGCAGCCGTGGCCCTCTGATTACAGTCCAGTACCCGGGAAAACCGGATGTCATTTACGAAGGGGTTACCACCGAGCTTGCTCCGCAGATACTGGCAAAGCATCTGAAAGGCGCATCGGCCCCCGAACTCGACGCCCATTTAGTCCCGAGCGACTGGCCCTTTTTTGCAAAACAGATAAAGCTGGTTTTGGCCGAAGCCGGCGGGTTGGACCCGGAGAAGATCGAAAGCTACATAGCCCGAGGCGGCTACACCGCTATCGGACAGGTCTTGCGGGAAATGACGGCCGAGGAAGTTTGCGACACGATGGTTAAAAGCGGCCTTCGCGGACGCGGCGGCGCGGGTTTTCCCACCGGCCTCAAATGGGGCATGGTCCGCAAGGCAGTCGGCGAGCGCAAATATGTAGTGGCCAACGGCGACGAAGGCGACCCCGGGGCATACATGGACCGCACTTTGATGGAATCCGATCCGCACCGCGTGCTGGAAGGCATGGCCATAGCCGGTTTTGCGGTTGGCGCCGATCAGGGTTTTATCTATGTGCGCGGTGAATATCCTCTGGCGGCAAAACGGCTTGAAAAAGCCATCCGGCAGGCGGAGCGCAAAGGACTTCTTGGCTCCCGCATACTGGACAGCAACTTCAATTTCAGAATCGATATCCGCATGGGCGCGGGCGCATTTGTATGCGGCGAAGAAACGGCCCTGATGCAGTCGATCATGGGCCGCCGCGGGCAGCCCGTACCCCGTCCTCCCTATCCTGCAAACAAGGGACTGTGGGGCGGCCCGACCCTGCTCAACAACGTTGAGACGTTTGGAAATATCACGTGCATCATTCTCAAGGGCGCCGACTACTACGCCTCTTTTGGCACGGAAAAGACCAAGGGCGCAAAGATTTTTGCTCTGGCCGGCAAAGTCAATAACACCGGCCTTATCGAAGTTCCCATCGGGATGACCCTGCGCGAAATCATCTATGACATTGGCGGCGGCATCCAAGGCGGGCGTCCGTTCAAGGCGGCCCAGACCGGCGGACCTTCGGGCGGCTGTATTCCTGCCGAATTTCTCGATGTGCCGATAGACTATGAATCGCTTCAGAAGCTCGGTTCGATCATGGGTTCCGGTGGTCTGATCGTAATGGACGACCAGAGCTGCATGCCCGACGTGGCCAAGTTCTTCATGGAATTCTGCATGGATGAAAGCTGCGGAAAGTGCAACCCGTGTCGTGGGGGAACGGTGCAGATGCACCGCATGCTCACCAAGATCACGAACGGTAGCGCGACGATGGAAGACCTGGCAAAGCTGGAGGAACTCTGCCTGATGGTGAAGGAGACCAGCCTGTGCGCACTTGGAGGTACCTGTCCAAATCCGATCTACAGCACGCTCCGCTATTTCAGGGATGAATACGAGGCGCACATTAAAGACCATCACTGCCCGGCCGGAGTCTGCCAGTTCACGGAAAAGCCGCTCAGAATCGCTGTGGCTTGATGATCCACTAAGCATGAATCTCCAATGGAGGCGCAAAAATGGAAGTTGTCACACTTACGATTAACGATAAACTCGTCAGCGCCCCGGCAAATGCCACGCTTCTTGACGCCATACAGGAACAGGGGATAGATGTACCCACCCTCTGCCATCTGAAGGGGCTGAGCGAACGTGGCGGGTGCCGCCTGTGCGTCGTCGAGATGGAGGGCAGCCCCAGGCTGTTTGCCTCGTGCGTAACCCCCGTTACCGAGGGAATGAAGGTTCTTACCCATACCGACAGGTTGATCAAGTACCGACAGATGATGATCGAACTGCTCATGGCGGAGCGTAACCACGTTTGCGCAGCCTGCGTCCAGAACGGCAACTGCGAACTGCAGACCCTGGCCGCAAAGCTGGGGGTAACCAGCGTTCGCTACGATTACATTTGTCCCGATCTGCCGATGGACGCCAGCCACGAACGCTACGTCCTGGATCATAACCGTTGCGTCCTGTGCGGTCGGTGCAACCGAGTCTGCGACGAGGTGGAAGGCGCGCACACGCTGGATATGAGCGGGCGCGGCATCCAGTCAAGAGTCATTACAGGTATGAATCAGCCTTGGGGGACCAGCCGGAGCTGTACCAGTTGCGGCAAATGTGTCCAGGTCTGCCCGGTTGGCGCCCTTTTCAAGAAGGGCTCGACGGGGTCTGAAATGGTGAAGCAGCACGACTTTCTGACCTGGATTCTTGATGGTCGTGAAAAGAAGATTTATCACTGGTCCTGATAAGAGGAGAGGCGTAGCATGGCAACAACGACGAACAGCAAACCTCGGCTGGCTACCGCCTGGTTGGGCGGATGCGCCGGCTGTCATATGAGTCTATTGGACCTGGATGAACGAATCGTGGATGTCCTCGGTCTGGTCGATCTGGTCTATAGCCCGGTCGCCGACATTAAGAAGTTTCCCGACGGTGTCGACGTGACACTGGTCGAGGGATCTTGCTGCAACAGCGAGAACGTGCACCTGGCCCGTGAAATCAGGGAAAGAAGTAAACTGGTTATTGCTTTCGGTGACTGCGCGATTACGGGAAACGTCCCGGGCATGCGCAATCGGCTGAAGCTCCAAGACATACTGGACGACGTCTATGAGGGCCCCGGCCCGGCTCCACCAGCTCAGGGCGATTTGCCGATCCTGCTGCCCAAAGTGGTGCCGCTGCACCAGGTGATCCCGGTCGATATTTTCCTGCCCGGCTGCCCACCGGATCCCGAGAGGATCTGGGCTGCCATCACGGCAATACTCAAGGGCGAACCGGTCGAGCTGCCCGTTGAAATGCGTACCTTCGGCTAGCTCCATTTGGATTGGGAGGACGATGATTTCGTCATACGTCCCGACGGAAAATCGAATACATAGAGAAGGACGAGTATGGCACAGACTATAACAATCGAACCTATCACTCGAATTGAGGGCCACGGGAAGGTAACGATTCAACTGGACGACGCAGGGCTTGTATCCGACGCGAAATTCCATGTGGTCGAGTTCCGCGGCTTCGAGAAGTTTTGTGTAGGGCGCACTTTCCCGGAAATGCCGGCCATAACCATGCGAATCTGCGGTATTTGCCCGATCAGTCATATGCTGGCATCCGCAAAAGCTTGCGACGGCATTCTGGGCGCCGGGATTCCTCCGGCGGCAAATAAGCTGCGCCGTTTGATCAATCACGCTCAATATACGCAGAGTCACGCGCTCAGCTTCTTCCACTTGAGCGGGCCCGACCTGCTGCTCGGAATGGAAAGCGACCCAGCCCTGCGCAACGTGGTCGGACTGGTCCAGAAGTTCCCGGAAGTGGCGGTAAAAGGCGTCAGGCTGCGCGCATTCGGTCAGCATATCATCAAAATGCTTGGCGCAAAGGCCATCCATCCTGCCTGGGCAGTTCCCGGTGGAGTGCGTGAAGCGCTGACCACCGAACAGATCGATTGGATCAAGCAGAATCTGCCTGAGGCGCTCGAGACGACCGAAATCGCACTCAACCTGCTCAAGGACAACCTCGGCAACTTTAAGGACGAGATCAGGACCTACGGCGATTTCCCGAGCCTTTTCATCGGCCTGGTTACGCCGGAAGGCGGTCTCGAGCACTACGACGGGTTGCTCAGGGTTATGGATTCCGATGGAAGGATTCTCGAGCCGGGCCTGCCGACAGACAGGTACCGCGAGATCATCGGCGAGGCCATCGAACCCTGGAGCTACATGAAGTTCCCCTATTACAAGCCCGGTGGATATGGAAACGCTGCCGGCCTCTATAGAGTGGGCCCGCTTGCGCGGATCAACATCTGCGACTTTGCAGGCACTCCCAGAGCCGACCGTGAGATCCGTCAATTCCGAAGACTCAACGGCGGAAAGCCCGTTTTGGGCAGTTTCTATACCCACTATGCACGCCTGATCGAACTCATGTTCGCTCTCGAAAAGATCGAAGAACTGATCGACGACCCACAGCTTTTCGATCCGCATATCAGGGCCACCGGGGGCGTAAACAATCCCATGGGCATCGGAGTTATGGAAGCCCCACGTGGGACCCTGATTCACGAGTACCAGGTAGATGACTTTGGTATAATGACAAAGGCCAACCTGATCGTGGCCACCGGCAACAACAACCAGGCGATCAATAAGACCGTTCAGCAGATCGCCCAGGCGTATATGACAGGCAAAAGCAAGATCACCGAAGGTCTGATGAACCGTGTCGAACACGGAATCCGGATCTATGATCCCTGCCTGAGTTGCGCGACTCACGCGGTCGGCCAGATGCCGTTGCACGTCCAGGTGTTTGATCACACCGGGTGCCTGGTCGAAGAGAAGATAAGGGATTAGGACCTTGCCTGGGCGCAATCGGCGTGAACCGCCCATTGCCCTCAGTTGGTCAGATGAAGCGAATTCGCTCCTTTGAGCGATGATCTAAGAGTCCATCGACGGGGCGGGCGGGGATAAAACCCCGCCCCCCTATCCTTTTTTTTCAGCACTGGGCTAACCTGGTCCGGCGGCTATCCTCAGAGCCTTGCCGGCTCGCGACCCCGGCTGGCTTATACCGTAAAACATGGTCCTTATTTTCGCCTATGGGAACAGCCTGCGCCGCGATGACGGAGCGGGTTTTGTTTTGGGCGATGTAGTCGAGCGAATGCTCTCCGAAGCGGGCTTGCAGGTTCACAGGATCGACTCCCACCAGCTCGAGCCCGAATTCGCCCTTGACATCAGCGACGAGAAGATCTCCGCCGTTCTCTTCATCGACACTCGCGCGGTCCCCGATCCGCCTGCGAGCGACGACCTGCGCGTCCACATCCGCCGCATTGTCGCGGCCAAGGACGCCTCCCCGAGCGTGGGCCACCACCTTGACGCGTCAACCCTTCTGGTCTACGCCCGATACCTTTTCAAAAAAGAACCCCCCGCGTGGCTTATCACCGTTCCCGGAAAAGATTTCGATCATGGCGAGGGTCTGAGCTGGACCGCCCTTGAGGCTATCCGTTCGGCGCCTGAAACATTGAGCGGGTTGATTGCCCTTCTTTGAGCCGGCGCTTCATACGAAGTTACGTAGAAAATACCGATTTTCATGCAAATTCAAGCGAGCCACGTCCATACCACAGTTAATGAGACTAATAATCATATCCGAAGAATCGGTCGCGGGGCCGAGAGTGCACACTATCTTGGTTTTTCTGAATATTGCTTCCGGTTTCATTTGTTTGCCTCTCTTTCAGCCTCGGCTACGAGGTCCTCGATTGTTTTTATTCCCCGGCGCCAGAAACCGGGATCGCTCAAATCGATGCCAAAGGGCCGGAGCAGTTCTTCCGGCCCGGCTTTACCGCCTGATTCGAGAAACCTCAGGTATTTGGGCGCAAAATCGGGCCCCTCGCGCTGGTACTGTTCATAAAGAGCCATTACGAGCAGTTCGCCGAAGGCATAGGCATAGACATATCCCGGAGAGTGCACGAAGTGAGGAATATAGGACCACCAGATCCTGTAGTGGTCAAGCAGGCGCACCGAATCCCCAAACATTGCCGCCTGAGTTTCGATCCAGGCGTTGGAAATGAAGTCCGTGTCCAACTCGCCACGCGTGCGCCTGGCATTATGCACGGCGTGTTCAAACCGGTTCATCGCCACCTGCCTGAAAACGGTCGAAAAGACGTCTTCTATTTGCGAGCAAAGCAGGCCCAGGCGCTCGGCCGGGGACACCGTCCTTTTGAGCATGCTGCGAAAGACCAGCATTTCTCCGAAAACCGATGCGCTCTCGGCGGTGGTAAGCGGGGTTTGGCAATTCAAAACCCCCTGGCTTCGCGCGAGGTACTGGTGGACCCCGTGGCCGAGCTCATGCGCAAGGGTCATCACATCCCGGCGGCTGCCGGTAAAATTGAGGAAAACGTAAGGGTGCGAGGAGGGGACCACGGGGTGTGCGAAAGCCCCGCCGCGCTTCCCCGGCATTGCCGGAGCGTGGACCCACCCGCGGGCAAAAAACCGGGAGGCTATCTCCGCCATTTCCGGAGAAAAATCCTCATAACCTGTAAGTACGGTATCCTTTGCTTCCTCCCATGAGACATTGATATTCCCAAGTGTCGGGATTGGGGCGTAGCGGTCGTAGTCGAAAAGCTCGTCGTATCCTAGAAGCGTTCGTTTGAGACGATAATAGCGCCTGACCAGATCGTAGCTCGAACAAACCGCATCCACCAGAGCGCCCACCATGGCATCTTCAGTCTCGTTGCCCAGATTTCTGGAACTAAGCCAGTGAGGGTATCGGCGCAGCCGGTCATCTATGGATTTGTCGAGCAGGACTGTGTTGAAAATGTGTGTCAGGGCAAAAAGGACCGGCTGCAGTCCTTCGCTCAGCTCCGCGGCCGCACGTTTGCGGACCTCGCGCCTGGGGCTGTAGAGTTCGCTGAGGACCTCGGATTCGATCCTTTTTTTCCTTCCGAACCTGAGTTGGCTGAGCAGCTTACCGAAAAGAGTTCCCCAGGCCGATGCCCCGGCAGGCTCCTTGTCGGCCAGGACGCGCTCCTCCGGTTCGCTCAAAAGGTGCGGCTTGTAGCGCCTGAGCGAGATCAGGTAATGGCTGTATTTCGAAAGCCCCGGATCGGATGCGAGGCGCGCGGCCTGAGTGTCGTCCAGTTTCGTCCATTCGAGTCCGAAAAACAGGGTATCGCGGCGCACTTCACTGTAAAGCTCCGTCATGGACTGAAAAAGAGCGCCTGCCGCAGCGTCCGGCGTATTGGTCGAAAAATTCAGATATGCGTATGCGAGCAACTTCTGAGCCAGTTCCTCTATTTCCTCCATCCGGAGGATGGCCTGAAGCAATTTCCTCGGCCCCAGCACCCCCACCTTAGACCGGTAGGAAGAAAAAGCCAAAACCTGCTCCCGGAGCCGCTTCACATCGACCCGGATTTGCGGATCGGAGGAACTGGAATAAAGATCGCTCAGATCCCATATGATATTTGCAGCCGTTTTGTTTCCCACGTAACCGCTCCGCAGTCTTATCAACGGGTCGGCAGCCCGATTTGCCCGGCCTAACCGAAAGAGCCCTCCAGAAAGGTTCGGTCCGGAACGAACATCTTTCCGGGGTTCATTATGTTCAGCGGATCGAGTGCCTGTTTGATTCTTCGCATGGCATCGAGGCCGCCCTTGCCTACCTCCAGCTCGATGAACGGTGATTTGGCGATCCCCACGCCATGTTCGCCCGAAAGGGTGCCTTCCAGGCCCAGGACTATTCCGAACAATTCCTCGACCGCTTTGCCCGCCCTGCGCCGCTCGTTTTCATCCTTTCTGTCGAGCATGATATTCGTGTGAATATTGCCGTCCCCGGCATGGCCGAAGCAGACTATGGTCAGGCCGTATTTTTTTGCAAGGGCGCCTATGGCCCTGATGAGTTCGGGTATCCGTGTCCGGGGCACCGTAACGTCCTGGTTTATCTTGCCTGGCCTGATGCGTCCCAAAGCGGGGGAAATCGACCGGCGAGCCTGCCAGAGCCGGTTTCTTTCGTCTTCCGAAAGCGCCACCTGGATTCTGTCCGCGCCCGATTTTCGACAAATTTCCCCGATCAGGGCAATCTGCCCGTCCAGTAGGACTTCCGGCCCGTCCACCTCGATCAGGACCAGCGCCTCAGCTTCGACCGGGAGTCCAATGCGAAGATGATTCTCGACCGCTGAGATCGTGGCCTGGTCCATCAACTCCATCGTGGATGGAATGATTCGGGCCTTCAGTATCCCGCATATCGAGTTAACGGCGCGGTCGAGGTCGGAGAATACGGCCGTCAGGGTGCGCACCGATTCCGGCAATGGAATCAACCGCACGATTATTTTCGTAAAAATGCCCAGCGTGCCTTCCGACCCTGCCATAAGCCGCGTCATGTCATAGCCCACGACCCCTTTCATAGTGCGGGTCCCGGTTCGAATAATCTCGCCGGTGGGCAGCACCATTTCCAGCCCGAGCAGATAGTCCCGCGTCACACCGTATTTCACGGCCCTGGGACCTCCGGCGCACATAGCCACATTTCCTCCCATCGTAGAAAAAAGGAGGCTGGCTGGGTCGGGTGGATAAAAAAGGCCGAATTCCGCGACTGCTTTCTGAAAATCTCCGGTAACCACCCCCGGTTCGAGCACGGCCGTCATGTTGTCCGCGTCAATTTCCAGGATTTTGTTAAGCCTGTTGGTAACTATTACCAGCCCGCCGCGGGCGAGACAGGCACCGACCATTCCGGACCCGGCCCCCCTCGGATATATCGGGAAACGGTGTTCATTTGCCAGGCAGACGAGTGAGGATATTTCGGCCGCATCCGCCGGAAAGGCCACCCCTTCAGGAACAAAGCGCATCTTGCTCGCATCGAAGCTGTAGCAGCTAAGGTCTTCGGGTGAAGTCAAAAGGTTTTCATCACCCACAAGGGCACTGATTTGCTTAAGCGGCAAAGACATGTATATAAAAGTCCTTTCGACTACCGGTAAGGCATGTCCAAAGACATAGGGCAAAATAAGATTTTCGTGAATATAAGCGTGCCGGTCAAGATATTCCTATGAGTTCAGCGAGGTTTTTAGCCGGCGAAAATGTTTTGCCGCTCTAATTATAATCGCCCAGACCAAGCCGCATCGTTTCCATATCGTCCCGAGCGGTTCAGAAAATAACATACGTCTTTGCCGGAGAAAAATATTTTGATCACGGATTTGTAATTAAATAGATCATGAGTTGCTAATCTGTTATACAGATATCGGTTTCCAGGGGGACTCAGCCAGTCGGCAAAATGACGGGATTAGAACAAATGATGAGCCATGGTCAAACCAGAAAGACCGATGAATTTCGCTTCGGCTGTGAAGTTCTGCTGAAGTCGCCCCCAGCTTGGTTTCGATCCGCGCGCCTCGGGCTTCTGGCAAATCAGGCTTCCGTCAACGGAGCCCTCGAAAGTGTCAAGAAATTGATACTGTCAGCCGGAGGGCGCCTGAGCAGTATTTTTTCACCACAGCACGGCTTCTATTCAGAAAAACAAGCAAATATGATTGAATCGGCCGATTCGCGCGATCCTGAGACCGGCTGCGAGATATCGAGCCTTTATTCCGAAACCCGTCAACCCTCGCTGGAAGCTCTGAGAAGAATCGATGCGCTCCTGATCGATCTCCAGGACGTTGGAACGCGGGTCTACACGTACACTACAACGATCGGGCTTTGCCTTGAAGCCGCGGCCCTCGCGGGAACCAGGGTGGTAGTTCTGGACAGGCCCAACCCCATAAATGGTATGGAAATTGAAGGCAATATTCTCGACCCGGCGTTCCGCTCTTTTGTGGGAAGATATCCGGTCCCGATGCGTCACGGGTTAACCACCGGGGAATTCGCTCGCTTCGCATGCGCTGAAGCCAAGGTTGAGTGTGACATGGAAGTTATTGCAATGAAGGGCTGGAGGCGGGACCAATGTTTTGACGGCATCGGCATTCACTGGGTTTATCCATCGCCCAATATGCCGACTTGGGAGACAGCCCTGCTCTACCCCGGCATGGTGCTTCTGGAGGGAACGAATATCAGCGAGGGACGAGGCACTGCGATGCCCTTCCAGCTTTTCGGAGCGCCTTTTTTGAATCGTAAAAGGTTACTCGATGATTTGAAGGGGGCCGGGTTGGAGGGTGTTACCCTGCGACCGGTTACCTATGAGCCTGTTTTTGACAAATATAAAGGGGAAACCTGTTTCGGGTTCCAGTTGCACATAACGGACAAGGAGAGGTTTAAGCCCTACAGGATGGGGCTGGCGCTTCTGCAAGCCTTTGGCCGAACTCATCCTGACCGTTTCAGATGGCTCGATCCTCCTTATGAATACGAGTTGGAAAAACTGCCGATAGATATTCTGATCGGCAGCGATACCGTCCGGCAGGGGGTCGAGCAGGGGCAGGAGTTAGACCTGATCGAATCCGGATGGCAACAGGGGTTGCGGAATTTTCGGGAAAAGCGCGAACCCTGTTTGCTTTATCCGTAAAAAAAGGATTGGAGAGCAAGCCCCAATCCTTCCTTGAAATCCGAATTTCGAAAGTTACTGGAGGAGCAATTTGCCGAATCTTTTCCAGCGTATATAGCTTTCGCTGGGCTCTATGCTGAAATTGCCCTCCTGACGCCAGGACCAGTATATGATAAAAGCTTCGCCGACAAGGTCGTCTTTATCGACGTAGCCCCAGAAACGGCTGTCATGGCTGTGGTCCCGGTTGTCTCCCATAACGAAGTAGCTGTGAGGAGGAACCATAACCGGCCCGAAATTGTCTCGGGCGCCCGCAATCAGATGCGGATCATCGAAAGAGCCGTAGGGGTCGTTCAGGGGGGCATCATTTATATAAATCTTTTTGTTGATTATTTGAACTTTTTGAAGGGGCAATCCTATAACTCTTTTAATGAAGTCCTTCGAGCGGTCGTTTGGGTACCGGAATACTACGATGTCAAAAAGTTTGGGAGACCTGATAGGGACGATCTCTTTGTTGACAATTGGTAGCCTTATACCGTAGATGAACTTGTTGACAAGGATATGGTCCCCGATGAGCAGGGTTGGTTCCATTGAGCCGGACGGAATTTTGAAAGCCTGAACGATAAAGGCGCGGATGAAAAGGGCAAGAATTATGGCGACGACAATTGCCTCGGTATATTCGCGAACAAAGCTTTTGCGCCTGACACTGTCGCTCGGGGTTTCAACGGCATTTTTCAATTTCAGCTCCTTAGATGCGGATTTTGGCATAAGCCAATACTATAAATACGTTCTTGCATATTTTCAAGTGGGGATGTTAGACTCGGAATTATCTGGGCGGGTGCAAATGGAAACAACCGGGGAAGCTGTCTGATATGTTTTCTTTATTTTCGAAAGTCGAAAACCTCGTCGGCCTCGACATAGGCTCACACAGCGTGAAGCTCGTGCAGGTCAATACCGGCGGTATCAAACCCAAGCTTTTGAGTATGGGTATCGCTCCTCTGCCTCGAGACTCACTGGTCGAGGGAAGAGTGGCAAAACCCGAGGTCATGGCAAATGTCATACGCCAGCTTGCAACCCACCTGGATATAAAGAAGAAACAGGTTGCGACCTCGATATCCGGCTACGACGTAATGATCAAAAAGATAGAGCTTCCCACTATGACCGAGGACGAACTCGAAGCACGGATGCATTCCGAACTCGGCCAGTACATCCCCTACAACATCGATGAGGTGGACGTGGATTACCAGATCGTCGACGTTTCCACGGACCGTCCCAACTTCATGGATGTGTTGCTTGTGGCCGCGAAAAAAGAATCTATAAGCGATTTCAACAATATTTTGAGGCTTGCGGGATTCGACCCCTTTGTCGTCGACGTCGACTTCTTTGCTCTCAGCAATTCGTTTGAGGTGACTTATGGGTTTGAAGATAAAAGAATCGCTCTGCTCGACATAGGCGCGAACAAGTCCGTTATGAACATTGCCCAAAAAGGCGTGCCAATCTTTACCAGGAGCATCTCGATAGGCGGAAATCAGATTACGGAGAAGCTCAAGGAGTTTTTCAACATCCCCTTCGAAGAGGCCGAAATGGTCAAGTTGGGGGAAGTTCCGGGAAAATATCCGGCCAGGGAACTGGAGGAGATTTTCGTTTCGACGGTAAGCGACTGGGTGACCGAGTGCCGGCGCGCGGTGGATTTCTACTATCATAATTTCCCGGACCAGAGTGTCGACTCGCTCTATCTTAGTGGAGGTTCCTGCCGTATCCCCGGACTGGACAAAGTGCTCAGGGAAAACATGGAGATCCCCGTGGAGATTTTTAATCCTCTTTCCCGCATCCAGTACGATACGAAACAGTTCGACCAGGCTTATGTGGATTACATTGGTCCGCAAATGGCCATCTCTTTGGGGCTGGCTTTACGAAAGACGAAAGAAAAATGATCCAGATAAATCTGCTTCCCGTCCGAGTACAAAAGCGAAAGGAAGGCGCCAGGCAATTCGCCTCCATCTATTTTCTAACTATTGCTCTCGCCTTGGCGGTCATCGGGTTTCTGTGGATTTCCTTCGGCAATCAAATCGGCTCCCGGCAGCGCGAGTTGAGTGCGATCCAGCAGGAGGTGAACAAGTACGCCAAGTTTGATCAGGCCCTGCAGCAACTCTCGAAGCGCAAGGAGCTAATCGACAGGAAACGGCAGATCATAAAAGATCTCCAGAATGATCGCGACGCCGTGGTCCGAATGCTTGCCCTTCTTTCGATCGAGGTTCCGCCTGAGAGGATGTGGTTGGATAAGCTGGTCCAGACGGGCAACTCGGTCACTATCGAAGGCGTAGCGCAGAGCAACGAAGCCATAGTCGAATTAATGCGCAATCTCGAATCTTCGCCTTACATAGAGAAGGGAAGCATCAACCTGGTCCAATCGAAGCAACTTGCAATGAAGGAAATGAAACTGAGGGAATTCCAGTTGACATACCGTTATTATCCCTTTTCCGAAGTGCAAAAAAAATTAAAGATGTAGCCGACATGAAAAATATCTCGTTTGCCGCAATTCAGGAAAAACTCTCCAGTCTCACCTCCGTGCAGAAAGCGCTGCTTTTCGCAGGAACTCTGCTGGCCATGGCGGCCCTTTTCTATTTTTTGGAGTTCGAGAGCCAGTTGGACACTCTTACACGGCTCAAGAACCAGATTTCCGAACAGCAACGCAAACTGGCCAGTCTGAAAGCCGCGCAGGTCAAGGTCCTGGCGCTCGAACAGGAGTTGGTCCAGTCTGAGGAGGAGCTTTCAAAACTTCTCATGCTGCTTCCCGAGCAGAAGGAAATCCCCGGGCTTTTGGAAAACGTTTCCAGGCTTGGCGCCAAGGTGGGCCTGGAAAATATCCTTTTCCAACCTCAACCCGAAGTGCTTCAGGAATTCTATGCCGTCATCCCGATCCGGCTCGACCTTCTCGGCACGTTCAACGACCTTGGGGTCTTCCTGGATAATATATCCAAGCTCAACAGAATCTTAAAAGTCCAGTCCATTACTTTGACACGGCAAAAGGACAAAAAGGCCTCGCTGCTTCAGGTGGCATGCACTCTGGTTACGTACCGTTTCTTAGAAAAGCCCGAGCCCAAGAAAGCCGGCGCAAAGAAATAACAGTAGGCGCCTGCCGTTTGATATTCGATCAGTTAGTTTTTTTGTTAACCGGCAATAATTTGAGGGGAATGGATCCATCAGGGGGGGGACGCATGCAAAGGCAGGGAACCATCTGGACCGGCACTCTACCATTTATACTGGGGCTGGCGCTTCTCCTGGGCTGCTTTGTGTGCTCGGCTGAGGTAGGCGCCCAGACGGCCGATACCGACGTTTTGCAGCCAGGGGAGCCACAACCTTCGGGCACGCCGACTGCCGTTGGGGCCGACGACGGGACCGGCGCTGTAAGCGATACAACCCGGAAAAAACCGTCAAAAGCCCAACGTTCCGCCACGAAGGCCCAGCCCACCAAAGCCGGCCAGGTTACCGATAGTAACGTTGTGCCGTCCGTGGCTACGAAACAGTATACCGGGAAGGCTATAAGCCTGGACCTCATGGACGCCGATCTCAGAAACGTCCTGAGGCTTCTATCCGATCTTGCCGCGATTAATATCGTCATAGAGCCTGACGTTTCCGGCAAAGTAACCCTCAAAGTCGAGCAAGTTCCCTGGGACCAGGTGCTGGATATGGTCCTTTCGATGAACGACCTGGGCAAAGAACAGCTCGGCAATGTGATTCGCATAGCCAGGCAGGCCAAGCTTCGCCAGGAGTGGACGCAACAAGCCGAGGCCATTCGGGCCAAGCAGCACCTTGTCGAAACCTCCCGTGATCTGGGCGACTTGTCTACAGTTTATTTCTCGGTCAATTTCGGCAAACCCGCCGACATCGCGACGAAGATTTCGGATGGCAAGAGCGAGCGAGGAAAAGTCGCCGTTGACGAGCGCACCAGCCTTATCATCTACACCGATTACCCGGCAAGGCTCGCAAACGCCAGGCAACTGCTCACAAGGCTCGACCGCCCCACCCCGCAGGTGCTGATCGAGGCGCGCATCATCACTCTTACCAGTGACACCAAAAGACAGCTGGGGATCAACCTCACGGTCGACGCGAAGTATCAACCCAGCGGGGCTCCCACGGTCCAGGATTTTGTTCTCAATACCGCTGCTGCAGCGGCCAGAACCTACGGTTTCAATATCGCCACAATGGTTGGTAAAACCTTACTCAACATAGACCTCCAAATACAGGCCCTCCAGTCGATCAACCTTGCACGGGTGGTAGCCGCGCCCCGCGTGCTCACCCTTGACAATGTTAAAGCCGTGGTGACCCAAGGAACGCAGGTCCCATACCTCAAAGTCGGCGATACGGCGGCCAATGTCACCGCCACAGAATTCAAGGACGCCACCCTGGAGCTTGCGGTCACGCCTCATATCACTCCCGACCGGAAAGTTAAACTGGTCGTAAACGCCAAGCAGGACACGGTTTCAGCTACCACTTACAATAACGAACCCGGCATCGACACTCGAAAGATCCAGACCGAGCTTCTTGTCGACGACGGGGACGTAATAGTCATCGGCGGCGTTATAGACAATGAATCCAGCGCCACCAAGTCGGTTACTCCTGGACTGGCGGATATTCCCATTTTGGGACGGTTCTTTAAAAGCGAGCAGTCCGAAGATAAGCGAAACGAACTGCTGATCTTCATAAGCCCAAGAATTGTTGAGGTTTCAAAGCCTTCCGACAAAACGTGATCGTAGGCGGTTCCAAGCTGATTTTAGGCTTGCTCGGGCAGGCAGAGCAGTGTAATATCTTGATCAGCTTGTATAAGAGACATACCACCGGGGGGGCGGTTATGCGTGGGGTTACAGTCGGGAGGGGGTTTGCGCTACCCCTCCTTCTCCTTATATTGTTCGTTATTTCAGCATGTTCCATGCAGCAACCGAGCGGCCGGTTCGATGCGTCGAAATCCGTCGAAAAGAAACAGCCTGAAAACAGTACCGCACAGCAATCACCTAAGGAAAAAGAAAACGTCAGGATCGACTACCTCACCGCGCTTACCGATATCGTAAGTCCCGAAATCTATGTCTATAAGGAAAAACGGCGGCTCTACGTTATTCAGTCCAATATACTGGTGCGGGATTACCCGATAGGCCTCGGACTCCATCCGGCCGGCGACAAGGAAAGCAATGGGGACGGGCGCACGCCTGAAGGCGACTTCATTATCTGCCAAAAAACCCCCGTCGGCCGCTTCAACAAGGCGCTCGTTCTAAACTTCCCGGACAGAAAGCATGCCGAACGGGCATTCTACGCGGGCATTCTTTCACCTCCCGAGTTCAAGGAGATACTTATAGCCGCCGAACGCAAGGCGGTGCCTCCCTCTTACACAAAACTGGGCGGGCAGATATACATTCACCCGGGGGGAGCGAACAAGGATTGGACTGACGGCAGCGTAGCACTTTACAACAGCGACATGGACGAACTTTTCAAAATCGCCACCGCGGGGACCCCCGTACATATAAGACCCTGATCCGTTTCTGTTCAGGAACTCAAAAAAGACAATACTTTTGACAGGATTAACAGGATTAAAGAAAACCCCCTGACCCTGACAGAAGAAATAATTGGTTGCTACCAGCAATCTCCATCCTTCGCAAAGGGCGTGTAACATCCTGTCGTTTTTCATTCTTTTCCTGTTAATCCTGTAAATCCTGTCCAGAGCTCTCCACTCATTGTAATATCGGTGAATCGGTGAATATTTACGTGGAAAAGCCCGTCATTCCGACGCAAGCCTGAATCCAGTCCTTTGAAATTATGGGATAATTATGGTTCAAGTCACTGGCCCCCGGCTTTCGCCGGGGCGACGTGAGTCATTTGGCCGGCTTCTGTACATTCAACCACTTACCCGCTATTTAAGGTTCATAACGGAAACGAGTACCTGAGGTGGAAGTTAGTTTAAAAAAAGAAGCGGACATGAGAGAAGAACATCCATTGAAAGGCCAATTCCAAAAGGAGGGTTTCAATCTCCGGCTTTACGATCTTCACAACCAGGGATTTTTTCTGACCCCCAGGTACTCATTTGTCGGATGAGCCTGTAAAAATTGGCACATCGATGGCTCTAAGGGGACTGGGGGTGGTCTTCGGATTCTGGGACCATTTTGCGGCCCGATGGACCTGTTATCGAAATGCGGTCTTTTCCACTGAGTAGAGTAGGAAGCAGGCTTCGCCACGCTTATCCTGCTTCCCCTCGTCGATTCCGGACATGAAGTTTTCCTCATCCGGCTCTGTTTTGTCTATTCACTATGCACCCTTCACAGGGCTTAGCCGCGGCGGCCTGAAAAGCTCCAATCCTGTTTTCATGAGCTTCTTCAAAGGGTCCGGTGTGAGACACTTGCTCCGGCGCTGGCTAAGCCTGTTGGCCCATCGGTAAAATCTCGCGACAATAAACCAGTCCATTTTAAAGAAAATGCGGTTGGGATACCCGCATGAGTTGAAGTAATTTCGCCAGCCGCGAACAATCGGATTCACTTTGGCTATCAGTTGCTCCAAAGTAAGTGATGTTCGATGTTTGACAATATCCCTAATGGCCCCCTTGAATTGCATCTGGCTTTTCTTGCTCGGCTGCACCCGAAGATAAGGGCTGCCATTGGGCCAGTGGCTGGGGATCAGTCTGAATGTAAATCCCAGGAAGTCAAACTCGGCCTTTGCCCGTCGCATATCCACCACTCGGGTCTTTTCTTCATTTATGGTAAGGCCCTCCGACGCCAGAGTGTCCTTGAACCACTGAACCTGCCTTTCCGTATATGGCCGCCTGTGCAGGATCACAAAATCGTCCGCATAGGAGATCATACGACAAGGGGTTTTGGTAGTGATCAGGTTGCTGAAATCGTTGAGGTAGATATTAGCGAAAAGTGGTGAAATTACTCCGCCTTGAGGCGTTCCCATTTCCGGCTTTGTAATGGTGACAATACCATTTTCATCCGTGAACAGGACCGGGGCTCGAAGAAATTGGCGCAAAAGTGCCAGAATGCTCCTGTCACTTATTCGCCGTTCTATTTTTGCCATCAGCCTGTCATGATGAATGTTGTCGAAGTACCCCTTGATGTCCGCATCGTACACACAGCGATAGCCCTCTTTGTTTGAGCTCTCGATGCGTTTTGCAGCGTCGGCGGCGCCGCGTTTTGGTCGGTATCCATAGCTGCCCTCGTTTAAGTCGGCCTCGAAAATAGGTTCAATCACTATTTTGCAGGCCCCTTGCACTACGCGATCCCGGATTGTCGGAATCCCAAGCGGGCGAAACTTTCCGGGTTGCCCGGGCTTTGCTATGAATACCCTCTTGACCGCCTGCGGCTTGTATTCCCGCTCCTGCAAGGAAACGGATATTTCCTGAAGCCAGGGTACAAGTCCTTTTTCCTCAATGTCTGAAAATGTCGCCCCATCACACCCCGGACTGCCTCCATTGGCTCGGCACTGCCTGTAGGATTCCATCAGGACGTCGAGCCGATGGACTTTGTCGTAGAGACTGTAGAACCGAAAGTCCTTCTTCTGCTTTGATGCAAGGTAGAGCTTCCTTTGAAATGCGCGAACCTTTAACTGAGTGCTGGCCATTTTGGCAATCTCCGCCGCGATTTCTCTAAAAGCATAAGACAAACTGAGCCCCTTCCTTCCGGCAAAGTTATGTTGTCTTTGCCATCTACAGTACTATGGGCTCATCCGACATCCTGCCTGCCGCGTTTTCCACTTCGGCAAAGCCTTATAGGAAATCACTGGGTGTCACCGCCACCCGGCAAACAGGCTCTCCCACGTTCACTGTGCTTCCTTGAATACATGCCGCTCCATATTACGCCGGAAGGGTGAACCGCTGCGGATGCCAGTTGCTTCACGGTCCATGTCAGGATTCGACAGTCCTGAGGGTCTCTCCCCCTTCAACTTCCTTTACGACGCTTAACTGGATTCGCTTTATGCTGCGGCCTGCATCCCGCCTCAACCCCAAATGGGCCTTTGTCACCGGGCTTCAGCTATTGCTGCCGGTCAGGCTTCAGGGTGAACTGGCAATTACCCTGGCAGATACCTTTCAATCTGCTGGAATTTAAAAAGAACGTATTGCTACACAGCGCTTCGTGGCGCTCCAGGATTTACAGGATTAAAAAAAGCCCCCTGGCCCTGACAGAAGAAATAATTGGTTGCGACCAGCAATCTCCATCCTTCGCAAAGGGCGTGTAACATCCTGTCGTCTTCATTGTTTTCCTGTTAATCCTGTAAATCCTGTCCAAAGCTCTCCACTCATTGTTATTTAAGCGCTTATGGAGCTAAGCCCCCCACACCCCCGGGTATGGCGCTTTCGCGAGTGGCCGACATATTCTTCTCACCCCCAAAACACAAAAAGGCGCCATGAGCTATATTTTAAAGCCCATGGCGCCTCTTTTTTACGTACCAAAGGTTCATTTTGAATTCGGCCGGGAGGCAGTTAACTTTCTCCCGCCGGCATTACAAAAATGGAACCCGGATTATTCTTTCTCTTTTTTCTTTTCTTCCACAACGCACTTTTTGATCAGCTTTTCGTATTCCGCGTCCACCCTGTCCTGAATGTACTTTACTTCAGTTTCGGTCAGATGGCGGAAACGGCGTTGCGGTTTGAAGTAATCGGTAATCGGCTTCGGCTTCGCCACTTTGCGCGACAGATGGTACTCGCCGTCGATTACCTCGTAGAGCGGGAAGACTTTTGTCTGTACGGCCAGTCTTGCCACTTCGATACCCTCGTCAATCCCGCACCGCCATCCGGTGGGGCATGGAGAGTAGATGTGTATATAAGCAGGACCGGGAACCAGCGAAGCCTTCTTCACTTTGTTCATAAGGTCGATAGGGTAGGCCGGCGTCGCGGTGGCCACGTAGGGCGCGCCGTGGGCGACAGCTATTTCAGCCATGTTCTTCTTCCAGGTCGACTGACCCGAGCTTTTCTTACCTGCTGGAGACGTAGTCGTCGAGGCCCCGAAAGGGGTCGAAGAAGAGCGCTGAATACCCGTATTCATGTAGGCTTCGTTATCGAAGCAGAAATAGATCATGTTATGGCCGCGCTCGAGAGCGCCGGACAGGGCCTGCATGCCGATGTCGGCAGTAGCGCCGTCGCCGCCGTAAGCGATGAAGGTTACGTCGGGCTGGTTGATTATACCCTTGCGGTTCATCGATTTGTAAGCTGCTTCCGCGCCACTTGCCACGGCTGCGGCGTTTTCAAATGCGACGTGAATCCAGGGTACCCGCCAAGCGGTCTGCGGGTAAGGAGACGTGATAATTTCCATACACCCGGTAGCGCTGCATACGACAGCGTTGGTTCCGATTGCTTTCATCGCCTGCCGCAAAGCCAGTACCTCTCCGCAGCCCTGGCACGCGCGATGACCGGGTGACACGGGTTCCACCTCGGGCATATTCTTGAGGTTAAACCCCTTGAAATTCTTCAGAGCGTCAGATGCGATTCCCATTTATTCCCTCACATTGATGAATTCGTAGGCTGGAAGGTCACCGTTTTTCGCGGAGGCCACTCTATCGACCATTTCCTCGAAGTTCTGTTCCGTCACGTCGCGGCCGCCAAGGCCGACCAGGAAGTTCCCCGTCTTCGGGGCAATCCCCTTGTCGTACAGAACGGACTTGATTTCGAGGGCGACGGGTCCGGATATTTCTCCACCTGCAAAGGAGGTGACCCTGTCAAGAAGGACCAGGTTCTTTGCGCCCTTGATTGCCTCGAAAAGCTCGGCGGCAGGGAAAGGCCTGAAAACACGGATTCGCACGATTCCGACCTTCTTGCCTTTTGCGCGCATCGCGTCGACTGCGGACATAGCGGTCTGAGCCATGCTGCCTATCATGACGATGATTGTCTCGGCGTCTTCGGTCTTGTAGCTTTCGATCAGCTTGTACTGACGTCCGAATTGCTTGGCGAAGTCGTCGAAGAGTTCCTGGATTATAGGCTTTGTCGCCTTAAGCGCCTCATCCTGGGCCACGCGGGCTTCAGTATAAATATCCGGCATACCCACCGCGCCAAAAGTCATAGGATTGGCGGGGTCGAGGCGGTACTTAGGCTTGAAGGGCGGCAGGAATTTCATGACTTCTTCTTTATCGGGGATCTCGATCGGCTCGACTACGTGGCTCATCGTGAAGCCGTCCAGGTTTACCTGCACGGGCATGGCCACTCTTTGGTCTTCACCGATGCGGAAAGCCAGAACGGACAAATCGACGGCTTCCTGCCCGTTTTCCGAGATAAGTTGAATCCAGCCGGTATCCCTTGCATACATCAGATCTGCATGGTCATTCCAGATGTTGATCGGTGCGCTCAACGCACGGTTTGCAACGGCCATTACGATCGGGAGACGCAGGGCCGAGGCGATATAGCAAAGCTCCGACATCAGGGCGTAGCCCTGGGAGCAGGTTGAGGTAAAGGTGCGTGCTCCGGCGGCCGAAGAGCCGATGCAGGCGCTCATGGCGCTGTGTTCGGATTCGACGGGAACGAACTCGGCATTCAGGTGTCCATCGGCAACGAGTTCTGAGAGGTGCTCGACAATGTGCGTCTGAGGGGTGATCGGGTAAGCCGCAACAACATCGACATCACACAGTCCTACCGCTTCGGCAACAGCAATAGATACTTCAATACCAATAGGTTTGGACATGTTAGTCGACCTCCTGAATCATGGTGATGGCGTCAACGGGGCATTCCTTGGCGCAAATACCACATCCCTTGCAATAATAATAATTTTGCGGGAAATAGCCCTCGGCGTCCTTGCTGTAAACCATATCCGGACAGAAAATATAGCACTGTCCGCACTTGGTGCACTTCTCGCGATCCGTTTCCGGCCGCATGGACCGCCAGTCTCCGGTTTTCAGCTCTGCTGCGTTGCCCGGAGTGGTAATGAGGATCCCGAATTTTAAATCTTTCCAACTCTGAATTCCGGTCTCTTTAGCCACTGTTATCCCTCCACTACCTTAGTTTCTTCGAAAGCCCGGGTACATGCGTTGATGTTCTTTTGGGCGATGGGTCCAAAACGGTGCTTTATCGGCTCCTCCAAACCGCTCAACTGAACAACTCCTGTAGCTTTGACAAGAGCCCCCAACATGGTAGTGTTGGTGATGGGGACCCGCATGGTCTCCATGGCAATCTTGGAAGCGTCCACCGTGGCCACCTTACTCTTTATGCCTGTTTCCTTGCGGATCTGTTCCACACTCTTGGAGGTATTAATAATTACAACCCCGCCTTTTTGCAGTCCCGCTTCAACATTGACGAGCTTGAGGAGCGTGGGGTCCAGGACGATGACGATATTCGGTTCGTACACTTTCGCTCGAGTAACTATCGGGGTTTCACTCACCCGAACGAACGACATAACTGGGGCGCCACGCCGCTCTGGCCCGAAGCTAGGAAATGCCTGAGCATACTTCCCTTCTCCGATTGCTGCCAGGGCCGTCAGTTCGGCAGAGGTCACGGCCCCCTGGCCTCCGCGTCCATGAAATCGAATTTCAACCATAATTTTTCTCCACACTAACGTTGCAGGTCAAATAGCGCTCACCTCAGGAAGCCCTTCAACATTGAGCAAGCTACGGCGAACAACTCATGTTCCATCTAAGCGTTGACTTATCATGCTTTGTGAAAAAAAAGTCAAGGCTTTTTTAGTTTTTTGCATTCACAGACCTTCCAGTCCCGAATTGCAAATCTACGCACCCAGTTCTGCCGACTTAGACGACGAATCTGCTTATGTGTGTGCATTTAGACACAAGCATCGATTACCCGTGCTCAATTGCGCTCTCAGTAGCAGCCCCCATCCGGGAATGCCCCCCTGCGTCCCCCATGGCGCTTCAGCGGCACAATGCCCCGATTGCACCTCACTGGAAAACCACCGCCCCTTTACTTCTGTCCGGTGTTTGACACCAAAATGGGGCCATCCTTACCTTATTTTGAGCGGTGAGTTCCGGTCACTTCGCAGCACAGGGCAGAACCGAGCCGCGTTCCAGGCATGTTTTGCGGCTCGTCTCCCAACGGAGTCGAGGGATTTCACGGTGATGTTTTCGGATAGGAATGAACTCAAGTTTTCGTTAAAAGAGCTGTCTGCCCTTCATGGCCCTTTCGAGGGTTATACGGTCGATGTATTTGAGGTCACCGCCCATCGGTATGCCGTAAGCTATCCGGGTTACGCGCACCGGGCGGTCTTTGAGGATTTGCAGGAGGTAATGAGCGGTTGCCTCCCCCTCGCTGCTCGGGTTGGTAGCTATGATAATTTCACTGATGTTTTCAGTCTTGAAGCGGGCGAAAAGTTCCTTTACGCGGATCTGCTCGGGGCCCACGCCGTCAAGAGGGGCCAGCACACCCTGCAGGACGTGGTAGCGGCCTTTGAAAGCACCGGATTGCTCGATCGCCAGAAGATCCGCCGTGCTCTCCACGATGCAGACTTCTCCGGTATTTCGCGCCGGATCGCCGCAAATGGCGCACACCGGCTCATCGGTGAAATGAAAACAGATTGAACAGGTCCGTATATTTTCACGAAGCTGCCGGATGTTTTCCGCAAGCGAGTCGGCCTCTTCACCGGAGGCCTTGAGAAGATACATGGCGATCCGGGTGGCACTTTTTTCTCCAAGCCCCGGAAGCCTGCTCAGTTTACGGATGAGATTTTTTAAAATAGGTGGATAGGCGTTCATTTACCGCTAAAAAAGCCCCGGTATGTTCAGCCCCGGAATATTGAGCCCGCCGGCAAGCTTTCCCATCTCGGCGGCCGCCATTTCCTGGGCCCTTCTAAGGCCGTCGTTCACTGCCGCAACGACCAAGTCCTGTAACATCTCGACATCTTCAGGATCAACGACCTGGCGGTCTATCTTTATGCTCAGGACCTCCTGCCTGCCGTTGACCACGACCGTCACCATGCCGCCCCCGGCGCTCGCCTCGACTGTTTTGGATGCAAGATCTTCCTGCATTTTGGCCATTTTCTCCTGCAGCGCCTTAACCTGCTGGAGCGGGTTGAATCCCTTCGCCATGGTCTTATATCCTCCGTTTGAAAATTAAACTCACGAGCTTATTCACTCTTCTTTTTCCCACCGCGTGATACACCCGGTTCAGCCCCCCCGAACGGTTTCACCTCGACGAGCTCAGCCCCCAATATCTCAATTGCCTGCTGAACGGCCACATGGCCGGCGATCTGTTTTGCGTTCGAAGGCTTAACGTTTTTTGAGGCCGCCCGGGCTGCCGGAGCTTCGCTAGTCCGGGACGATTTCGCCATTATAACCCATTTGAGCCGAGCACCAAAGAAAGCCTGAGAGGCATCCTCGAGATTCCGGATAAACTCCGGATCGTTTGCGCTTTTCTCGAACATCTCCGGGACCTCGAGTTCGAGGGACTCTCCAAAGACCTTGACGCTGCAGTGTGACACTTTGGCCCATAGAATGGGATTATGGCTTTCAAGAGATTTTACGAAACCCTGCCAACCTTCGACTGCTTTGGCCGCGCAGACCGGCGAAGCTGGTTTCGGGGCCGGCGGCGGCGCACCAGGAAGCTCCGCCTCCATGGAAGATATCTGCTCGGGCATGGGAGGCGGCTCGCACTGGCCGGTAAAGTCTGATGGCATGGGGGGCGGCCCTAAATCGGAATTGAAACCGGATGGGGGCGCCATGCCGCTTTTCGCCTCCAAATTTGCCCGGTCGCGGTCCCCTGGCTGATCCTGGACTGGAGGGGCAGACGGCAGCGCGGAAGAGGATTTTTTTTCCGAAACGGCCCGATTTCCGGAAAAGCTGCCGGCAGAGCCTTTATGCTCCTCTTTCAGGCCGAGTTCGATCTTTGCGATCCTGTCGAGCACGGCATCGATCGATTCGAGCCTGGGGAGTTGGGCCATGCGCAGAACAAGCATCTCCAGTGCGATCTTTGGCATGCTCGATCGGCGGATTTCCTGTTCTCCCCGAAGCAGCATCTGGAAATATACATGGAGCGATTCGGCAGTCGTTCCGGCCGCCTGGTCCTTCAGCATTTTCTTTTCGTCTTCGGGCAAATCGACCCGTATTTCACCACCCTCGGCAACGGCCATGAAAAGCAGATTTCGAAAATGGTCGCACAGATGCTGACAGAATCGCCTGCTGTCTATTCCGCGCCGGTAGATGTCTTCGACCAGTTGGAGGCAGGCCACCGCGTTTCCCGAAAGGATCGCCTCGGCGGCCCGCAATATGCTTTGCCTGTCGATTACCCCGAGGATATCCAGGATTTCCACGTCCGGGAGTCCGTCGCCACAGAAGGCCAGGAGCTGTTCGAGCAGACTCTGCGAATCCCGCATGCTTCCGTCCGCCTCCCGGGCGATGGCGTAGAGGATGCCGTCCGAGAAATCGGCCCCTTCCTGCGAGGTAATTCTTCTAAGATGTTCCACAATCTGCTGCAGGCCCAGGCGCCGGAAATCGAACCTCTGACACCGGCTGAGGATGGTAGCCGGGATTTTGTGAGGCTCGGTCGTGGCGAAAATAAAGATCACGTGAGAGGGCGGCTCTTCGAGGGTCTTAAGCAGCGCGTTGAAGGCCTCCGGAGTGAGCATATGCACTTCATCGATAATATATACTTTGTAGAGCGCCTTGGCGGGCCTGTAGCGCGCGGTTTCCCTGAGTTCGCGTATGTTGTCGATTCCCCGGTTGGATGCGCCGTCTATCTCGATAACGTCCACCGAGTTTCCCTGGGATATCTCGCGGCAGTTCGAACATTGATTGCATGGAGTGGGCGAAGGCCCCTTTTCACAATTGAGGGCCTTGGCCAGGATTCGCGCGACGGAAGTCTTGCCCACCCCGCGCGCTCCCGTAAAAAGGTAGGCGTGGGCGATACGCTCGAGCCGGATTGCGTTCTGGAGCGTCCGTGTAGCATGCGGCTGGCCGACCACCTCTTCGAAAGTCTGAGGCCGCCATTTTCGGGCAATAACAAGATAGGACATAGGTGGCTGTAAGCCGCCGGCCCTCAGCAGTGAGCCGCCGGGGCTGGAAAGTGGCGGAGAGAGAGGGATTCGAACCCTCGATACACCTTTTGGGCGTACACACGATTTCCAGTCGTGCTCCTTCAGCCTCTCGGACATCTCTCCGCAATAGCACTCAGTTGCCGGTCAAAATCCTCTAAAGAGATCGATTTTTAGCCGAAAATTCAAAAAACCGCCAGTTTGTTTTCGGCCGCAAGGGTCAATGGTAAAAAGTGGCGGAGAGGGTGGGATTCGAACCCACGTGCCCTGCTCTTCACAGGACAACTCGATTTCGAGTCGAGCCCGGTACGGCCACTTCGGTACCTCTCCGCAATATTAACCCTTCTTTTTCCCAATGCCGGGGAAAAATCCCAAAGCTTTTATTTTAAAATTTTTACTTTAAGATCATAGCCAAAAAATTTAAACGACAGTTCCTAAAATTCCCGATTCCATAATATTCAAAAAACGACAGCTTCTCCACTCAGCCCCGGCGTTGCCTGAAGAACCTGCGCAAAACCTCGGCGCAACGCTCGGCCAGGACCCCTCCCGTTACATCTATTCGATGGTTGAAGCAGCCGGCCCCTGTCAGATCGAGTACGCTCCCGGCGGCCCCGCTCCGCGGGTCGTGGGCGCCGAAAACCAGGCGACGCACCCTGGCATGAATCATCGCCCCGACACACATCGCGCAAGGCTCAAGCGTGACATACAGCGTGGTTTGAGGCAACCTGTAGTTGCCGGCCCCGGCGCAAGCGCCTCTGATCGCCAGGATTTCGGCGTGCCCCGTCGGATCGTTCGACGAGATCGGCTTGTTGTGCTCCCTCGAAAGGATTTGTCCATCCGAGCCCACGAGCACTGCCCCGACCGGCACTTCGGCCTGTACGTAACCTTTTTCGGCCTCCTCAACAGCAAGGCCCATAAAGAATTCATCGCGTTCCAATACCGCTTTCCATCCGCCTGGTAAGCATGCCGATTGCCAATAGCACGATTTTGATATATAGAAAAGTGCTTTTCGGCATATTGGCGCGAACCCATCAGTTCCGCGGTCCATCCGGGAGCCCCGGATGAGAGGCCGGGATTTGGTCTTTTGCGCACTCTGTCCGGAAGGCAGGGAGTGTTTCGATGGAAAACGCTCATAGTGCCGAACCGGATCCGGAGTGCTCTAGAGCCGAACCAGCTTTAGCAAAAAAGTTTCCTTGTCCGGACTGCAGTTTCTGCCAGTTTTGCAGCGATTCCCGCTGCCGTTGCTGCCGAAGTGCAAAGACGGGGGAAAGCCGTTCCAAGATGAGCATCAGCGAACAGATTCGACTGTTTGATGAACTTAACGCCAAAGATCCGTTTTTTAGAAAAAGGTGCAAATGAGTTTGAAAAACTTTTTGCCTCGATCCTGGCGCTTTTTTATTTTTGGAGCGCTCGTCCTTCTTGTTGCCGCAGTTTTTCCCGGGCCGGCTCAACCAGAGGCCCCGGACACGGGAAATGGCGGCGACTACCCGCCTGGAGGCGGCACACCTACGGTTTCGCAACCCAAAGAGGTCCGATCGACGCTTTGGCGCAGCTACATCTGGGAGAGTCTGCCCACGGAGAATTTGGACGGCCCGGGTCCCGACCCGATCAGCCAAGCTTACCAGAAAAATGACTGGAGGCCCATTTTCATCGACTCGCAGTTCGAGTTGAACCCTGGAGCAACCCTGATACTCGACCAGCTCCGGGAGCTCGAAAACCAGGCCATCGATCCGCGTCCGTTCAAGCTCAATGAGCTGTCCCAAAGCCTTGAGAAGCTCGCTCAGAGCCGATCCGCTCTAAGGAGGGCCGACCCCGGTGTTCAAGATTTCAAGGCGGAGTCGCTTTCCGCGGGACGGCAGCCCGAGCCGGGTACTCCAACCGGAATCAAGCCCGCCGGGTATACGGCGCAACGGATGGATCCAGCCGAACTGCTGAAAAAATATGATGAGACTTTCCGGGCCGCCAGCGAAACGGATATCCGGCTCATCACCGCTTTTTTTCTTTTCGCCAGGGAAATGAATCCATTTTTACAGGAAGAAGAGTGCCTGAACGCTTCTTCGGGCGAGATCCCCATTGCGAAGTTCGTGAAGGAACTCGAGCCGAAAACGTTCAACTACGATGCGCTCGTCTCAGCTTACGGCAGGTACAAAACCCTCGCGGCCCAGGGAAACCAGCAACATGTGGGCATCGCATCGAAGGTACGTCGCGGCGAGTCCGGAAATCACATACGGGACTTGCAAAAAAGACTGCAGCAAGAGGGTTTTTACTCAGCAAACATCACCGGTGTCTATGACACGCAAACCGAGCTCGCCGTGAAAAATTTCCAGGCTGCCCACCTGATAGAACAGGACGGCGCAGTGGGCCGGCAGACCTTGCAATGGCTCAACGTCTCGTTTCAGACCAAGGCAGAGATGGTAGCCATGGCCCTCAAAGCCGTTCGGCAAAGCCCTTCGCGCGCCAGCAGCCGGTTTATTCGAATAAACATTCCTCAATTCCTGCTGGAGTATTACAAAGACGGAGAATTCCAGCAAGCTCACAGGATCGTCGTCGGCAAGGCAAGTGGAAAGAAGGTGAAATTCCGGGGTAGAATGGTTGGAGAGAACCAGACTCCAACCCTTACCAGCGCCATAGAACAGGTAATCCTCAATCCGCGCTGGTACGTTTCGGACCGCATACGGCTGGAGTTGAACGCAGAGGCCAAATCCGACCCGGAGTGGTTTACCAGGCATGGTTATGTGACCATGCAATCACAACATCCATGGGGTGAGGCCCGGCTCTTTCAGAGCCCGGGGCCCAAGAACGCGCTCGGCCGCGTAAAATTTGAATTTCCCAACCCCTATGCCGTTTACCTGCACGACACTCCGCTCAAGCACCTGTTTGCAAGGACACGCAGGGACTTTTCCCACGGCTGCATGCGCGTCGATAAAGCCATCGAGCTTGCCGAAAGGCTTCTCAAAGATGACGCCAACCCGTATGCCGAAAAAATGCAAACGGTCCTTACCGGGTCGAACCAGGTTTTTGTGAGGCTCTCACAACCCGTTCCCATCTCGGTCGAGTACATTCCGGTCGTCACTAACGGCAGCGCACAGGTCATTTTTGTGGGTGACCCCTACGGGATTCTGGCAGAAAATAACAGCCAGAAAGGGTGAAAACCTGATTCCAAAGTGATTTTCTTCCGTTTTGAAAGCGCAGATTTGCTTTAAGTTGTTATATTTTCAAGAACTTTGTTAGATGAATACCTCAATTTCGATATATGATCCCGACTACGCCTTATTTCCCAACAAAATAAAGAACTTAGCGTGCTTTAATTTGGTATTTTTGATTACTTATTCGAGAACATTTACTTAATATAGTTCGATTGTAGAGCTTTTTACCTGTTATTTCCGTATGTTAGTAGTCCATCTGAAACAAATTCAGACAATTTTCGAAAAAACCATTTGACATAAATGCATTCTTTTTGGTAGTGAATCACATCTCTTGTAATAATTCGATATGAGCAGCTACGCTAATTGGTGGGGGACTCCTAGGTTCAAAGCGGGGGGGAGAAGTTTATGATGGGGGGAGCCAGATCTTTGCGGGCGTTAAACTGCGCTTTAGTCCTACCGGCCGCGCTAATTGTTTCTTCTTTAATTTTAGCTCACAAATGCGAGGCGATTACCTCCTCTTACGGGCACCCCTACCAGGGGCACCTGGAAAATGGTGTGGTGTTTCCAAACCAGTTTCCGGGCTACCATCTGCGCGATGAGAGCAGGTCGTACACCACCCCGGAGGTGGTTGGCGCTCTGCTTGACGCGATAGAGGCCGTAAGGACGCAGTTCCCGGACACCTGTGACCTCTTCATTGGAGATTTTTCCAGCCAAACCGGCGGATCGGCCATGCATCACCGTTCTCACCAGAACGGCAGGGACGTCGATATCGGGTTATACGTCAAGGGAAACCGCCCGCAGACTACTTTGGTCCCTATGAGCGAGGAGAACCTGGATGCCGCCAAGACCTGGTGCCTGATTGAAAACCTCATCGCTTCGCAGCGCGTGCAATACATTTTCCTGGACCGGCGCGTCCAGAAGGTACTCTATGAATACGCAGCCTCACGGGGCTACGATCAGGCGTACCTGGGGCGTGTTTTCGGAAACGTGCGCGGCTCACTGATCCAGCATATTCGAAATCATTACGATCACATGCACGTCCGGTTCTTCACGCCATGGTCCACTCTTGCGGCGCACATCGGGACCGATGAATCGGATAAGCTGTCCGTTATCGAGGCCGCCCAGCAGTCATATCTGCCCAGGAAGGTCAATTACTACGTGAACGGTTCGGAAAAAGGGCTTGGCGAGCTTGCGAACAGCTTCGGGGTCAGGGCGGAGGACCTTTGCAGGTGGAACCATACCAGCCAGTCGAGCGTACTCGTTCCAGGCAGCTGCCTGGTTTTCTATAAGAGGAGTTTTGAAAGCGAGCCGGTTCTTTTGGCGCGTTCACTGCAGCCCGGCTTCATCGCACAGGCCCGTTCGATCAAAATGGCTTCCTTGAGCCCCGAACCCGCGCCGCCGAGCATATCCGATTCAACCTTTGCCGAGGAGGTCGAACCGGTCGTGAAGGAAAAGAAGTCGGAGGTCTCATCGGCTTCAAACCGGACATTCCGTACCTATAAAGCAAGGAGGGGCGACACTCTCGACAAGATTGCCCGCCGCAACAGCCTGGATGTCAAGCTTCTTTGCCAGTTAAACGGGATCAAAAGGACGGCCTCTCTCAAGCCGGGCCAGACTGTAAAAACGGCTGTTTCAAGGGTTTATGCCGATTCTGACGAAATCGCAACCGATATGCCCAAAGAGGAATCATCATCTTCAGCGATTGGGTTCGCCTCAGACCCCAGGCAGCCTGAGGCCCCAGCGGTTGCCTACTACACGGTGAACAAAGGCGGCACGCTCAAAGACGTTTCAAAAAAGACCGGGATTGCGCTTTCATCGCTGTGCCAGATCAATGGACTCAGCCGTGAGGCTAACCTTAAACCCGGGCAAAGGATAAAGCTCACCCAGGCAAATTCGAAGACAGCAACCCAAACGCGCAAAAGGGGCGGATCGTCATCGATTTGCTTTGACTCAGTTTCGAAAAAACCCGACTCCCCCACGGCAGCCTATTACACGGTCAATAGCGGGGGCACTTTGAAAGACATTTCAAAAAAGACCGGAATTCCGCTTTCATCGCTGTGCCAGCTCAATGGACTCAGCCGGAACTCCCAGCTCAAGCCTGGCCAGAGGATAAAGCTGACGCAGGCGAATCTCCCGGTCAAGCCGGCCCTTGGCATGGCTTCATGCTCGGTCAAGAACTCGGCTAAAAAACACGAGGCGGTTAAGCCCGGCAAATTCGACAAAAAATCTTCAAAACCGGCTGAAGCAAAAGCCGGCCATAAACCTGCGGCCAAACCGGGGACATCAAAATCACTGACCCTTGAAAAATCCAAATCGGAGGCACCGGCCAAACTGGCGAATCGAAAGCCGGTTGCAAAGGAAACGGCCAAATCCGGCAAGACGTCGAGTGCTCAGAAAAAGACTCCGGAGACAAAACCGAGCGCATCCAAGGCTAAAGTCAAAGCCGCGGCGCAGCCCGCGAAGCACACAACACTTGCCAAGAAGTAGATTTATTCAGGGCCGGCGGGAAATGTGAATAAATCCCGGCGCACCGGCCCTTTTCTTTTTTGAGAATATGAGATATAGGTGAAAGTTCGAACGGGCACTGTTAAGTGCCCGTTCTTTTTTGCACTGAGGTATAAGGTAAAGAAGGCAGTTATTATATCACAGGATAAGGGTCCGAAGTTCACATGTCTGATAACAGCACAGATAAGACCGCGCAGCTGCGGAACATCGGCATCAGCGCGCACATAGATTCCGGGAAAACGACTCTAACGGAGCGAATTTTATTTTACACCCGGCGCATTTACGCCATTCATGACGTGAAGGGGAAGGACGGCGTGGGAGCCACCATGGATTTCATGGAGCTGGAAAAGGAGCGCGGAATCACCATCCAGTCCGCCGCCACCTGTTGCTCCTGGGGCGACCACCCGATCAACATTATCGATACGCCGGGCCACGTCGATTTTACCATCGAGGTGGAAAGGGCCCTTCGAGTTCTGGACGGGGCCGTCCTGGTGCTGTGCGCAGTCGGCGGCGTTCAGTCGCAGTCGATTACCGTTGACAGGCAGATGGTACGTTACCTCGTCCCCAGGATCGCGTTCGTAAACAAGTGCGACAGAACGGGCGCGGACCCCTTCCGGGTGGCCCGGCAACTCCAGGAGAAGCTCAACCACAATCCGGTGCTGCTTCAGATCCCGATGGGCCTGGAAAACGATCACCGGGGAGTAATCGATCTTGTGTCCATGAAGGCGCTGAGTTTCCAGGGCAATCACGGCGAGGAAATGGTCGAGGAGGAAATACCGGCGGAGTTTATCGAGCTGGCCCACGCCAAAAGGGAGGAGATGCTCGATGCTGTTTCGTTGTTTTCCGATGGATTGACAGATGCGATCCTGACGGAGAAGCCGATATCGGAAGATATGATACGGGAGGCCGTCCGCAATGGGACCCTTTCCCTCAAGCTCACCCCCGTTCTAATGGGTTCGGCTTACAAGAACAAGGGGGTCCAGCCGCTTCTCGATGCCATTGTGGCGTACCTGCCGACCCCGCTCGATATCGAAAACGAGGCCATTGACCTGGACCGCGAGGACCAGCGGGTGGTTCTGGAAAGCGCGCCCGGCCCGCCTCTGGTGATGCTTGCGTTCAAACTCGAAGTAAGCCGCTACGGGCAGCTCACGTATGTTCGCATCTACCAGGGGACTTTGAAAAAGGGTGAGACTATCGTCAACGTGAGAACGGGCAAAGGCGTGAAAGCCGGACGCCTCGTTCGCATGCACGCCGACGAAATGGAGGAGATCGAGTTCGCATCGGCCGGCGACATCGTGGCCATTTTTGGGATCGACTGCGCTTCCGGGGACACCTTCACGGACGGACAGGTGCGCTACACTATGAGATCGATGCACGTACCGGCGCCCGTAATCTCACTTGCGGTAAAGCCCAAGGATAAAAAAGCCGAGATGAACCTGAGCAAGGCGCTCTCCCGCTTCTCCAAGGAGGACCCCACATTCAGGGTTTACCTCGACGCGGAGACATCGGAAACCATAATCTGCGGAATGGGAGAGTTGCACCTGGAAGTCTATGTCGAGCGGATACGGCGTGAATACAACGCTGAAATCGAAACCGGCATGCCGAAGGTCGCTTACCGCGAAAAGCCAACCCGAAGGATCGAATTCAACTATACGCACAAAAAGCAGACGGGTGGGGCGGGCCAGTTCGGCCGGATCGCCGGTTTTATGGAGCCCACAGAGGAAGGCGATTTCGAGTTCGTCAACAAGGTTACCGGCGGGGCGATCCCGACTGAATTCATACCATCCTGCGAGAAGGGATTCCGGGCGTGTCTCGCCAAGGGCGGATTAGCGGGCTTCCCGGTCGTTGGGGTGCGGGTCACGATAAATGACGGCGCATCCCACTCGGTGGACTCATCCGACATGGCTTTCCAGCATGCGGCAATCGGGGCCTTCCGCGAAGCCTACGGCAGATCGAACCCGGTGATCCTCGAACCTATTATGCGCGTTGCGGTGGAAACACCTTCGGAGTTTCAGGGTGCGGTGCTGGGCAGCCTGAACCAGCGGCGCGCGGTGGTCCAGTCCACATCGGAAGACGGCGTTTTTTCGACGGTAGAGGCCGAAGCGCCGCTCTCGGAAATGTTTGGTTACGCGACCGCTCTTCGTTCCTCAACCCAGGGCAAGGCCGAATTCACCATGGAATTTTCCCGCTATAATGTCGTGCCAAAAGGCCTGGTGGAGGACATCATAAAAAAAGAGAAGGAAAATCGGAAATAGCCCGCTGTCCTTTGCAGGTCCCGGTCTAATAGGCAAGTTGCGCTCGAGAGATATCCCTGAGAACGCGGGGCACTGAATTGTCCGGGCCGATGAGATGCGAGGAGTTGAATGGTCGAACTGAACGGGCTCCTGTTCTTCTTTGTTTTTTTGTACATTGGGCAGAGCACTTTCAGCATATGGCTTGAGCGTCTCAACCTGATTCATTCTGAAAAACTCGATGGCAAAGCGCCAAAGGGTTTCGACCAATTCATCGACGATTCCAAGCTCGCAAAGACAAGGGCGTACGCACGGGCAAGAACCCGCATCGGGATCTTCGGGGAAATCACCTCCGAGGTGACGCTTCTTGTGGTCCTTTTATCGGGGTTCCTGCCGTTGCTTGTCCGCTTGTCCGAAGGATTGGGGCTGCCGCAGATTGCGGCGGGGCTTCTATTTTTTTTCGTTCCAGGATTCATCGATTTTCTGGTCGAGCTTCCCTTCAACTACTTTAACACCTTCATCGTCGAGCAGGAATTCGGTTTCAACAAGTTGACCCTCAAACTCTGGACTGTCGACCTTATCAAGGGGGGACTGGTCGGGGCAGCTCTTTTTGCGACCATCTTTTCAATCCTTATCCTCCTGATCGCCTGGTCGCCGGGGTCCTGGTGGTTTTGGGGTTTTCTGCTTCTATTGGCCGTGCAGTTTCTTATGGCCATACTCTACCCAGTTGTTTTGGCGCCGCTTTTCAATAAGTTCGAGCCGGTCCGGGACGATGCGCTTTCCGAAAAGATCAGGACCCTGATGGAAAAAAGCGGCATACGGGTGAAAAAAATCCTGCAGATGAACGCGGGGCTCAGAAGCCGTCACACAAACGCTTATTTCACGGGAATAGGAAAGACCAAACGGATAGTCCTCTTCGATACGCTGCTCGAATCCCACACGCACGATGAGATCCTTGCCGTGCTGGCGCACGAAGCCGGCCATTACAGGAAACGCCACGTACTGAAGCAGCTTATCATCTTTGCATCATTTTCCCTCGCGGCTTTTTATGCCACATGGCTCCTCATTCAATGGCCGCTTCTTTTCAAGACGTTCGGATTCAGCGCGCCGGTGCCCTACGCCGGGCTTTTCCTGGCCGGGGTCTTTTTGCGCAAGGCGGGATTTTTTCTCCAGCCTCTCTACATGAAGATATCGAGACGTTTTGAAAAAGAAGCTGACATTTTCTCGGCCGGCATGATTGGCGAAACCGCTCCGATGATCAGCGCACTCAAGCGGCTTGCCGCCGATAACCTCTCCAACCTGTATCCGCATCCGCTTTATGTCTGGTTTCACTACTCCCATCCACCTATTGTCGAAAGAGTCGCCGGCCTGGAGAAGGCCGCAATAGGGCTCAAGGGTGGGGCAAGCAGCTCTTTAAGGCGATCTAATGACCGGTACTCTCATTAATATGGGCTCTATCATCGCCGGGACGGCGATCGGCTGTCTGGCTGGATCAAGGCTGCCGGCGATGATGCGTAGGATCGTACTCTATGGAATCGGCCTGGTGGTGATTCTGATCGGCTTCCAGATGGCCGTTCGGACGCAAAATATCCTTGTCGTGCTCGTGGCGATATCAATTGGCGGCACAATCGGCGGGTTTGTGAGAATAGAGGCCAGGATCGAGCAGCTTGGGCAGTTCCTTCAGGCAAAGTTCTCGGCAGGCTCGGAGCAATCGGTAGCCAAGGGATTTGTAACGGCGAGCCTGGTATTCTGCGTGGGCCCGATGGCCATTCTCGGTTCGATTTCCGACGGGCTCAGCGGCGACTACACTCTTCTTTCCATAAAGGCCGCGATGGACGGATTCGCTTCCATCGCCTTCGGGGCGAGCCTGGGATGGGGCGTTGGGCTTTCGGCGATTTTAATACTGGTCTACCAGGGAGGGATAACGCTTTTTGCGGGCATCCTTCCCAGCGCGCTAAACGAAGCCATGATCACCGAGATGACCGCAACCGGCGGTTTGATCATAATCGGGATTGGGATCAAACTGCTCGATCTAAAAGACCTGCCCCTGGCCAATTTTGTCCCGGCAATTGCGGTTGCACCAGCCATCATGGCGCTTATTCCCGTTATTAGAGGTCTCTTTTTAACGTTGTGACAAATAGCCCGCAACGGAAAACCCACAACGTTAATCGATACTCAAGAAGGGTGTATTTTATAAGCGAACTGGATGGTTAACCGGATGAGAATCAGCTGGCGACACTAGAAAACATTTTCCGTCAGAGTTATCGGATTGCCGATCCGGAAGGCTGAGTCGGGTTTTATTCCAAGTTCTTCAAGCGAGTAGGTGATGGCGTGCCTCCCCGGCACCGCTTTGCAGGCATCCCGCCTTATCCGTTTGAAAATCAGGACGTCCCCTTCGAGGGCAAAACTGAAATAGCCCTTGTCGGTACAGCCCGAACTCGAAACCATGATCGAAACGGTCTTTGCCTCGGCATCGGTAGCAAGGCCTAAGAGGGATTCCACCTGTTGGGCCCCGGCCTGGTACGGCAGTGCAAAAGTAATGGAGATACCGGCTAGAAGAAATGCGATTTTTTTCATGGTTGCCTCACTCCGCGGGTATGAGTTTTCCGTCGAGAAGCTTATAGCTTTCCACTGCACCGCCTTTTTTCACGATCTTCACGGCGCGCTCGGAGATGGAAAAATCCCGAACGTCGCAAGATTTGAGCAGAACCGATGCGGTCCGCTCCAGTTGCGGCTTTTCAAAGGGCTGGACCTCTTTGCCGGTAAACACCGTCAGCTCACAAGCATTTCCGCTCTTTTTGGCTGCCTCGGTGATGACAGCGGCATCGGAGAATATGTCCCCATTCAGTTCGCCAAAGGCAATCCTGTTTATTTCCACCTGCATTGAGTTTTCTTTGCACCTGCCGTCTCTAAATTGGACCCGCCTGCCCGCCGAGGCAAGGTGAAATGAGCCATTTACAAGCAATCCGGTCATGTGGCGCCTTTGGTCTTCGAGGACTTTGGCATTGCGCACCGGGTTCTCCCTGCCAAACATGCCGGGGTTCCAGCCGGGAACGAAATCGCTCGGATCGGAAATTGGTCTCTGGACGGCCCCGCTTGACTGATAAAGCCGTGGATCATAGTGGGTGAGCATAAAGGAGTTGAGGTCCTGCTCAAATCTCAAAGATCCCGAATAGGCCGCGGCCTGCACTACAATTCGTTTCTCTTCGAAAAATGCAGCGGCCCCCGGATAAACCGCGTTGGCTTCTTCGGGTTGAATTTCGGCGATACTGCTGAAGAGCAAATTACCGCGTTCGGGTCCGCCTATGTAACGCAGTATTTCATCGTTGTACGGCTGCCGGACGCAGTCGATTGCAATAAAGTAAAGCTGCACCTGCCCTTCGCCGCCGATTGTATTGCTGGTGCGCAACGGATAATAGACCTTTTTGCTCTTGAAGCGGAATGCCACGGGGGCGACGGTTTTGTCCGAATCATCCACCGTTACGAAGTCGAAAGCAAAATAGGATATCCCGTCTTTGACGTAATCCGCCGCGACTTTTGAGACCTGCTCCAGCTCCGGACCGCTCAGAAGCTCTTTCTTATCCTTGAAGAAGCCCCGGACCCATTGGCTGAAATGCGCCGCATCATTGATCTTTACAACCGCAACATCGTGCGCCCCCAGTTTTGCCCTGGATACGACCTCGGCGACCGGCTGATTTTGAGCGCTGCTTCCCCCCTTGGTTTGGCGAATAGTGATAAATTGAAGCTTCTTTGCCTGAACCAGCCTGCCGATTTCCTGAAGGGCATTTTCCGGCGCCAGGCTGACCAGAGGTTCGGCCGGAAACGGAATGAATCGCAGTATATCGGTCCGGGCGGATGCTTTCAGATCGGTTTCCAGAATGAGAATTTCTTCGGACCCATTATGCAGGACGATTGCTTTCTGAGCAGGCTCGGAGACCGTCACATCCTGGCTATGAAGGTGAATGGCTCCCATGTCCCCGTAGAGCGGAGTCCACGCGAGCAGGCCGACAAAAAAGAGAGCCCCGATTCGGCATAGAAAGGCATTGCGGTACTTACTCGCCATTTAAAGCCCCCGGTTCTATCTTTGTCCGGTATTTCCCTGAAACCAATGTTTAGTTGAATCCGTGTTTTCCCAATCTGCTCCGATCTCATGGAAAATCCGGGCTTTTAAGCTCCGATGCAAATGTCGATGTCCAACTCAGGCCCTGTTCAAGCACGGCTTATGCCACGACACGGGTCTCACCCCTTCACCGGCCCCATTGCCTGCGCCCCAGGCCGAGCACGGAGCGGAACCGGTCCTCGATGCCCATGAGGTACTCCGCGGCGTCCGCTTCGTCTTCCGCGGGGGCCCAATGTGCGAAATCCTTATCTCCAATGGGATCGTAAGGGCCGGGTTTGACCTCGAAGAGGACTGTATTGTCTTCAAGGGCGAAAAACGTGTGCCACAGGCCCGCGCGCGAGTCCACCGCAAACGCCCCCCGCCCGGCATCCAGGAGAATGAACCTGCCATCCACCGGATTGCCCTGAGCGTCGAAGGGCACATATCCCAGAGATCCCTGCAGTATGACTATCGCTTCAGACTTAGGGGGCGCCAGGTGCCGATGCGGACGGATGTAACTGCCGGGCTGAATAGCATTGAGCATGCGCTGCAGGTTATCTTCATTACCCAGGTGAAGAGCATGGATTTCGCGCTTTCGCTTGCTTTTCGCGGCATCTTCCGACTTCCTGTCGAGCAGCACCTTATCGATAAGAAGGACCGCCTCATGGCGGGAACGCGTCGCAACGGGCGATACCCTCTCTATTTCCGTATCCTGCACAAATCACCTCCACAGCTCAGTTGCCATATCCCGCGGCCCAAGATCGGGCGCATAACTCTATGCATGCGGCAACAAATTGGTCAAGCCTGTTATTCATGTGAAGTCTTTTGAAAAAATTTCCTATCATCCACTCGTGCCGCAAGACTCAACTCAGCCGCATTCCACCCTCCTCCAAGGGCCTTGTAAAGAGATATAAGGCTTGTGAGGACCTTCGCTTCAGATTTCCTGTGGCTGCTCTGAGCACTGTAGAGAGTCCTCTGGGCTTCCAACACGTTCAGAAAATTGATAAGGCCCCTCCGGTAGCGCTCATCGGCCAGCGCCAGGGCTTCCTCGCCGGCGTGAACATAATCGGCCAGGGTCCTGCATCTGGTCTGTTCCGCGTAATAGTCCGCAAGCGCGTTTTCCACCTCTTCCAAAGCTTTGAGAAACGAGTAACGGAATGCGTAAAGCGTCTCTTCATAGACGGCCCGTTTGCCTTCGATATTGGCCCGCGTTTTACCAGCGTCGAAAAGCAACATACCGACTTCCGGAACGATTGACCAGTACCCGTTCGACAGGGCCAACAGCTTGGATGCCGTGAGGCTTTCGAGCCCCATGCCCAAAGTCAGGTCGAACTTGGGGTAGAGATCGGCGGTGGCGACCCCGATATCCGCAGACGCGGAAGCCAGTTTTCGTTCATCCTTGCGCAGGTCCGGCCTACGAGTGAGCAGCTCCGAAGGGATGCCGGCACTTATAGTGCCTCCGGCCTTCGGAAGGGGACGTACCTCCGATAACATGGCTTCGAGGGCGTTTGGCTCTTTTCCGAGCAGGATGCCGAGACGGTGGATCGATTGCTTGATAGAGGATTGGATTGTCGGGATGTCCGACTCCGTCGAGAGTCTCTGCGCTTCGGCCTGGGCGACATCGAGATACGTGGTCAGGCCGAGCCGGTAACGCTCGCGGGTGACCTCGACACTGTGTTGCTGTGACTCCGCGTTGCCGCGCGTGATTCCAAGCTGCTCCTGGGAGGAGCGGAGATCCACGTAGTATTTCGCAACGTCGCCGAGAAGGGTCAACAGAGTATCGTTAAGGTCCTCGACATCGGCTTCGACTTTAGCCCGGGCGGATTCGACGCCGCGGCGGGTACCGCCGAAGACATCGAGTTCCCAACTTGCATCGAACCCTGCGTCATAGAGAGTGCCGTACGGCGAACCGGACGAGGTGGTGGTCGAGGCGCCCGATGCATTGGCAGGTACGGCGCCGGAGCCGATCACATTCTCGCTGCTCTTGCTCCGTGTCACTGAGCCCGAACCGGTCGCCGACGGCCAAAGGGACGCACGTGTCGAGGCAAGGGTCGCCCGTGCCTGGACGACGCGCTCTTTGGCCACCCGCACGTCGAGGTTGTTTTTGATGGCCTGCGTGATGAGTTCGCTTAGCAATGGGTCCCCAAAGGACTCCCACCAGGCGGTCTGATCCAACGCCACGGCCGGCCGGGCTTTTTCCCGCGCTTCACTCCACCCGGCAGGCGCTTCCATAGTCGGACGCGTGTAGTCGGGTCCCACAGCGGCACATCCCCCGAGCCACGCAGTGAGAAATAAAGCCAGAAAATGCCGGCTTCTCATCCATTACCTCCAGTCTATGAAGACACCGGGATTTCGATGAAAACGTCCATCTGCTGCCCGACGTAGACAGGCAACAGATTCCGGTCGAATCCGTAGATGATCTGCAAAACCCGCGTGTCAACCCGTTCCGTACTGCTTCCCGTAAGCGAGGTCTTCGGCGTCACATAGGGTTCCACCCGTACGAAGAAAACGTCGGCTTTAAGGTCGCGGTTCCCGCGCAGGGAAGCGACCGCCCTGGCTCCCTGCTTGAAGCGCCAGGCGTCGTTCTCGTCGATGTCGACCCGAATATGAAGCAGGTCGAGGTTGCCCAACCGCATTAGAGGCGTTGACAAGACACCGGTCGCGGCATATTCGCCCGGTCGAACGTTAACCTGCAGGACTTCGCAGTCGAGGGGCCCCCTCACGGTTAGCCGATCGATGGCGCTTTGCGTGGACTTGAGATCCGACTCGGCATAGACCACCGCGGCCTTGGCGCTCTCAACCCTGGCTTTTGCCAGGAGTAGCGCATCGCGCCGCTTCTGGACATCATCGACGCTTACCGCCCGTCCGTCGGTCACCCCTCGCACCAACGCATACTGTGACTCGTAGTCCCGCAACGAAGCCCTGGCTTCCTCGACGGATGCACGGGCCTTAACCAGGCTGGCTTCCTTGACAAGCGACTCCGCCCTTAGCTCCCGATCGTCGATTTCAAAAAGGGGCTGGCCCGCTCTGACCCTGTCCCCAACGACGACACATACCCGCTTTACGATGCCGGCAATCGAAGTGCCGACGCTGATGTTGTCGGTACTGGCCTCAACGATGCCGGCGCCGCCGATGTAGGACTTGAACGGCGCCCGCGCAGGTTCGGCAATGGGCTGGGCCGGGGGCGTTTTCCTCTCTGAGCCTATTGCAACCGCAATGGCGATCACAAGCCCCATGGAAGCGATAATGGGAAGTAACTTGTTTCGGAGAATCATGCTCTTTTCTCTCTTCTCAATTCGTGTCTGCTATCCTCTCAATGCGGCCGTCATCCATGTGCGCGATTCTGTCGGCGTATTCGAAGATCCTGGCATCGTGCGTTACGATGATGAGCGCCCGGTCACCGGTTACGGCCAGTTCCTTGAGTACATCCAACATTTGTCTGCCGGTCTGGTGGTCAAGGGCACTGGTCGGTTCGTCGCAAACCACCAGCCGCGGGTTGTGCACCAGAGCGCGGGCGATGGCCACGCGCTGCTGCTGCCCCCCGGAAAGTTCGGAAGGCAGTGCGTTCTCCCGTCCCCCCAGGCCCACTGCCCGCAGCTGCCTGCAGGCCAGCTCCCGTGCTTCTTGCGTACCTGCTCCGTTAATGAGCAGCGGAATCGCCGCATTTTCGGCAGCCGTCAGCGCGGGGATCAGATTAAAGGCCTGAAAGACGAAACCGACATTTTTGCCGCGATGTACGGTACGTTCTTTTTTTGAAAGTTGCCGAAGATCCTGTCCAAAGAGCAGGCACTGTCCGGCGTCCTGGTCGAGAATACCCGCGATGACGGAAATGAGCGTCGTCTTCCCGCAGCCTGAAGGACCCACAAGCATGAGTAACTCCCCGGCACTCACCTCGAGGGCCACCCCGCGTAAAGCCTGGACACGGCCCTCTCCCGTGCCGAAGGTCTTTACTATGCCGTCGCAACGGACGGCCGGCATTGCCTTTCCGTTCATATTTACCCTTTGAATACCACTGCCGGTTCGAGGCTGATAACCTTGCGGATGCTGACGAAGGCAGCGAGCAGCACAATGAGCGCTACAGCTATCCCGCTTCCCAACAGCAACTGCCAGTTGAGCTGCATGGTAAGGTCCGATCCGCGTTGGGTTATATACGCGAAAGCGGCGCTGACCCCAGCCCCCAGGCCGAAGCCAACAAAACCCACAAGCATGGCCTGGAGCAGAATCATTTTGAGCAGCATCCCATCAGTTGCGCCCATGGCCTTGAAAACACCGAAGTGACGCAGGTTGTCGAGGGTGAAATTGTAGAAGATCTGGCCCGTGACGGCCGCTCCAACTATGAAGCCGATGAGCACCACAAAACCGAAATTGGTGAGGATCGATGTGTTGTTCATAAAGAAGCGCAGCGACATCTGTTTGAATTCATCGGCCGTATACGCGGCCATACCGGTTTCGCTGGTGATGCGCCGCGCCACGTCTTGCGGCTTCTCATCGGCCTTTGCCCTGGCCAGAACGTAGGAAAGCATTTTGCGTTCGCTCAAAGCATAGCTCGTGGCGCGGGTGTAGGTGGTGTACAAAATGGGCTGGGACTGGAAGGTCGGCGTACCGCGCGCTATGCCGACGACGACGGCGCGCTTGTCGTTTAGCTCCAGTACGTCGCCGACCTTTAATGGAACCGGCTTGCCGTCAGGTGTAGACGATGGGGTGGCCAACCTGCCCCTGGCGCCGGCTTCATCGACGACGACACTGTCGGTCTGGCGCAGGTCGGAGAGCATGCCCTGGAGCATGACGGCAGGGGCACCGATAAGCGTGGCGTCATCGAATCCCAAGAGGTTGGAGCGGACAAGTTCCCCGTTGGCCAGACGCACGTTTATGCCCCCCTTATACAGCGGTACCGCCCACTCGACGCCGCTTACTCCGCGCACCCTGTAGAGCTGGGTATCGAGCAACGGCCTGGCGTCGTCTATGAACTGGACTTTGGGGTCCATAACCCATATGTCCGGCAGGCCGATGTCGGAAATGAAACTGTAGGTGTGGCTGAGGATGCTGATCAGGATGCCGGGCTGCTGGATCATGATGACGGAGGCCAAAGCGATGCCGGTTATGATCCCGATGTATTTGCCACGGTCGCCGAAGAGCATTTTAAGGGCCATTCCATACATTTGAGTTACTCCATCCGCGCTGCTGTCGGTCACATCACTTCGAGCCGCGGCCCGACTTCGTTGTCGGATCGGGCCTGATATGACGGCAGAACTGCACCGGAACGCTTAGCCTGATGGCCGCCCTGAAGCAATCTCCCGAATGCCGCCTGTCGAAAACCGGATTATATGGTCAGCGAGCACTTCAATCTGTGCGGGTCCCTGAGTCCTTGTGCCGTGGATCGTAGCGAGTTGCCTGGCATGATGCTGAAAAATGCACTGCCCGACTACACTCATCGCGCACAGGCGGACCACGTCGTTATCATCTGTTCGAGACGGATTTTCATCCTTTAGAAGTCTGCGGACTATTCCTTCAAGATACTCTTCCATGGGCCGAATAGAAGTTTGGGCCACCTGGCTGAAAACACCGCTCGGATCGGCGATTTCCTGTGCTATGAGCTTTCCGTGCCAGGTTGGAAACCCATCGCCCAGGAGCCGTAATAGAAAGGAGCGGATGAATGCTCGAAGCCGTTCCACCGGTGTCGCGCCTTCCGCAAGCCCCAAATCGTGGGGGTATTTCTCCACCGCCCACCGATGCGAGTGCTCGAATACCGCAGCGTACAGGCCTTTTTTGTCCCGAAAATGGTAGTTCACCGCGCTGACACTGGCATTGGCGCGCCTGCAGATCTCTCTGATCGTCGCGGCTCGAAAACCATGCCTGGCAAATACCTCTCCTGCCGCTTCGATCAGTCGTGTCTTCGTTTTTTCATCGCTTTCCGAACGTTTTTCCATGGCTCCCCCCATCTCACACATATGCAACATATGTTGGAAACATACGTTGGAAACGTTTGTTCCAATTACATGATTAGAACATGTGTTCTAATAATTCAAGAGATATTTTGCGCAGGCACAGCTTTCAGTCCTGCTGTGTACCGAGGGGGACCGGGCCGGGTTTGGGCGTTTGCACCGCAGGGTCGTACAAAAAGGGGGAATGGGACACAATTGTGTATGCCGGTTCACGGAAGCCGCGAAAGAGCGGGGGGAAGGTTTCCCCCGCCCCTCCCGGGGTTATCAGGCCGACGCTGCCGTGGTGTTTTGTGCTCTAAATGTTTGGAAACAATTCCGCAGCCTTCTCTCTCAGCTTGAATTTCTGGATCTTACCGCTTGCGGTCATGGGTAATCCATCCACGAAGGCGACGCACTTCGGGATTTTGTAACGGGCTATCTTACCGCGGCAAAAGTCGATCACGTCCTGGGGCGAGTAAGAAAAACCCTCCTTGAGGATGACGAAAGCGCACACATCTTCCCCGTACTTCGCACTTGGAACGCCTACCACCTGGACATCGCGCACCCCTTCCATCCCGTACAGAAATTCTTCCACCTCTTTGGGGTAAATGTTCTCACCGCCTCGAATGATCATATCCTTGTGCCTGCCGGTGATGGCGACGTAGCCATTCTCGTCCAGGGTGCCCAAGTCTCCCGAGTGCAGCCATCCCTGCTCGTCGATGGCCTCCCTGGTAGCTTCAGGCATGTTGTAGTAGCCCTTCATCACATTGTAGCCGCGACAGCAGACTTCGCCCGGCACTCCGGCGGCAACAGGCGTGCGAAGCTCAGGGTCCATGATGCACACTTCTATTCCCGGCAGGGCACGGCCGACAGTTTCACAGCGCGTGCGCAAATCGTCATCCACGCGGGTCTGGGTCATCCCCGGGGATGTTTCCGTGAGTCCATAGACGATGGTTATCTCTTTTGTGTTCATCTTCTCGATCGCCCGCTTCATGATCGGGGCGGGACACGGAGAGCCCGCCATGATGCCGGTCCTCAAAGAGTCGAAGCTGAACCTGGGGAAAAGCGGATGGTCCATAATTGCGATGAACATGGTCGGAACACCGTAGATTGCGGTGCATCGCTCCTGTTCAACCGCGGTCATGACCCCAACCGGGTCGAAACCTTCGAGAACGACCAGTGCGGAGCCCTGGTTCACGGCGGCCATAACGCCAAGCGAACAGCCGAAGCAATGGAACAGGGGAACGGGCAGGCAGATGCGGTCCTCGGGGCCGAAGAGTTGATTTTTAGCAATCCAGTAGCCGTTATTGACCAGATTGAAGTGAGTCAGCATGACACCTTTTGGAAAACCGGTCGTTCCGGAGGTATACTGCATGTTGACAACATCCTGCGGATCGAGTTCGGCCTGCCTCGCCTTGTACTGCTCCTCATCGATCATAATGCTCAGCGAGAGCAACTCGGGAATGGAATACATCCCTCTGTGCTTCTCATGGCCGAGAAAGAAGACCCTTTTGAGATGGGGAAACTTCGAACTGCTGAGGTACCCACGCTGCTGGGTCCTGAGTTCGGGCAAGAGGTCATAGACGGTCAGCACATAGTCGGTGTCCCGGAAGCCGTCGATGATGAAGATATTTTGACACTCGGATTGCCTGAGCAGGTACTCAAGCTCGGTTGTCTTGTAGGAAGTGTTGACCGTCAGCAGCACGGCCCCTATCCTCGCCGTGGCGAATTGCAAAGCAACCCAGTAAGGAATGTTGGTGGCCCAGACGGCCACCTTCTCGCCTTTTTGCACTCCAAGCGCCATGAGGCCCCTGGCCAGTTTATCGACCAGCCCCCCAAACTGACGATACGTAAGCCGAAAGTCCCGGTCTACGAAGACGACAATCTCATTGTCCGGGTACTTTTCTATCGTAGAGTCGAGAAGCTGCCCCAAAGTGAGCGAGCGCAACGCCGAGTCTTCCATGTGTCCCTCCTCCAATTGCGTGTAATGTCAGCCATCATTTGGTGCAAATAATGCCAGGTTGCGCTCAGGGTATTTCAAAGACGAGGCCGAGCGCTCGGCGATGGGGGCCATGCCCCCGGCTCTTTTGGCTTTTCAAAAAGAGGACCGTATTCTCATGAGCGCCTCCCGGCAGAAGACGGTGTAGCGAAGTCGCATCCCGAAGCAGCCGGAAAATGTGAGGTCTCCGATTCAGGCGTAACTTTGCTCGAGTCTATGCAGCGCATCGGCGACTTCGGCCCGGAATTGAACGAGCGCTTCGATTGGCTGCCTGGGAGGCATGAACGCCCTCCAAAGCAGGTCCGACAGTTGGGATGCCGTAAGATTGACGTCCGGCAGCGGTTTGCCTTGAATATGGCCCCAGAGGATATGTTCCATCGAGCCGTAGACCATGTCCCGCATGAGTCGCAACGGTATGTCCGGTCTTATCTCTCCGGATTTTTGCGCGGCGGCCAATGCGGCCATCAACGGTGCGGTGTAGCGGCGTTTTATATCCGTTATGAGGTCCGTAAACTCCTGGTCGACGTTTCGCCCCTCGCTGAGGACCAGGGCGCAAATGCCTGTACCTTCCTCGATCAAATGCTTCAGGTGCTTACGGATGACGAAATCAAGCCGGCCGCGGAACCCTTCGACAAGGGCAACCTCACGTTCCAACTCGGCGCTGATCTCGTAATACCAGCCCCTGAGCACTTCCATGCACAGCTCGCGCTTGCTTTCAAAATAGGTAAAAACCGTCGCCTCGGAAGTGCCCAGCCGTTGGGCAATCTCAAAAATCGTTGTTTTTTCAAATCCTTTTTCGCCAAACACCTCCCGCGCCGCGCCCAGGATTTCCCGGACACGCCGCTGGGAGCGGATGCCAAGAGAACTTCGCCGCTGCTGTGGAGATGATTTCTTGTCCATTTCCCTGGGCCTCCCGTGCTAAGAAACACCGATTGAAGCTGTAAAGCGACCCCGATAAACTGAGTGTAACTCAAGTTTATTTCCCTTCTATTTAGCTGTCAATAAAGGATTATATTTTTGAATACAAATAATTTTGAGTTTGCCTCAAGTCTGTGCCGGCACATTTCCGACCTCTTTGCCGGCTTATCGACTGCTTTGAACCAGTGTCTTTGAAGTTTCTCGTTTTCCTTGGCCCGCAGGGTCTTTTTTTCGAAAAAGAAAGGCTTTAGTATTCGGGGGATTGGGCCTGCGTTAAGTCCCGGTCATGTTTGTTTTGCTCATTTGTGGAGCCATTTTCGTCGAAAACCCGCATGTCATGACCATTTGTTAAAATCATTTTCTTGCGGGACCTCACGCACGGCAGCAATCACGGCCCCATATCGGAACTTCCGCATAAGGGAGGGAGGAATTTCAACGCATTGACAAATTTCGAGAAGCCCTGCACCCCTGTTCGAGGGAAAACTTACTCGCTTTTTACCGAAAGCCATGATCCCCAACGTTATTATGCCGAAATAAAACGTCTCGCCGATATGTTGCTCAAGCTCTATCCTGACGAACATAAGCTCCTGGGCCTGATACGGCAGGCGGGAAAGACCTCTTTTCTCAGGGTCTTTACAACCACGGGACCGGATCGGAAGGCATTACGGTTTATAACCCATACCCTCAGCCACTCGTTATCTATCTACACCCGGGATGTTTCACAGCACTTGAAAAGCTTGCCTGCCTCGAAGAAGTTTGACACCACACTCACAACAACCGAGGAAAAATACCACCTGTACATGCTTGAAATCGAGTTGCTGAACAGAATCCACAGAGAAGAGTTCAGACGATCCGAATACAAGTTCGCCCTTGTCGCCCATTGCCTTCGCGACTTCAGGCCGGATTGCCGGTCAGTAAAAAGTGATATCGAGGCCGTGTGCAGGGGGTGCACCGAGGAGTGCATGGTTCGTCTGGGAAGCGTCCTGCTCGAAAGATACGGAATCAAAACCTATATCTCTGTAGAAATGGAACAGGAGAAGCTTTTCCGAAAGCTCAAGCAGGAACACCCCAGCATCGGCGCCCTTGGAATCGCATGTATCCCTGAGCTTACCATGGGGATGCGGCTTTGCATCAGCACCGGCATACCACCCGTCGGCATTCCGTTAAATGCCAACCGCTGCGCACGGTGGATGTCGCAGGCCCACGAGACTTCTTTCAGCCTCGAACAACTTGAAGAGCTGCTCACGTAATCAAGGCTGCAGCGGGGACAAAATTGGTGAAGATTGCCGCGGGTGAAGTGATGAGGCGCACCTTGAGTTAAGGTCAACGCAGCTTTACGGGGCGCTTACATTTGGAGACCGGTCCCGCTAATGCCTGAACATGAAATACCAGACGATCATCAGCAGCAGAGCGAAGCCGAAAAAGAAGCCGAAGAAAATGAAGGCCGTCTTGAAAAAAGGGCGGAAAATCTTTCCCCATATATTCGCGGCACTTTCGGCGTCGATCCCGCGGGAAAATGTGGGTTTTCCCCGGGCAGGGGTCAAGGCTACTCCGCAGCTCGAGCAGAACCGGTCCTCCACATTCACCCGGTGACCGCACCCAGGACAGAACGACGCCACGACAGGCCCTCCCGAAGTTCAAATTACAAAAAAGCTCAAATGGAGCCGATCCCTCACTGAGTCGGCCTTATGGCCAGGATACTTTTCTGTGTAACGGAAACAAACTTTTGTCAAGAGCATAAATAAACCACCATTCGCCCTATGCCTGTTCGGTGTTGGGACCGATTCGCAGATCTTCGGCAGTGATCTTCCTGTTGATCATCATATAGCTCAAGGCGCCCAGAGCGCAGAGAATTGCGCTGACGGTGAAAACGTGGTCGTAGGAGCCAGTTGCTTTCAGAATGTAGCCTGTGCCTATGGGCGCAAGTGCAGCGCCTACGAAGTTTGCAAAGTTCTGAATGCCGCCGAACCTGCCAACGGCTCCCGGAGGAGCGATATCGCCCACCAACGCCCAAAGGACGCCAACTCTTAGAGCACCCGCAAAAAGGCTTACGGTCATTAAAATCACCGCCAGACTGGTTTCATGGACATAATTTAGAGGCGCTACGGCAACTGCGGCCAGCAGGCAGCCTCCAACCGTGGGCACGAGTCTGGCCCGAATTAAATTCATTCCTTTTCTGATCAAATAGTCGGACATATATCCGCCTATGGGCACTGCCGCCACGCCGCCGATAAACGGAACCATCGCGGCCCAACCGGCCTGGGTTAAAGTCATGCCTCGCTCGGTTGTCAGATAAGTCGGCAGCCACGTGAAATAGAGCCAGAATACATAGGACGACCCGATGTTGCCGAGACAGAACCACAAGGTCGTGGGATGTTTGAGAATAGCCAGATAATCAGCTTTTGAGCTGCTCTTTTCCCGCACAATATCTTTATCTGCTTTGGGGAGCAGTCCGGGATCTTCCCTGTAGTATTTCAACCATACGACCGCGAGCAAAAAGCCCACCACGCCAAGAGAAATGAACATGCTTCTCCAGCCCAGACCTATGAGCATGAAGGTCAAAAGGGGCGGCGCAAAACCGTTGGCGATCTTGGGGCCCATGTTGATGACGGAAGAAGCTGTGCCACGTTCGTTTTCCGCAAAATACGTCTTGGTAAACTGGCCGGAGCATATAAAAAACGGCGCTTCGGCAATCCCCAGGATCAGCCTTATCACATACATGGACACAAACCCTTGTGCAAAGCCTCCTGCTATGGTCGATACGGACCACGCCACGGTGGACCAAAGGAAAATACTCTTGATTCCGAATTTATCCAGCAACCACCCCGCGGGCAGATTGGCGAAGGCATACGACCACATGAAGGCGGACATGAGCAGTCCCATTTCCACCGGACCCAGGCCGAACTCTTTAGCGATGGTCGTATTCGCGATGCTCAGGTTGACCCTGTCCAGGTAGTTCACAACAGAGCCGGCAAACATTATGGCGAGAATCATCCATCGGTAATCATGATACCAGGGGCTTTTGCCCTGGCTGTTCGTTTCCGCCATTCCAAACCGACTCCCGCTCAACGAAAGAAGTTTCCCGGCGCCTCCGGGCTCAAAGCCGCGCAATGCCCATACCGCCTCAGCCTCGCCACCGGGCCGTGCTGGTTTTGCAGAGGTATGCCTCTGTTTTCTGAACCTTTTTTTGAATGGGCCTGGGTTGAATGTGTTGCAAAATATGCAAAGGCGCTCAGGAAGTCAAACAATCCGTAGAACAGATGCGGAAGTTCGGGCGGCAGGTTCCCTGCCGCCCTTTTATTTTAGTTTGCCTATTCCAGATTAATTGTTACCTGAAACCGAAAGGTCCGGGCTTTTTTTCAGTACAAGACTGACAGCATGTTTCAGTTCAATATGTTTTCAGCTCTTTCGCGGCGGCGCCCGCCGGCAGTCCCGCGATTAGGGCAAGGAATTCGCCAAATCAGGGGCCAAGATCAGCCCCCCTGCGGCAGCGATCGTAGGTACCCCCACAGATGCCCAGGCCATAGGAGTCCTCCGGCCTTCCAATTTCGCCGATGTCCCGATCTCTTGTGGAACTTCTCGCGCTGTTGTAGGCAGAATCGTCCCCGAACTCGTTAGGGCCTGACTGAAAAAGAGTCAAGTCCTGGTCGACGCTTATGGCGCCAAAGTTTTGGCTGTCGGCTGCCCGACTGATCGGGATTCCAAGTGCGAGCACGAAAACCGTGACAATTCCAAAAATGTACAAATATTTGAGTCTGAAAATCATCCGATACTCCTTCTCAACACATAATAGCTCAAGTGTCCTTTCCACTCGGTTGAAACCCTTAATGTTTATTGGAATGTAAGGTAGGCGGACCGTTTGTCAAGCCAGGAGGGACCCGGGCGCCAATTTGGAGGAGTCAGGTCTGCGGCGTGGTAAACAAATGGTTCCAAAACGGCGAAGATTATGGCGCCCCGTTTGTCAAGGGCAGGAAGGAGTCGGGCTGAAGCGATCTTTCAGCCAGCTATTCCGAATGGTCCAACACTTGTCTGACTCTTGCCGCAAAATCATTGCTGCCGAAAGGCTTCTGAATGAAATTTACCCCTTCGTCCAGAATGCCTCGATGCGCAATCACGTCAGCGGTATAGCCCGACATATACAGGCACTTGAGGTTCGGGCGGATGGCGCTGAGCTTTTCCGCCAGTTCCCGGCCGTGCATCTCGGGCATCACCACGTCCGTGATGAGCAGATGGAGCTCACCCGGGTGTTCCTCGACAAGATTTATGGCGTGCATCGGAGTTTGTGCCGCAAGCACTGTGTAGCCCTGCTTTTCGAGAATCATCTTGCTGAGGTTCAGGATCGCTTCATCGTCTTCGACCAGCAGGATGGTTTCGATACCCGTCGGGCGATTATCGGCCATATCCTCTAAGGGGAGCTGTGCGGTTTCGACCTCGAACCGCGGCAGGTAGATTTTAAACGTAGTTCCTTTCCCCGGTTCGCTGGCAACATAAATACAGCCGTCGTTTTGTTTAACGATGCCGTAAACCGTGGACAATCCCAGGCCGGTTCCCTTGCCCAGTTCCTTTGTGGTAAAAAAAGGCTCGAAGATCTTCTCGCGGATTTCCTGATTCATACCCGCCCCGGTATCGCTCATGGTCAGCAGGACGTATTTTCCGGGGATGAATTCGGGGGTTTCGGCCCTATTGGAATCATCGATCACAACGTTTTCGATCCTCATGGTTATGGCGCCAACCCCGGAGATGGCGTCGCGGGCATTTACCACGAGATTGGCCAGAATCTGGTCCACCTGGGATGGATCAATTTTGACTTTCCAGAGATCGAGTCCCGGGACCCAGAACAGGTCTATATCCTCGCCGATGAGCCGCCTCAACATGTTGAGCATGCCCGAGATCGTTTCGTTCAAATCGAGTGTTTTAGGAACGGCGGTTTGTTTGCGGGCAAATGCAAGCAGTTGCCGGGTAAGGTCCGCTGAACGCAGGCCCGCTTTGAGGATCTCCTTGAGGTTGTCTTTGAGTTTATCAGTGTAAACGTCCTGTTCCAGCGCCATTTCCGACCGGCCGATGATCACGCCCAGCATGTTGTTGAAATCGTGCGCCACGCCGCCGGCCAGCCGCCCTACAGATTCCATCTTCTGGGCCTGGAACAGCTGGTCCTCAAGTTTTTTCCTTTCCTCCTCTCCCCGTTTGCGTTCGGTGATGTCATGGGTAAGGCCCAGGATATACTGTTGCCCGGCCACCTCGGTCAGCTCCGCCGAGACACGCACATCCATGATGTCACCGGATTTTCTGCGGAACCTGGTTTCAAATTCCTGTATCCTGCCTTGCTTTTGCAGTATCTCGACCATCCTCGACCGGTCTTCAGGATCAGCCCATATTCCCAGCTTCAACAGGTTTTGGCCGACGATCTCCTCGCGTGTGTAGCCAAATAAGCCAAGGAACGCATCATTTATGTCGGCAAACTGGCTGTCGATCAGGCGGGTGATACTGGCGCCGACGGGACTGGCGCGAAAGAATCTGGAGAAGCGTTCCTCGCTCGCGCGCAATGCATCTTCAGCCAGCTTGCGGTCGCTGATATCCAACATGCTGCCCTGGTAATAAAGAACATTTCCGTCCGGGTCCCGGATGGAGGTGGCATCTATCGTAACCCAGAGTGTCGTTCCGTCCTTATGGAGCAATTGAGCGCGAAAGTCCTTGACATGGCCGTTGCGTGTCAGCAATCTTTTGATTTCGATGCGCTGCGCCGGATCGGCATAAATCTGCCGACCGATGTCCGCAATGCAGTTCATCAGTTCTTCCGGGGAGTCGTACCCCAGCATTTTTGCGTGAGCCGGATTCGAGGTTATATATCGTCCTTCCGGAGTGGTCTGAAAGATTCCTTCCATGGCGTTTTCAAAGATAGCCCTGTATTTGGCCTCAGCTTTTTTCAGGGTCTCCTCTGCAAGTCGGCGCTCAGTGATGTCGCGAATCGACTCTATCGCGGCGACGACCTTCCCCGACTTGTCATAGAGTGGCGTCGAGATACCCCAAAGGTATGCTCCTTTTCCTCCATAGGTCCCCGGAACAAAGGCTTCGGCAACGACGGTGTCACCCATCCTCGAGACCCTCCGATAGTCCCTCCGGATTTCCTCTTCGCCGGCAAATATGAGATCAATCAGCAGCGGCCGCCTACTCCCGTAAAACGGCAGAGAATACTCCAGATTGCCCTTGCCGATCATGGATTCCTTCGGCACCCCCGTCATTTCCCCTATGGCGTGGTTCCAGGCGATGACAATTCCTTCGCTGTTGATGGCAAACGTTGCATCCGGGAGGAAATCGATGATGTCGGCCAGCCGCTGCTCGGAAGCGCGCAGAGCCTCTGCCGCCCGTTTGCGCTCGGTGACGTCCTGATTTGCTCCTCGAGTCTTGACCACCCTGCCCGTCTGGTCGCACACAACCCCGTAACGCACGATGATATGGCGCTCCTCCCCATCAGCGCGGATGATTCGGTGTTCCAGTTGATCGGTGAAATTGGGGTCGGTGGTTGCCAACGATTTGGCGATTGACTCAGCTACCACATGAGATTCCTCCGGCGGAATGAACTTGCGGGCATAGGCCTCGGCGCTCATCAGCGGTCCCCCCTCATGCCGGGAGGTGGTGCCATACAGCGCATAGAACTGCTCGTCGAAACTAAACATGCCGGTTTTGACATCGTATTCCCACTGCACCAGCTTGGCGAGGTCCATGGCTATCTTGAGCCGCACCTCGCTCTCACGCAGGGCCTCTTCGGCCCGCTTGCGTTCCAGTTCCTGTTTATCTCGCTGCAACCTGGTATTGAGGATTGGCGAGATGTTGCCTGCAATGCGTTCCAGAACAGTCTTGTCTTCCTCGGAGAAACCTCCATCTTTGTTGGCTACCGCAGCAAGCCCTATGGTTTTGTCCGTAAAGACAATCGGCACGGTCAAAAAATTATGAATGGGTAAGTGCCCCTCGGGAGTTTGGAACGGTCCCTCGGAACAAAACGTCTTCATCTCTTTAATCGACCTGCCCCAAAGGCTGTCTCCCCATAGATGCCGGGGAAACACAATGGACTTTCCCTCGACCTGGCAGTCACTCCATATCTCCTTTGTCATGCTGGGAATGATCAGATCGCCGCTGTCCCCTATGTACCCAAAGATGCCGTATCTGCATTTAAGCGCCTTAAGAATGACAGCCAGTACCTCCTCATATATCTTTTCATCGGGGGTCGTCAAAAAGACATTTGCAATTTCGTTCAATATCGCCTTTTCCCGTTCGGATTGTTGCAGGGCTTCCTCCGCCTTCTTGCGCTCGGTGATGTCGCGTATGATTGAACCGATGCCAAAAGGGACTCCCAGGTCATCCGTGAGAAGATACGCTCTTAGCTCGACGGGAAAGACGTTGCCGTCCTTTCTCCGATATTCCTTTTCGTAGATGCCCGAATATCCCATGGAAAGCACCTGCCGCTCTATGATCTCAGCCTCGAAAGAGTGCCACTTCTCAGGAGTAATGTCTTTATAGGTAAGCAGAACGATTTCTTCCGGAGCATACCCGAGCATCTTACGAAACACTTCATTACATTCCTTTATCCGGCCTTCCATATCGACGGAAGCAAAAGCGTCCATCAAGCTTTCGTGCAGCCGCCGGTACCTGACTTCCGAAACTCGAAGCGCCTCCTCAGCCAGCGTACGCTCGGCTATTTTCACCCGAAGGTTTTCATTTGCCGTTTCGAGTTGTTCGGTGCGTTCCCTAACAAGGTCTTCCAGACGGTAGCGGTAACTCTTAAGCTCCCGCTCGGCATCTTTTCTTGCGATTGAGTGACGGATGGAGCGCTCGAGCATATCAGCAGTCAGCTGGTCTTTAACGAGATAATCGGCAGCTCCGCACCGCATTGCGCCCATATCCACTCCATAGCCCCCCTGGCCCGTGAGGAAGATGATGGGCTTGTCACAGCCTGCTTCTCTCGCCTCGCGTATCAGCTCAAGGCCGTTTCGAGATCCAAGCCCATAATCAAGCAGATAGGCGTCATGATCGGCTCGGCGCAACTCTTTGAAGCCTTCCTGGTAGGTTTTCACCCATTCGAGAGAGAAATCCGCGAACTTAATCTCCGAAAGCAGTTCTCTGACCAGGGCATAATCGTCTTCATCATCTTCTATAAGAAGAATTTTTATATGATCTTTGTCCATGGAAACTTTATTCCCCCCTGTGGCGGTTTCCCACCAGCGGCAGATGAATAAGCTGAGTTTCTGCAATAACTTTAGCAATCGGAGAGGATTCCAGCATCAGGTATTTTCAAGCGATCCTGGCCCGAGCCGTACACTACGATCATCTTTTCGGGTGTTTCCCGGTCATTCAGTAGACATTTTTACAAAATCTCCATGCTTTTCTGGAAATCTTCGGTGGGTTGTATGTTGTTGCATCAGGTCGGACTAAGCCATGCATCTTATTACACACAAAACAATCTGAAAAGCAGGGTTTATTGTTCCTTAAGTATTCGTTTTTGATGCGGAAATCGATGCCCCCTGCTTGCCGCCCGGTAATACGAAGTTGCGTTCAAGAAAGTACCACTCTGGCTTTCCACAAGAGTTGTCCAGAACGTCACCCCGGCGGAAGAGACTGTGTAGCAAAGGGACTATTTTCCATATTTGCCCTCTTTTCTTAAAAGGGGCAGGGGAGATTTTGAGTCTCCAATGCTATGTAAGCCTTTAAAATCCCCCTCGATCCCCCTTTACGAAAGGGGGAAGCCGAAAGGGGGAAGCAAAACCTGGTCCCTTGGGATTTGCACCGAGCATTTCTGAATTACGACACAGTCTCGGAAGCCGGGGTCCAGAAGTGCTTTGAAGCACTGGATTCCGGCTTTCGACGGAATGACGGCTTAGACGGCTTAGGGTTTTCAATGATTACCATCTTGAACGCAACTTCGTATAAGAGACAGATAGCCCGGATGCCGCACCGGGCAAAGCCATAATTACAAATATGTCTCTACTCTTTTTTCTCCATCGTTGCCATTCTTTTGAATCAATGTCAATAATGTCCAAGCCTGGAGAGATTATTTAATATTCAATTGACAGGACATAACATGAACCTTCAAACACGAAGAGAAGTACAGCGTCATATTCTATAGTGGATGCAGGACATGAGCAGCAGAAAAGGGGAAAGTACGATACAAGATTTCCAGCAGATGGCAACGAGGCTTTCACCTCTGCTTTTCGCTATGGTTACAGCCGGTCTCCTCACGGTTAAAGAGGGCGTGTTTGCCAACACCGGGGAAGCCGACAGGTTCCTCGTTCGAGGCCGTCCTCAGTACATGGACGGCTTGAGCATTGTCTCAGCTCGCAAGATGCCCGGTCCATTGGCCTACTTTTGTCTCACAGCATCATCTATAGCATTAGTTCTTTCCTCACCCAACTGCTGTACGGCACGTGCTTTGTTTATGGGCTTAGCGCTGTATTCCTTTATTGCATCTACTGCCTGCCCGGTCGAGGTCTTCCTGCCCTCTTTTGCCTGGTCCTGGCTTTTGCTCCCGGAGCAGCTGGAAAGGACCAGACAGCAAATAAACAAGATAGCTGTAAGATGGAAAACTAATTTTTTCATACGTGCTCCCTATCACTTCCCAATGAAACGGATCAATACATTAGACTCATAAGGAACCATCCAATCGCACCCCTGGCACCGTCGGCACCGCATGCATGCCGCCTCTGTCAAACATTTTCCCACCGATTAACCGATCTCCGGATATGCCTGAAACTAAAGCACCGATTGTGCCAATCTGTAAGGACATTTTCGATTCAACGATCTAATCGGGGAAAAGCCATTGCATCCGCGATCCTCTCGCTACACTCGGATGACAAACATCTATGCTGAGTGCATTTCATCGGACGTAATGCATCCTCATTTTTTTCTTTACCCGTCTACAGGTTCACAGTTTATAAGCTGCATCGTCGTGGCCATGAATATCGAAAACCGAATTGAAAAACAGGAGTCAAACGATGCAAAATCAGGTAAAGATCGATAATTGGGTAAGCATGTTCAGGCAGATCGGGATTGACGATGAAGCGGCGATGAGATGGCATCACCTGTTTGAGTCACGCTATCCCGAATCGCATCAGAGTTTCCTCGAGTGGCTCGGACTCTGTCCCGAGAAGATCGAGGAGATTCGTACAAGGAGCAGGTAAAAGAGAAGGGACAGTGGATGGCCACCACTGTTCTTTCCAGAATTATGAAACCCTATACAATATCAAGAATAGCCCGTCTGTTCGGTCTTTCCCGGAGCACGCTTCTCTACTACGATCGCGCGGGACTCCTGTCGCCCTCCCGCCGGACCTCCACGGGATATCGCATGTACACGGAAGAGGACGTGAAGCTCCTTGAGCGGATCTGCATTCTCCGTCAGACGAGTCTTTCGATCGAAGACATCAAGACCATTCTTCGCTCGGAAGATAAGCCCTGTACAGATCTTTTCGAGAAGCGATTGAAGGAGATCGGAGAGGAAATCTGTGTTCTCAAAGCCAGGCAGGGGCTTCTTTCCGCAATGCTAAAGGGCATGGCCTCAGAAAAAATTCAGCCGCAGGTAAACAAGCAGATGTGGGTAGAGATGCTGCGGGCCGCAGGGATGGATCAGCACGGTATGGATCGATGGCATGCCGAGTTTGAGCACCGTGCACCTGAAGCTCATCATAAGTTTTTGCTCTCCCTGGGAATACCGGAAAATGAAGCGCGGATGATTCGCCAATGGTCAGGGAAGATGAAACCCGGAGGGGGCGTTGACGGCCCTTAGCGGGCCGGAAAACCCAACGGCGCTCTGAGAGTGGAGCCGGCTGCTTCAAAAGCCGCGGCTGCCGGCATGCAATCCCGTGCATTCATCATCAGCAGTCAAGACCGCTTTTTGATCCTCCATTGCAACTACCCCGCCTCACACCTGCTCTGCGTAACAGGCAGTCTAATGATGAATGTAGCGCCTTTCCCCGACTCGCTCTCAACCCTGATGCTTCCCCCATGGCGCTCAACTATCTTGCGGCATATGGTAAGTCCCATTCCGGTTCCTCCATATACATCGCGATTATGCAATCTCTGGAAGGGCTTGAAAATAAGTTCCGCAAATTGCTGGTCGAATCCGATACCATTATCCTTCACAAATATTTCGCAATCCACATTCCCGTTGAGCTTTGCACAAATCACGACCCGAGGACGTTTGCCGCTGCAAAATTTCAGAGCATTTCCGATGAGATTTTGAAAAAGGCGCAGCATCTGAGCCTCATCAGCCTCAATATCAGGCATGTCCGCGATCTCGATCAAGGGGGGAGGCGTTTCGGGTCCTGCCTCAAATACATCGGCTGCTTCCCGGGCTATTTTTCTGAGGTCCACTGCCTTGAAAGGTTCGGGGCTTGCGGTGACCTTCGAGAATTGGAGCAAGTCGTTCAACAGTTGCCGCATGCGGCCTGCCGAACTGACGGCCCGGTCCAGGTACTGCCGTGCGTCATTTCCCATCACCGGTGCGCATCTTTTCAAAGCCATGTCGCAAAAGGTCTGTATCTTGCGCAACGGTTCCTGAAGATCGTGGGAAGCAACGAAGGCAAACTCTTCCAATTCCTGATTGATTCTCTCAAGTCTTGCCGAATAGGTCCTTAACTCATGGTTGGCTTTTCCCAACTCGGCCGTCCGCTCCTCCACCAGGTCCTCCAGGTGATCTCTATACCGTCTCAGCTCCTCTTCTGCCTGCATATGCTCGGTAATTTCCCGCTTCAGGCTGTTGAGGGTCAGGGTCAGTTCGCTGGTACGGTCTGAGACGAGCTTTTGAAGATGGGAGCGGTGTTCTTTCAGTTCGGTTTCGGAGATGAGCCTGTTGATAGTAGTCCCGGCTAAGCCTGCGATCGCGAGATAGACGTTGAGCACTTCGTTTGATATTGCCCCGGCCGCGGCATGTCCGACCAGCATGACGCCCGCGGTTTTGTTGTCCAGAGATACAGGCAAAAGAACGAACGCACGCAGCTCCTCATTGACAGCCAGGGAGCATACTGCAAGAAATCCGGTTTCCAAAACTTCACGAACGTTTTCTTGAATATCTTTGGAAGATAGCAGTGCACTCGACTGTTCGTCGGGCGCCAACAGGTGGTGGAACTCTATTTCACCATCGACTCGCGGCCTGGCAAATCCCGCGGATTCCGCACCATAGAAACTGAGCATCACCTCGGCTATATGTTGCCAGACGTCCTCATGAGTCGTTAGACTCGCCAGGTACTGGGCGGTCTTCATGAAGGCATGCAGGTAGGCCCGGTCGCTGTATTGCGAATCTTCCATAACCCTCAGCACAGGCTCTCGTTAACTTCTTTCCATTTGCCCAGGTAGAGGCCTTCCAGGAACAGGGCCTCGAATTCTTCGGATTGTGCAAGGTTGATAAGCCTCGCATTGGCCTTTAAGTCCATAAGAATCCGGGTCGAATGGTCTGACATCAGGAGTTCTTCGCACCCTCTCAGCGCAGAGTTGCCGCAGAGTTCAATGGCATCGTGGCTCAATTCGGGTAGAAGTCCAATCTCGATTGAATTCCGCCTGTTGAGAAAATGGCCGAAGGCCCCGCCTATGTGAATGCGCTTTAATTCCGTGGTACGCATCCGAGCCATGGAGAGCAGGACCCTTACGGCGGCGGATATGGCTGCTTTTGCCCTCTGGAAGACATCCACGTCTCTTTTGGTCAACAGAAGCGGTGCACGGTTTCCAATGAGGACAACGATGCTTCCCCCGGAGACTTCGGCTGAAAAGCGGCCTATGCTGGTCAGTTTGCCCGATCTCAACAGGCAGGCGATGAGGTCAATGATTCCTGAGCCGCAAAACCCCCGAGGTTTTTCATGGTCGACAGTCCGAAACTCCAGACCGAGGCCCAAACCATCACTTTCCAAGATCGAATCCCCTGAATTCCCGCGAGCCTCAGCGCTCCACTGCCAATCGCCCGCCAGTTCGCGGACCTGGTAAATCGCCCCCGGCTCGGCTGGAATTCCGCAGCTTATGCCGCATCCCTCAAAAGCTGGACCACCCGCGGCCGAGGTTACCCATAAGCACTCGCCATCCCACAAGGCAATCTCGGAGTTAGTGCCAAAGTCGATCAAAAGGGTGCCTGGTTCACTTTCGAAAAGCTTGGTGGCCAAAATCCCCGCCAACAGATCAGAACCAACAAAGCCGGACAGTGGCGACAGGATTTCAACGATCGCCCCCGGATAAATGCCCCACTCTGCAGCCAGTTCTTTGGGATTGTCGAGCACACAGTCTATCGGGCGCATCCAGTACGAAGGTTGCAACAGCAGGTGGGAGTTTCTTCCGGACAGTAGCGCAAGCATGGCGGTGTTACCAACCACGGTGGCCTTTACCACCTGCTCCAGGCTAATGCCCTCGCGCGCGGCAATATCCATCAGAGCCGTGCCTATCGCATCTACAACCAACCTTTTTAAAATACGAGCCGTCTGTTGCGATTCATGCGCCGCACACAGCCTGGTCATCACGTCGGAACCATAGCTCCCCTGAGGGTTCGACCCGCGACGCCCGGCAAACCATTGCCCGGTGGACAGATCGTAGAACGATAGACTTATGTGCGTGGTTCCGAGATCTATGGCCACCCCGTATGGCCTATTAACATCTTTGGGCAGGTCGGATGGAAAACTGGAGAAGTTGCCACCGGGACCGGGTATTGCCCTCCACGTGGAAACCGGCTCCCGGTCAAGGACCGAAACCTCCACATCACACTCAGGCCTGATCTGGCACGCTAACCTGACCCCCGATGAAATTTGCTCCTCGGAGAGGTAAATGCGTTCCGCCGGATTAGGTTCAGGCAACTCAGCACCATTTACCCGCACGCGGCATAGACCACAGGCCCCGTTCCCTCTGCATCTGGAGCGAACCCGGGAACCGGTGGTGTCCAGAATTTCTCTGACGGACGGACCCGGGAAGAATTCAATAAGTTGATCCCCTTGGCCCGTCTTAATGATAATCTTCGGCAAGGTTACCTTCCATTGCGAGTGGCGGCCACCATGGCCTCAATATTCTCAGGCTTCGATCCCGGCGGGATTTCGCAGCCAGACGAAAGCACAAATCCACCCTTGACTGAAAACAAATCTTTCAGTCTTAGCGACTCGTTGAAGATGTCCTCCGGTTCGGCTATTTCAAAATCCAGAGATTTTATATTGCCGTTAAAGCAAAGTTGAGGTTTGAGGCTCAGGACTTCGTTGGGGTCCACGCAATAATCGAAATTGAAGATATTTGCTCCGGTTTGTTCCAGGACAGGAAGAACTGGAGTAAGCGGTCCCGCGATATGGAGCCAGCCCGCCGAAGCTCCGGCCGATTGGAATGCACTGATTATTTGAGTTAGCCTCGGAAGCTCGAATTCGCGAAAAAAGGATGCGGGGATGACCGCCATCGATGCGGAGGGATCGAATACCAGGGGTGAATGTGCTCCGGCCTCGATTTGGGCGGTCCCAAACCGGATGATGACGCTGGTGGCGAAATCCAGGAGTTTCTCGAAACCGTCGGGATCGTCTATGGCCAGGTACAAAGCCGTTTCCATTCCGACCAACTGAGTGGCCAGAGTCATTGGTCCCAGGACACAACCCACCACGAGAACTTCATCCCCTACTTCGCGCCGCATAATTCCAAGTGCTTTGAGTATTTCAGGCATGCGACCCGCGGTGTATGGGTCAGGCGTGGAAACAGCCTCCAAGTTAGTGCTCCTGGTAAAAGCATGGGATTGTACATATGGGTAGTCGTTGAGACGGTAAACGAGCTCAGAACCGAGTGCTTCGGTTTCGACATTTACGTCCATGACAGCAAAGATTGCGTCGCAGCCATATCTTTCAAGGGCTTTGATTTGACATTCAGCCAGCCGGCGACCGCTTGAAACATACTCTTGTATGGTTTCCCCCGCTATGACCGCTGTGTGTGCGAATATCTGCGCAATTACGGGGAGCCGGTCCGTGGGCTCAAAATTTATGGCGGCCTTAACCCTGTCGGAACTCCTCATCCTTCACCCCGCAAAGGTATCTCGGGCGGTGAGCACCCTGCTCGTCAAATCAAACCCTTTTTCTCGACCGCTGATTCAAGAAAATGGGCCCCATCAAACGCCGTATCGGCCACAAAATCCACCCTGAGATCTTTAGCGGTTGCCTGCTTAAGCGCAGCCCCGCCGGCAAGGATTCTAATGTGCCCGAGTCCGCGTTTCCCGGCCAACTCCTTCACGGTTTTTACCTGCGGAATCACCGTCGTGATCAAGCCGCTTATGCAGATGGCATCAGCACCGTGTTGCTCGGCTGTTTCAACCAGCTTATCGACATGGCAGTCTTTTCCGCAATCAATTACCTTGTAGCCTTTTGCGGTGAGGATCATCTTAAGGATATTTTTCCCAATGTCGTGAACGTCACCCTCGAGGCTGCAGACAATCACAGTACCCCGGGCAGGTATCCCGGAGTCACCCTGGGGAAACAGCTCCTTTATGACACCCATCGCCGCGCGGCCCACAAGCATGATTTCAAGCAGGTTGAATTGCTCGATGGTGCACTTACCGTCAAGTTGCTCCATGGCCTTGCCAACGCCTTCCAGCACGATCTGTTCGATCCCGGCGCCAACATTGCGCAGTCTTCTCGCTTCAGCTACAGAGCGGGCCTGGTTGCCGTCTAACAGGGCCTCGACGAGTGAATGCATAGCCAAATCGCTCATGCTGGAACCCTTGTGTCGGACCCGGGTCGCGGGTCCGGGTGCGAGTTATCACTTGAAGACGCTTGTAATGAAAAGCTTCTCGAAATATTCAAAGCGCAAAATTATAACGGGCATCTGAACCAGTTGCAAGCGTTCTCCCCGGTCTGCGCCGCGGATCACCACAGCACAGAATCAGGTGCAAAGTTCAACGCAGTCTCCTTGTCCTTGAAGCCCAACCGGGTCCGAGCGGCCCGGATCGCTCCACGGTCGCACGGGTGGACGGCAACAACGGCAACTGGCAGTTCGACAGGGACAACGCTTTGCACTTCACGGTCTACACGATTCCAAGGTTTTCAGACGGCCAATTCGATGTGAAGATTCCCACGAGAAGCTCAAGCTCCAGATGGGGCCCGAAAACGCAGCTATGTTTTATTGGGCCCTATTCATTATAAGTTTTGCCATGGATTCCGATTCCCAACATTCCAGAGCGTGGGGCATATTCCGTTGTCTCTCGGTAAGGTTAAGACACAGCATATACAGCTGGTAGTACATAAGATAGTTACTCTCTGGATTCACTTTCTTGTTCAATTCCCAAATATCTTTATAATAATCAGTCAAGTCAGGAGACACTTCTCCTGGTTTTATACTGGCGAGGATATCATTCCTGATAGTCACAAGTAGTTGCATATAAGATTGCTGAGAATAAAGAATAATTTTAATATTTCCGAATGTATATCCGGGACAATCTTGTGAATTCACAAACGGTTTTGTCGTAATGAAGAAAACCTTGCCATTAATATTTTTGTAATCTTTTTCAGAATAATCAATCAGCATGAATTTGGCATAATTGGCCGTTGATAGATATGGATACATATGATGTGAGATATTCCACCCACTATACAGAATAATATCATTTTCTTGATAGGTACTATTTATAAAGGACCCGACTTGATTCCATGGATAGGCCCATTTTCTATTAAACATGTTTTGTAAATTAGGTACCCATGTGATAATAAGGACTATCGTTACTGCACAAGTGGCAAGGGTAGTCATATGTACAAATCGTCCAGCATAAAAACAGATTCCTTCCGCGATAAAGATCACAAGAATCGGCACTGCAAAAATTAGAAATCGTGCATAAGCCCATGGAAAATGAGAAATTCCCTGGATAGATATTAACAAGATCGGGAGAACAATTATTGGTAGTAATTCGATCACAGACATACTATGTTTATACGCTATAAATATTGAACTGATCAATAAGCCCGCTGACAACCACCCATAATAACCGTCTGCAAAATACCGTGACAGCATAAGAGGGATATATGCGACACCTGTAGGAGAAGTATCATGCCACTGGACGCCCCATACCAGCAATTCAGGGAATATTTTCACATATGATATTCCAGCAGCAAGTACACATACTCCTAAAGGGATTACGAGTGTTAGTATGTTTGATTTCTGCCCTTTCTTAAAGGTCCATAGCAGATCCACACATGATCTGAGCATTATGTATGATAAAATATACATGCCATTAAGATGACTTAGTAATAACGCATAGCATGCTAATGATACATACAGTCCATTCTTATAAGTACGGTGTGAATACCACCTTAAATATACAATGATGACAATGATGGACAAGGCCGTCAATAGCGAATATGATCTAATAATTCCGCTAAAGTAGATCAAATAAGGGTTCATTGCCACAAGCGCAGCTGAAATAAGAGAAACCTTTGTGGAAGTCACCATACGAGCTAATACAGCGGTCAATGGTATCGTAATAATACTTGCAACCATAGGTATCAAACAGAGGCTTATCTGACTATGGCCGAAAACATATGCCATGAATTTTTCCACAAGGATGAAATAATTCATCGTTAGCCACGATTCAAAATGAGATAATAGGAACGTAACGCTCTTTTCCATGTAAATAAGCGTTCCTATTTCATCGTTGACAAATGGCCTATTATTATGATAAATTATACGGATAACCGCACCGATAACGGTCAACGACAAAAGATACCATTTATCGTATTTTGAAAATGATTGTACTCTGTAATTGTTGAGGATCATGGCATCAATATATCATGGTATATAGATACATTCTTGAAGCAGTCTTCAAAGCGCGCGAGGTGATTTTCACTAATCGGTTGCATCCAAAACTCGCCGATATAATTGAATACTCAATGGCCGTAGATGGGCGCCCCAGACTCAACACGCCCAGCCGGATTTCATTCAAGAAAGGCCCACTTTTTCAAGTTTCTTTTCCCGATTGACCCTACAACTCTAATGACCCGGTCGCATGACTGGGCCTGAAAACCCGTGAGGACCGACTTGTAGCATCGGCTAAGGCGCCTGTCAAGCTTGCAGGGATTTACCATCCGGCATACTGCATCAGGTTGGGCGTTACGAATCAGAACCGAATTTTCGGGCCGGATTCTGCCGGGCGCATCCGGGAAGACCGCCACCATCCAATGCTGATGGAAAGCAACGAGCATCCGGCCCTATGCATCGTCTCCGCATTGCACTTGCTTGTTTTATGGGGATATAGGATAATTGAATCGGCCTTCCGGGTAATTCCAGGAGCTTTTTCCGATGGAATCCGATTGGCTGAAGACTCTTTGGGATCTGCCGGCTCTCAAGTTTGCGCATTATCCATGTAAGATATCCGGATTCCAAATTCGGCGGTGCGGAATGCTATATTCTATGGAATATTCGATCAGAAAACCTGGGACGCATAGATAAGTGAAGGAAAACCGGTAAGTGAGAAAAACGCTATTTGCTTTATTAAGCATATCATTATCTTTATTGGTGTCAATTCTTGTTATGGAAGCAGTACTCAGGGTAGCTGGATACAGTCCTACTTATGTTAATCCGTTGAACAGCTTTCATGGCGGAGACAAGCAATTAGGTTGGGTTGGAATACCTTCTTTTACTGGCAGGTTTCACAAGAAAGATTTCGATGTCCTTATTTCCATGAATGAAAAAGGATTTCGCAAGCTCCAATCGAAAATACAGCCATCTCCGGGGGCGAGGTCCGTGATGTTCCTGGGAGACTCCTTCACCTGGGGATGGGGAGTTTCACAGGGGAACGTGTTTACAGATTATCTACAGAATGAATTGGGTCCAGGGTTCAGGGTTATCAATTGTGGAGTCAATTCCTACGGTACGGTACAAGAGAAAATTCTGCTGCAACAACTGCTGCCCGTGGATAAGCCCATCGCTGTTGGAGTGATGTTTTGTTTTAACGATTTCGATGATAATGTCAATAGAAGCAAGCTCGATCGCCCCTACTGCACGTTGGAAAGCGGAAAAGTAGTTCTTCATAACAGCCCGGTAGCCCATCCTATTGGCGGCATCTTCAGCCGGCTAATGAGAAACTCTTACGCAGTATCGTTTTTAGCCTACTATTCAAACCAACTGAATCAGGTAATCAAGGATAATATTCCCGGCCATGCAGCAAATAGGGGTCTCAAAAGCCCTGCTCCGTCGATTGAGCTCAAAATGATAATGGAGCACACTCTAAGCGAGATGAAAGCAACCAGCCAATCCAATGGGGCCAGGTTGTTCGTTGTCTATATTCCTCTCGCCGCCGAACTGGATTCGTCCTATATATCCGTATATTTGCCCGCCATGAGGGAAATCTGCGCAAAACTCGAAATCGATTTTTTGAATCCCACGGAATGCATGCGAGCAGTTTACCCTGAAACAGGACCGAAGGGGGAGCCTCTCTATTTTACCAATGATGGCCACTGGACAGCTGAAGGTCACCGAATAGCCGCTTTGGTCATTCGTGACTACATACAATCTCTAAATTTGCCTTGAGTGAATCCGGACGCGAGGTTTTTTCTTTCCATGACGGCAATACTGGGCATTTCGGCCTTCTATCACGACAGTGCTGCTGCTCTCGTAGTTGACGGCGACATCGTTGCCGCTGCACAGGAGGAGCGTTTCACCCGCAGGAAGCACGACCCGGCCTTCCCCTCGAACGCCATCGGCTACTGCCTGCGGCAAGGTGGGCTGGAGATGGGGGAACTGGACTACGTCGCGTTCTATGATAAGCCCCTTATGAAATTCGACCGGCTGATCGAGACGTACTTGAGCTTTGCACCTGCGGGGTTCGGGAGTTTTCGTCTTGCTATTCCGCTATGGCTAAAAGACAAGTTTAACATGCGCCGAACACTCAGGCGGCATCTCAATTCGGGCCGCCGCTCGCCCCTGGTTTTCATGGAGCACCATGAGAGCCATGCCGCAAGTGCATTTTTTCCCAGCCCATTCGACAAAGCGGCCCTGTTGACTGTTGACGGCGTAGGTGAGTGGGGTACGGCAACATATGGCACAGGCGAGGGCAACAAGATTCGCATTCTTTCACAGCTGCAGTTTCCTCACTCACTGGGTCTGCTGTACTCGGCGTTTACCTATTACTGCGGCTTCAAAGTCAATAGCGGCGAATACAAGCTGATGGGGCTCGCACCCTACGGGAAACCGGTCTATGCCGATCTCATATTGGAACATCTTCTGGACCTGCGCCCTGACGGCAGTTTCTGGATGAATATGGACTATTTCAATTACTGCCAGGGGCTGAGGATGACAAACGGGCGCTTCCATCAGCTCTTCGGGGGCCACGCCCGCCATCCCGAGTCCGTTTTGGAGCAGCGCCACATGGATTTGGCGGCAAGCGTTCAATGCGTGACCGAGGAGGTAGTTTTGCGAATGGCGCGCGAAGTGCACAAAAAAACGGGAATGAAAAAGATCGTGCTCGCCGGCGGGGTTGCCCTGAACTGTGTGGCCAACGGCAGGTTATTGCGCGAAGGGCCTTTCGAGGATATTTGGATTCAGCCTGCTGCCGGCGATGCCGGCGGCGCCCTGGGGTCCGCTTTATTCGTCTGGTATCAGCTTATGGATCAACCTCGTCAACCTGGGGGAAATGACGCCCAGAAAGGAAGTTTACTGGGACCGCTGTTTTCCGACGAGTTTATCGAGAAGTTCCTCGGTGAGGTGAGGGCCCCGTACCGACTCTTCAGCCACGAGGCGGATTTGCTCGACAAAGTGGCAAAACTGATGGCTGAAGGCAAAATCATCGGCTGGTTCCACGGAAGGATGGAGTTCGGGCCGCGCGCGCTCGGTGCGCGCAGCATTATCGGCGATGCGCGCAATCCATCCATGCAGGCGAAAATGAATCTCAAGATCAAGTTTCGCGAGAGCTTCCGTCCATTTGCCCCGTGTGTGCTGCGGGAAAGGGTGAACGATTACTTCGGAATGGAAGCCCACCAGGAAAGTCCTTATATGCTCCTGGTGGCGCCCATACTCGAAAAACATCGGGTAAAGCTTAATGAAACCGACTTGAAGAGTATGTCTGAGGCCGAGGATTTGCGCGAGCGTGTGAACATCGTGCGCTCCACCGTGCCGGCCATCACCCACGTCGACTATAGCGCGCGAGTGCAAACCGTTGATGAAAAACGCCATGGCCGCTTTTACCGGCTCATTAAGACTTTCGAACAACTTACGGATTGTCCGGTGATCGTAAACACCAGTTTTAATGTGCGCGGCGAACCTATTGTCTGCACGCCGCAAGACGCTTATAAGTGCTTCATTGCAACCGATATGGATGCACTTGTGATGGAGGATTTCGTTTTGCTCAAAAGTGAAATGGCCGCAACGTTTACGGATACCCAACGCACGGAGTATCTCGGCAAATTTGAACTGGACTGAGGAAGTTTTCCCATGATCGAACTTGACTTGAATCCTCCCACTAAGACGCTGCGGCAGTTCGCGGCGGCCTGGCTCGTGTTCTTTCTCGCCTGGGGGACTCACCAGTGGTTGGTGCGCGATCATCACTCGATTGCCCTGTTTATCGGATTGCTTGGGGTGGTCGTGGGAGGCGCGGGTTTGATCATGCCGCGGTTCGTGCGCTGGATTTACGCCGGCTGCATGCTGCTCGCTTTCCCCATTGGCTGGATGGTCTCACAGATTGCGCTCATGGTCCTGTTCTATTGCATCCTCACGCCTATCGCGCTATTTTTCAGAGTACGCAGCCGTGACGCGCTCGGTCGTAAGCCTGATCCCGGCAAGACTACTTTTTGGACGCCAAAAGTAACACCACGGGACATTCGTAACTACCTTCGCCAATACTGAGAGGACTTTTAATATGAAGGGCAAAAGTTTGAGCGAGTTTGAAAAAGAGGCAGCCCGAGCAGGCGAACAGAGCTTTGTTGCCGAATTCTGGACCTTTTTGCGAGAAAAGAAGAAATGGTGGCTGCTGCCCTTTGTTTTGGTAATGTTTATCTTCGCGGCGCTGATTTTCCTGTCCGGCACGGGCCTGGCTCCCTTCATTTATACCCTGTTTTAAACCAAATGGGCGCGCGGGGGGCTGCAATGCTGTCGACTTAAGAATTTCGGTAACCGTTCACCACACTTGAGCACTGACGTTTTTAGCTTGCGTTCGGAAGCATGATGGGCTATTCCATCGTGCATGGAAAACGCATTCACCTTCAGAAACCGAACCTTTTCATCTGCTGA
>JBEKMB010000010.1:0-81415 GCA_050008735.1 Syntrophobacteraceae bacterium
AGTCGGTGGAGTGCTTGACTCGATGCGGAAGCGTCTGGCATCGGACCCGGAACTGGCTAAGCGTTGCCAACACATTCAGAGGAGTCTAACAACAGGTCAAAGGGAGACTTGACCCCATGCCCCGACCCCATGCCCCTTCATGCCCAGTCATTCAGAGGAGTCTAACAACAGGTCAAAGGGAGACTTGACCCCATGCCCATAACAACAGGTCAAAGGGAGACTTGACCCCATGCCCAGTTCAGTCGGTGGAGTGCTTGACTCGATGCGGAAGCGTCTGGCATCGGACCCGGAACTGGCTAAGCGTTGCCAACACATTCAGAGGTGTCTAACAACCGGTCAAAGGGAGACTTGACCCCATGCCCTTCACAATCTGGTTGGTGGGGCTCAACCCGAAGGTGCTATCTGTCATCAGACGGTCATCGCTTGGCAAAATTTTTGGGCAAGAGCGTATGCACTTCAGCCTGGAGGTGGCTGTCGGGAAGCACCTGAAGCCTTCTGAGGTAGTAAGCCTCGTGTGATATCAGCTCGGTTCTAGAAACAGGTGATGTTAGGCAGAGCCATTCTAGCGGCTGAATGAAGAAAGAGAAGACCATGGTAAAAAGAAAGATCGGGAAGACCGTATCTTTAATTCTGGGGAGTGGCGGAGCACGAGGTCTGGCCCATATTGGCGTAATTCGCTGGCTTGAAGAAAACGAATTCCAAATAAAATCGATAGCTGGTTCCTCAATTGGCGCGCTGATAGGGGGTATATATGCAGCCGGAAAACTCTATGAATATGAGCAATGGATGCGTTGTATAACGAAAGTCGACATGGTCAATTTGCTGGATCTTTCGTGGGGCAAGAGCGGATTGGTCAGAGGTGATAAGCTCATCAACACCTTGATCGGTCTGGTGGGAGAGCAATTAATTGAAGATCTCCCAATTTCATATACCGCTATTGCAACCGATGTAAATAACCGGAAGGAAATCTGGATAAAATCGGGCAGTCTTTTCAATGCAATAAGGGCCTCTATTTCAATACCTCTTTTTTTTACTCCATTTAAATGCAAGGGCATCGATCTGATCGATGGCGGGGTTTTGAATCCCGTACCTATTGCTCCGACGTTTGGTGATGAGACTGATATGACCATTGCTGTCAATCTGGGCGGCCCCGCAGAGATTCCTGAAAAGCTGAGTACCATGACTTCTGCTTCATCACTCCCGTCCTCTCCGTTTCATGAGAGGATCAATCGTTTCATAAACCACCTCAAAGAATCGGTAACAAGCAGCAGCAGTCGGGATTGGGGGGCGTACGATATCGCCATTCAGGCGTTTGAGGCTATGCAGAACACCATAGCACGCCAGAAGATTGCTGCTTACCCACCAGATATTCTCATAGAAATCGCCAGGAACGCATGTCGCACACTTGAGTTTGATCGGGCATCCGAGATGATTGAACTGGGATACAAAAAGGCGAAAGAGTGCATACCTCAAGCTGCGTCGCAACGGTCGAAGGCTGAAAGCTAACTTTCGTTAGAGCGGGCCGGACGTACAACTGACCAGGGTTACTTCACCGCCGGTCGAAAGTGCCAATTTTTCAGATACATTGGCTGTACCGCTGGGCAGCAAAGAAACCATTTGATTCATATTTGCAGAGACAGGTGGCTTATAGCAGGTTTTCTAAAGACATTCATGACAGAAAGGTGACAAATCGGTAAAATCTTCCAAGGACACATGGACCAGCGCCTCCCTGTCCTCTCCCGTAAATCGCTCTCGGCTCTTACTGCCGACCCGAAAATGTATCCCATTGACTTTCGCAAGCCCGATCCAATCCTGTTTCGGTGCAATCAGCCGAATTTCCGTTGTGGACTTCATGCCGGAATGGTCCTCCGTGGTTTCAGTCATGGAGTATCCCACGGGAACGTCACATGATCTTCCTGATCCACACCCCCCCTGACCCGTCCCCGGTGGTTTCGACCATAGAATATTCCCCAGACAAATCACATGATCTTCATGATCCACAACCAGCCTGACCCGTCCCACATGGTTTCAATCATGGAATACGCCGTGGGGAAATCAGCTGATCATCCTGATCCACCACCAGCCTGACCCCTCCCCGATGGTTTCCATCATAGAGGATCCCTTGGGAAGGGCGTCCAACATTTCGAGGAGGTTCTCGGTCGGCCAAGTTTTCGAGAAAGCTGCGGCAAAACCTCGCCGTCCCCTTGGCGCACGCGACATATTGTGACTAAAGATACAATCTTAAGCTGCAAGCTCCAAAAGCATCTTTAAACAGTAGTAGGAGGTATCATATTCATCCGTGTGCATAACATTCCTTATGAGGCAGCTTTGGGCTTCAGAAGCCACCGCCAGGAAGAATACCTAAAATCGGTCATGGGCACAAAAGCCGGCACAATCGAGAAATTTGAAAAGGGCACAAAGTCTGTAGAATGGTGCCTGGGACGAGACTCGAACTCGTATGGCCTTGCGACCGAGGGATTTTAAGTCCCTTGTGTCTACCGATTCCACCACCCAGGCAAACAGGAGCCTCTTAAGACAGAAGCTTGGTTAAATGTTCTCGATGACAAACCTTGCATTGCCGGAAGCCACGGCAAAAGGGCTTCGAAAGATACTCGAACCGGGCATGGGATCGCATAAGCGAGGGATTCCCGGCAACGCTTGTTTAAATAGCATAAGAGGCCAATCCAGTCAAAGCTTGACGCAACTGGGCAGTCGATGGCGGCATACCGGCGGCCGAACGATAAGCAGATAACGGTGAGCAGCGGATGCTGGAGGTGCATGGCGGTTTTCTTACCGCGTCTTTGAGTCCGTTCAGATTTTGAATGCGGGATGCTGAAAGAGGGAAGGGCGGTTTAGGGATCAATCGACAGGCGTTTTACTCTGCGAAAAAGCACGCAATTCCCGGTGAGCGGTTTCCGGGGGGATGAGTGTTTAAAATGATTCATCTGCTTATATGGATGAAGTATGGGGTCCAATGGCATTGACTTAAGGTCACCATGCCGGTCTACCGTTTGAACCTTGCGGGGAAGATCCGTTTGGCCGTTTTTTGTACCTGCCCCAAGATGTCTTTTCGAGACTGAGATGAAGCCAAAAAAGACATCGATCCAGGCCCGGACTTGTCCGGATGAGATCAAGAACACGTGAGACGGCAAGGAACGCCGATTTCTGAGCGATAGTATCCAGTCAAACGTCGTGGATGGGCATTCACCTTTTGATTAAAGTCACCCATCTTTCCTGTCGAATATCCTTTTTATACTCATGAAGTGCGGAGCGGACAGGGCCGGACGGCGGCCCGACAGGCGCAGAGTGCATCTTTACGCAAAGGCTGACGATGGGAACAAATAACGCGATTTTCCTCGAAGTAATCGAATGGTTCGATGAGTCCGGTAATGAGATCGTACACAGGATACCCGAGACGGGCTCCGGGGACATAAAATTCGGGGCCCAGCTTATTGTGCGTGAAAGCCAGACGGCCATCCTTTTTTACGGCGGAAAGGCCCACGACATTTTCGGCCCCGGCCGCCATAGTCTGAGCACGGCCAACATTCCCATTCTGACCAGGGTCCTCAGCGCTCCCTGGGGTTTCGAAAGCCCTCTTCGGGCCGAGGTTTACTTCGTCAACATGAAAGAGTTTCCCAACCTCAAGTGGGGCACACGCGACCCGGTGGCTTTCCGCGATTCCCAACTCGGGCTCATCCGTCTGAGGGCATTCGGTGTCCTCAATTTGCGGGTGGTCCAACCGGTTCTTTTGGTCAACACTCTTATCGGTACTCAGGGGGTCTACACAACCGAGGAAATCGGGGAGTACCTGAGCCGGGTTATTGTTTCACGCTTTAACGACTATATGGGCGAGCACCTGGACTCGATCTTTTCGCTGCCCGGCAAGTACGACGACTTATCGGAAGGGTTGAAAAACCGCGTACAGGAAGACTTCGCTCATTTCGGGCTGGCGGTCTCCCACATCTACACCAATTCAATTACGCCGCCTCCCGAGGTCCAGCAGGCCATTGACGACCAGAGCCGCCTCAAGATCTTCGGCGATTTGGACGCGTTGGTAAAAATGAAGGCGGCGATGGCGCTGGAAAATTCTTCGCAGTCGCAATCCAATGCTGGAGCTGGTCTGGGTGTGGGGATCGGCATGATGATGCCCGGTATTCTCTCGGATGCCATGAGAAAAAGCAACGGGCCGGATTCGAGGGACGCGGTCTGCCCCGCATGCAGGCAATCCATCCCCGGCAACTCCAGCTTTTGCCCGTATTGTGGCCATCACATGGTCATCTTCGACAAGTGTTCGAAGTGCGGTGCTAACATTTCGCCCGACGCCCGCTTTTGCCCGCAGTGCGGGACCCCCGCGGACGAAAAGAAAAAGCCGGCGATGTGCTCGCACTGCGGAGCCGAAAACCTTCCCGACTCTGTTTACTGTAATCACTGTGGCGACAAACTCTGAGAACCAGGGCTGGAAAGTGGAGCACCCTTGTCCACAGTGCGGCGCACCGGTCGTGCTCGAGGAGACGGATCGGATTCTTCAGTGCGAATACTGCCGGACCCGGCTTTTCATCTCGACCGGCGGACATTCCAAGTATTTCCTCTCCCCCAAAGAGAGCGCTCCGGAGCTTTTCTTTCTGCCTTACTGGCGATTCAAAGGGATGGTGTTCTCCTGCACTACGACTGAACTTGCGGGCAAAATAGTCGACTCGAACCTCCTGGCCTTGAAGTTGCCGGTGGTTCCGGTTTCCCTCGGAGTGCGGCCCCAAGTACTGAAACTTCGCCACCTCAGTCCTGCGGTGGAAGGCGTTTTCCTGACTCCCCAGGTCCCCTGCAGAACCCTTGCAGTGGCGGGCCATGGCGGATGCGCCACACAGAGGCTTCCCGACACCTTTATCGGAGAAACGGAGAGCCTGATCTATTCCCCCGTTTCCGTCCGCGGGGATTTTCTCTTCGACGCGATCCTTCAGCGCCCGATTTGCCAGTTGCACGAACGTATGGACCTTTTCCCCTCCGAACCCGCCCGACAGGAGGACCGGATATCGTTTCTTGCAACCTTGTGCCCCGAGTGTGGATGGGACCTCGAAGGGGAAAAAGACAGTCTTGTCCTCCTGTGTCGCAAATGCAACAAGGGTTGGCAGCCGGAAGGGTCCGGTCTGGAGAGAATAGAATTCGGTTTCACCAGGGCCCCGGTCCGTGAGGCGCCTGCCGTATACCTTCCATTCTGGAGGATCACCACAACGGTAACCGGGTTGGCACTCAAATCGTATGCGGACCTGGCGCGCCTGGCCAACCTGCCGCGAGCCATACACGGCGATTGGGAAGAGCGCGAACCTCACTTCTGGGTCCCCGCATTCAAAACCCAGCCACACTTATTCCTGCGGTTGTCGAAGAGCCTGAGCATTCTTGAAAACGAGCCGGAACTCGACTGCGACGCGGAGATTCCCACGTCCCCTTTGTTCCCGGTCACCTTGCCGTTGGGGGAAGCCTTGGCCAGCCTGAAGATATTGACCGCGTCTCTGGCTCCTCCAGGGAAACCCATTTTCTCCATTATGGACAAACTGAATTTTTCAGTGAGCAAGAGTTTGCTGCTGTATCTTCCTTTTATTTCCCGCGGAGAAGAGCTGATTCAGCCCGGAATTGCGATGAGCATTCAAAGAAATGCGCTTCTGCGGGGAAGACTGATTTGATCGGCGGCACTCCTTCCCCAACTCCCACCTTCCAGGAAACCAACGTCGTTCGAACCGGTAAGACATGCGAGGGTGTGTCTTTGACCGCTGAAAGGATCAATCGACAGGGGTTTTACCCTGCGAAAAGGCATGAATTCTTGGTGAGCGGTTTCCGACGGTATGACTCTTTTTCCGCCACGATTTCGCATAATAATATAACTACAGGATATTATTATATAAATATCATTGCGATCCCGTATGTGAAGCTATTGTGCAACGTGATGTTTTGGGGCGATGGTTGACAAGGCCGAAAACTGCCTTTAGGTTTTTCTTATCAAGTTGGCGCACGTTTTCAAGACGTTGTAGGGTTTAAGAGAATGACTATTTGAAATTGAAATATCAGGAGACAAAGATGAGCAAGAAACTGATTCTTGGATTGGCATTGTCGCTGGTGCTTGTGAGTGGCGCATTTATTGGCGCACAGGCTGACTGCGGCTGTCTGCCGCATATTTCCTTACCTTCTCCCAGCAGCTGGTTCAGCTGTTGTAGTAATTGCGCAAGGGACAAGGACCTTGGAGTCTATAACCCGTTCCCCGAAAGTGTCCATTCCATCGGCGTTACAGGTTGCTGCGGGAACAACACGGCTATGGACAACAGATAGCACGGTTCGGTGGGACAGGCCTTCTCCAGTCCAACACCAACGGCCGGGAGGGCATTTCGAACGATTTTCGGCAGGACAAGGTTAGCAATCCGGGGAAATTTCCAACAAACCCGGGACCTTTCGGCCGATCCTTAAAAAGCTGACGGACCCTGATTCTGCCAGGGGCGGCAGGAAAAACAAACCTCGGCGCTTTGATTCTGCCGGGGTTTTTCTCTGTTCAGCATCCGAAATAAGGTATCCACTATCCCTATATTCATTCGTCAGTTTCAAAACGAGACAATAAAAAATACCGCTGATCTGCAATATATTCTAACTGGTCGATATTATGCTTAAACGACTGTGCTTTTTTCTCCAATGCGGTTTCGTTGACAAGGCCGGAAACCGCCTTTAAGTTTTTACTAACGATTTATTACATCGATCTAAATTACTTACAAGATTTAAGAGAACGAATATTGGACATCCCAGGAGATAGAAATGGGCAAAACACTGGTTTTGAGCATTGCGCTTTCGCTGGTGCTTGCCGGCGGTTTCTTTGTCAACGCACAAGCTGAATGCGGCTGCCTGCCGCACATTTCAATGCAGTCTTTTTGCAGGTTAAACGGGTCCCACTGTTCCAACAACAGCGATATGGACAAGGACAGCTCGAGCGATCAGAAGAGCCCGGGTGAAAACCCGAATCCGGGCTCGTTCAAGCATGACGCTACTGGAAAGGGCATATCCAGCGACCCCGGACAAGACAAGGCAGGATATTGAGCAAGGCAAGAATTGGCCCGGCGGCATGGCCATCTATCCGGTATCGAAAGAACCGGCGCCATGCCTCAAGACGGGAACAAGATAACCCTGGCAGGTTCGATTTCTCCGGGGTTATTAATTTATAGCACGCAGTATGCCCGGGTCCGGCTATTTCAGGTACGCCTTTGCCTGGCGGTGGATGGCAGGGCTGATCCGGTCGGGGACTTCGTCTACGATCCTTTTCAAGGCTGCAGTCACAAGGAGCTTCAGGGCAGGCTTCATCTTGTGCGAATGCTGAAAGCTGTTCAACATCCGCCCAGCATTGGTGTAGTTGAACCGCGCAAGTTCGATGACCCTGTCGGCAATCCAGTTTATTCCACGTTCGTTCCAGATCATTTTGTTATTGTTCGCCATAGTAAGGAAAAGCGCGCGGCACCATGTCGGCTGTGTGATCCGGAAGGTTGGCCTGTTACGCTCTCTTTCGATCTGATCGAATACGTCCCCGCACGTCCCGCCGGCAATTACGCGGAGGTAGTTGGCGTATCCGGAGATATCGGAATGCATTTGGCCGTACGCCTCCTCCAGAATCTCGAGCCGTTCGGGGGCCGAGCTGCGATTGAGGGCGCTCAGGGCCGAAATCCTGTCATTTGCGGTAGTGGCGCGGCTGAAGTGATCGAGAATGGTCGTGTGGCTTTCTGTGTCGTCTTTTACGGTTATCAGCTCCAGCAGCACGCTTTTGAGCATCCTGTCCTGAAGGCCGTCCAACATGGTTTCCGCGGACCAGAGCCGGTAAGTGTCAAGACCGCCGAAGCGGCGCAGCAATTCCTGTCCATAGAGATTATGGACGGCAAGCATCAGTTGTTCCCTTGCCGCCACGAGTTCGGGGAACCACGCGCTGTAGGTCCGGTCCATCGGCTGCTCGTCGATTCGAAGAAAAAAAGCCTTCAAGGCCGGCGAAAGGGAGCTATCCGAAAGGGCTTCTCCATACAGACCGAGCCATAGGGGATCTATTGCTTTGGGCTCACCGAGCAAAAGCTTCTTGCGTTCGATATCGGTGAGCACGCGCATTGCGTCGACGCGGCAGTAATGGTTCGGGTCGGTCCTGGCCTGTAAGATGAGCGTTTCGGTGTTTGCGCTCTGATTTACGAAGGTCCCGTAGAAAGAGTAGTCCCTGTTTACCGAGGCGAAAGCGGGAGGCGCCGTAAGATTTTCGAAAACCAGTTCGGCTTGGGCCCCATTAAGCTCGAAGACCCGATCTGCGCCGGGAATGTCCGTGCCGTGCCGGTCGACCAGGGCGAGCCGGACAGGAACCACAAAAGGAGCTTTTCCATCGCTGATTTGCTGGCTCAGCGCGATGTGAAACGTCTTTTTTTCAGGGTCCCACGACGTTTCGGCGCGCACGCCCGGGTAGCCGATCCTGTAGAGCCATTGTTTTTTGAATTCATCGAGCCTTTTTCCGGAAACCTCTTCGAAGCATTCGAAAAACTGGTCGGTATTTGCATTTGCGAAGCGATACCTCGAAAAATAAAGGGCCTTGCCCGCCGCGAAGTTATCGGCGCCGATGAGCAGGCGCAGCATGCGAATGACTTCGGCCGCCTTGACATAGGTGACCCCGTCTATAAGTTCGTCCGGGTGATTGAAGCCCTCGCGGACAATGCGGCCTGCATGGCCGGAGTCTTCTATGGCGAGCGGTCCGAGAAGCGGATTTCGAATGCTTTCGACCTGATTGAGCCTGACGAGCGCGGGATCGAAAACGTCGGCCATGAACTGCCTTTCCACATCCACCGTGTAGGCTTCGTTCAGCCAGACGTCAAAGGGCGTCTCCATTGTCGTTTCACTGCCGCACTGGTTGTGTTCGAACTCATGTACTATCACCGCGTGGGCATAAAGGAGAAACTGGTCGAGTGTGTGTTCGCCGATCAGCGCCGCATCCGTGACGATTGTCGTATTCCCGGCATTTTCCATGCCTCCGAAATTTGACTTTCCCATACAGATTGTTCGATAGGTATCCCCCGTATATTCATAGTCCTGGGTTGCCTTGACCCAAAGGACAGCCTTTTTGAGAATTGTCATCGGGATTTGCGCGCCGTCCGTCTGGCCGGGAGGAACAAGGTATTCGAGCTTAACGGTGCGGCCATTGTCATAGATGACCTGGTCCCTGAGAACGTCCCAGGTCCCGGCGCAGGCGATGAAAAGGTAAGGGGGCATCGGAATGGCGTTATTGAAAGTTATGATCTGCCTGTCGGGTTGACCTGGTTTGCGAACTGGAACGAGTTCCGGGTTGGCAGCAGGATCGACGTCGCCGTTGGTAATGAGGTGAGTATAGGCTACATCGGCTTCCAGGGTCGTCCTCATGGTACATTTGGCGCGGCAGTCATCGAAGATGGGCATTATCCTCTGGAAACCCCATTGCTGGCATTGAGACATGTACTGCTGGGGTGCTCCGGGGGGAGTGACGTCCCTGTAGATGCCTTCGAGGACGTGATCCGACGGGTGGCAGACCGTTTTGGTGCGAACGAGAAAAGTTTCCCCGCCGGTTACTTTTCGCGGCAGAAGGACAATCAGCCTGTTTTGGCCGGTAATGTACTCATATTGAAGGGGTTCCCCGGCCGCATCAAGGCTGGTACACAATTCGACGCTGCGTATCTCGAGGTCGCAGGCATCGAGCGATATCCGGTCAAGGTCCAGCCTGGCGGTCATCCGCAGGCAATTCGTGGCTTCGACTTTGTCGTCCAGAAAACTAAGGTAGATGTCGAGATGTTCCAGGCGTACGGGAAGTTCGCCGAAGTCCTCGCGAAGGTATCTGTTTTTTTCGTCCGGCAAGTTAGTTCCTCCTCAAAGGTCTCAAGGACAGAAAATTCAGGGGTGAGGGCCAATGGGCGCTAAGGTTCGTCGAGCATCCGGCCGCGCACGACCGTGTTGTTGCAAAAGCGGCCGCGGATCAGGTCGAGGGCCCTGTCAAGCCGCTCCTGCCTGCCGCTTTGATCCCCGGCTGCCCCAATGGTCATTTGACGGGGGCCGGAACAAAGGTTCGATACGCCTATTCCGATGAGCCGTATCTTGCGCCTCAATTTGAGCTCTCCCAGAAGCCGCTGTCCGGTGCTGAAAAGGACCTCGGTAGTATCGAACGGCTCGGGCAGGGTCCGGCTCCTGGCGCTCAGCTTGAAATCGGAGAGTTTTATCTTCAGCGTTACCGTCCTTGCCGTGAATCCGAGCTTGCGCAGCTCACGGCCGACTTCCTCGGCCTGAGACAGAAGGAGCTTCTCAAGATCGGCGATGCTGTCGGTATCCTCCGGCAAGGTCCGTTCGGCGCTGATCGACTTGGGGTCGCAGTGAGGTTCGACTGGGGAATTGTCTATCCCCTGGGCTTTTTCATAGAGGGCGTCGCCCCATTTGCCGAATTTCTTACTCCAGAACCTGGCCGGGAACTTCAAAATGTCCGAGGCAAAAACAATCCCCAGCGTCTTAAGGTCTTCCCGGGTCTTTTTGCCGACCCCGGGGACCTTTCCCACGGGCAGTTTTTGCAAAAATTCCCTGACCTGCTCTTCTTCGATTATCGTCAGGCCGTCCGGTTTGTTGAAATCGGAGCCGATTTTGGCGAGAAATTTGTTCGGCGCTATTCCAATCGAACATGTAAGCGAAGTGGTCTCACGGACCGCCTCTTTAACCCGATGCGCCAGCGCATCCGCGGGACCGTGCAGCCTTTGAGTTCCAGTGATGTCCGCGAAGGCCTCGTCGATTGAGACCTGTTCTACAAGAGGAGATACACCCCGCAGGATTTCCATGAGCATGCGGGACACCTCCCTGTAGCGCTCCATGCGCACGGGAAGGAAAACCCCCCGCGGACAAAGCTGCCGTGCCTGGAAAACGGGCATGGCGGAATGAACGCCATAGCGCCTGGCTTCGTAGGAGGCCGCGCAGACTACCCCCCGCATTGCGCCGCCGACTATTACCGGCTTTCCACGCAACTCGGGGTTATCCGACTGTTCGACGGCCGCGTAAAAGGCGTCCATATCCAGGTGCATTATTCTTCGTTCCACAGGGCTCACTTTACAAGCATGACCGGGCAGTGAGAAAGGACCCCTACTTTGAAACTGATCGTACCCCAGCCTTCGCTGGCGTTGCCGGGATCGAGTTCGTGCGAGCTCATTATAATCAAATCGACATTATGTGCGTCCGCAAAATTGAGTATTTCGTAAACTCGTTTTCCGTAAATTATCTGCTTTTCGATGCTGAGGCCTTCACGGCCGTACTCGGAGATAAGCTTGTCGAGGGTCTTGCCGGCGCGTGCGCCAAGTTGCTTGTAAAATTTCCTGAAGTCCTCGGACTCGGCGCCTTCGACCGTTTCGATTACGTGAAGAAGGGTAACCGCAGCTTCATTTTCGAGCGCCATTTCGACAGCTATATCCATTGCTTTGCGGTTTCTTTCGGTGAGGTCGGAAGGTAGCAGGATGTGTTTAAACATTAACGCCTCCGAAGTTGATTCAAACTCCACGGATTAGACAAATCCCGATCAGGTGATTAAGAATCTAAGATTGAAGCAAGCGGGTAGCCAGATGAAAAATTGACTTCCTTCAGCTTAAACAATTTACTATTAAGAGGAGTCTTTTTCCAGTTGAAGAAAATCGGCCTGAAAACAAGTGGACGTTCCCGGATTCCGGGACCATGGCAGAAGAGCAGCCGAATCATGTCATCATTGAACAAAACAGGCGTTTACCTCATAGGCGCGCTCGGTTCCATTTCCTCAACGGTGGTGGCGGGCGCCCTTGCCCTGAAAAAAGAGCTGGCGCCGCCAACGGGAATGGTCACCAGTTCGCAGGTCTTCGATGGAGTAGATCTTATCGACCCCGCGGACCTGGTATTCGGCGGCTGTGATATAAGAACGGAATCAAATTCCGGCGATATTTTCGAGCGGATGGCCCCGGTCGCACCTGCAATCCTGATGGAAATCAGAGCTGAACTGGAAGAATTTCAGCGCGAGGTCGATTGCGGATGCGCAAGCAACTGCGGCGAGGCAATAGAAAAGCTTGCCGGCCATGACGGTGCCGCGGGAAAAACCCTCAAGCAGCAAATAGAGGAGATACGCGGCAAATTTCGAACATTCAGAAGCAGACAGGGGCTAGATGAAGCAGTTGTCATAAATCTTGCCTCGACGGAACCGCCCCTGGCGCCCGATGCCTGCCATTTCGAACTCGAGTTGCTGCAAAAAGCCATTGCCGGCAATGAAAGGGAAAAGGTGCGGGCCAGCACACTGTACTCCGTGGCCGCAATCCTGGAAGGGTGCCCATATATAAACTTTACGCCGTCAAACGGCGCCCTGCCGGATGCGGTCGTGCAGCTTGCAGGGTCAAGGGGCGTTCCGGTCATGGGAAACGATGGCAAGACCGGCGAAACGCTCGTAAAATCAGCCCTGGCGCCAATGTTTGCCTGGCGAAATCTTGAGATAATGAGCTGGGAGGGATTCAACATACTGGGCAACATGGACGGACAGATACTCAATCATCCTGGAAACCGGGAATCGAAAATCAGGACTAAAGACCAGGTGTTGCCCAAAATCCTCGGATATTCCCCCCATACTTCGGTCAGCATTGGTTATGTTCCCTCCCTCGGCGACCAGAAAACGGCCTGGAATTTCATTCACTTCAAAGGATTTCTCGGCGCCAGGATGTCGCTCCAATTTACCTGGCAGGGATACGATTCGATACTTGCCGCCCCGCTGGTCCTGGATCTCGTTCGTCTCGCGGCACTCGCAAAGAGGCGTGGCGAGAGCGGACTGATGACACACCTGGCTTCTTTTTTTAAGGCGCCGCTCGGGGTCGAAGAACATGCGCTCCAGAACCAGTTTCGCATGCTCATCGATTATGCCGAAGTTTCGAAGGGCAGGCCGCGGCGGGTTCGACCAGGTTAGCCGCAACTCCAGGAGCCAAAAAAATCTCTCGATCACCACACGGGCGGCGATGAGAGATTTTCGCTCAGTTCGATAATTATGAGTAATGAGTTAACCCTGGGTCCGGTCTCTTTCAATTGGAAAGCCATGACTGGTTGCACCAGCCCAGGGCCTGCACTGCATATCCCCTTCACCGATGGTGCACATGCTGGTTTGGAGAGTGTCGCCTGTGGATTTATTGATCGCCTCGGCAACCTGAACCGAGTTTTCACCAGGCTGAACGCAAAGAGCGGCTTGTCCGGGACCCAGATTAATGCCCTGGTTTCTTACGGTATCGCGACTGATTCCTACTGTTGAAGTCAAACCGTAGACGAGGCCCGTTATGAACCCCACAAGCAGGCCGCCCAGAACGAAAATCGGGTTCAGAAGAATTGCGCCGATGACCGCGCCGAGGAATGCGCCGCCGAATGCACCGCCTAAAGAGAAATAGCTCAAATGATGAAGCCTGATCCTGCCGGTTTGCGTCTTTTCCACGGTTACCACATCCTCCAGGCCCAGTGCGCCGTCGCGGTCCCTGTCAAGCAGCTCGCGGCGGGCCTGCTCCGCCTGTGATTTATTCCTGAATGTGCTGACGACCAGATCGCCCATGTTATCCTCCTTTCGAAAAGGGTCAATTCGGACCATCAATGTGCGATATATTCATGTTGAGAATTTACGAACTCGAAACCCGTGAATCAAGCATATCGGAGACTAATTCGCATAAAGGAGCCGCTACTGGTGGCGACTCGTCGCCGGATTGCGAGGAGCTCCGATTTCCAGCCACCCATGAGTGTTTGCCTTGACCGGACTTTGTACTATGCTTCATGTGAAGTCGGGCCGCGGACAAATCCAGTTTTGTGAACGGAGGAATTGAGCTTGTTCCAGGTATTTTTGATGCTGTTTTTTGCACTGGCCGCATTGGTCCCTGCCGGTGCTCAGACGGAAAAACCGCAGGCCATTGAGCCCCTGATCTCGAATACCACACATCTTATCGTCTTTTCGCCGCACCCTGACGACGAGAGCCTTGGAGCCGGCGGCCTCATTCAGCGTGTGCTTGAGGCAGGAGGAAAGGTCAAGGTAGTGTTTATAACAAGCGGAGACGGATTTCCGGAAGGGGTGGAAAGGGAAAATCACATCTCGCATCCCACCTCAAAGGACTACCGCAAATACGGAGTGGAGCGCCGGATGGAGGCCCTTAAGGCGACCGCCGCCCTTGGGTTGAAGGAGCGCGATGTGATCTTCCTTGGTTTTCCGGACGGCGGGTTGACCTATCTGCGTTTGAAGTTTCGCGCACACCCGTTGGCGTACAGGTCTCCTTTCACCAGGGCAAACCATCCCCCGGTATTCGAATGCATTGTCCCTGACACGGAGTACACCGGCCGGGACCTGATAAGGGAAATCAAAGAGGTGATCGCCGACTTTCGACCTGACCTGGTGGTTACCACCCCGCCCGAGGACCGGCACCCGGACCATAATTCGACTTACTATTTCGTTAAGGAGGCGTTGCGAAGTTGGAATACGAGACATCCGGACCTCAAACCCAGGGTGTTCACCTTCCTTATCCATTTTGGGCAATGGCCGATTGCGCAGGGTTCGGGCACCGGGTTGCACCTTGATCCTCCCGATGGCTTCCCTGATAAAAAAAGGCATTGGATATCGCTTCAGCTTACACCCGAGGAAATGGAGAGCAAACGCAAAGCCATCATGGCGTATCATTCCCAGATCCTCGTCATGGGCAGGTTCCTGTTGAGCTTCGCCAGGTCTAACGAACTCTGGATGCCGGACGACTAAACAGGCGGCGTTTTGTGTCCGCCAAAATCCGAACGGTCCGGACCGCGGACGATGAATCCGCAAAATCTTCGTCAGCCGGATAGATTGCCCTGAATATTTCCATCAAATCGGGCCGTTGCCTTTAAAGATAAAGAGCGTGGGGAGCTTGCCCCCCACACCCCCTCGCCGCTGCGCGGCTCTATGTGGCGGTGTCGGCGGCGGCCTCGCGAAACGCGGGGCCAGTCGCCGACACCGCCGAGCGATCGGCCGCGCGCAAAAACGCGCGCTGCCGAATTCTTGGGAATGCGGGGAAGTTTTAGGTTGAGCCCTTGATCGTCGGGAAGCGAGCTATCAATAATAGCAAGTTCGAAGGCACACCAGCAATGATCGGATCGAGCCCACCTCGCGGGGCGTGGGGTTTGTTCAGACGCGAGATGAGTGGGCCGCGTTGGAAAGGCCCCTTCGAGTTTATCTTAGGTAGGAAAGACCGTTTCTTCCCGGTCCCTGTAAGGAAGACTGAACCAGAAAAGAGTTTTCCCAGCTATGCTTTCGACCCCCGCTTTACCGCCGTGGGCATCTACGATCTCTTTTACGATGGCAAGGCCTATTCCCGTGCCGCCATAGTCTCTGGAACGGGATTTTTCTCCACGGTAGAAACGCTCGAAAACAAACGGCAGGTCCCTGGTTTCAATCCCCGGGCCGCTGTTTTCGATAGAGAACTTTACCTCCCGGCCTAAACTTCCGGTTCGCACCATTACGGTTCCCCCTTCAGGGGTATACTGCAGCGCGTTTTTTAAAAGATTTTCAATCACGCGGCTGATTTTTTCGCGGTCGGCCTGCGCCGTTGCTCCTTCGTTCAATTCCGACGTAACCTGAATGTTTTTCTGCCTGAATTCCAGGTCGAACTTTTTCAAAGCACGAGAGGCCAAATCGGCGATCTCGATCTGTTCCAGGTCAAGGCTGATCTTTGCGGCGTCGGCCCTGGCCAGGTCCAACAGGTTTTCTACAAGGAGGATGAGCCTCAGGGTTTCTTCCAAAAGCAGTTGAAACGTTTCCTGCGTGGGAGAAACGACACCGTCCTGCAGGGCCTCCAGATATCCCCTGATATTGGTCAACGGCGTGCGAAGTTCGTGGGCGACATTGGAAACCATGTCTCTTCTGAGTTGTTCCACACGCTGCAGGCTTGCGGCCATGCGGTTAAAAGCGTTTGCAAGCTCGCCGATCTCATCGTGCGAACCTGCCTGTACTCTGAAGGAGTAATCGCCTTTGGAAATCAGGCGGGTGGTTTTTATCATCTGGTAGAGCGGGCGCAATACCATGTGGGTCAGCAGGAAACTCAGAAGGGCCCCCAGCACCAGAGCGCCGATACTGGTCCAAAGAAGATAGCGGTGCACAGAGTGGATGAACATCTGGTGCGCATCGGTCGGACTGATCCGGTACTCTTTCATCAGGACCGAGAAATAATCGGCGGCAAGGGTGTCCAGGACCAGCCAAAGAACGACGATTACGACCGCGACCACAGGGACATTGATTGCCAGAAGTTTCAGTAGGATGCCCTGTCTCATGAAAAAGGTCCCTCTTGCTCATCATCCTGGGCCAACCGGTACCCGAACCCTCTTACCGTCAATATGTATTTTGGATCGGCGGGGTCTTTTTCGAGTTTTTGCCTCAGCTTGCCTATATGAACATCTATCACCCGGTCGACGACCTCTTCGCCGTGAGGGTATAGGGCATCGAGGAGCCTTTCCCGCGTGAAGAGCCGCCCCGGCGCATTCATGAACAGCCTAAGCAGCTTGAATTCCGATGGAGTGAGCAAAATACGGCGCTCATCCACGCTCACTTCGTGTTTGCGACCGTCCAGAACGAGCTTTCCCACCTTGAGCTTATCGGAGCCGTCCCTCGGGATGGTGCTCATTCGTCTCAGTATGGCCCTGATTCGAGCGACAAGCTCACGAGGACTGAACGGCTTGACCATATAGTCATCCGCACCGATTGTCAGCCCCAGTACCCGGTCGAATTCCTCGCCCCTGGCCGTGAGCATCAGTATGGGGACATCCGAAAATTCCCGTATTTTGCGGCAGACCTCCCATCCATCGAGCCGGGGGAGCATAAGATCCAGAATGACTACCGCGGGGTCTTTCTGCCGGACCATGCTCAAGGCTTCCACGCCATCGGGCGCAATGGCAGTGTCGTATCCTTCGCGTCGCAGATAAAGGCTGATAAGCGTAGCAGTCTTGTTGTCATCCTCAACGATGAGAACGGTGCTGGCCATGATTTCATGTCCTGAGGTTTTTCAATACAGGTTGCCTGTCTGAAGCATACGTTAAAGACCCGGTTGGTTTTGCGCAAGCCTTGGCTCCTTACTCCGATGCATTCCGGACGTCGGAACCGATGTTCATTTTGCCCTTTTGCAGGAAATCATTACCTTATCTTTACATTCGCTTGAGCCTTTCATTACCGTTGGGAATTATCTTGGGCATAGCTGGAGACAAACCTGCCAGCCAATCGGCCGCCTGGGCGTAAAACGCAGAGGCGCCAATATGAGAGGAGAACCGGGAATGAAAGTGATCTTGCCGGCCATATTAATCGTATTGACAGGAATTATTCTGCTGGGGATGCAATACTCGAACGGCCCTCGAGTTGCTAAGAGCTCAGCCATTGATGGAGAATACAGCAAATTACCCAGGGCTACATTTGCGGGAGGGTGTTTCTGGTGTGTCGAAGCCGATTTCGAGAAAGTCAACGGTGTCGTCGAGGTCATATCGGGATACACGGGCGGGCGCACCGAGAATCCCACCTATGAGGAAGTTTCGTCCGGGGGGATTGGACATGTGGAAGCGGTTCAGGTCATTTACGACCCTGGAAAAGTAACCTACGAAGAGTTGGTGGATTTTTTCTGGAGGCACACGGACCCGACCGACCCTGGAGGACAGTTCGTCGACCGTGGCGCGCAGTACCGCGGCGTCATCTTTTACAATAACGACGGGCAGCGGATAGCGGCCGAAAAGTCAAAGCGCAAACTTGAGGCTTCCGGTCGTTTCGACAAACCGATTGTTACAGAAATAGTTGCAGTTTCAAAATTCTACCCTGCTGAAGAGTATCATCAGGGCTATTACAAAAAAAATCCGGTGCGCTACCGCTACTACAGGTTCAATTCCGGAAGGGACCAATTTCTAACGAAAATATGGGGGAAAAATATGGAAGTCTACGAAACGGCATCGAAGACCGAAGAAAAGGTCGCGCCGGGGGCGAAATACTTCAAACCCGATGATGAGACGCTTCGAAAGAAGCTGAGCGCCATTCAGTATACGGTCACCCGGCAGGAGGGCACCGAACCGCCGTTTAAAAACGAGTATTGGGACAACAAGAAGGAAGGAATTTATGTGGATATCGTGTCCGGGGAGCCACTTTTCAGTTCGCTTGACAAGTATGATTCGGGGACCGGCTGGCCGAGTTTTACGCGGCCTCTTGAGCCGGACAACATAGTGGAAAGAAAAGAGCGAGGATTTTTCATGGTGCGAACCGAAGTCAGGAGCAAGCACGGGGATTCCCACCTCGGGCATGTGTTCAACGATGGACCGGCGCCGACCGGCCTGCGCTATTGCATGAATTCAGCCGCCCTGAGGTTTGTTCCGAGGGAGGATTTGGAAAAGGAAGGCTATGGAGATTATCTCAAACTGTTTGATCCAAGCCGTTGAAGTTTTCCCGAGAAATGTGAACTTCAAATCCCGCCGCCGGCGGGGTTTGTTATTATGCTCTAATGGGAATGGTTGCCCCTCACTTCGTCGGTTAGGGGGTTGTTGCCGCGTACTGTCAGCATTGAGCTTGACGCTGCCTGACACCATGCTAATATCAAACCTCTGATGTTCGTTTGGAAATAACCTGTGCTCGTCGGCGGCACAGGTTTGTTAAGATATAAAAGGGGTTTTCTTCCAGGCTTTTCTTGATTGTCTCAGCCTCGTTTTGTTGCGCAAACGGTCTCATCATAAGTATAACTGCCCAGGAATCGGAGGAGGAAGACGTGCTACAGGTATTAATGATGCTGCTGTTCGCCATTATGACTTTGGCTCCTGCCGGCGCTCTGGCGGAAAAACCCAAAAAAGTCGAAAAACCCAAGACGGCAGAGAAACCGAAGGCCATAGAGCCGTTCATAACGAAGGACACTCGCCTGATGGTCTTTTCGCCGCACCCTGACGACGAGTGCCTCGGAGCGGCGGGTCTGGTTCAGCGTGTTATCAAAACAGGCGGAAGCGTTCAAGTGGTCTTCATGACGAACGGGGACGGCTTTCCGGAAGCGGTTGAAATGGGGGGACATATCTCCAGTCCCACTGCAAAGGACTTCCGTGATTACGGCGAAGACCGCATGGAGGAATCTCGCAAAGCCTTGGCGACCTTGGGGATGAAGGAGAGCGATATTATTTTCCTGCGCTTTCCCGACGGGGGGTTGACCGCCCTTCGTCCGAAACCGCATGGAAAATCGGAGGTCTACACGTCTCCCACCACCAAGGAAAACCGGCCTTCCGCACTTTCGGTCCTCGTGCCACAGGCGGGTTACACCGGTGATGGTCTGCAAATGGAAATCGAACGGGTGCTCTCGGATTTTCGGCCTAACATGTTGGCGACGACCGGGCCCGAGGATACGCACCCGGATCATTCCTCAACACACTTTTTCGTCAGGCAGGCGTGGAAGCATTTGAGCAGGGAACATCCGGAATTCAAGCCTACATGGTTCATCTACCTTATTCATTATGGGCAGTGGCCCATGGGCCAAGGTTCGGGGACATGGTCAAAACTCAATCCTCCCGAGGACCATCCCAATAAAGAGAAGTGGATCCCGCTCGTTCTCACGACCGAGGAAGCGGGCATCAAGCGCAAAGCCCTCCTGGAGTACCAGACACAGATGATCGTCATGGGCCGCTATCTGCTGAGCTTTGCAAGGGCCAACGAACTGTTCAGGTTTGACGATTGATGTTTCCTGGCAGCAATGAAGCGCGTGAGCCGTCCGGTTGAGACGGACCGGCGAGGGATGGAACACTTCAGGGCATGAAAGGTCAGGAAATCTTTTTTTCGTGCACGAAATCGATAATGAATGCGATGTGCTCGCGCATAGCGGTGCACGCGGCGTCCTGATCCCGCCCCCGAACCGCTTTGAGAATATTGCCGTGCTGCCGGATGATCGTTGCGAGAGTGACGGGTTCGGCGTATAGGAGTTGGAGGCCCCTGGTCCGGCAGGAGAGCAGATCATGGAAGTTTTTCATAATGTGTATCTGGGCAGTATTTTTTGTGGCATAGGCTAAAGCCATGTGAAACGTAAGGTTGGCGCTACTGCCCGAGCCTCCCGCATCTATCGGCGACCCCATATCCAGGAGGCTTTTTTCCATATCCCGAATGTCTTCTTCGGCCGCCCTGCGAGCGGCCATAATTGCTGCGTTGCATTCGAGACCCAGCCTGACCTCGAGCAGGTCCGCCAAAGATACCTCCCGGTCGTGCGACAGGCCGAGCGGGTTCTTTTCCACGGCGGGTTCAACGACAAAAGTGCCTTGGCCCTGCCTGTGCTCGAGCAGATGGAGCGTGACCAGCCTATTTATGGCCTCTCTTACCGTAGGACGGCAAACCCCGAGACTCCCGGCAAGTTCGCGTTCGCTCATGAGCTGATCGCCCGGCTTGAGGATTCCTTTGAAAATCAGGTCGCGCAACTGTTCGAAAACCAGATCTGAAATACGCTTTGGTTTAATGTGCGTAAGCATTGAGACCTCACTCCAGTGAATCGGCGTAGATTTCGACGGCGTGTTTCACCTGGATACGCTCGCCCGCCTGCGAGAGCATATCGCTTATCTGAAGCATGCACGCGGGGCAGCTCGTAGCAACCGTCGAGCATCCGGACCGCACGATAGAGTCACGCTTTCGCTTTCCGATTGAGGCCGATATCCCGTAATGTTGAAGGTTGAAACTTCCCCCGGAGCCACAGCACTGGTCCGCGTCGCTCATCTCCTTGAAAACATACCGGGGATTGGCGCGAAGAAGCGTTCGAGGCTGTGCGGCGATACCGAGCGATTTTTTCAAATGACATGGATCGTGATAGGTCAGGAGAGTTTTTTCGCCTTCATGATGTGAGGCCGGCGCTGCAAGGCCTGTTTTTTCCACAAGAAACTGGCTTATATCCATCGTTTTTTCGGCCAATTCGCGCATCTTGGATTTTTCCGCACCGCTCAGGTCCTCGGCGAACATCGGCCAGAGCTTCTTTATGGTGGACGTGCATGTCGCACAGGCCGTGACCAGGCAGTCGAGATCGCCTCGTGAGAACCTGGCAAGGTTGTAGCGAATCAGTTTCTGAAAGGTCTTGAGGTCCCCCGAGGAAAGCGCGGGTATTCCGCAGCAGCCCTGTTCGTCAGGGAGAAAAACGCCGACCCCGTTGTGCTCGAGGGCGCGCAAAACCGCATGGCCGACGTTAGGGTATATTTTGTCGATCACGCAACCCACGAAGAAACCGGCCTTGAGTCCCGACACGCCGTTTGTGTCGAGCCGGCCCGCGGCCGAGTGGAAGGATTCCGGCGCAAAGGTCTTTATGTGCCTCGGGGCCAGCGGAAAGAAAAAGCGTCCGCATGAGGTGCCGAGAAGCTCATCTACGGGTTTTACAAAGATGCCCTGGAGCCTGCTCGCCAGTTTCACGAAGCTGTCGAAAAGCTCCGGGTGGGCAAGCATGCCTCGAAAAATGATTTTTTTTGCCGGGTGAAGCCCCATGTAGCCAACCAGGATGGCCCGCGCCTTAAAGAAGATATCGAGCACTTTGACGCCACTCGGGCAGTTGGCCGCGCATGAGCCGCAAAGGAGGCAGCGCATCATGCGATCTTGTACTCCCCTGGGGTCTTTGAACATCTCCTGGATAAGGCCGTCGAGCAAAGCCAGTTTCCCGCGGGCGACGTCGGCCTCGCGGCCGGTTTCGGCAAAAACAGGGCACACAGCCTGGCACATCCCGCACCGCATGCAGACCATAAGTTGGTCTTCAAGCTCCCTGACCAGCGCGGCCAGCTTTTTCATGTCGTACATGCTCATTCTCCAATGATCTTGCCAGGGTTGAGGATGTTTTTGGGATCCAGTGCCGACTTTATCCGGCGTGAGTAGAGGATGGTGGCGCGGCCGGTTTCTTTTTCCATGTATTTGGATTTGGCTAAGCCGATCCCGTGTTCTCCCGACAAAGTCCCTCCGAGCGCGAGCGCGCGATCGAAAATTGCGTCGATGGCTTGTTCGACACGTATCCATTCTTCCTTGTCGCGACGGTCCGTCAGAATGGTCGGGTGAAGATTGCCGTCACCGGCATGGCCGAAGGTCCCGATCAGTATGTTGAACTTGCGGCTGATTTCGTCGATGGAACGTATCATTGCGGGGACCTTGCTGCGGGGAACGGTGGCGTCTTCCAAAACGGTTGTTGGCTTGATTCGGGATAATGCCGAAAGCGCGGCCCGGCGAGCTTCCCAAACCTTGTCCCGCTCCTGAGCGTTTTGCGCCACGCGAACCTCCAGCGCTCCCATGCGGCGGCAGAGTTCCTCGACCTTCGCGGCCTCTTCCTCAACCTGCGCCGGATGGCCGTCAACCTCTATGAGCAGAAGGGCCGCGGCGTCGACAGGAAGCCCGACATGGGCGTAGTCTTCCACCGCCCGAATGGTAAAGTTGTCCATAAATTCAAGTGTTACCGGGACGATGTGGTTGGCGATAATTGCTGAAACGGTCTCGGTGGCCTTCGGCACTTCGGAGAAAACGGCCATCATGGCTTTTTGGGTGGCAGGCATGGGAATCAGCTTCAAAATTATCTTGCTGAAAACTCCCAGCGTCCCTTCGGAGCCGACGAGCAGACCGCCGAGGTTATAGCCCGTCACGCATTTAACAGTCCTCGCGCCGGCTTTTACCAGTTCGCCCTCGGCATCGAAAAACTCAAGTGCCATCACGTAGTCGCGAGTAACCCCGTATCGGAGCCCCCGCAGCCCCCCCGCGTTTTCAGCCACGTTGCCGCCCAGGGTGGATACTGCCTGGCTGCCCGGGTCCGGGGGATAGAAAAGGCCCCTGGACTCCACCTCGGCTGCTAGTTTGGCCGTTATCACCCCTGGCTGGACAACGGCGTAAAGGTCCTCTTCGTTTATCTCGATGATTTCGTTGAGGGCCGTAATCAGTATTACGACCCCGCCGGGCAGGGGAATGGTCCCGCCGCTCAAATTAGTTCCGGCCCCTCGGACAGTGATCGGCAACGAATTTTCACTGCAAAGCCGGATCGCTTTGCCTAATGCCTCGCTTGTGGTCGGCCGCAAGACGATCGAGGGCAGGGAAGGGGCCAGCACCGCGGCGTCATAGGAATAGGCGAGGCGGTCGGCTTCGTCCTGGAAGACGTTTTCTTTTCCGAGTACTTCGCAAAACTTATTGAAAAGTTTATTATCGGCCATCGGCTTTCCCTTTCACTCAGAGTTGCGGACCTCTTGAGAAGCGGTAAGACCAATTGTTAGGGTTCGTGCGCGCTGAACGGGGTGAATGGTTGATATTAAAGGAATAACGGACGCTTCGTCAAGATAAATATCTTCTCGATAATCCCCGGCTTTGCCAAAGGGTGCTTCCTCCAACCAAACCAAAACAAGATGGTATTACCTATATTGCCGCGGCGCCCAAAAACAAAATAAAAAAATCTTATCAACTTTGGAGCGAATATTAATTATCTTAAGTCCTACATTCGATGATACATGCCGGCAGGACAAAACGTTAAGACCGCTCCCTGTCGAATGAAAGGGGCAAAGCGGATTTCACGGACCGCGAGGAATACCGGCATGATCAGCCGTATGCGGTGTGGCGATGGATTTTACTCCGATCCCTGGTTCGGTGAAGGCGCTTCCGTACTTATCCGACTAACCCGAAATTCAATCTGGTCTAATGATGCCGTCATATAACGCACTTTTGGTCTTTTTGAGATACCCTGAACCCGGCAGGGTGAAAAAACGGCTCTCGGAGTCCATCGGACCTGAAAGGGCCGCCGAAATCTATGAGAAGCTTATCCGGAGGACATTGGGCGTGGTCTGCGATTTAAAGCGCAGGGACCCAAAGGTTCGAACGATTATTTGCTATACTCCGGAGGACTCTGTTGAGAAATTGAGGAGAAAATTCCGCGGTCCATGGGAGTTTTGTCCCCAGGAGGGACAACATCTCGGCGAGCGAATGCGAAACGCGCTGCGTCGAGCATTTGCAATGGGCGCCGGCAAAGCTGTGCTCATCGGGACCGATCTGGCGGACATTGAAATCACGGACATAGAGGGGGCGTTTCGCAATGCCGGAGAAGATGCCGTCGTGCTGGGCCCGGCTGCCGACGGCGGGTTCTATCTGATCGGGACCGGCCGCCCCATCGAGGCCCCTTTCGATTTCAGCGACTGGGGAACCGGCGACGTCTTTTCCAGGACAGCCCGAGAACTCGAAGCCAGCGGGTTTCACATCCTCCAGGCAGCCCAAAGAAACGATGTAGACCGCAAGCGCGATTTTGATCGACTGGCAGCCGACCCCCTGTTCACCGGCTCTATTTCCATTATCATTCCCACTCTGGCCGACCCACGAAAGCTCTCGCCTTTTTTGGACTATCTTGAAAATTCGATCTGGCCTGGAGACCAAATAGTGGTCGTGCAGGGGGGCGCCTTTGACAACAAGGTCGCCCCGCGCAACATATCGCCATTTCTTACGTTTGCGTTCAGCCCCAGGGGACGTGGTATCCAGCAAAACGCCGGAGCGATGCTTGCCGGGGGTACAATCCTCTTTTTCTTGCATGACGATACGGTCCCACCTCCCGATTTCCCATATCTGATCCGCAGGGCTTGCCTGGATGTCAAGGCGGCGCTTGGCTGCTTCAAGTTGGCCTTTTTTCCGTCCAACCGGGCGCTCAGCCTCATTGCGGGATGGGCCAATCTGAGAACGCTGCTTTTCAAATTACCATACGGGGACCAGGGGCTTTTCTGCAAAAAAGAGTCTTTTGACAGGGCAGGCGGCTTCGGCCGCCGCTACCTGCTGGAAGATATCGACCTGGTAGGCAAACTTCGGAAAACAGGGCGTATTGCGATCATCCCGGCCAGGGCCTATTCTTCTCCTGACAGATATCTGCGCAAGGGAATTCTTAAAGTCTCGCTGCAGAACCATTTATTAGTGCTTCTTGGTGCGCTGGGCCGGGATGAACGGGTGCTGTACCGCAGATATTACGGCTTGGAGCCGGAAAAAGCACCCAATAAGCCTGCGATGCCGGATGGACATGAGTGTGTGCCTGAGTGAAGGTGGATCGTGAATTTATTTTTGATGAAACAGGTCTGGATTTCGATCCCCCGGGCTCAAGAACCGCGGGATTTGATCCGATAACATAAAGGATGGCCTTCGACATCTTAAAGTCCAAGCCTGAGGTCTTGATTCGAATAGCGGGCCGGCGGCCTCAGGCGCCGGCCCGTGTGCGTTTTTGTACATTGCTTTTCCGGGTTTCGAAGCTCACCGGACTATGTCAAGGGTAGCAAAAAGGGCAAAAGATCCTGCGGTCTTAAATCTTTGCTCTTTGCCGTCGCGCTATTCATAAAAAGGAGAAATGATTATCTTTTGCGATGATTAGCAGTGGAGTGTCAATCCGCGTTTTAAAAGGAGGAGCGAACATGAACACTCGTCGATTTTCTGTTGTATCTATAATATTGATGTTCTTATTTACGGCCGTCGGCTTTGGAGTTGGAACGGCAAAGGCAGATCAGGATGAGGCGCATCATAAGTCAAACGGCGCCTGGACAAAGCGGGTGATGAGCGAAAAAGAACTCGAGAAGCTCTATCAGCGGGACGTAAACCTTAACCCCAGCGCCAGCCTTAGAATACTTGCGAGACTGAACGCCAGGGATTTCGACTATATAGCGCAGGATATCCGAGACGGAAAACCGATAAAAGTGCCAAACGATTTCGATGCATTCAGTAGCTGGACGCCGCTTCAGAAACATATACCCGATGTGGCCGATCTGCCCAAATTCATGCTGATCGTCAAAGACATACCATTTATAGGCTGGTACGAAAATGGAAAGCTCGTAGGGGACAGCTACATCTGTGTCGGGAAAGTGGAGGGCACGACCAGGGAAGGTCTCTTCACCGTGAAGGAGAAGGACGTGAGCCATGTCTCCAGGAGCTACCCGAATGCCTGGGGCGTACCTGCGCCCATGCCGTGGGCATTGAGGGTCTACGAGACGGTCTGGATCCACGCTGGAGACATAGTTGGCGGATATTGCTCGCACGGTTGCATCAACCTGCCGATCTTTCCGGCTATGAAACTGTTCGAATGGGCAACACCAGGGACCCCGGTCCTCATCGTTGACTCGCTGGGAGCCGTACCGTCGGTTTTAGCGAACAACCGGTCCAACTGCACTCTGCACGCATTGGCGTGCGCCGGCCCCAGAAGAGTGGCTGCCGGGAGCTGAAGGAGCAGTTGGTTAATCTGAGTGGGAATCTTTTTGAGGAAGCCGGAAAACTTGCGACTGGTTGCCGTGCCCGCGCAAGCCGGAAAGCAGGATAATACCGGTTTGCGCGGAGGTTTTTGAAAACTTGTCGTGGCAGCTTTTAAATGGCGGCTAGAACGCCCGTTATGTTGTCTCTGCCTCCGGCTTCCAGGCATACCGAAATCATCGAGTCGAGTTTTTCCCGCAGGGGAATGTCAGCTCTCAGGATGGCCGCGATTTGCTCGTCGCCCATGAGGTCGTGGAGCCCGTCGGAAGAAAGCAGGACAAGATCTCCCGGCGCCAGATCAAATGTCCCCGAGTCCGGCTCATGCCGCTCGCATCCGGCGCACCTTGTCAAAACGTTGCCGTAAGGATGAAACCGGGCCTGTTCCCTGGTGATTTCACCACGTTTTAAAAGTCTGCCCGGGATCGTATGGTCATCGGTTACCTGGGTGAGCGATCCCTTATGGAAGAGATATATACGGGTGTCTCCAACGTGCGCCCAAAAGGCGGACCTGCCGTTGATAAACAGGGCGGTAAGGGTCGTGCCCATGCCTTTAAAGGAAAGGGCCCCCAGAGAATATTCCAGGATTCTGCCGTGAGCCTCCTCCATTCGCTTGGCAAGCTCGGTTCCAATATCATGATCGGGGGGACTAAAGCGTTCAAAGCTATCCACGGCAAGTTGCGCTGCGACTTCACCCGCCGCATGTCCGCCCATTCCATCGGCAATGACCAGCAGGGCGCGCCCGTTATCCAAGGCATTTACCAGGTACCTGTCCTCGTTGCCTTTTCTGCGTAACCCCTGGTTTGTAATAGACTCGATTTGCATTTCTCGGCTGTCCACACGATGCACGGCTGCTTTGCGCCTCCGCAGAAGACTTTTCCTGAAACCATCCGGTGAGTGTGTCCTCATGGGCTGGCTCCGCGGGTAACTGCTTCGAGGAGGTAAAAGCGGGGCTTTTAAAAAGGGCCCTTCCAGGATTTAAGCTTTCGACTGCCGATCATAGTTCCTTTTGGGAACCGGCGCAATGACTTCCATGGTCATTTGCAGTGTGTTCGACAATGAGTATTTTCAATCCCTTTCGGCCAAGAAACAATTTGCCTTTGGCTCCAAAGCTTCATATTCTTAAAATGACTTTGTAATCAAGTCCATTCAGATTGGCGCCTTTCAGGATTTGCACTCGTAAAGAAGATCTCCCGGATGCTCATAATAGTCAACAGTATCATTCCCGTATGCATGGTAATCCTGCTCGGGTATGCCATGAGACGGTTCAACCTGGCTGACCGCAATTTTTTCAACGTTTCAGACAGGCTGATCTACTATATCTTTTTTCCGGTAATGCTTTTCTGGAAGACGGGAACTCCCGATCCATCGGGGCCGCTCGACTGGAAACTGGGTCTGGCAGCTATCGCGGCCACATTATTTGTCAGCGTCTTGAGCCTTTGTTATGTGAAACTGACAAGGGCGAGTGATTTCGCCGTTGGCTCTTTTTCTCAATGCTGTTACCGGTTCAACACCTATGTCGGGATGGCTGTCATCTTAAGCGTTTTCAGCGAAGAAGGCGTCAGGCGATTCGGGGTTATTCTAGTCTTTGCGATACCATTTATAAATATTCTGGCCGTTTCGACATTAATCTGGTTCTCGGGCAAATCTTTCGAAAAAGGCGAAAAATTCCATTTTATCTTTAAGGAACTGATCTCCAATCCCCTTATTCTCGGCTGTGTTCTTGGTTTTCTTTATTCCAAGCTTCTGATTCCATTCCCCGTGTTCGTTGAGAATTCATTCAAACTTGTCTCGTCATTGACCCTGCCGATGGCTCTTTTGTCCATTGGGCATTCACTTGAGACTTCCAGGCTCAAGGTTCATTTCGGGTTGGCAATGGCATCTTCGGTAGCCAAGCTGATCGTTTTGCCGGTAGTGGGGTACTTTATCATGACAGCATTCGGGGTTGGCGCACTTTCGCTCAGAGTCGGAATGGTCTTTTTCACGCTCCCGGCCGCGACATCAGCCTACATACTTTCATCCCAGCTGAACAGCGATCTGGATTTGGCCTCAGCCGGGATTGTCCTGTCGACGCTGTTGTCAGTAGGATCTCTGAGCGCCGCGCTTCTTCTGTTTGGTAATTGATGGAGTCCCAGGCCCTAAAAATATTTATGCCTTTTCGGGCGTTGTACACCCTGGTCGTCGGTTCCCTGCTTCACCCATATATCGCCCTGGCCGTCCATGAAGGCATTTGCTTTAAGTTGACCCGTCCCGGTTCCACCATCCTGGAGTATGAACTTAACAGTTTCACCGTTGAGTTCGTATTTGCCGGATAGTTCGATAAAAGGGTTTTCGACGTCGGGCGGTTGTTTGCGCTGCTTGAGGTGAAAGGTCGCATCCGGATAGAATGTTATGAATTGTGTTTTGTCGCGTTTGTTGATGTAAGTTCCGCTCGCTGAACTCAGATCGGCCGCGAAGCTTGAGATCGTAAAACAGATCAGGAGCGCCGTAGCAATAGCCGCATTTTTCATGATACCCTCCGGTGATCGATTTGAACCCGCAAAAGATTATCCCTGAAAAAACGCCATGTCAATCCGCTATAGAAAATCTTGGTTAGCGAATCGGAATTTGCTTCCGGTGTTTCATCCACGGGGCTTCCCGATGCTTGTTAATGGCGGCGGTACCTGCTAGGATACCGTACTCCAAGCGTTCAGAGAAAATAGAGGGGTGCAGGGATGCGCCGAAGGGCCGGCCGGCCGTTTTGAAGGAAAATGATGCAAAGATCCGGGGAAAAGAACCGCAAGACACGGCTGAGCGTCGTGATTCCGTGCTTTAATGAGCGCGGAACGCTCCGGCAGTGCGTTGAGAAAGTTATATCGATTGGGGATTCGGAGTTGGCGCTGGAGATAATAATAGTGGATGACTCGTCAACGGATGGCAGTTATGAGGTCGCCTTCGAACTCCTAGAAAGATATCCGCAACAGGTGGTCGTGCTCAGGCACAAAAAAAACCAGGGGAAAGGGGCGGCCTTGCGGACCGGGTTCGCGAAAGCGACCGGAGATTTTGTCTGCGTTCAGGATGCAGACCTCGAGTATGACCCGTCGGACCTCAAAAGACTCCTGGGGCCGCTCGTATCCGGAAAAGCCGACGTGGTGCTGGGGTCCCGGTTTTTAGCCACGGGAGAGCACCGGGTCCTGTATTTCTGGCATTATCTGGGGAACCGGTTCCTTACCCTTATCTCGAATATGTTTACAGACTTGAACCTGACCGATATGGAAACCGGCTACAAAGTTTTCCGGAGGGACGTACTTCAGAAAATAACGATTGAGGAGGACCGGTTTGGTTTCGAGCCCGAAATAGTGGCAAAAATAGCGCACATGCGTATTCGTATTTACGAAACCGGCATTTCCTATTACGGGCGCACATATGCCGAAGGCAAAAAAATCGGCCCGAGGGACGGTCTGAGAGCGCTCTACTGCATCATGCGATACAATCTGCATCGAGCTCCGCCGCCCGTCCAGTTTATAGCATATCTGTTCATAGGAGGTGTTTCAGGTCTTGCGAATCTCGCTCTGTTCCTTGGGGCGCTCGCGCTCGGGTATTCACCCGCCGTTTCGGCGCTGTGCGCTTTTTTCCTGGCCGCTGCCTTTAATTATGTGTTGTGTATTCTCCTGTTGTTCCGGCACAAGGCGAGGTGGAACGCTCCCAAGGAAATAGCGATTTACCTGTTTGTAGTATGCGCGGTGGGAATTCTGGACGTTGGAATGACAAAATCTTTAATGGAAGCCGGATTTGCTCCATATATGGCGAAGTGTACGGCAACCCTGGTTGGACTGATATTGAATTTTGCCGGAAGGCGCCTGCTTGTGTTTCCAGAGGCCTCGAGCGGTCCCTGGAAACAGCGGCATGAGGAGATCGGCCCTGAAAAGGCGCTTCCCGAATCGGAGCGTTGACAAGCCCTTTTAATCCAGGTCTTCCATCATAGGATCGAAGGCCGGTTCCGAAAAATTCGCCCTGTTCTGGTCGAGAAACCACGAGTAGAGTTCAGGGTCATTGTATGCGTTAGACCAGGAATCATGGCCGGCTTCCGGGTATATAGTAAAATTGACGTTGCCCCCGCAAAGCTTCAGGGCAAGCACCATGCTCTGGGTTTCAGATATGGGAACGATCATGTCCCTGGCCCCATGGAAGGTCCATACCGGAACATCTCTTAACTTGCAGACCTCATGGGGATTGCCGGGGCCGCCAACTGGAGCGAGCGCGGCAAACCTTTCCGGCTCCTTTGCGGCCCATCGCCATGCGGCGGCTGCGCCTTCGCCGATGCCCGTGAGATAGACTTTATTGCGGTCGATATTGTACCCTTCCGTTACATGGTCGAGCAATGCGCTCAGAAGAGGCAGAGACCATTCCTGGTCCGAAGGACATTGCGGCGAAATTGCAACGAATGGAAAATCGTGCCTGCGCTCGAGCACCTCGGGAAGCCCATGCGCTTTGAGTGTCTCAAGGTAGTTGCCCTTGCCGCCGACCCCGTGCAGGTAAATGATTACGGGCCATTGTTCTGTCGAAACGTAATCCTCGGGCAGGTATATTAAATAGTTGTATGTTGAGTTGGAGTCGATTGATCTCTGCATCGTATTTCCCTTATTCAGCATGTGGTTTAACCCGGCCGGAATGCGAATTTGCGATTCTTTCAAGGTCCGGCCCCGTTCCCGGATAATTCCTTTTTAATATAAGCATCGTGGCTTTCGAAACTATTTTTCGCGATTCTTCCGGGGGGGATTCGTCTCGGAATTATTTCGGGGCCGGACTTGTTTGGAGGAAAGCAGGACATTAAATTAGGCAAAGCTTGCGGGTCATTCGATCTAGGCGCCTCTAGTCTCGCATGTACTCATACCCCTCACGCAGGGGCGCACAAATGACGGCTTGCGGCCGTAGTCTTCTCGCGTTCAAGCAAAACCAGGGAGAAAAAAATCATGAATCAGCAGTTTAGAATGACAAAGCAAATGATCGATATGCAAAAGGCTTCTTTCGACGGGATGATCAGCGGTCTGATCATGATGTGGGACCAGACGGGCGGTGTGTTCGAAGGGGCCGCATGGTTACCCGAAGAGGGAAGGAAGGCCTTGAGGCAATGGGTGGATATAAACAGGAAAGCCTGTGAGAACTTGAAGAACGCGATCGACAGCGGCTATTCCAACCTGGACAAGTTATTCGAAACAACGGCCCAGCAGGGACAACAGTAATCCGCCTGGAGCCTCGGCCCGAAGTTTCGTCGCACGCACCGGGGCGATTTCAGCAGTGGCCTGAGTGCACCATTGCGCCATTGATTCGGGATGCCGGCTCAAGTCCATTGAGCGCTACGGGGCTTTAATTGTGCGATCCTACAGGACATCAAGGCGCGAAAAAGCCGGTCCGCAATCTATCGGGACCGGCTTTTCATACTGGAGGGTGAGTGACCGGATTTGAACCGGCAGCCTCTGGGGCCACAACCTAAAAACAGGGTATTTCCGGGATATACAGGGACATTTCAGACATCAAGGAAATCTTCTACCAGAGCCACTTTAGGCATATTACTGTCCCCTGTCGTCCCTAGTAGCCTGTCGGGAAAATGGTGTCTAGGAGCCTGTCGGATAAATAGCACTGAGAGCCAATTTCTGCTAATATTACCCCACTCAGGCGCGGAGAGTGGCTGTTCCGTGAGGGCAGCCGGGAGCGTAGTAGCTCCTTGTCAACTTCTCCGCGCTTCTTTTTTGGAGGCATGTATGAAAAAAGCAGAGACCCGTTTTCAGGACATTGATTTTGCCATGACGGGATGGAGGCTAATCATCGAGCACTATCCGACCCTCAAAGACCCCATTCTGGATTTACTGACCGAAGCGGCCGGGAAGGACGCGGTAGACGAATGGACGTTGCGGGCCTTCTCTCGTGATTACGAAAGAGCAAGACAGGAAAGAAGACGAAGAGCCAGGAAACCTAAGCCGCCTATCAAACTTGACAGGGAGAAATGCATCAGGATTCTGTCTGGTTTGTGGGACTCGGGCAATGATTCGGACAAAGATTTCCTAATGAATTTCGCCGTCGACCTGGAAAAGATGCGACTCGAAAAGCGCAAGCTGGAGGCTAAGGAAGCATCCGAATCCAGAAAGGATGCTTCCAATGGCTGAGCCGATTCCCATGAAAAAATTTCGCAAGACCAAGGAGCGGCTTTCAGAAAACAGTGAGGCAAAGCGGCTGAGTAGCGTTCCCCCCGACGACTGGATATTAGATGCCTTTGGTGTGAAACTTTTGGAGTTAGGCGAGGATCTTCCCCTCACGCATGTGCATTTGATGAAGCTCAGGCGCGCGCTCCGAGAGCAACCAGAAAGGATTGTGGCGATCATACGCGAAAGTGTTGTGCCGTTCATTGATCGCCTTCCAGACCCCGATATGACGATAGTTGGTGCCGAGCTTCCGGGCGCTGCGCTTCCATCCATGGACGGCTTTGTCTGCAACGGTTGTCTGACCAGGCGTGAAAAAGTTCGAGTCCCGAAAGGCGACATAATCACAAGGGACGAAGCCGACAGATACGAAATGGTCTGCGTCCGCTGCGGGAAACATCTTTAATTACAACCGGCCCGGTGATGAGCCGGGCCGCCAAGGATTAAGATTCAATCCAATGATGCCCGGGAAACCAAGGATGGAGACTTACCTGCAGTGCCCAGGAACCCATACGCCGTGGCTGTTATTATGGCCTGGAACCCAGTGCTCATGTTTCCAGTGAGGTTTAATCCATTTCCCGTTTTTGTTGTGGTGGCCTTCAACCCAGACCTTCCCACAAGGTGGGTGGGCGCTGACATTGACGGCGCTAAAGGTCGTCAGGAGAGCTAGACACAAACTTACCACCAACAATTTCATCCTCATTACCTCCTTTTGTCTTTTGGCTAATGTGGTCAGGGTCTTTTCCTCACACTCTACTCTATATCGGCAAAGCTGCATTTTGAATGATAGAAACGAAGAAGTAAAACATTTCGTCTACGCATTGCTTCGTTTATTTTATTTTGGTTGTTCTCATTTACCCCTTGATCTTCGGTGGGGCTGCAATCTTGCTGATTTGCCGGCGTGAAGAATGGCGCAGGTGGGGATATCTTACCGGCTCGTCAGTCAACCCGCATGGCTTTTCTCAGGCTTCTATCATCGACAGTGGGGCTTGGTGTTGATCAGTTGCTGGTACACGTATTCATGGGGTCAAGGCGTGTGGAATTTTTGGGTGAGGCCCAAAGTAGGCTAAAAGCAATGGGTCCGGTGATGATCCAGGTACCTCTTTTACGGCGTAAACGATTTTCCTGTGGAAGTTTCAATTTGGTTGTGAACACCAAGACTTGAGAATCTGTGAGTTTCCGGAGGATCTTTTTAACAATATGGCGCCCGAAAGCTGATCGATCATGCCCTTTTCATATTTTTCGAGTTGCGCCTCGGCTGCCGGACCGGTTTGGTTGAGCGGGGTGCCGCTAATTAAATTCCAGTAAAGATTTATTTTGATATAGAGGTTGTAAGCCTCCATGCGTTGGAGGGGATAATATGCCACGGCGGACGATGCAATCGTTTTTGGATCGGTTTTACCATCATCAACACTCAGGGCGAATTTGCTTGCCATACATCCCCAATCCCATAGCGCTTTCGTCAATTGTCGCTTATTTGCCTCAAAATCGTTGGTCATTTGCTGGAGGTTTGTCTCAAACTTTTTGAGATCAAATGTCGGTCCATTATCTGTGACGTTTGCTTTCTGTTGGCTTGCCGTCTCGGTCTGTTGCGAATCGAGAACGTGAGGGCTTTTGACAGCATTGAGCTTAGGCGGTCCACAAGCACCAAGGAGCGCAGACAGGAACAGCAGAGCAACTACAGAGACGATGCTTCTCATTTCATTTCTCCAGCAGTTCCTCCATCCCCGAACGATACACACGATTAGCAGCAACGGAACGTTCCCGGTTCATGCGTTCTCGAGAGGCCCTGGTTTATTCCGAGAAATGAATTTGAACGGCCGGTAAAGGGGGAATAGGATTTCCCCATTCCCCACGGTTTCGGCCCTGTAGGTTGGAAATAGGGTTGGAAACTGAGAGTGCTATCATTGTAAAGTGAGGGTGAGTGACCGGACTTGAACCGGCAGCCTCTGGGGCCACAACCCAGTGCTCTAACCAATTGAGCTACACCCACCATAGATGTCGAACTTTTACAAATACCACCCAAGGTCAAAGAAATCAAGTTCGAACACCTGATCCTGCCAGAGGTGATGGACCCATATCTTGAACTCCGCCTTAACCTCGTCTATTGCTTTGATTTCCGGCTTGCTATAGACTGGTTTCCGTAGGGATTTTCTAACGTCGAAAAGGTACTTTTTCGCCCCGATGGCGTCTTTTTTTCATGCGAGGCATGGAGACTGCCTTTTGCGTCCGCGCATAAGCGATCGGTTTCGTTTTCAGGACGAAAAAATCTTTTTTTACCTCCAGGGTAATCTACAATCTGACAGGAAGGGTTTTGCATGGAAGGCAAACAAGACATCATGGCCGTCGCAAGGGCTTTTATGCGGAGCAGGATTATCCTTACCGCCGCTGAATTAGACCTTTTTACGATCATTCAGGACTCCCCCACGAGTGCGGAAAAGATAGCCGAAAAGCATGGCCTTGACCCCAGAGCGCTCGCACGGGTCATGGAATGCCTCGTTACGTTCGGCCTGCTCGATAAAGACGCGGAAGGATATTCACTGACCGATCAGGGCGCATTGTTTTCGTCAAAACACCCTGCGTCCAGCCTTCCAATGCTGCTGCACATGAGCCGCCTGTGGGAAAATTGGAGCGATTTGACCGGCATCGTGAAAAAAAACAACGGGCCCGAGCGCAAACCCGGCATGCCGCTGGACATTGAGAGCAGGCGGGCTTTTATAGGCGCGATGCACGTGATCGGCAGGACCCTGTCGGAGGACATAGCTGGAGACCTTGACCTGAGCGGATACCGGAAACTCCTGGATATCGGGGGAGGATCGGGGACTTATACAATTGCCTTTCTTAAGAGTAACCCTGAGATGAAGGCAATTCTATTTGATTTAAAGGAAGTAATCGAAATGGCAAGGGAGCGGCTTTCATCGGAAGGGTTCCTGGACCGGACCGAACTGATCGCCGGGGACTTCTATGCGGATGGACTGCCGGAAGGATGCGATCTGGCGCTGCTTTCCGCCATAATTCATCAAAACAGCCGCCAACAAAACGTTGAACTCTTCAAAAAGGCTTATCGCGCCCTCGATCCGGGCGGCATGCTCCTGGTTCGCGACCACATTATGAATGAACAAAGAACCTGGCCTGCCGAAGGCGCCATGTTTGCGATCAATATGGTGGTAAATACTACCGGCGGGGATACTTACACCTTTTTGGAAGTGGAGCAAGACTTGAGAGAGGCCGGTTTCAAGCATGTCAAGCTCCTTCGGTCCGGGGAAAACATGGACAGCGTCGTTGGGGCGGCAAAGCCTAAATAAGCTAAGGTTCCTTTTTTTCTTGACGTATTAAAGAGCGTTCCATTTACTACAGATTATTCTTGACAGTAAGCCCGATTTACGGGGATAATTACAACGCCGGATTATAGATTTTCTAGATGATGCAGGTAACCGGCAGCAATCATTTGAAAATGTATTCTTTTTCCAACTCAAGCGAACTCTAACTGACTCTCGAATCCTTTCCCTGTTACCGTTCCATCCTGCTGAACGTGCTGCCTTTTGATTTCCGTATGGTTTCATAGTAGCCCTTCGGCCTTTGGCAAGGCGGAATAACGTCTTCGGTTACGCGGATGCCGCGACATTGTGCCCAACGGGCGATGGAAGACAAATCGTCACTCAGATCCGATGAATGTGTTTGCGCCGAGAAGGAATTTGAAGTCCTCGGTCCCCCCGGTGCATTGTGCAGAGTTGCAAAAGATGTAATTTTCCTTCTTCAGTTATATGGGTCCGCCCGGTGGGGAAACATTCATGCTGATATCTATGCCCCTGCCACCGCAACGAAGTGATAGAAAGAGCATATTTCTAACCGCAAGGAGGTGATTTTTTCCAGGGACTATCTTTTGACCTGCACCCTAAATTTCCATTCAAATGAGACACGGAGGCGAAAAATGGCTGTTAGCAAGCTGATGACACTCAAGGAAGCTGTATCCAAATTTATCAAAGATGGCGACACCATCTATTACGGCGGCTTTCAGATCATGGTTCCGATGGCTATAACCCATGAAATCATCCGGCAGAAAAAGAGAGATCTTACCACGGTGGAATCCTCGACCGACGTCGGCGGGCTCGACCTGCTTGTTGGCGGTGGATGTGTAAAGGAGATTCATTCCGCCTGGATCATGAACTGGTACGTAAAAGCCGTCTATGCAGTCCGCCGGGCTTTTCAGGCGAAAACGACCAAAAGGTACGACGTTTCGAATTTTGGCGCCACAAGCGCACTTATGGCCGGCTTCCTCGGTGTGCCCTTCCTGCCGGTACACGGCAACATCGGCGCAGATATGCTCAAGTACAACCCCACTGACCTTACGGTGATAAAAGACCCTTTCTCGGGAAAAGAGATCACAGCCGTGCGCGCATGGCGGGCCGATGTGGCTATTATCCACGCTCAAGTTGCCGACAAGCTGGGAAATGTGATGAGTTGGGGCACCCGTGGCGTTACGGATGAATTCGGAGCTATGGGCGCCAAGCGTGGGGTCATTGTTACGGCCGAAGAGATAGTCGAACCGGAAGTGATCAGGGCCGACCCGGACCGCACGGTTGTTCCATATTTCAAGACACTGGCAGTCGTACACTGCCCGTGGGGCGCTCATCCGTCGGCATGCCGCGGCTACTACGGTCTGGATATCCGGTTCAGTCAGTACCAGGGTAAGTATGAAAGAGACCCGGAGCTTCTCCCCAAATTCATGGACGAGTGGGTGTTTGGCTGTGAAGACCACGCGGCCTTCATAAAGAAATATGTCCAGAAATTCGGCCAGGAAAGCCTTGACCGGCTCAAGCCTAAACTCGGGTATAAGCCGAAATTCCAGGTCGATTACGGCTTTCATGATCCGGGTGTATGGAAGGGTGTGCCGCAGTTCACAGACGAATATATCAAGGCTTAGTCTTGGCCGTAAGAGTGCAAAGGAGAAGACTCGATGCATGCCACCAATTACAAATTGACTGAACTTATGGTCGTACGATGCGCAAAAGAGATCAACGATAACGAGGTAGTGTTCGCCGGTGTGGGGCTGCCTTTGGTTGTGGTAAGTTTTGCAATGGCCACTCACGCTCCCAATATGATTCTTTTCACCGAGGGTGGATCCATCCGCGCGACGGCGCCTCCGGGACTCGCTATCACAGTCGATGATCCCGCCCTTTTCTGTAACGGTGACGCCACTTTTGGAATGCTTTCCACCATGGCGGCTCTTCAGAGAGGTGAAGTTGACGTCGGTTTCATCGGCGGAGCGCAGATCGACAAATATGGAAACATCAATTCCACCGGTGTGGGCGACTGGTCAAAGCCGGAAACCTTCACTTATTTTGCGGGAAGCGGCGGCGCAAATGACATGGCCACGTGCAGCAAGCGCGTGCTCGCCATCATGCCTCAAGATCCCAAAAAGTTTGTCGAAAAGGTCGACTACCTGACCACGCCGGGGTTCCTGGATGGACCTGGCGCCAGGCAGCGCCTCGGGATGATCGGCGGCGGTCCGACAGTCGTCGTCAGCACGATGGGCGTCTACAGGTTCGATGAAAAGACATGCGAAATGTATCTTGCGGAATATTATCCGGGCCAGTCCGTCGAGAAGGTGAAGGCCAACTGTTCATTCGATCTGACAGTTAGTCCCGATGTGACAGAGACCACTCCGCCCACCGAAGAAGAGATAACGATTCTCCGCAATATCGACCCGACAGGGTTCTATCTGGGATAACGCACTTTTTCCCTGGCTAGTGTCTCATCCGGCGGTTCCGGATTGAGACACTAGCGGTTTCCGGTCCTGATTTATCGAAGCGAAATTTTTCGGCCTGAATTGCTCCTAAAATATGAGCGTTCGCGGCCTCCGCATCACTTCCCGCCGTCTTTCCAAGTCTGCGGATCAGCCCGCCTGAGTTAGCTGCATTGCTTTTTTCTTTATGAGCGACCGCAAATCATCCGACTTTCCTTGTGATATTGTTTGCCGAAGAGCGGTTTTTGTTATGTCCGGTTTCACCGCGGTTAATTCTTTGGATTTTACCGCACCTGGAGGCTTTTGTTGAAATGGGTGATTTCCTGGAATCTGATGGGGATGCGCTTTATCGCTCGCTGAGGGAATACTCCCGTGTGGAGGCATTTCTGCCTGTCAGGATTAGACGGCTTTCCAAAGAGGAGCTTGGGGCCGCCAGATCTCGCATTGTGGTGGAATCCGCTTTGACAGAGCATCCGGAGTTGCCGAACCTGGAGGATGAGAAACTGTCGACCTGCCTGCAGATACTCAACGCCAAGCTCGACTCGATAATCCGGCTGCTTGCTTTTCCCTCTAACAGCCACAAGGAACTGGACTTCGAACTGGTCAACATCAGCGCTGGGGGACTGGCCCTGAAATCCTGCGAGGGCTTTGAGGTTGATGATTTTGTCGAAGTACGGCTAATGCTGCCTACCGCGCCTTTTATGATCTTTTATGTCTACGGAAATGTGACCAGATGTGATGCCGCCTGCCAAAAGTATGAGGTTTGCGTCGAATTTTGCGAAATTGACGATGATATCCGCGAACAGATAGCAAAGTACGTTTTTCACAGGCAGCGCGAGGTCCTTCGAAAAAAACGAAGCCAAAGGTCTTAGATGTTCGTATTTATTGGATGTGTGATAGTTATAAGTTCCGTTCTCGGCGGATACCTGATGGAGCAGGGGAATCTTAGCCTCCTGGTTCAGCCGGCGGAACTGATTATTATTGTCGGCGCCGCTTTAGGCGGCTTTATCATCTCCTCGCCCATGAAGGTGATCAAGGCGGTTCAGGTCGGTATTTTGCGGATGTTCAAGAGCAAGATATACTCCAGAAGCGACTACATGGATGCGCTGGTCCTGCTGAGCGAGGTATTCTACAAGATCAGGAAGGAAGGGCTCGTATCGATCGAAAGCGATCTGGACGAACCGGAAAAAAGTGCTATTTTTCAGCGGTACCCAAAGTTTCTAAAGAATCATCACGCATTGAGCTTTCTCACAGATACCCTGCGCACTCTCACCATAACTGATATAGAAGCGCACGAACTGGGCGCTCTTCTCGACTACGAAATCGACGCGCATTACGAGGAAGCCGTTATACCTGCCAAGAGCATCGCCAGTGTCGCGGATTCGCTGCCGGGACTGGGCATCGTAGCCGCCGTAATGGGTATCGTAATCACGATGAAAAAAATCAGCGAGCCCCCCGAAGTGCTCGGCCACAGTGTAGGCGCAGCCCTTGTCGGCACTTTCCTTGGCGTTCTGTTGTGCTACGGTTTTGTAGGACCGGTGGCGCGCAACCTTGAAAATATCGCCAATGAGGACCGGGAATTTCTAACGGTCATCAAGGCGGCCCTGCTTGCGTTCATAAATACTCCTTCTCCGCAGGTAGCCATCGAATTTGCGAGAAGAGTCGTGCCGGGCGAGCTGAGGCCCTCATTTCTGGAACTCGAGTCAGTAATAAAGAAGGCCAAGAAATAAATATGGAAGACAAGCCCAAAAAGATCATCATAAAAAGAGTGAAAAAACACCATGCCGAATCGCACGGCGGAAGCTGGAAAGTGGCTTATGCTGATTTCGTCACAGCTCTTATGGCCTTCTTTCTCATGATGTGGCTCCTTAATATGACGTCCCAGGAAAAACGGGCCGTCCTGGCTATGTATTTCAAACACTTCAGTCTGTTCGAAAAGGGCGGGAAATCCTTCATGCACGAAGGGGGGATTAGGCCGGCGGGCCAGAATTTCGGTGGCGAAGAGGTAATCGATACGGGAGAACACCAGAGCGGAATCACCAATGACGAACTCGCCACGAAACTGATGACCGGGATCGACCAGAACGTAGCGGTGGGGAAGGAGCAGTTTTTCATAGCTGTTACAGAGGAGGGTATCCGGATTCAGATAGTGGATTCGAAGGAAAACCCGATTTTTCCACCCGGGAGCGCCCAGCTTACGGACCCCGCCAAGCAGATCATACGAACGGTTGCATCCATTCTTAAGAACTTTCCCAACGAAATCGCCGTGGAAGGGCACAGTGATTCTTCACCGACACGAAGCGAACAGGTATCGAACTGGGAACTCTCCGTCGCAAGGGCCTCATCGGCCAGGCGCGAACTCGAACAAACAGGGATCGAACCGACCCGGATTGCCAGAGTTGTAGGTTTCGCGGACAAAGTGCCTCTTTTTACCGACTCGCCCGACGACCCGAGAAATCGACGCATCAGCATTCTGTTTGCCAAAACCAAGAGACTGAAACCGCCCGACCGGCTTCAGTGGCTTATGAAGTCTCCCCAGTAGTCAACTGCTGGCGGGACAACCGGCCAATTTGTCGCCGGAAGGACAGTCCTTTGCCGTGCCCATTCTTTTGCAGCCCCGAGGGAATCCATCATCAACTCAGCCCGGGGATTGCATGGAATAGCGCCGCCGCGGAGCGAATGCCCCGATAGAAATCTTCAATGCAGAACCGTTCGTTAGGTGAATGAGCTCCGTCATCCGGGCTTCCCCAGCCGAGGAGGAGAATATTATCCTGGGCAAGATGCTTCTTGATGAGGTTAACGACCGGAATTGACCCGCCCTCTCTTATAAATACCGGTTTTTTGCCGAACCCTATGGTTATAGCTTTTTGGGCGGCACGCATGGCTGGGGTGTTTCTTGGGACCAGGACCGGGTCGGCGCCGTGGAGCCTGGTTATTTTCAAACCCACCGTCGCGGGGCACTTAGCGGTTATGAACTCGCGAAACAGGCCGTCTATTTTCTCGGGAACCTGGTTGGGAACAAGCCGCATACTGACCTTTGCCCCTGCCCTTGCCGGGATTATCGTTTTGGCCCCTTCACCCGAGAACCCGCCCCACAGCCCATTGATATCGAGTGTCGGCCTTGCGCTCTTCCGTTCCAAAACGGAGTATCCGGGCTCGCCGGAGAATTGGGAGACGCCCAGATAATCCTTCAGTGCCTGCAGGTCTACGGGCAAAGAGGCCATTTCCTCTCTCTCCGAACCCTGGGGGGGAATCACATCATCGTAGAAACCGGGAATTGCCACGGAGCCATCGGGATTTTTGAGTTTTTGAAGTATATCGGCGAGCACCTGCGCGGGATTGTCGAGTATACCGCCAAATGAACCCGAATGAAGATCGAAACGCGGCCCCCGGACCTCAACCTGCAAATAACTCAAGCCGCGCAGGCCGTAAGTGATCGCCGGAATGCCGGGGGCAAACTGCGAACCGTCCGAAATGACGGCCGCATCGGAGCGCAGTTCATCCCGGTGCTGCATAAGAAACTTTTCCAGGTTCGGGCTTCCGATCTCTTCCTCTCCTTCCGCCAGGACAATCAGGTTGAGCGGCAGTTTTTGTTCTGAGCTCATTACGGCCTCGACGGCCTTGATGTAAGTTAAAAACTGTCCCTTATCATCACTTGCGCCTCGAGCATAAATGTAGCCGTCCCTGATATCGGGTGAAAAAGCGGGCGTCTGCCATTCATCGAGAGGATCGGGCGGCTGGACGTCGTAATGACCGTAGATTAGCAGAACGGGCGCCCCCGGGACTTCAGGCGAACGACCAAGGACTACCGGATGGCGTTCGGTGGGATAAATTTTTGCGCTGAATCCGCACCTCTTTATCCGATCGAACACCCATTCGGCGGCTATTAAGATGTCCTTGTCATGTTCACTGAGAGTACTTACGCTGGGGACCGAAAGAAATTCTACCAGTTCCCGCACAAAACGATCCCGGTGATCGTTGATAAATGAAGAGACCGAGTCAGGAAGCATATGGATCTCCTTGGGGTTTTCCATGGCGGAGGCCCGGAGCACTCCGGGTCTCAGGACATCGTTTCGGAGTTGTGATACTACGTGAAGCGGTTATTATCATTAATCTATAAGCGTTGAGCGATATTGTGCATGAGAGCGAATCGCGCAGGGACGATGGGCCGCGGGCGCCCCGGAAACGAGGCCCAAGCAGGTCACGGCGTTGCATGAGCCAAAGGACTCGTTCCTGCGCAAAGTGTAAAATAGGACAGGAGGGCGAATTTTTCCAGATGGAAACTCGGGTGAAGATATTTTCGCGAATTGAAGAAATTGCGGCTGAAGACTGGAACAGCCTTGCCCTTCAAGCGGCCCCCATGCTGGAGTTCGAGTATCTGTACGCCCTGGAAAAGTCGGGTTCGATTTCCGCGGAAAAAGGCTATAGCCCATCACACCTGGCGCTTTATGATGGATCGAAGATCATTGCAATCGCCCCTCTTTATCAGCGGGACAGGGCATGGGTGGAATTCGGGGACGGAGGGCTGATCGAGTTTTTAACGGAGCTCACGGGTTTGCCTTTCAGCTCCGGTCTGGTGGGGAGTATCCCGTATACCCCAATTCCAGGCTATGATTTCCTGATTGACCCGCACGGCGATGTTGCCCCTGTTTATGCCGATCTGCTCGACAAAATCGATGAAACCGCGATTGAGCGGGGTCTGTCCACAACCCGGCTATATTTTGTCGCCGCGGAATCCAGGCTGCACTCCATGCTGGCTGAGCGCGGCTACATCCGGCTGAGCAGCGCGCATCCTGTCTGGTTCAATCGGGGGTATGGGAGTTTCAATGAGTTCCTTGGCTCCTTCAAGTCGAGCCGTAGAACGAAGATAAAGCGTGAGTGGCGCTCCATCGGGGAAAACGGCATCGACATCCGCATGGTTCCGGGTCAGAGTGCCCCGACGTCCTTTTATCAGGAACTCTACATGCTCTACAGGCACACTTGGACCAAACATATGGGGCAGCGCATAAGACCTTTTCTCAATGAATCCTTCTTCATGCTTCTTGCCGCGCACTTCGCCCACAGGTGCAGTTTCTCGGTGTCGCAAATGTCGGGGAAGAAGATCGCGATGGCACTTTTTTATAACAAGGCCGAAAAACTCTACGGCAGGTACTGGGGGTGTTACCGTGAGGTGCCTTTCCTGCATTTTGCCACCTGCTACTATTATCCGATAGCCTATGCCATTGAAAACGGGATCGGAATGATCGATCCCGGGTTTGGAGGCGAACATAAAACCATCCGCGGCTTCGAGAACTCGCATGCATACCACTACGTAAAGTTCTACGATGAAAATCAGCGGCGTATCGCATACGCGGTACTGGACCAGATGCGCGGTCAGCTGTTCTCGAAATAGACCCAGTGCCGGATGCTGAAAAAAGAGGCTCATCCGGAAAATGAGTACCTCCGATATTTTTGCACGCGAAGACGCGAAGCCGCGAAGAAAGAGAAGCAGAAGAAGGGCGGCAGGGAGCAGGGAACTGGGGCTTTCTTGTGCTTCGGCTCCTTAGGTTCCCGCTACTGGCGACGCAACTTCCCGGTAACGCATTTGACCTGCTTTCTCTTCTTCGCATCTAAGCCTAATCGGTTCATTGCATTTGCCAGGACTTCACTTCGTTCAGCGCAAGCCCTTAGCCTGAAGCTCCGTGTGCAAACAACACAGCTACATGTTTGCGCGTGCAAACTGTCCAGGTACTCGTTTGCCGGATGCTAAAAAAAGAGCGGGGGAATCATCAGTCCCACGCGCCCCCGAAGGTTTCGGCCGGGCGTTGGCGCCCGGCTCGGCAAAACCGGGGGAGTGAAGCCCTATGTTTCAAAGGACTGTGAAGTTCCGCGGATAATATTTCGGAAAGAAAAAGGCAGGGGGTACAAGAAAAGAGAAGACCAGGCGGAAGGAGGGGGAGCCAGAAATATCTTCCTGGTGATGAGTTGAAAGGCCTACTCGGGGCCGCTCTATGGATAACTGTCAGGATTTAATTCTCGATATGCGACCACTGTGTTACCATGAGGAGCTACTTTCTGGTGGGGGGATTGATTTCCTCCCAAGTGGGGATACAATGTAATTGTGAGGCCCGGAACGGCTTCTAATTGGAGAACCGGTACAGGGCTTGCGGTACACACCTTCATCACATACTAAGAGGAGGTTGTTTGATAGAAGATACATACTGTTGAAGGAGCCTGTCGGATTCTCACCTTGTCTGATGGGCTCCTTTTCGTTTCCAGCCGCCACGTCACGCCTTGAAGGTCAGCCTCATTCACCACTCCTGTAACCCGTAAGTCCTAAGCCCGTGCTGAACTACAGGCTTCCCATTGGGAGGAGGCTGTTTGCTTACGTCCTGGAGGAGTTCCCTGGATTTGCGGTTGTTAGACAGTGTGATTTCGCTCCTGGATGCAAAAAAAAAGGCAGAGCCACTTTAACAAACTGACCCTGCCTTAAATGAATGCGGAATTGTGTATCCCTGGATTATGACTTTTTGGACCTCTTCCTGTATGCAGCCAGCCCGATCAGACCGGAGCCAAGGAGGAGCAGGGTGGCCGGTTCAGGAACAGACGTGCCAGTGGATACAAAACCAGTGATATTGCCAGTGGCGTCCGGTTGAAGACCGCTTACGTGAGCAGCGACCGCAAGACCATCTCCATTTCCAACGAGCACGTCATCGGAACTGCCCCACGTTCCTGACGTGTCGGTCAATGTAAAAGTAAAAGTGGAATATGGAGTGGAAGAATTGCCGACGGTAAATTTTTGGTTGAATTTGCCGAACCCGTCCTCAGTGCCGCTTTTCTCAGACGTCCACGGGCTCGTTAAAGTCCCAACAGTCCAACTATCTGCATTTACATTTACGCCAGCCGCGCCACCGTCGACCATGCCGTATGGAGAGTTAATTGTGAATGTAATTGTCGCCTCGGTACTAGAAATCAGGGAGACGTCAACAGTGCCAAAATTCGCTGTGCTGGGGGACCCATTAGAAGTGTTAAGGTTGTAGATGGAATCCGCCGCAGCATAATACGGCATCAGACAAAGACAGGTGATCAATCCCAGAAAGATAATCAGGCGCTGACCATATTTTGCTCTCATTGGGAGCTCCTTGGGTATAGGCAGTTTTTTGAAAAATCCACAAAGACTGCAACGAGCTTTCGATATTGAGATAAAGAGCAAGTATTGTGCCAAACCAACGCCATGCCTGAGCCTGGCTCATTTGTGTCTGTTATTCCGGCATGTTATCAATCGCCAAACAGCGCAGACCGCTCGGAATCAGCCTTTCCCAAAGCATCGAAAGTGTAAACAATTTCGACGCTAAATTTGCTGATATCCTGCAAAGCGTTATCCAACGCTGGTTTTGCCCCTATCGAAAATTTGTAAGCAAAACCGACATATTTCACGTTTCCTATAAGACTCCCGAGATATTCACGGGCGGGATGGAGCATAGCTGTCCTGTGGCTTTAGAATTTTGGCACAAAAGTCTCAAGGGGTAACGTCATCCTCCTGGGCAGGAAAGTCCCCCCTATGGGTCTCCAAAGGGGACAGGAGGGCGGAGACCCAGGGCGCGCGCGTGGGTACCTATAGAGGTATTTAATATCTCCTTAAGAGGCCTCGATTTTCGCCCTGCCATTGCCTGCCACCTACATGCCCACAGGAACAAGGCAGACTCCCTAGGATGCCTCTAGACAGCCCCACAATCCAGTATCCCAGGTCAACCCGTAGTTCAACACCCTGGAAACAGAGGGTCCGAAAACCCTCAGTTAGAGAGGGTGTTATGCACAGGGAGCCAGCCCACAGCCTTCAGCTCACCAACAGGTAACCTCCAGAGCATCTTCCCAGGGTACTCAATCCCACACCTAGCCTCATTCTGGGTGAAGCGTTTTCCAAAATGGTACAACCTTGGCGACTTATTAGGCGAACCCACAAACCAAACTGCCTCAAGTAGAGTTAACTTTGAGGTAAGAATCCAGATTGCCTCCCAGGATCAAAACCACCCCTTCGTAGAACCATGTTTCAACCTATTGCCTCCTTATCCATAGTTCAACACGTCCTGAAACAGAGGGTCCAATATCCCAGCCTAGGAGATGCCCTGTGGATCAATCCTGGTATATCCAGGGCATCAAGGGGGTGATCCTGGGGGCATCCTGGGTGGACACAACTTGTTAACTTTATGGTATAAGTTAACGAGTTCATATTCCCAGCAAACCATTGTATAGTAACACTCTCCTGGGAATATAACTCCCAAGGGCCAAAATAGTGATTGACAACTAGTTAAGTTTCATCCACTGTAGGCCTGGAAGTTAACCTACAGGGAGGCAGACCATGAAGAAGGGCGAGAACACAAACCATCCCAAGCAAGGGACAGAGATCAAGGTTCAACCCATTAAGTCTGAGAAGGACATCAAGGCCATCAAACGCCTGTTGGCGAAGAGTCCTAGAGACCTTGCCCTCTTCACCCTTGGCATAAACACCAACCTCAGGGCCAGTGACCTCCTTCGTCTTACGGTGGGACAGGTCAGGGACTTGAAGCCTATGGATGAGATTGAGCTGAAGGAACAGAAGACCCATAAAAGGAGAAGGATCAGCCTGAATAAGGCTTCTGTGGAGGCAATCCAGACACTCCTGAAGGCTAAAGATGATGAGCCTTTGTTCTCAGGGCAGAGAGGTGGCCTGACAGTTCCCTCTGTGAACAGGCTGGTGAAGCAATGGTGCAAAACCATTAACCTCAAAGGTAACTATGGGAGCCACACCCTGAGAAAGACCTGGGGTTATCACCAGAGGGTGACCTTTGGGAGAGGTGTCGCTGAACTGATGGTGTGCTTCAACCACTCCAGTGAGAGGCAGACCCTGGATTACCTGTGCGTTCAGCCTGAAGAGATCAAGAGCATCTATATGAATGAGATATAGAAAGGAATCATCAGTCCGAGGTTGTTTCCTCCAGTGTATCATGATGGCGAAATCTAGCCGCCCTTCGAGGTGGCTTTTTTCATTTCCAGGGCCACATGTCAGGGCACCTCCAAGTAAACTTCATTGCAATCACCTTTCGGAAGTGGCATTTATGAATTGACTCCCAGTTTGGCCGGGATTGCTGGGGAGCGGTTCGCGGCTGAATCATAGTGCGCCTTGGTGGTGGTTCATGTCGTCTGGGCATGGAGGGGCTTTGAGCACCACTTATTGGCGCATTTTTCGTTTCTATGCGGGGTAAGGGAATGGAAAAACCGAACTTGGAACAGTTCAAGATATTGGCCGAGGGCTACTCGGTCATCAGGTTGAACGGCAAGAAGCCAATTGAGAAGCACTGGGAGCAGTACAGCCACACAAAGCGACCCTTCGAGGGAATCGGATTCCGAACTGGCGAGAACGCCGGGATAGCATGTGGCCCTGCAAGCAGCCTTATAGTGCTCGACATAGACAATGAGGAGTTATTCCGGGCGGCAGCACAGAAGCAAGATTGGACTGTTCCGGATACACATATCATCAGGACGGGTAGTGGTGGGACTCACTATTACTTCCGGTACCCACTGGATGGTAAGCACTACGGGAACAGGTCTTTCAAGGACTATGGGTTCGACATCCGAGGTGCAGGTGGTCAGGTAGTTGCTCCGGGTTCGGTCCACCCCGATACCGGGAACCTCTATTTGGTCGAAAAGGATGTCCCTGCCGCCGAACCTCCTGAATGGCTCCTTGAACTAACAGTGAGAAAGGCAGGGAGTACATCCTCACGTGAGAAGTGGGACCGGTCATTCGAGCCAGTTGAGGTTGAGCCGGTGAACCTGGACTGTCTTGAACTGACGCCACATATCAAGAACCTGATCGAAGAAGGTCAGCCGGAAGGCAAACGCTCTGAGGCGATATGGGCTGTCCTGAATGCGCTGGTGTCCGCAGGGATCACTGACGGGCAGATCATTTCCATCTTCGAGCAGTATCCAATCGGGAAAAAATACCAATCGAAGGGTGAATCACGGCAGTCCTGGCTGTTGCCACAGATCAGGAAGGCAAGGAAGAAGTTGAGCCCTGATGCTCTGCCTACTAATGAGTACGCCACACTCCCCGACCTAGACCATGAGACCATTTCACCTGAGGCTTTCGTAAATCGAATGGAAGAGCGGTGGACACTGGGGCTAGGTAATGTGTCAAGTGAACCCTTGCGGCAGACCTGGAAGCAGCTTGCCACGGCATTCAACTTCAATATCAGTTCCCACAATAACCCGGATTCATCTACAAAATGGGCGGTGGTCCAACCTGCGACCGGCACAGGCAAGACACAGAGCGCGATTACATATTGCTCGATGCTCTCGGAACTGCCCGACTGGTTCCATCCTGGGGCTTTGATTGTCACACGCCTGATAGAGGACGCCGACCTGATAGTTCAGCAGATCAACCAGCTTTCACACAGGGAGGTTGCCATTGCTCACCACTCGCAGAGCAATTCCAGGCTGTTGGGACTCGGAGCATGGCCCGTGCTGGTGATCACTCACAAGGCTTATGAACTGGCACTAGACTACCTGGGGCAGGAGGATATATTCCATGAGACATGGCCCTTCCTGCACGAATACAACGGAGGACACCGGAAGCTGGTAATCATTGATGAGTGCCTGGAACTGGTGGAGCACTCGCAAGTCAACCTTGACCGTCTGAGGGCCACACTTGGGGTTATCCCCCAGTTCATCCGGGAAGAATTTCCAAACCAGATATACACTCTTGAGATAATGGCAAAGTACACGGAGGGCGTTGCCGAGATTCTTTCAGGTGAAACGTCACCAGAGCAAACGTTGTCATCGGTTTCCTTGTATGAAGCGGTCATGGCGGGCACCACGTCCGAAGACGAACAGGCGACTGCCCGTGAATATTTCGATTTCACAGGACTCAGGAAGGCTCTGCGACAAAAGGTCCGCTTCGATCTGACGATTGGAAAGAATGACCTGGAGGAAAACAAGAGAATCGGCAACATCCACGACGAGACTTTGAAACACCTGCAAGCTCTCGCGAAAGGCTGGCTTTACTACGCGAAAATCGATACCAAGCACGTTCTCAATACCGCACGACTCCTCGTCCCAGAAGATGTAAAAGGCGCAGTGATACTAGATGCCACAGCTTCCAGTAATGTCGTCTATCAATTGTTCGTCAATGCATGGCTCCTGGAACCGCCAAAGGGAGCAAGAAACTACGCCAATGTCACGGTCCATGTGAGCAAGGGGCACAAGTTGGGCAAACGGTTTATGGAGCACAAGGATAACAGCCTCAAACTATGCCAGGAAATGATGACCGACCTCAATGAAAGGCTCAAGGGAAGAAATGTACTCATAGTGACACACAACCGGGTGGAACCTTTTCTTCACGTTCCTACGGCGGACTTTAATCTCCATGCTGCACATTGGGGCAAGGTTGACGGAAGCAATCAATGGAAAGAGTGTGATGCCTGCGTTTTGTTCGGGATTCCTTACCTGCCGGATTGGTGGACTGCCAACACATTCCAGGCTTACCAGGGGCCACGTGATACGGAGTGGCTGAGGTCCGATGGCGACAGACCCTTCAAGGAACATCGAGACATCAGGAAAGCCCTGAAGGTGGGACGAATTGTAACGGATATCGTGCAAGGGATAAACCGCGTCCAATGTCGGAAGGTTACCGACGAGCATGGGAATTGTCCACATACAGACGTTTACCTAATGCTCCCCAATAGACAGACAGCCGACGAGATAATCAGTGGGATTCAGCACCAGATGCCGGGGGTAAAGGTCACAGAGGACTGGGAGTATGGCAGTCAGAAGGTAAAGAAGAGACTACGGAAGTCTAACTTCCAGCCAGCGTTGACAAAGTTCCTCGATAACATGCCAGCAGGCAGGGTGTCGCGGTCAGATGTTGAACTGAGGCTGGGAGTGCCCCGAAGCACAATGGATAGGCTGATAACTAAAGCTCGAACTCCAGAGTCTGACCTCAGTCAACTGATGGCAAACAGCGGAATAAGACTTGAGGTAAAGCAGGAAGCAAAGACTCGGAGAATCTATTTTGTCAAAGGTTGACTTAAGACCCTGCCGATAACTTTGGGAGCCTCACTTATCCCTATAAACATTAATAGAGTTAAGTGGGGTTCTGAAAATCCGGGACGGGTTGTGACACTTAAGCCTCCGCCTCAATGCTTAGGCGAATTTTTTCAAGCACGTCTGTCTCTCAGGGGGTGTAGACAGGATTTTCTACGGGAAAGAGGTCAAAGAATGGGAATGTGCAAAGTACCAGGGTGCACCAGAGCCGCCTCCGGTCAGTTCGGCTCCATGTGTGCCAGACACCAGCAGCGTAAACGGAGGCATGGGGATGCAAGGCAGGAATCTATCAGGGCCACCGAGGTAAAGCCCTATGTGGAACAGGTGCAGAAGATAGTAGAGCGCGACCATACGGGGAAGATACAGGCAGGCCTTGAGAAGGTGGTGGGTATCATTCGGGACCACGCGGAGGGCATAACCAGTGACTATGCCCACGGGAGGCCGATGAACAAGCACCGGGTCCAGGCAGCAAAGGAGGTGCTGACGGTATTCAGGGACTTCTCGCCTGTGCAGTGTGGTTCTGTCGTTGCCGGGATTTACCTATTCCAGGACGAATGCCCACACCGTTTCAGCTCTGATAAAGGATTTACGTTTGAGTTGGTACGCCGGTTCCGGTCCATAAGCGATGCCAATGTGGGCCTTTATGAGAATCCTGACAGTGGTAGAGTGCGCAGGGCCTACAAGGAAATAACGCCACGCACCATCGAGCAGCTTGGCGTTCTGCTGGTGGAGGGATTCAAGACTTTTGCGGCCTTTGTTCGGATACACGAACGGAAGAAGGCTGAACGGGCACAGAACGCCAGGAACCTTTTGGAAGAAGGGTTTGCCGAGTTGACAGAGATAGACTGATGAAGGAGGTGCGGGTTGGGTCTTAGAAACGAACTGGTTAATGTAGTCCTTCGCTGGGAAGGTCAGTATGGCTGCTTCCCTGGTCAAGCAGGTGTAACGGCTGCGGTGTCCGAACACGATGCCGCAATTCTCCTTGGCTGTTCTGAATCCGAATATGCGCAATGCCTGAAGGAGCGGACCGCTGTATCCAGAGGATATGACTTCGAGTATCCAAAAGGGCGGCGAATCCAGGTTAAGGCTAATCGCCCGAGTGGAAAACAGGGGAGTAAAGCATGGAACGCTGGTCCGAAGGTAGATTCAACTGGGTGGGACTTACTCGTCTATATCCTGTACGACCAGAATTATGAAAGATTGGAGGCGTGGAAGTATACTCCCGAGCTTTATGAGAGACTCTTTGCGGACAAATCCAAGTTAACGCTTGACGATATGCGGAAAGGGGAACTTTTTCTCCCTAAACCTATGGAGAGAGCCGAACCCGAGCCAGTCAGCCATGAGCCAGTCCTGATCTTTACCGATGGCGCTTGCCAAGGAAATCCGGGTCCAGGTGGCTGGGGTGCCATCATCAGGATTGTAGGGTCCGAAGATCATGACATGTCTGGCGGCTCAAGGAACACCACCAATAACAAGATGGAACTCACCGCCGCCATCGAAGCCTTAAAGTCACTGTCGGTGCCGTCCCAGGTCACTCTGACCACTGACTCTCAGTACCTGAAAAACGGAATCACCGTATGGATAAACAACTGGAAGCGCAATGGGTGGAGGACTTCAGATAAAAAGCCAGTTAAGAATGCCGACCTGTGGCACGAACTGGATGCTCTGAACCAACAGCATGAGGTCGATTGGCGGTGGGTCAGAGGGCACAATGGACACCCTGAGAACGAACGGTGCGACCAGTTGGCAAATGAGGCAATATTGAATCTCTGACAATGAATCTTACCGGGTGTGAGCGTCAGTTCCGCTCCTTCGATTACTCTGATGTTCACACCCAGCATTTAATGGGGCCATGGCCTAGGACCACGGTGTAACGCCATTTGGCTCATTTGCAAATTCATCAAAATGACCCTTCAATGGAGCCGTGGTTTAAGACCACGGTGTAACGACTACCCGGTCTGGTTCGGGGTTGACGAGGACGACCTTCAATGGAGCCGTGGCCCAAGACCACGGTGTAACACGCATGTAGTCCCGGAGTCCCGTACGTAATTATCCCTTCAATGGAGCCGTGGCCCAAGACCACGGTGTAACTGGTGGTGAAACGCCCGATCCAAGTCGGGGATGTGCCTTCAATGGAGCCGTGGCCCAAGACCACGGTGTAACAGCAGAACCGGGTGATTCGGGTTCATGTTTCGAGCCTTCAATGGAGCCGTGGCCCAAGACCACGGTGTAACTCAATCTGGAGGCCATTTCGGGCTATCGTAACATCCTTCAATGGAGCCGTGGCCCAAGACCACGGTGTAACGTTGCGTAATCCTCGACAACGGCGCACCGGGCGGCCTTCAATGGAGCCGTGGCCCAAGACCACGGTGTAACCCGGCAGGGCAAACGTGGTTGATGCCGCCGGAGACCTTCAATGGAGCCGTGGCCCAAGACCACGGTGTAACTTACGATCTGCCCCCACTGCGGGAAGCATATCCGCCTTCAATGGAGCCGTGGCCCAAGACCACGGTGTAACTCCTGAAGGAATCGAGTTACCGGAGATTTGGAGTCCTTCAATGGAGCCGTGGCCCAAGACCACGGTGTAACTGCTATGGCACTAAGTCCCTGATCTCATAGAACAAACCGGCTCGATTCCGCGAACCCGTCTTCCGCCCACCTTCCAAAACACGATTCTCATTGTGAAAAAGAGACAAGTTGTTGAAACCATTGGTCTGCGAACCTCCTAGGGATAAGCTGAGTGCTGCATGTTCGCGGAAACTGACCTATCCGGGGAACGGCATGAAAAGACCCAGTCCGTAGTGGCAGCGGGCACCTAGAACGAATGGCCCTTCGACCTCAGCCTCGAAGGTCAGGATGCAGCCACTTCCCCTGAGGGGAAACTCACCTTTCCTGCTTCGGATGAAGTCCATCCAATGCACTGGATGCTCACTGCGAAGAGTCGATGGAACCCATTCAATCTCGACTGGTACGGGCAAGTCATGGAACCGGCATTCATGTAAGATTTCACTTTTGAGCCACTCCAGGTACGTGCCACGCCCCTTCCTGTAATGCCTGGTGGTGACAAAAGGAGTGGAACTGATCCAGCGCACGCTCTTGCGCCTGGGAACTTGGGGTGCAAGTGAGGTAAGCACAATCTGCACATCAGGTCGGCCGTCTGACTGCCAGACCGAACGCAACACATTCAGAGCCTTTAACTCACTCGCATCGAAGGGCTCCTTAGCATAGACGAGGAGATGATCGAGCCGCCCGTCATCGTCCTCATCGAGGGGCACGTAGAAGGCATGGCTGTGACCATCCAGGGGCTTCCCTTCAGGAGTCTTCCCCGAGAATGTTTGAGATACCAGGTTCGGATCATTCTGGATACGGGCATGGATGCCCATGAGATGGCGGCGAATCTTCTCGGCAAAAGAGGCAGTCTCTGTCACCCGTGGCAGAACCCTGGAGACAAGTGCATACTTGGTATATCGGACCTCTCTGGGACTAGATTCTGATCGTGGGGGTCTTATTGTCAACGCGTCGGGGCTTCGAGCGTAATCTCTCCAGAGAAGAGCCGGTGGGTCGCTCCAGCCTTCATCCAGGAGTCTCTTCGTGGATAGCGAAAGAGCTTCACACCACGAACACGCCTTACCTGTTTTGACCAGCCTCTTGCCGTCACTTTCGATCCTCTCCGGACGGTAGGGCAACTGGGCGTAATCATCCGGTGGCAGCATGCAAGCAACCCGGACGATATCGGTGCTGTTATGTCCATTGCCAGGGGACCAAGGGAGGCAGTTCCAATCGATGCCCGAAGATGATGACCTGACAGATGCCTTTACCCAGGACTCCGACCTTCCGAGATAGTTGACCTCACTGAGGAGTTCATCCAGGTGTTCAACTGCCGAAGGTTCTGGGTTGGTACCCAGACCTATGTACACCTTCTCAGCTCGGCTGATTACCACGAAGGCATCGAAGATGAGTTGCTTGGAGCTGGGGTCGGTTTGATTGCTGCTCAAAAATGATCGAGTATGGGCTGGGGTCGCAGGTGGAAGGGAATACCAGGCAGTGCCGCTCAGGCTCTTGAGCACCGCATGCATGCGCTCATCTGACCAGTCGGGCCTTCTCCTCTTCCAGATATCGATCAAGGCTCTTCCCAACCGATAGGTCGAAGGGGGCCATTCAACCTCGCCCTCATTGACGTTTCTGCCCCACGGATTGGCGTGGTAGCGGCCTGCCGGGAACTCCAGTTCGATAATAAGCATGTTCATCCCCTCGCAATCAGATATCCTGTTCTTTGGACTTCTTCAGAACCACGGGGGTTTGGATGAGGGTCACAGGAGGATCGGCAAACATGGCCTTGCATGATTTGATCTTGTCCCCCAGGCACGCCAGAAGCTCTTCTCTGGAAGGTATCGTGAAGTCGGCCGGGTCGGTCACGGTGACACCGGTCTTCTTCTTGAGGTCGCAAGCCGTCCTTAGGCGCGTTCCTCCATCGAGAAAGGAGCCAATCTTGTAAAATGCAAGGGCTATGAGCAGTTCAGAAGCCTCCTCGCCCAGGGCGTAGCTCCTTATCAAACCGATGTCGATATTGAAGTATGCCTTGATCTGGTCAGCGACAAACTCAACCCGTTGAAAGGGGACGTTTCCGTAAACATCCTTGTCATATTCCTTGGCCCTGAGCTTGCCAGTGGGGTCTATAGGGTTGATCTTGGCTCCGCCCGACACAGCCTCGCGTACCCCCCGGGCTTCGATAAACGCTGTGACCGCGCGGGACACCTTGATCCTCCCATCTTCCAGGTTGGCAAGGAACACCCCGTGCAGAATGCTGTTCACATCATAGAAAAACAGCGCGCGCGCAATCTTCTGCCAATTGAGGGGAGTGAACCTGTTGTATGAGGCTGCTTCCTTGAACTTGTTTTTGAAGTCGTCGTTGGAAATAATGTAAGGCGAGTTGATTCGGTGCGGTTCAAGGAGAGAGTTCGTCGTGGTGGTGGTATCTCCGCTCAGCTGAACGCGGATGTAAGGCAAGCCATGAAGTTCGTCTATAATTTCGTTGTCCGGTCCCAGGATCGAACTTTCCAGCCGATTCGCCATGGACTGTGCGGTCTCAACCAGGAGCATCCGGGTGCCATCGCCAAGTTGATAAGTGGCCGCACCCAGGTCGGCAAATCCCGTTGGTTGAAACCTGTCACCCTGAACCGGTTCAAGTTGGACTTCCATCAGTACTCTGTTGACGCCTTTCAGTGGTTCAAACATCACCGTCTCCATTTCGCAGCCTGGGGTTAAACTCCAAGGACCAAAGACTCCAGCTTCCATTGTTGGTTGATCGGCACCAGCATGGAGGCCAGCAATCTGACTGGGTCCAGATCCTCCTCATAATCGACGTTAAATGGTTTGAGTTCTGATACACACAGACGATGGATCGCCTGAGCGCATGCCTCGCGCACGCGTCCAGCCTCCAGTAGATGGACGATCCTCGGCTCAACGGCAAGATGGACTGTCTTCACCGGGGATGATGTATGGAGGAGCTTCAAGAGAGCGTATGTGCGGGAGACCGGGTGGTCCGAAAGCGCAGTCGACCAATCTTTGGCGATTTTCCTCAACCCTGGCTTTCCCCAGTCGATGAGCGTAAATCCCCACAGGAGGTCCTCCACCTTGTTGTCATCTGTCTCTCCCCACAGGAATGGCATGATGTCCTCCGGGGCAACAGGGATTCGGGCCGCTAAGGGCACGCTGGGAACTCTCAGTCTTGAGGCATCCAAGACACGGCGAGCCAGCACCCGGCCAAGTCTTTCAGGCAGTGTGTTGCCAAGCCAGGCATCCGGGTTCTTTTCCTGCCCCCATAGCCATGGCTGCGCCCTATCCACACCCGATAAGGTACTCCTGATGGGGCCTATTTCACCTGTGCGACCGATGGAGGCGATTGAGGCGGCAATCCGGGTTTCACTGCTTCCGTCATTACCTTTGGCGATCCAGTCAGGGGAAAGACCATACAGTGGTCTTGGTAATGCTGGGTCCTTTGCCCGGTCTCGGGTCGCAATGCCCCGCTCCATCCTCCCGAGCGCCCGTATGAGATCATTGAATTTTAGAGGGTTGGGCTGCTTGCAGCAACTGAACATTGCGTCATCGATTTGCCGACGTAGACTTGCGAATGTGGCCGGGATGGCTGCAAACATTCCAAGGAATCGGTCAAGCCCAGCGGTTATCCGGTCTAACTCGTTGAAAAGCTCCAGGCTGGGGTTGTAGCGGACGGAGAGTCTTCCCGCAGGAAGGGCCACAAAGCTTTTCCCACGCCTTTCAAGGAAGGCGAAGCGTTCAAAGAAGGAAAGTCCCCTGTCGACACCAAGCATGCCAATAGCACGGGAGAAGTCCAGTCCTGTCCGTGCGGATCGTCCTCCCACAGTTGAGCGTCCTTCCCCGAACAGGTACTTGATCTCGGCAATGTTCGCGGGATTTTGCCATAGTGGAAACCAGGTCTCCTTGCGTCTTTCCTGAGAATGTTCGGCAGCTGAGAGCCCTACTGGAGAGAAGTAGACCGTGAATGGGCTGGTGAGCTGAGCATCCTCTCCGGTCTGATTGCGTCGGGTCATCGCACTTGAGAGGAGCAAGGTTCCTTCAAGCATCAGAACGAAGTCCCATGGGTTGATCTTAAAATCCTTGGTCTCGATGTCCGTGCCCTGGTTGTACCCTCCAGCGCGCCCGGGATCATACTGGCCTATCTTTCCAGCAGCCAGACCTCTGATAACGGTGCCGTAGATAGCGGAGTCGAAGAGGTGTGCCGTGTTCTTCGGGGCGATTATCATCAACAGTTCGGCCACACGCTGCATAAAATTGTTACTGAGGTCCAGCCTCAACTCGTTACCGCCAGTTCCCAGGACAGGGTTGTATGAAGCCTTCCCATCGGAGTGCAGAGCGCATACCGCGTCGACCCAGGCCAGACAGACCTCGGGCAATCTGGATCGGCATGCCGCGATGATGGCTTCCTTATTACCGCCTCGTTCCATCCGGGTGCATTCACCCCTTGCCTTCTTTGCAGCACTCCACCAGTTCCTGAGCATCGGAAGCTCTGGAGATTTCCCCTTTTTTACGGCCGCTTCAAGGTCAGCCAGCCTCACTTCTCCGGGGTGCCTCCCGTTCCATTGTCCCCCAGGAGTACTGTCCTCAAGGTCCCGCAGAAGCTTCTCAGTGTAGTCCCGCTTCTTACCCTGACGCATCGCACTCACAGCTGACCTGAGAATGTTGACAACATCTTCGACCCTGTCTGGTGGGTTCGGCATCTCGGGCCATTGCTTGATCTGCTCGATGACTTCCCGGTAGGGAGTAAATCGTGGGTCGATGCTGGCCGAGATAGCCTGGATGCCACCAGGTGTATCCCCAGGGTAGAAACCGCTGCCGCCATTCCAAGGAGACACAATGGGCGTGGGCGAGTACTCCAGGCAGAAAAACGATTCAAGCTCCTCTTTACTCAAGGCAGTCCTTATGAGAAACGACTCCTCTCTCCAGCACCCGTGTATAGCGGGGTCCTTTTGTCCGGAGAGGATTCTCAAGACTCCGAGGGCCTTAAGGTAACTTGAAAGCGGCTTCGGCTTGCAGTTTGTGAGGAGGTGTTCATGTGTCATTCTGAGCAGCCTTTCTGCTGGCCCGCCAGTCGGCAACACGTAGGATGGCTTCAAGGAGGCCCAGCCGGAAAGGGCCGAGTCCCGGATCATCCCGTAATTCCAGCATTCTTGCAAGCCAGCTCGGTCCATGGGGTCCCTCACCGAACTCCATATAAGAGAGATTCATGGTCTTTGGCATCAGGTACCGGCCGTCACCAAGGTCTGCTTCGCCAAGGATATCGCCTTCCCATACTCCTCGTGCGAAGCGGACGTGGGGGTCAGGTGGTGTTGATTCCTTCGGGATGGATCTTATGGAGAGTCTCACCTTGCCGTGGTGGGCGGCTGCAAGGTACGCGGACAGGTCAGGGAAGCCCTGTTGGATCATGGCAAGGGCCGAGGCCAACTCGTGTCTGAACCCTTTGCGCTCGTACCTGACACTCTTAAGAGCTGTCTTCCCCCAGATACGATGCGAGTCGTTTTGAGGTGGGTCGCCGAGCATGGCCTTCTGGAAGACGGGATGCGCTTTCCCGGCATCATGCCAACGACCTGCAATACGTAGGGACTCCGTCACAGCCCCATCTGAGAGGGAACAGGATGCCAGGAGCGCCTCAAGCTCGCCACAGACGAGATTATTGTGCTCTGCAAGAACTTGCCAGGTGGTCGCGCTGTCGAAGTCATCATCATTGGATTCCTCGGGTACCTTTGACTCCGAGAGAGGCTCGGGTATGTCTTTTCCGTTCCCCGTCCAGCCCTTATCAGAACTGTAACACCCGTCCTTGCGGCTGAGCAGGATGATCTGACCAGGACAGAGGCTTGTCGGGCGTTCCCAGTGCTTCTCCAGATGATTCCATCGCCACAGGTCCAGTGCCTTCATTGCACGGAGGTCACCGAGAGAGACATTGCAAAGCTCTTCGCGGGATGGTGCAGGCTCTTCTGCCGTGGGTGGTCCTGTGAGGTCCCGCCAGAAGACTTGCACATCGTGGTCCTCCGTTTCACGAATGAATCTTGAGATGTCTATGTCGGCGCCAGCAAGATCCGGGGTGGTGTCAAAAAGGTCGAGAATATCCTTGCGTCTGAGCACATGCCTTTGATCCATGGAACTTGCTACCTGGGGCAGGCTCTTGGGACTTGCATCGTCCAACCGCTCCAGGACGGTGACCGAGTTTGCCAGTTCTTCTGTCGTGTATGGCAAGATGGAGGACATCTTCTCGAAGTCAGCATTGATCCAGAAGACCCTGCTCCCATCCTCAACTCCTGCGCGGTTACACCGCCCGAACCTCTGTACCAGGGACGGCCATGGGGCGAGGTCGGTGACCAAGGTTGTAGAAGACACATCCACACCTGCTTCTATCACCTGAGTGGCTATGCAGACGGTACCGTTGACCGATGGCGAAGACATTAGTGCCGTAAGAGATTTCAGGCGGTCATGGGGCCTGAACCTGGAATGGAGGAGCACAAGCTCGGCAGGGGGCGCTTTGCCCCTGATTGCCTCGTACAGAGCGATTGCCCTCTTGACGGTGTTGACAATTACCAGCGTCCGTGTGCCGGGTCGGTGCTCCTGGATGATGAAGTTTGCAAGACGGACCAAGTCACCGTGCGCGATGTCCAGCTTGTAGATGGGCTTTGCCGCTTCAAACCGTCTCGTGAGGGATGGGTCTTCTCTGTCGACCTCGGATAGTGTGACCTCGTGAGTGATTTGGGTGTGAGGGTTGAAGTCAACAGTGTTGAGCCACTCCTTCGCAAGAGTTGCACTCATCCATATAGACTGAACCGGCAAGGCGGTGCCAAGTGAGTTGCGGAAGGCTTGGAGTTGAACTGAAGTTAGCAGTCCCGACCCCATCAGCTGGACCTCATCAAATACCCATAGGCAGTCGTTGTTACACAGGCCGAAGTGCACAGGCCAACGGAATCTGCTCATGCCATAACCACGGTTAAGGGCGCGTGAGAGCAACTGGTCCTGGGTACCGATGAGCACTGCATCCAAGTCGGGGTAAAAATCCCAGTCTATGTCGACTTCTCCACCCATCAGGACATGGACGTTGCCTGCATCAATCGGCAAATCAATGCCTGCCTGGTTGAGCCGTGCTATCCACTGTCTGATGTTCGTGGCCGTCTGCTCGACCAGGACCCTCATCGGCAGGCAGTAGACAAGTCGCCTGGGGGTGCTGGGAGCCTTGAGAAACCTCTTATACAGCCATGCAACAGCTATGGCGGCGGTCTTGCCCATCCCGGTGGGTACGTTCACAACTTGTGGCCAGGGGCCGACTGCAAGGCGTGTCTGATATTCATAAGGGCCATTTGTACAGCCGGTGGCTTCCTTAAAAAAACGTGCGTAAGAGAGATTCACGGTTACTCTCCAAGCATATGGTTTGATAAAAATGTCGAGCACTCTGGGATCGAATGATTTGACTGCTCGAGTTTATACCACAAGGTTTGTTATAACGCTATGAACTGTGTTCGAGGCATCGCGCGAGCCCAGCGAACGAAGATGTAGAGTTTATCGTTAACTAAAGCCGAAACTCTGAGGTTTGCAGGAATGAGGGGCCTCTCCAGGGTTGGGGAGGTCCCCCTTTCGCTTTCTATCCGTCTATGATTTAGCATCAGCCAGGAAAACTATGATTGTTATCAGAAATAAAACCAGTGCCGCATAAGGGTTTACGAACAATAGAGCAAGAATGGCGATTCCAGAATAGTTCTTGATTAATTTGACCATGAATAGTGCGCTCCTTATCATCTGTCATCTGACCATTGTAGGTGGACTTTGCCTGGCAGCCAACCCTCTGGTTGCCCTTCTGCGGGCACTTCTGGCCTCGATCCATGTCCGATTATAGCCTTCCAGATATGCGTTTTAAGGCCCTTATCGGCCATTCTGACGGTACCTCATGAATCCTTTGCCAGAGCCAATCCATCAATTGGAGTTGGGACAGGTGTCCAGAGGAACTGTGGCTGGCTTTTATCAAACTACGGCAGCAATGGTCCCCAATGATGACAAGGTTTATAAGTGACAACAGGGAAGCCCTGGATGGCCCCTCCTGCTAGGTAACTGACGAAACTCCTGGATAACCCACACTGATCTTCATAGGTGCCTGTCCAGGTGGCTGGGGTGCCCTCATTCGGCACAATGGTCAGGACCAGGAGTTATCTGGTGGTGAACCAGGAGCCACCAAGGGACAGATGGAACTCACGGCAATCCTTGCGGCACTCCAGAAAGTACAGGGTAAAGTGATCCTCACCAGCACCTCCTGCGGGTATATCAGGCTAGGACTTTATCCAGTGGATACCAAAGTGGCGAAAGGCTCACAGGTTCACACCCAGCAAACGGCCTGTGAAGAATGCCTTGTTATGGCAGCAGCTCGACCGGCTCAATCAGCATGTGGAATGGAAGTTCATCCTGAAGGAAAACCAGAGGTGCCTTGAGCTGGCAAGGCAAGCGGTCTGCAATGATCGTGTGGTTAGGACGTATTAATAGAGTGTTGCTACAAAGTATCGTCTGGTGCCTACCATCGCTGTGTATTCCAGGACGAAGTACTTCCTGAGTCGGCACAGCCGTCTATACCACGGTGCTCGGTATCTGTAAAACGACTCCGACAGCGGGGAAGTTACCGCGATGCTGGCTAGCGCATTTGCATTTGTCTGCAAAGTAAGTTCACGATGGATGTAATGCCCCGCCTGATCCATGAAAGATAGGTGATGAGTGCCCTCTGCGATGTCCCTGCCTGCGTCAATCGGAACGGAGAACAACGAGGAACATCTTTTTATCCTGGCACCGCTCAGATAGACAACTGCCCCCGTGTGGTTCATGACTTCGATAGTGACTGCATTGTGGGCGACTGCATTGTGAGGGTCGGGTCCAATTTCAATGTTGCCGGATGATAGTCTTACTTCCAAATGCGGGACGTTGTTCACCGTCTTTCTCTTCCAATAGAACACCAGTGCTGGCCAGACAATGAATGTAATGAAAATAACTATCCAATTCGGGATATCATTCGCTTTCAGCCAATTCCACAATTGAAGCTCCTGATTTCTGGTTATCACATCATTTGTTATGATGGCCGGAAGGCCTAACAATTCTCCGGCAGATACGCCACCGACTTCTTGCTCACTCGTGGAGCAGCTCTAAGTAGCGTAAATCACAGTAACCCAAACCTGAACACCATGTCAAACCAGCGGTTGTCCCAAGGGTGGCAACCTCTCCCAAGGGGCAACCCAAACCTAACCCCCCGTAACACCAACCCACCTAACGAAAGACTATGACAATGAGAAACTGTAAGAACTACTCGACCTGCTCCGCTCCCCTTTGCCCACTCGATCCCGATATTTCCTTGAGATCCTGGATGGTGGGCGAAGAAGTTTGCTCTAACAAAGATTACAAAGACCAGCCTTGGGTATTGAGACAGAGGAAACTAATCAGGACAAATCCTGCTACGCTGATGGATCAGCCCCTCAGCCTCGATTACCTCACCAGGACAGCTCCCAAGAAGCGGACCCTCTCTGAAGAGCACCGAAGGAAGCTCCTGGAAGCATCCAAGGTGCACAGATTCACCCAGCGTAGAACCACAGAATCAAACTAAAAAGTTCGGCCTGTGTGATCCATCATCTTACATCACGTTAACCAGGGGGTGTCCTTAGGGATGCCCCTTTCCTATTTGGAGGAATGAATGCCCTTGTTACTCACCACCAAGCAAGCATCAGAACTATTGAGCATCTCTCCCTCCTGGCTGGAACATGCCAGACTCAGGGGGGAGGGACCACAACACGTCAAGGTCGGCGGAAAGGTACTCTATCGGCCTACCGCTTTAGAGGCATGGGTATCACGTTTGGAGGAAGATCAAGCTCCGGTCCCGCACAGGGGGCGGAAAAGGAAGCATCTAGTGTGTCTATAATCTGGTCGGTATAGTCTGGTGCAAAGTTCATATACCGCAAGGTATCCTTGATGTCCGCATGGCGCATGAGTTTCTGAATGGTTTTGATGTCCACCCCCGCTTGAGCTAACCACGTCCCAAAGGAATGACGTAGAGTGTGAAAAACTACCTTCTGGTAAGGGTCATCTTCCCGCCCCTGATTCAACTTCGCCTTATCCACAATCTTCTTAAAAGGGACACAGATGTCTTCCCGGTGCTTTCCACTTCGGGGACCAGGGAACACAAGGTCTTCAGGATTATGGCCACTACATCTTCTTTCCATAATCGCCCTAACAGAGGGAGCCATTCTGAAGGGAGTCTTCTGTTTGTTCTTCTGGTCCCAAAGCATGATGAAGTTACCCTGGAACACAATGTCCTTCCACTGAAGGCTGCACACCTCCTGTGCCCTGAGGCCATGCTTCAGGGCCAGTAAAATCATGTCCGCCATATCAGGGTCACTCCCCCAGGTGACTTGGTAAGGCTTCTCGGCCCACTCAATGGCTGTACGGATCAGTTTCTCAGCCTCTTCCCTGGTCAGTGCACGTTCCCGGTTGTTGTTCTTCGGGTTCGGGATACCAATCAGAGGAACTGTGCGGCCCTTTGAGACAGTGGTCTGTTCAAAGATGTTATGCCTGATAGTGCCCAGGTCTTTGGCCAGCCGGAAGCACTGGTGCAGGATATTCATCATGATGCTTACTGAGGCCTCACTTAAGGGTTTCTCCCTGGTCAACATCTCATCTCGCCACTTACACAGCATGGCGGGAGTGACTTCCTTGAAGGTGAGTGCGCCAAAGGTTGGCCTGATGTGTGTATTGAATCTGGCCTCTGCTCTTTGGAAGGTCTTATTATTGGCCCTCTGGTGTCTCATCACGGTCTCATCAAAGAACTTGCCAATGGTAAAGGCTTCGGCGTCAGCCTTGGCCTTCTCCTGTTTCGGCGTAAGTTCGCCCTTGGATATTTTGTCCAGAATAACGGCCCTCGCCTTGAAGGCCTTCTCAGCAGTCCAGCCCTCAGACTTCCAGCCTACGACCTCGCATTTGTGCACCCATTTGTCGTCTTCCCAAACTTTATAGGTAATGTCGAAGGCAAAGTCTTTCTTTTTGCCCTGGTTCAATTTTCGAGGGTCTGTCACTTCTCTGAGGTAAACTCCCGTGAACTCTGTGCGTGTCCTGGTGGTAGAACCCTTACTCGAAGCCATTCTTACCCTCCTTGTCGTGCGACCACTGTGTTACCATGGGAACTCCAAAACCTTACAATTTCATCCAAAATGTGACAACACCTTACCATAGCCTGTGGGAAGTATGTCAAGCATAAAAGTAGGCAGGACGGGCATATCCTTTGGTAACATGGCTTTACAGAGGCATAGAAGACAAGAAAAGAGAAGACCAGGCGGAAGGAGGGGGAGCCACCTGATCTTCTCCGGAGGAGGAAAGATGTTTCTTTTCTTTCCGGTCATAATGATAACCTGATGATCCAGTGAAATTGAAGTGCCAGGAGAGGATTTTTTCAAAAAAAATCGTGAATTCAGCCAATTTTGGAGAAAACCGGGCGGTTCTGCTGGAAAGCATCCGGTCCCAACTATCCTTGCGTTTCCCGCGATCTCCGCGACCGCTGCTGCATCCACGCAATGAGACCGCATTGCGGCCGCCCAGCTGGAAAATACCCGGTCAGAAAACGCCGTAAAAGCGATGCCGCAATTCGTCTATCAGTGCGGCATCCGGCTTGAATGGAAGCGCTGGAGGGCAGGGCAGGGGGATTTTCAGTTCCTGGAAAGGCGTCTCGCTTAGTTTCATGTTAAATGTTTGCACCATGAGGTTTTCGAGATTGACCGTATCCGCGATATTATAGGCGAGAAGCGTTTCCAGGGCCTTCATATTGCCTCTTTTGCTGTATTCGTACCAGAGCAGCACCGCGAAATAGCCGTCGACGCCGTTAAGTTCGGCCCTGTCCAGCCCCAGGCTCCTCTCACAGCCTTTCAGCCCCCCTCGGTAACCGAGGCTGCTCAACAGGTACCGCAGATCGATATGGACATGATCGAGGGCTATCCCGAACTGATTCCTGATAAACGGCAGATCGAAGCAACTGCCGTTGTAGGTGATAAGGACCCGGTATTTTCCCAGGTCGCGGGCGAAAAGATCGAGGTTGTCGCCGTATACGTAGTAGAACACTTGCCTTCCGTCATAGAGCGCCGCGGTTGTAATGTGATCGGAAGGCCCGCCAAGCCCGGTAGTCTCTATGTCGAGATAGGCGGCACAATCCCTGAATTCTGCAAAAAGCCTCCAGAGAAGCCGCGGTGACAATGCCCCTGCAAAATGGGCCGGATCGCGGGCACAGAGCCTCTCGCGGCATCGATCGAGACGGCTGCGCAACTCTTCGTATCTGCTTCGGCCGAAGGGCGCCAGCTTCAATCCATGCTCACCGCAGAAAGAATCCCAGGAGTGAATTCCCCTTTGCCACAGGGAGAGTTCCGTTCTGACGCCTACGCCAGGCAGATGGACAAAAGTGTTTTGAAGCATTCCCAGTCGAAAACTCCGTTCTCGATACCGCTAATCGTTTTGCTTCCCAAATATACGGAGAAACAGCAGGAACAGGTTTATGAAATCGAGGTATAGCCGAAGGGCCCCTATGACTGCTCCCTTTCGCTCATCCTCGGACCCGGCAAATCCAGCGTAGGACATCTCCTTGATTTGTTGGGCATCGTAGGCGGTGAGCCCGACAAATATGGCTACGCCCGCATAGGTTATGAGCCAATAGAAAGCAGGGCTGCGGAGGAAGAAGTTGACGAAAGAGGCAATAATGATGCCTATCAGGGCCATCGTCATGAAACTGCCCATCGAGGTCAGGTCCTTCTTGGTCGTGTATCCGTAAATGCTCATGGCCGCGAAAGTTCCTGCGGTTATGAAGAAGGTGCTAGCGATCGATGCTTTTGTGTAAACGAGGAATATTATCGATAGTGTGAGGCCGTTTAGAAATGCATAGGCAAAGAACATAAGCATGGCGGTCGAGGATTGGAGCTTGCCGATAGCGGCGCTTAGCGCGATCACGATGCCGAGTTCCGCCAAAACCAACACCAGCAAGGTAACCGGACTTGCAAGAAGAGAGAAAGCAAGTCCACTAGCGGCCAGATAGAGAGCGGTAATCGCGGTCACCGCCAACCCGAGGGCCATCCAGTTATACACACGGCGGACGAATTCATTTTGAACTGTTGCACGGTCAAAAACTGTGCTTCTTGCCATTGCCATCCCCCCTCAAAATGATTTTATCAATTCCTTACCAACTCACTTTAATATTATAATTTATTCTTTGCACCCCTGTCTTGCAAATTTTTGGCTCCCTGCCGCCGGAGTTCACGATGAAAGAGCTGTCAGAATACCGAGATGAGTTTCCCATTGTTAAGAATTCCTCGTTTTTCAATAATGCCGCCATATCGGCGCCCCCGATGCGTGTAGTAAATGCAGTGAGCGCTTTGATGCTGCAATTCGGCAGTGAAGGCTTCATCCATTACCCTGAATGGATGAAGATGGTGGAAAGGACTCGCGCGCTTTTTGCTCGGCTCATAAACGCTGCCCCAGCTGAAATCTGCTTTACCGGCAACACGTCCGAAGCCCTTAGCATGGTGGCGGGCGGTATTTCGTGGAAGCCTGGCGATAAAGTTATTGTACCCGTCCCGGATTTTCCTTCCAATGTTTACCCCTGGGTGAACCTGGAGCGCTCCGGGGTAGAGGTCTGTTTTCTTCAGAAAAGCGAGGGGCGGTTCGGGGTCTCGGATATCGAAGGCATACTACGTCCTGGAACGAGGCTCATTGCGGTAAGTTCGACTGATTTCACCACTGGGTTCCGCTGCGACCTCGAGGAACTGGGAGCGTTTTGCAGGCGAAAGGGTATCCTGCTTTGCGTGGATGCCATCCAGAGTCTCGGCGCCATACCTTTCGATGTCAAAAGCTGCGGCGTTGACTTCCTCGCCTGCGGCGGACACAAGTGGCTGCTTAGCACAATGGGAATCGGGGCGCTTTTCGTCTCCAGGGACGCAAACGATCTGCTGCGCCCTACCAAGGTTGGGTGGCACAGCGTCGAAAACGAAGAAAATTTCTACAACCTGGAGTTGAAACTGAAAACCGATGCCCGGCGGTTCGAGCCCGGAACACTCAATCTTGCCGGAATCACCGCGCTCGGAACATCGCTGGAGATGCTGCTCGAAATAGGTATAGAGCGAATATTCGCCAGGATATCGGATTTGAACGGCATTATCTCATCAGAGCTTGAAAAAAGGGACCTCAAGGTCATCAGTTCGATGGAACCCGGGAACAGGTCGGGAATCCTGAGTTTTGTACCGGATGACGCAGGGAGGCTTTTTCGCCATTTTTTAAAGAGGAGGGTCCTTGCCGCTCAAAGAGGAAACGCGGTGAGGCTATCGCCCCATTTCTACAACAATGAAAGCGACGTCGAAAGGCTCTTTGAGGCGTTGGATAGCTACTGACGCCGTGCAGGTGAGAGAGCCTCGATGAAGGCGGCAATGGCTTGCAAAACGTACATAAGAGCGTACAATAATAGGTGAGGTGCAATCCCACGTAGCGAGGCGAAACAGATATGCTGGAGATAAACGTTGTTGAGCTGCGAAAGCGCATCAAGCATTGCTTTGATGCAGTGGAAAGAGGAGAAGTGGTACGCGTTTACCGGAAGGGCAAACCGATTGCAGAGATTTTGCCGCTGACAAAGCGGGAGGCTTCGTGGAAGCGAGAAGTGCCGCGTCTTACCGTTCCGGGTCTGTCACTCAGTCGGGAAGTTTTGAAAGACCGCACGGAATCTGACTCATGAGGGTCTTTTTCGATACCTCTGCTTTTGTCAAAAGGTACATCGAAGAACCTGGCGCGGACAAGGTCATCGAGATCTGCGGAAATGCCGAAAATCTGGTTCTTAGCATCCTTTGCCTGCCCGAAATAATCTCTACGCTAAATCGCCTTGTCCGCGAAGATAAGCTGTCCCGCAGTGATTACAAGAAGACTCGGGATCTCATTTTGAAGGAAATCGAAGACGTGGAGATATGCTATATCACCCCGGAAGTTGTCGCTCGAACGATAGATTGCCTCGAAAACAACCCGGTGCGAGCCATGGATGCCTTGCATCTCGGCTGCGCCCTTGTCGTAGAGCCTGACCTGTTCGTCTCTTCCGATCACCGACAGATTGAAGCTGCCGAAAAAGAGGGGCTAAAGGTGATCGAAGCGTGAGACGCTGCGGGCTGTCACGAACGGGGCCCGACGCAATGGATGTGCGCGCGCTCCGAATTAATTAGTGTCTGTCCGGAAACACCGGATGGACGCTAGCCCAGTAGCGATTCATAGAAATCGCGCCAGTTTTCCCCCATTATTTTCCTAACACTTTGCATTGGATATCCGTGTGCGAGCATCATCCGCGCCAGGTCCTCAAGCCGTGTGATATCCTCGAACCCGGCGTTTGTGGCGTGAAAGCCGCAAAAGTCGGTTCCAATACCTATCCCATCGGCCCCGAAAGATTGAGCTATCCTGTCGATGTGGTGGAAGATGTCTTCGATTGAAGCCTCCCCCGAAGGGGTGAGCATCTTAGGGTCGGCGGCTATCCCTATTACGCCTTTGCGTTCCATGATGACAGCGATCTGTTCCCTGGTGAGGTTTCTTGGAATGTCGCAAAGAGAGCGTACCCCAGTGTGAGAGGATATAATCGGACCTTCATGGATCCGGGAGAGGTCGCGAAAACCAGGCTCCGCCAGATGGGCTGCATCGAACGCAAAACCCTCCCGCGCAAGCTCTTCGACGAGATCTTTGCCTTTGCCGGTGAGTCCTTCCGGGAACGAGACGTTATTGCCGTCCCCGATCCTGTTTCTTCCCATGTGCGTGAGGCCGGCCACTTTTATGCCCGTCTGCGCGAGCCTGGCGCGGTCGAACTCCAACAACCCGTCAGCGTTTTCGAGCAGCCAGATCATTCCAGGCCTTTTTTGCTCTATGCAGTCGTTGAGTTCTCTGGCCGATCTGACATGAAAAAGCCCGGTGAGATATTTTCCCGCGTAAGCCATGAGAGCGGACAGGAAATCGGCCGATCCCGCGTCGTTATAAGTGTCCGGGCAGTACAGAGCGGCAACGGTCACGAACACTTTGGCTTTTTTCATTTTATCCAGTGTCACCGGAAGGTCGTTTAACTCATCGAAAGGTACATTAGAGTGCGATTCAAACATTTTAAACAGTATATCGGCATGTCCGTCGATTGCGAAATCGAGCTCTTCGGATTCGATTTGTGCTTTTGGCGTCATTGGATCAATCAGGCTCCTTTCAAAAACCAAGGGGAGCCGGGGGGGCGCGGAAATGCGCGCCCCCCCGGCTCAAGTTGTGGTTTCAGCCGATTATCTCCTGACCGGAGATTCCGTTGGGGCGTGTCACGTAGGCACGACATAAGTCGTCGATGCTTCGTTGACACCAGCAGCCAGGATCTTCTTCTCGATCTCCTTTACCTCCAGCATCGGTATCACCTCCTTTCCGCTCAGGATAAGGCGGATGCGAATGGGGCGGGAAGCTCAGGTGGCCTCCAGCGGCCCGACCGCTTCCGCACGCATTGACGAGAACGGAGAGCACGGGAGAACAGCGCCCTTCGCAAAATAACGCCGTGAATATCGAATGTAAACTTCTCAATCCGGATCTTCCCGTGCAAAGGGAACCGGGGTCACGAATCGTGCCGGGGAGGATGTGAAAAGAGGAGGGTGAAATCCGCGCAACTTTATGATGCCGGAACAAAAGGAAAACCGGGGAACACATTTCTGCGCGCCCCGGTACCAGATGCGGAGTCAACGATTATCTCCCGCACCGGGGATCACGCTGGACTGTGGCACGAAGGTGCATGGCACGAAGGTGCATGACACGATGGTGCATGGCACGAAGGCGCGTGACACGATGGGGAATGACAAGATGGCACGACGGTGGCCAGGATCTTTTTCTCAATCTCCCTAACCTCGAGCATTCGGTTCACCTCCTTTCCGCTTAGGATCAGGCTGTACATGGGGCGAGGAGTTCATGTTCCGCCAGCGCCCCGGCCGCTTCCGCACACATTGACGCGAACTGCTCGCGTTCTTTGCCGGAGCCGTATTTTGGGTAAAGACTTGCCGCTATTTGTTCTAAAGTCCGCCGTCCATCACATAATCGAAGAAAATCGAATCCGAACTCATTTATCTCCCGCACCTTGGAGCAGCCCTCCGCCTGGGTGAACACGAGAAAAACCGTCCTTTTGGGGCAGGTGTCCGGAAACCGGCCGAACTTCATGTGAAAGATAACGTCGGGGATATCGAATGTAAACTTATCGATCAAAATCCTGTCATCGCAAAGCGGGCTGAGATCGCCAATCCGGTCAAGGTCGATGTGAAAGGAGGAGGGCCGGCATTGAGTCTGAGCGGCACGAATCAGATATGTTTCATATTTTAGGAGTTCGAAAAAGTAGTCCCGGACAAGTTTGTGATTGCCGGAAAGACTTTCCGCGGCGAAATCGCCAAACTGGGCCAGGCAGGCCTGGGGTGTCAGGCCGTGATGGCCCTGCGTTTCATTTGGCGGCAAATCGCCGTGAGGGCGCCCGATTGGAGTGGGCCCCGGAGACACGGGTTTTTCAATGCCGGCAACCCGGTCAAGAAAACGAAAGAAAAGATCTACAACGGGCCTGTTCAGTTCAAGACTCAGCAGGAAGAAACTTCTCGGGTAGAGGGCTGCAATTATACTGAAGCAAGTTGCGATATCATTAAGGTCTTTCAGGGGACCGGCCGGGCATGGCAGGTTGTAGAAGCTGGAAAAAATTGCCGGATCGGAATCGATCAGCGCGTCGTCATATGCAATTCGCCTTCCCTCATCGAACTCAATTCCGAGAGAGAAGTAGGTGTCCACCTCGCGGACCAGGCTGTGCCCGTATTGTTCATACAAGTCAGTTCCGGGCAGAACGGTCGCCATCTGCACCAGAACGTTGGTATTGCCGGTAGCCGCGGACTTCAGAGCGAGCCGGAGGGTCTCTTCAATGTCACGGCCGCTCTCTTCGGGAAATCCTATCACGAAACTCAAAGTGGGGACCATGCCCGCCTCGGTCGTTTCCCTCACTCTGTCGAACAAAACCTCATGGTCTATGTTTTTGCGAATGAAGGCCAAAGTCTTTTTGGATCCCGAGTCGATCCCATAGCACATCGATTCGCATCCGGCCTCGCGCATCAGGTCCAAAAGAGGTCTGTCCAGGGTGTCGAGTCTCGAGATGCAGTACCATGGAAGCCGATTGAGACCAGCATCTATTACGCCGCGGCAAAACTGCTCGGCAAAGCCCCTTTTGGCGGTAAACTGATCGTAAGCGAGAAGAAAACACTCAGCCCCGAAGTTTTCGGCAAGGTCCTTCATGTCCCTTATGAGCCGATCTGGAGAAAAAGTGCGGCTCCTTCTTCTCCAGATGAGCGATTGCGAGCAGTATATGCAATGATGCGGACATCCCCGCCCGACCTCCAGAATGGCAATCGAGCGCTTTATGCCGCAGGCGTCACGATAAACATGAAGAGGAGGCACGAATGTATAATCGCTTACCGGTAAAGAGTCGAGGTTTTCGATCAGTTTCCTGTCCGGGTTTCTGGTTACTCGGTCTTCAGTGCGGAAGGTAATTCCATCTACCGAGTCCAAAGAAATTTGCTTTTCGAAAGCGCGGATCAATTCGGGGAAACTTATCTCTGCTTCGCCTCGAACGATTGCGTCGACAAAGGGAAAGCGCGAAAGCGTAAGCTCATCGACAAATGAAGCGTTATGCCCGCCAAAAACTATTTCCACCTCCGGTTTTAACTTCTTAAGCTCCTCAGCTATCCTGAGGGAGCAAGGGTAGGTCGTGCATTGTACGGAAAACCCCGCCACATCAGGTTCAAATTGCAAGATCTGCCTGGCGCACTCCCTGTAAATGTCCCTGTCCATCGATAGGGTTTTCAGGCGGATGGAGAGTGGGAAGTCGAAAATTTTGACACGGTGAGAAGTACTTTTCAGGACAGTGGCAAGATTGACAAGCCCCAACGGGGGCATGTTGTAGATCGGTTCGAGATAGAAGGGAGGAAAAACGAGTGCTATGTTCATCGAGGCTCCGGATTAAGTGGAAGTCCGCGCCCGGCAGTATTCCCGCTCCAGGCTGAAAATAATTGTGGACCTCCCAAAAGAGTGGTAAGGCAGTTTCCGATAAGATGCTATTTGTCCCTGAAGGCTTATGGATGGCGGGATCGGCAAACAGGATGTCAAACATGTCAAGCCACAAAAAAAGTGAAAGCCAGGAGGAGGGAGGGGGGCCTGGCTTTCGGGGAATAGGGTTTCATAGAAACCAACTCTTTCGCATTCGCAATTTGACACTTCCCCAGTGAGGAAACAATCAGGTATAGACAGTAATCGCCGGTAATATAATACTGTATTTCTTGGGATAATACATAGCTAGAAACTACATGATCTTGCCCCTCTTTTTCACGATTCCGGATTGCACTCATGACGCTGGAGATTGGGGACGCGTTTAGAAACCGGCTGATTGCCGCGCACAGGGGGGCACGATCTCTTGCACCGGAAAATACTCTGGCGGCAGCACGCGCGGCATTTGCCTCAGGGGCCGGAATGTGGGAGATCGACGTGCGAATGAGTCGGGATGGTGAACCGGTCGTGATCCACGATCGTGACCTTCAGCGGACCTCAGATGCACCGCGCAAATTCCCTGACCGAAGCCCCTGGCTCGTGGGCGACTTTAATCTTTGCGATCTCAAGGCCCTTGATTTTGGCTCCTGGTTCGCAGCGGCCGATCCTTTTAGGCAAATTGCAGCGGGAAAAGTTTCTCTATCCAGTCTGGCCAAATATTCAGGCGAACCCGTATTAACCCTCGAGGAGGCAATCCTGTTCACGTTACGTAACGATTGGCTGCTCAACATAGAGATCAAGGATTTGTCCGGACAACCAGGGCATGAATCGATTGTGCAAAAAGTCGTTGACCTGGTACGCTCGTTGGGTGCAACCGAAAAGGTCCTGATTTCCTCGTTCAGCCACTATTATCTGGCGTTCGTGAAAAGATTGGACAGAGCGATAAAGACTGGAGTCCTGGTAAACAGGTATCAATCAGACCCCATTGGATTGGCGCTCGACCTCGAGGTTTTTGCCTATAATCCCGGATTGCGCGCCGTGCAGCCCCGGCAAATTCACAGGTTGAAGCAGAAGGGCTTCCGTGTGCTGGTATGGGTCCTGAACAGTCCCTGGCTTGCCAGGACACTTTTTGCGATGGGAGCCGACGGTGTCTTCACCGATTTCCCACAGAGATTTTTGACGATGAACACAAGGGTTTATAATATATAAAACTTCAATCCGGTCTGACATCCAGATGAAAATTCTGATACTGACAGCTCTGCCGCAGGAACATTCACCCCTGAAGAAGCTTCTTCCCGGCCGGCATCTTGTGAAAGGGAAACCGTTAAAAGAATTCGCCTTCAAACTGCCGGACAAGGAGATCGTCCTTATCGAAAGCGGCATGGGAGCGAAGTGTGCCGAAGAAGCGTTAAGAGCGGAAATACCCGTGTTTATGCCTGATCTCCTTATCTTTTCGGGCTTTGCGGGAGGTCTTCATCCTGACTTGAGGATCGGAGCTGTCTGTTGCACTGTACGCGCTCGTGCAGCATCTTGCGAAGATATGTTCAATTTCCGGTTTCCCAGGGATTTGGACGATTTTTTGATCCAAAATCATATCATACGGGTCCTGGGAATCAGCTCCGAGTCCCCTGAAAATAAAAAGGTCATTTCCACCCTTGCAGCTGGACAAATGGCGGTTTTGGACATGGAAACGGCAAAGGTGGCCGAAATAGCTTTGGAAAGGAAAGTGCCCTTCGTCTGTTTCAGGGCCATAAGCGACTGCCTCGACCACGAGCTCGGGTTCAACTTAAGCGATATTTGCGACGGGCGCGGAAGGGTAAGCTTGTGTGGCGTGCTTTTCACGGTCCTGAGAAAACCCCGGGTATTGAAAGCCTTTTACCTGTCATGGCGCAGGTCCAGTGCTGCGGCAAGCAACCTGTGCAGGTCAGTCGCCGCTTTTGTGAGGATTCCAGCCGATGCGCTGGTAAGAATGGCGAGGGAAATCAGGATCGAGCGTTGACATCATATTTCCTGAAATCGACTAATGCCGCGAGAGATACGCATGGGCCGCTTCGTTGGAAACGCTCGAATTCTTGTAGACCGTGAAGAACACCATAGGCACGAACAGCACTGCAAAAAGCAGCAGGTCCACCAGTCCGAGCAGCACCCGGCCGATGTAGAAGGTTACGGCGATATTGAATAACAGGACCGAAAAGTAGAGCAGGGGGCCCAGCGACCTGAGCCAGGACGAGGCGGCGGGGCCGAACCCGGAACCTCCGCGATCCGTGGGGCGGGCGGGCGGCGAGTGCCGATTTGAGTCCAGCGATGGTATCGCATCGAGTACCTGCAGGGTCGCTACGAGTACAACGCCGACCAATAGCCAGCCTCCAAAATTGCTCAACGGGATACCAAAGTAGTACCCTTCGTGGTGGTAGCCGTAAATCTTTCCGAGAAACCAGTGCTCTCCGAGAAGAGCGACCGGATCGATAACGATGTCGAGCAGCACGAAAAGAAATGCGCCAAGGACCAGTGTCTGCCACGAACGCCGGATACGGGGTGTTTCGAGCGTAATGAGATTGCCGGAGCGCAAGGCCACCGGGCTCATGATAAAAGCGGCCAACGAGTAGCTGCAGTAGGAAAGAAAGACATAAGAAAGCGAATCCATGAACGGGACCCCGAAAACCCATAGCTCCCTGCCTGCGGTGCTCTGTATGTAAAAATAATCGCCATACGGAAACCCGCAGTGAATTGACGCAAATTCGGAAGCCCATGCCAGCGCGTAGCCGACCGGAATATAGGCCAGGGTCCTTTTCCAGCCGATATGCCGCCAGCCTGCGACAATGTAGGCTGCAAGAAAAGCGAAGACGTACGGGCGCAGGAGGATGGTCCCCCACAAAAGTCTTAGCGGTTCATGCATTCAGGTTCCACTCGAGCATTCGAAAGATATCCCGCAAACCCATCTGGCGCACGACAGATGGTTCGAACCCGCAGTGCATCATGCACTGGGAACAGCGGGGGTCGGCGCCGGACAGGTAATGGTCCCAGTCGGTCCGCTCCATCATCTCGGCAAAACTGCGGTAGTGAGTATCCGTAATCAGGTAGCAGGGTGATTTCCAGCCCTGCGGGTTACGTGTCGGACTTCCCCAGGGCGTACACTGCAGAGACCTTTTGCCAGACACAAATTCCAGGTAGAGCGGATTGCTGATAATCGGGAAATGCCGCCCCCAGGTGCTGATCTCACGGAATTTTTTGACGATTTCATTTCTGGTGAGAAAAACATCTTTAACGACCTCTTCGTAGTTGAAACCCGGGGCGACGAGAATTCCGTCAACGCCGGCCTTTGTAAGCTGCTCGAAGAGCATGGAAATGTCTTTAACCGAAGAGTCGCGGTAAACTGTAGTATTGGTGCTTACGCGGAACCCCATCGCCTTGGCGGCTTTGACGCCGGCCATGGCCTGGCTGAATCCTCCCGGCTTGCCGATTATAACGTCGTGAACCGGCTCGGTCCCATCGAAATGGACGTTCCAGGTAAAATGCGGGGTAGGCTTGAAAAGCGGCAACGACTCCTCCAGCAGCAGTCCATTGGTGCAAAAATAGATGTGCTTACCCCGCGCGAGGGCCTCCTGGACCAGTTGAGGGGCATTGGTGTAAAGAAGCGGTTCACCACCTGTAATGGTGAGCACCGGCGACCCTGCCTCGTCAATCGACTTTAAGCAATCTTCAAGGGACATTTCCTGGGAAAGGGTATCGTGATATTCTCGAATCCTGCCGCAGCCCGCACAAGTCAGGTTGCACCTGTGAGTCGGCTCGAGCATCAGCACCAGCGGAAAGCGCTCAACCCCGCGCACTTTTTTGCCAAGCAGATAACCGGTCATCGAAATATAAAGACTGATTGGAAAACGCATCAAGACCTCGATTCTATTCAGTGTCGACCTGACAGCGGAGACCGCGGGCCTCCGCTTATCCCCCTACGATTTGACATATCCATTTAGTCTAAACCAAGCGACGGCATCGGACAAGGCAGTGTCAACCGGCGTCTGGGGCAACCCCAATTCCCGAACTGCCTTGGAGGGGTCGAAATACATGCGTTTGGCCGCCATCTTCACCCCCTCATATGGGAAAAGCGGTTCGCGCCCGGTCACCATGGAGATGAAACGTAGAATTCCGGCAAGCCATAGTATGGGGGTGTAGGGCAGTTTCACCCTGGGCGCCGGGATTTTGGATATTGACTCCAGTATTTCAAAAATTCCCGCCAGAGTCAAATTGCGGTTGCCGAGTATGTACTTTTCCCCGATTCGTCCCTTTTCTAAAGCAAGACAATGCCCTTCGGCAACGTCCCTGACATCGACCAGATTCAGACCCGTATCGATGTAAGCAGGCATCTTTCCGTTCAGAAAATCGACGATGATTTTACCGGTCGGCGTTGGTTTGAAGTCTCCGGGGCCTATCGGCGTGCTTGGGTGTACGAATACTACAGGCAACCCTTTATCGAGGAATTTTTCGGCTTCGCGCTCGGCCAGAAACTTCGACCTCTTATAGTGTCCGACCATATCGTTTAGACAGACGGGCGTATTTTCATCCGCTGGAGTTCCATCCGGGCGAAGTCCAAGGGCTCCAACGCTGCTCGTATGCACGACCCGGCTGACGCCGGCAGCCAGGGCGGCCTTCAGGACATTGACCGTCCCCGTCACATTGCTCTCATAAATTTCGTTGGGGTTGGCCGCCCATAGCCTGTAGTCGGCCGCGACATGAAAGACGGCCTCCGCCCCGGAAATAGCGCTCGCGATATCGCCGGGATTGCGAATATCGCCGGTATGCCAGGAGATGCCGGAGAGGTCCCCGGCCCAGGCCGGACGTTTACGGCAGAGCGCTCTCAGGCCCCACCCCCGGCGAATCAGGGCAGCCGCGATGTGATGTCCGATGAACCCGGTTGCTCCAGTAATAAAGGCTACAGGCATCCTGTTCCTCTCAAGAAATCACTGCTCACCGCTCCATCCGGAGTTCACGGCTGTTGACTATATAATCGTGCAATTCTTCAGCATCGGCAGCCAGCAGGCGATCCAGTATTCCCTCCCACCTGTGTCTTATTCCTCCCTGTTCCCGGGGCCTGTCGGCGAACAGACGGCGTATCCCGGAAGAAGGAGCATAGGTAAGATCTTGAATGGACCGAAGCTTGTCTCTAAGCGCCTCTGCAAATATCGCCACAGACTCCGTTATCGCCTGCGGCGGCACGCCGCTTTCGCGCGCTTTATCCAGATGTGCCCTGAAACGCGCCAGGCATTGCGGAAGCAGTGAAAGCAGCGGGGTTGTCCAGTCGGTGAACGACCCTGTAGTCTCGATTATTACAAGCCGAACCGGGATAGACAGGGAATTCAACTGAATGAGTTCATCGCCGTCATCGTAGAAGATCTTGCCGTTACGCGGGCTGGCCCTTCCGAGTACAAGCGTGAAAGTGGCGGCGGTGCCGAGTTGCCTGGCAAGACCTTTTACAAAATCCGGATTTTTGTAGCAGGAGGTCGGGATTTTGTCGGTGACGACTCCGGGAATATACAGCCTTTCAAAGAAGAAGGCCGGGATCGTGCCCAGTCCGGGGACCTCCTCATCCAGTCTTATCTCGTTATAGGAAAGAATTGGGAACCCCAGCTGAGCTGCCGCATGAAGCCTATCGAAAATATAGTTCCGGTACTTGATAGTCTCCGCAACGGCCTGGTCCAGTGAAAAACCCATCTTTATCCAGTGAATGGCGTCCCATTTCATGAGCCGAAGAAGTCGAATCGAGTCCTGTTGGTCCCTGGTCGTCATCACAACCAGATAGACATCCCTCTCCTCTCCGGAAAGATCCCTGGAAGTTTGGGACTCCGCGATACGCCCGACATTGATTGAGACGAGTCCGCCGGATTTTTCCCAGAAATGAGAAATCAGGCCCTGTACGCGCGGATGCACGCTGGGATCGAACCTGAGTTCATCGCCGACAACAGATGCTCCGGGCAGCCATTTCACATTCAGATGAAATTCAGGGCTAAGGTCCAGCGCCCATTCCTGCATTTCTTCTTCATTAATATCCAAGAGGCGGCAGAACATCGTCGTGCGCCACAGCGGGTTCTGATAATCGTCCACCATGAGTTCCGGGCCTGCCGAGCGGGCGAAACAGGAGGCAAAACGGTCGAATGCCCTTTGAACTTGCCCGGCGGGCTCAGAGGCGGGCAGCACTTCGAGCATAAAAACAACTTGCTCGAGGTCCGAGAAATCGATACTTACGCCTGCGGGCAGAAAGAAGCTCAATTCACGGCTGCCGCGGTTATTTACACGATGGAAAAGATTCAGTATCTCTTTGAGACGGGCGAGCGCCTCTTCGCGGTCCAGCTCCAGCAAGGGCCTGATGCGCATGAATTCATCGTAGGTCAGAAACCTGCCTCCGGTGGGCGCATTGTAATAGACGGTCAATCCGGTGCCGACCTGTACCTGGCTTGCCCGCACGTAACAGGAAATTTCCTGTACGGACCTCGGGGTCGGAGAAACGCGCCAACTCTCACCTCTTTGCCGTAGACTTTCTCTTACCTCCGGAATGTGCAACCCGGTAAACTGAATTTGCTCTTTCGGGAAAAAAGATTGCAGTATCTGGTCCGCGGCGAAAACATGTTCCATATCGGCCGGGTCGGACCGGACCAGAATCAGCGAGCCGCGCAGGAGCAGTGAGACGGCGTCCCGGCTTATCTCACGCTCAAGCTCCTCGATGTCGGGAAGACCTTTTGACGGCAGGTTGCGCTTGACTAATTCGAGCATAATCAGGAAGTGGTATGCATGGATGCCCCGCACAGTGACTATGGTGTTGTATTTAGGAAAAACGGAGGCGATCGGGCTTAGCAGCTCTCCTTTTTCGTCCTTGGCGAAAAAATCGGGACCGATGAACGTAAAGCCCGCGTGTTCACGTGGTTCGAGCAGCCCCTCAAGTACAATATTTTCACCGAAAAGATTCATAGCCATCGTCCGGATATATGATAGGGCCCTTTACAGTAAGGGCCCTGCAATGCAAAGTATCACGGAATCCATATCTTTTGAATAGCGCAAACTCTTGAAGAGGGATATTTATCATGAGGATGCGATTCTGTTTTGCGCTCAATTTTAACCCTGGAGCGAGATGAAATGTTCCGATTTAAGATCTTTTTAGTCGCGGCGGTTTTGACGTTTGCACTACCCGGTTTTTCCCCGAAAGCCTTTTGCGACGATCAGGACACTATAAAGATCGGCGCCTATCTGCCAATGACAGGCGGCGTAGCCGCCTACGGAAAGATGGAGTGGGCCGGGATACAGACTGCCAATTCCATGGAGCCCGAAGCTCTCGGAAAAAAGATCAGCGTGGTTCTCCTGGATACAAAGAGCGATCAGATCGAATCGTCCAACGCCGTATCGCTGCTCATCGAGATGAAGGTTGCGGGCATAATAGGCGAGGCGATCAGCGCGGATACGATGGCAGGTAATCCCATCTCGGAGAAGGCTCAAATCCCCAGCATCAGCCCCACCGCAACAAACCCGCTTGTGACGCAGGGCAAAGAGTACGCCTTCCGTGTTTGCTTCACCGACCCGTTTCAAGGTGAGATCGCTGCAAAGTTTGCACTGGAACGTCTGAAAGCCCGGACCGCCGCCCTTATTATCGACCATTCCCAGGACTACAGCGTGGGACTCGGAAACTATTTTGAGAAAGAGTTCCGGAAGCTCGGAGGCAAGGTTGTTTCGAAAACATTCATTCAGACCGGCGACCAGGATTTTTCGGCCCAGCTTTCCTCGGTGGAGTCGAATAAACCCGACCTGATCTACGCGCCCATCTATTACGTCGAGGACGCACTGCTGGCAAAGCAGGCTCGAGACCTGGGGATAAACACGCCGATCCTCACCGGAGACGGCGCACAGGCGGACCAGCTGATAGAGATAGGCGGCAAGGCGGTCGAAGGGATGTATTTCACGGCACATTTTCATAAGGATGCGGCAACAGGCGACATAGCCAAAGAATTCAACAAGGTCTACGAGGCTAAATACAAACAGGAAGTGAGCGCCTTCACGGCCCTGGGCGCCGATGCCTATTTTTTGCTGATCGATGCGGTGAAAAGGGCCGGTTCCTTCGAGGGACCGAAAGTCAGGGATGCTCTTTCAAAGACTAAGGACTTCAATGGGGTTTCGGGACCGATGACGATGGGCCCCGATGGAAACCCTATAAAAAGCATGGTTATCAATAAGGTCGAGAACGGCAAATTCGTCTATTACATGACGATAAAACCGTGAGAGCGATTGGGAGGCCGGGCAGGGAGCAAAGGACCTCTGATCGAGGCACTTTCTGAAATCTCGGTTATCGATGAGGATTACGCTGTTCCAATTCCACCATTTCAAGCGGCTTGTGAACACCTTCAGACACGGGTGGACTCGGAAAGAGGCATCCACCCCGCTACGCTCCTCTCACGTTTTTTCAGTTCCTAAGAAACATTCACTGTGACGGGCGAGTTTTCCTGCTTCAGAGCCAAGCGGTATCCCAAGGCTGCTGCTTTTCGGGATAAGGCACGAAGGACTCTTTCTCTATATTGCCGCTCATAATAGTCGGCTCCAGGTTCCACATACGCTTTTCCGTACCTCATGAGCGTGTAGAACAAGACGGCCAGCTTCCGAGCCGTTGCGGTTACGGCTTTTGCTTTTCCAACCCTTGCCGCCAATCGCCGATAGAACGCGCCCAGCGCAGTTTGCGTCTTGCCGATATTGACCGCGGCAATGCGCAGCAATGTCGTCGCTCGGTTCTTGGTTCGGCGGGTCAGTGCCACATTCTGCGACCAGGCGTAGGGTCGTGTAGGGACCAATGCCGTTGATCTGAGTCGAGTCCACGCCTGTGAGCGTGTAGAGCATCTCGCGAATGGGGACCCCCGGTTCATTTTTCTGCTTTTTCGTACGACGGGCTTTGGGGAGGGGCTCCGATGGAGCTGTCTTATCGCTGTTTAATGCCGCAAGCGCCTTCTCGATTTCTTGATCGCACTCCTTGATCTGCTTTTGATAGAAATCGTACAAGGCAACGGCCTGCTTGAGCGAGAAGACGTGCTCGGGGCGATAGTTGCCCGTCAATGCGGCCGAGATAGTTTTCTCCGATTGCTTGCAGTGGGGGTCTCGGTAAGAGGCCAGCTTTGAGGCTGAACGCTCTCCTTCAATGATTGCCCGGATGATCCTCATGCCTGTATCGCCCGTAATGTCACTTACAACATGTTGCAACTGCAGGTTCATCTGCATGAGCGCCTTCTGCATATGCTGGATATGAGCGGCGGCGTATTCCGTGAGCCGTTCCCTGTGGCGCAAATAGGAACGCAGGCTTGCAATCTTTTCGCCTGGGCGGAAGCTTGCGGATAGAAGGCCGTACTGGTGCAGTTGCTGAAGCCACTGGGCATCCTTTATATCCGTCTTGCGCCCAGGAACCCGCTTGCCTTCGCGGGCATTGACCAAAATGACGTCAAAACCTCTCGATTCTAAAATCTCAAAGACAGGAATCCAATATACACCGGTAGATTCCATTGCGATGGTGGTAACCCCGACGGCTTTGAGCCAATCGGCAAGGCGATGCAGGTCTGTGGTAAAGCTGTTGAATTTGCGTACGGGATCGGGATC
>JBEKMB010000100.1:0-11553 GCA_050008735.1 Syntrophobacteraceae bacterium
GCCTCGGGGTGGCAATGTACCTGCTGACGCTATATTTCTCCTGCGCCGTTCTTACCGACGACGCCCTGGGCGTGCTGGAAAACGTCGAAGTCGGCTATTACCACGATTACGAACACAGGGAGAAAAAGTTCAAGTAACCCATCTGACTACAGAAGGCGGACATATGAATGAGATATCACCGGAATTCATTGCTGAAATCGCTACCCGTCTATACAACGAGATTCCCGGGGCAAACAGCATCCCAAAGACGGAATCGGATCTGCGCCAAAGTTTGCCCGAAGCGGAGGGAGGGGTGGCGGAGTTTAGCGAGGCCCTTGCCGGTCGGATTTCGGCGCCCGGCATTCCGGGAATTGATGACATCGGGCTGAACGGGGCGCAGCCCCCTTCAGCGACCCGCTGTGGGGCGCGCACATTTGTGCAGAGGATCCGAACAGCGGAGTCCCACTCCGATATGGATCAGGTCGCTGAAGATCCCGTCCTGGAAACCATCCAACGGCTGTTCGCCGGGAAATCGGCGACATCGGCCAGGCCATTGGACGTGCCCGCCATTCGCCGCGATTTCCCCGTCCTGCACCAGCGCGTGCATGGAAAACCTCTCGTCTGGATGGACAACGCGGCTACGACCCAGAAACCGCAAACCGTCATCGATGCGGTATCCCGCTTCTATGCCTACGATAACTCGAACATACACAGGGGCGCCCACACCCAGGCGGCGCGCGCTACCGATGCCTATGAGCAGGCGCGCCAGAAAGTTCAGGGGTTCCTGGGAGCATCGTCACCCCGGGAAATCGTTTTTGTCCGTGGAACCACGGAAGGTATTAATCTCGTGGCGCAATCCTACGGCGGAAAATTCCTGCAGCCGGGTGATGAGATCCTGCTCCCCGTCCTCGAACATCACGCTAACATCGTGCCCTGGCAGATAGTCGCAAAAGAGAAGGGCGCCATTTTAAAAGTCATTCCGGTCAACGACCGGGGCGAAATAATGCTCGAAGCATATCATGCGCTTCTCGGTCCAAGGACCAAACTGGTCGCGCTGACCCATGCATCGAACAGTTTGGGCACGATCCTGCCGGTTGCGGAAATGACACAGGCAGCCAAACGCTACGGCGCCCGCGTGCTCATCGACGGGGCGCAGTCGGTTGCCCACTTGCCTGTGAATGTTCAGGAAATCGGATGCGATTTTTTTGTCTTCTCCGGGCACAAAATTTTTGCCCCAACGGGAATCGGCGCCGTCTACGCAAAGGAAGAACTCCTGGAAATCATGCCGCCCTGGCAAGGCGGAGGCAACATGATCAGGGACGTAACCTTCGAGGAAACCACGTACAACGAGCCACCCGCGAAATTCGAAGCCGGGACTCCAAGTATTGCTGATGCGGTCGGTCTGGGCGCCGCCCTCGATTATGTGAGCCGGCTTGGGTTGGCGAACACCGGGAAATATGAACAGGAACTTCTGCGGTACGCAACGGAGCAGTTGGCCCGGATCGATGGTCTTCGCCTGATCGGGGCCGCACGTGAAAAAGTGGCGGTAATTTCGTTCGTCCTGCACAACAAACGGACCGAGGAAGTCGGCAGGCTCCTGGATCTCGAAGGGATCGCGGTGCGGGCCGGCCACCATTGCGCACAGCCTTCCCTGAGGCGTTTCGGACTGGAGGCCACTGTTCGGCCGTCGTTCGCATTCTACAACACGTTCGAGGAGATCGACCGGTTGGCCGACGCGGTAAGACGTATCCAGCACTCGTAGACCACCGGGGCCGGTGGTTTTTCTGCGGCCCGGCATGTCCGCGGTCCCCAAACAAGGCTTCTCGCGCCGCCATGCCGGCAGATGAAGAACTCACAAGCGCTGCGACATATCGCGGAGATAGGGAGCATCAGGTCATGGCCGAGAAAAACAAGTTATCCATTATTTGCATGAGCGGCGATTTCGATAAGGCGATTGCCGTTTTCACCCTGGCTTCCGGGGCGGCAGCCGTCAATTATGATGTGAACCTTTTTTTCACCTTCTGGGGACTGAATTCGATCAAGAAGATAACCGGCAGAAGTTGGATCGGCCAGGGCCTTCTGGCCCAGACTTTCAACTTTCTGCTCGGGGGCAGGAAGAATCTCCCGTTGAGCCGCCTCAATTTCGCCGGTGCAAGCCCGGTTTTGATGACGCACCTCATGAAAAGCCGCAACGTGGCGACGCTTTCCGAACTGTTCCATGCCGCTATCGCCCTGGGCGTCAACTTTTACGCCTGCGAAATGGCCATGCAAGTGTTGGGTCTGGGAAAAGAGGACCTTGTCCCGGAAGTAAAACAGGTCCTCGGAGTCGCCAAATTCCTGGAATTGTCACAAGGAGGTCAGACGCTGTTCATATGACAAGACATTATCTGGATATCACTAAAGAGCATTGCCCGATGACCTTCGTAAAGACGAAGCTGAAACTCGAAGAGCTGGCGCGGGACGATATTCTCGAAGTATTGCTGACGGAGGGCGAACCCTTGGAGAACGTCCCGCGAACGGCTGCCGCTCAAGGCTTTTCGATACTGGAGACAACGCACGTCAAGGACAATATCCACAGGGTTGTGATCAAAAAATAGCTGAGCACGTTTTTTCAAATATGATACATGTTCGGCCAGATGTTCGCGTCCCTGCTTGCCTTGAAAATGAGTTTCGGTGTTTCCATGAACACCTTGGTGTCCGGAGGCACGGATGCGACCAACCACACGTTTCCGCCGATCACCGAGCGCGCCCCGATAACTGTTTCCCCTCCCAGGATAGTTGCGCCTGAATAGACAATTACATCGTCTTCAATGGTGGGATGCCGCTTTTGGGTCCTGAAAAGCTCGCCCGCGCCTTTGGGAAGAGAAAGCGCGCCAATGGTCACCCCCTGATAGAGCCTCACACGGTCGCCGATTTGCGTCGTCTCGCCGATCACGACCCCGGTGCCGTGATCGATGAAAAAGCTCTCGCCGATATGCGCACCCGGATGAATATCGATGCCGGTCTTGCAATGCGCGTATTCGCTCATGACGCGGGGAATATAGGGCACTTCCAGTTCCCACAGTTCATGGGCGGCACGATAAATTGTGACGGCAAAAAGGCCGGGATAGCTGAAGATGACCTCGTCATAGCTTTTTGCGGCCGGATCGCCTTCGTAGGCGGCGCGAACGTCGGTGGCAAGCGTAACTCTAAGTGCTGGAAGTTTCCGTATGAAATCCACCGTTATCTGCCGGCCGCGTTCCTCGCAGGCGATGCAGGGAAGGTTGTGCCGAAAACAATCGTGTCTCAGGGCGATCGCGATTTGCTCGGACAAAAGTTCGAAGAGTTCCGTCACCTCCTGCCCGAAGTAATAACCGAGGTTGAACCGTTCAAGACGGGTACGGATGAAATATCCGGGGAAAAGAATACGGCAAATCCGCAGCCCGATGTCGATAATCGAATCCCTTGAGGGAATGTGGTCCGGACCGACATGGTCGAAACACCTTTTGTCGTCGCAAGAGAGCACCAGTTGTTCGACCAATTGTGGAATTTCCTCCCCCAGATGCCTTTTCGTTTCGATCTCTATTTCACACTGATCCCTTCGAGGTTTATCTTTCATGATGACCTCCCCGCGTACAATGTCGGAGGTTCAAAGAAGTTTTCTCGACCTGGGCCTCGCCTCAGCTTAACGCGCTATGCCGACTTTCTGAACACCGCCTGCTGGAGCTGCAAGGCCTTGTCCGTCCGCTCCCAGGGGAGGTCGAGATCGGTGCGGCCGAAGTGACCGTAGGCGGCCGTCTGCCGGTAGATTGGACGGCAGAGGTCAAGCCGCTCGATTATGGCTGCGGGCCGCAGATCGAAATTGGCCGCGATCAGCTCGGCCAGTTCGCTGTTGGTCAGCTTGCTCGTGCCGAAACTTTCCACAAAGATCGAAACCGGGCGGGCCACGCCGATAGCGTAGGCGATCTGCACCTCGAGGCGCCGGGCAAGCCCGGCGGCGACCACGTTTTTCGCAACATGGCGTCTGAAACGGGGTCGGACCAAGCTAATAACTCGGTTTCTATGGGTAAATGTTAAAAACACATGCCTTATTAGCGCTTAAAAGCTCGTTTTTGGCCCCAATATGATAGCTCTAAGCGGACTTGGGGCTCGCGTAGCGCGGATTCGTCATCCATTCCATAAATCCGGCACCCCTTTGCCTTCACGCCGAGTCCGCGCTTTATAACGTCAACAAAGTCCCTGCTCCCGGCGGCGACGCTCTATCCGGCAAGATTCATGCCTGTCGGCGCGATGAACCCGTGCCCGTGCGGCTATGCAGGCGACCCGATAAAGCCATGCACCTGTCATCCAAGGAAAATACAAAGATACCGGAGCAGGATTTCCGGACCGATCCTCGACCGGGTCAACCTGCACATCGCATTTTTCTGCTTTTTGCCGCTTCTATTGCCGTTTCTATTGCCGTTTCTATTGCCGCTTCTATTGCCGTTTGGCAGGCCAAAACTATTCATGCTATCCCGTTGTTGGATTGAAATGAATTCCCCGTAATTGAGGAATTCAGGAATCTATCAAATTTTCTGCTCCCTGCTCACTTTTCACTGTATTTGGCCTGTATTTACAATGCCGGACACGGAGCTTCAGGCTAAGAGCTTGCGCTGAACGAAGTGAAGTCCTGGCAAATGCAACGAACCGATTAGGCTAAGATGCGAAGAAGAGGAAGCAGGTCAAATGCGTTACCGGGAAGTTGCGTCGCCAGTAGTTGCTCCCTGCCGCTGTTCTTCTGCTTCTCTTTCTTCGCGGCTTCGCGTCTTCGCGTGAAAAATATTGGAGGTACTCGTTTGCCGGCGTTCACTCTTACTGCGTAGCACTGGCTCACTTCTTTGAAAACCGAATATTGGTCATCACCAGTCCGCCTGCTTCGCACTTAGAGTCACATTCTGTCCATTTATGGTTCTCAGTAAGGAAATGGGTGGATGGGGTAAGAGTGGTATCATCCTGTAACAAAGCGGTCGCTCCCCAAAATAACATATTTCGAGAAGGTGGACGATTTGATCATGGTAAGTGCAGTCTACCGCCAATAAATAGAAATCTGATATTCAATCCCCTGACTCTGCTTAAGATTAGGCCACATAGGGAACTGAAGACGAGCTATCGCTGGGCCGCTCTCGTGAGAGGCCTTCTTGAAAATTAATGGGCATGATAAACTAATATGCTCCGTCAGGTTTAGGAGGACATGCACCAATTAACTCACGCTGCTTTTGGAATCACACAAGCAATTGCCTGGGAGAATAATGATGGACCGTAACCTCAAAAGCGTGGAGAAGGAAGCCGCACAAACCCGTATTGAGACTTTTCGCAAGCTCATCCTTGAGAACGAAGACTGGCTTATGGAAAGGATTCACCGCTACGCCAAGGAACAAGGCTATATGGAATATACGGCGACACTCCGGGAAGCCTGGAGATTGTCCATTTCAGGCCTTTCTGAATCCCTCCTCGCCGCTATACGGGAGGATCATCCCGACCTTGAGTTACGACCTTTCGACGAATTTGTGGGCGACCCGATTGCTGATTTCGGTATTACTGAAGCCAGGCGGCACCGTGAGCGGGGCGTGAATCTGGGCATGTTCCTCGGGTTCACGAAATACTACCGGCAAAGTTACAAGGATATGGTCCTGCTTGCCGGATTTGATAGTCACTTTGCAGATTATTGCCTCAACCTGATCGAACGTTTCTTCGACCGCGTGGAGATCGCTTTCTGCATTGAATGGTCGGAATCCGACCAAAGCAAGCTCATTGAAGATCTTCAGCTCAGAAACCGGCTGATGACCAACGAAAAACTCCGGTACCACACTATTTTTGAAAGCCATCCCCACATGGTGTTTATCCTTGATAAGGAACTGAGATTGCTCAATTTGAACCATGCCGCGGCCCGGCGATTTCACGCACAAGAGACACCGGGAGCACATTACTACAGTCCCGCATTGAAGAACCATATGGACGGACATCAGCAGCCTCCCGAGTCGGGTGGTCTCAACCGTATGGGGCTGGAAGAACTGATTCTGTTGCTGACCCCCGATTTGAAATCCTTTCTAATTGGAGGGGGTATGAGTCAGAGCTTCGAGAAGAAAGTCATGGGGCAAGATGGGGCGCGATACTTTAATGTTACATTTTCGCAAGTTCTGGACATGACAGAGAAAATAAGCGGAGTTGTGATGGTCCTCGAGGATATTACGGTACAAAAGCGCGCGGCCGAGGAACTGAGGCAGGCCAAAGATGAGGCCGACGCCGCCAACCGGGCCAAGAGCGCTTTTCTAGCGAATATGAGCCATGAACTGCGCAGTCCGTTGAACGCTATCCTGGGATACACACAACTGATGCAAAGGGACACTTCTCTTCGGCCCGAACAGTGGGACTATCTGAATACGATCAACCGCAGCGGTGAGCATCTACTTGACCTGATCAATGATGTGCTGGAAATATCCAAGATTGAGGCTGGACATACCACATTGGCGTCCGTAACCTTTGATTTGCATACCCTGCTTCAGGATTTGTACAACCAGTTTCGGATGAGTACAGATGCCAGGAACATGCAATTTGATATGGTCGGAATGGACCAGGTCCCACGCTATGTGGTTGCGGATGAAAACAAACTGCGCCAGGTGCTGATCAACCTGCTGGGAAACGCCGTAAAATTCACGGAAGAAGGTGGTATCGCCATGCGGGTGGCAATGAAAGACGGAAACCAGAGCGGGATACGCCTGATGGTGGAAGTGGATGACACCGGCGTAGGCATAGGCGAGGATGAATTGGACAAATTGTTCCGGTTTTTCGAGCAGACGGCAAGCGGCATCCAGAGTAAGAGTGGTACCGGTTTGGGGCTGGCCATCAGTCGCAATTATGTCCGCATGATGGGCGGGGACTTGACCGTGACAAGTCGGCTGGGTGAAGGCAGCACCTTCCGTTTTGAGATCGACCTTCAGGTAGGCAAAGAATCGGACCTCCGTGGAAAACCTCAACAACGTCGTGTAATCGGTCTGGTGCCGGGGCAGCACGCTTCACGCATTTTAGTGGTAGAGGACAATAGGGAAAGCCGTAGCTTGCTGGTTAAGCTTCTCGAACAAGTGGGCTTCAATGTCCGGGAGGCCGAAAACGGCGAAAAGGCGGTGGAAATTTTTGAGAACTGGATGCCGGACCTCATCTGGATGGACATTCGCATGCCGGTCATGGATGGTCTGGAGGCGACCCGGCGCATCAAGGCCTCTGGAGGGGGGGCGTCGGTTAAGATCGCAGCGCTTACCGCCAGTGCCATGGAAGAAGAGCGTGAATCGATCCTGGCGGGGGGCTGCGATGATTTCGTGCGCAAACCTTACCGCGAGTCGGAGATCTTTCATGTTATGGCAAAACATCTCGGGCTGAAGTACCTGTATGAAGTGGAGGCGGATGAGGCCGCGGTTGCTCAACTGGAAACAGACCTGAGTTCCCAGCGACTGGCGACGCTGCCGGTCGATCTGCACGACGAATTGTTCAAAGCTGTTCGTGAACTGGATACGACTCGTATTCTGGAAGTAGTGGAACAAATAGCCAGACAGGACGCTCCCATCGCCGCTGTTTTGGAAAAGATCGCCGGAAGCTTGGATTACGGTCGCCTTTTAGCCCTGTTGGAAAGTAACAGTGTGGGGCCGTAGGATCATATATGGTTGATCGCGAAGTTCAAAAAGAGACCCCCGGTGAAATTCTTATTGTAGACGATAGCCGGGAAAGCCTGAGGCTGCTGGCGGATATCCTGGGGAGTCGGGGATATAGGGTGCGCCCTGCCTCCAGCGGAAGACTGGCATTAAAATCCATTGCGGTCCGGCTGCCGGACCTGATCCTGCTGGATGTGAAAATGCCCGCGATGGACGGATACGACGTATGCCGATGCCTGAAATCGGATGAAAAGAGCCGCGACGTACCGGTCATTTTCATCAGCGCTCTTTACGAAACCGAGGCCAAGGTGAAAGGATTCGAAGCCGGCTGCGTTGACTTCATCACCAAGCCATTCCAATCTGAAGAAGTGCTGGCTCGGGTTCACACCCACCTGACCTTGCGGGGCATGCAAAAACAACTCAAGTCGCAAAACATACAACTCCAAGAGCGCCTGCAACTGGCAGTGGATTCGACAGAGTTGGGCACGTGGGACTTTGACCTGGTGACGGGCGTTGGTACCTGGTCCGATCGCTGTAAGGCCTTATTTGGCTTGCCGCCCCAAGCTGAGGTAGATTCCCAGACCTTCATCAATCGCTTGCATCCCGACGATAGCCCTCGCATTCATGAGCTCGTGCAGAAGGCACAGAAGCCCGGCGGTGGAGGGGAATTTGAAACGGAATATCGATGCGTTTGGCCTGACGGCACCGAGAGGTGGCTCTTTGGTAAAGGCAGAGCTTTCTTCGGTATAGTGGAGGGCAAGCAGCGCGCAGTCCGGTTTATTGGTACTATGCTCGATATCACTGAGCGCAAAAGGGCTGAGGAGAACCTGAAAGAGAGCAGGCAACTGCTTACTAGCATCATCCATGGCTTCCCCATTCCCGCCTTTGTGATAGGTAAGGACCATCGAGTGATCTACTGGAACAAGGCGATGGAGGAAATGAGTCACATCAGGGCAGCCGAGGTGCTGGGGACAAATCGGCAATGGATGGGATTCTACAGTACAGAGAGGCCTTGTATGGCCGACCTTCTGGTGGAGGGGGCGACTTCGGAGGAAATTCGTAACAGGTATAGTGGGTTATGTGACAAGTCCGGCTTACTGGAAGAGGCGTACGAAGCAACCGAGTTTTCCCCGGAAATCGGTGTGGCGGGTAGGTGGTTTCATCTTATGGCTGCACCGATCAGAGACTCCCATGGTAATATTGCAGGGGCTATAGAAACTCTCAAAGATGTTACCGAACGTAAACTGGCTGAGGATGCCCTGGTTTCTGCCAACCGACAACTGAAAGACATTATCGAATTTCTGCCGGATGCGACTCTCGTTGTCGATAAGGATAAAAAGGTTATTGCCTGGAACCGCACCATCGAAGAGATGACCGGGGTAAGCAAGGAAGAGATGATAGGAAAGGACGACTATGCTTATACTATTCCCTTTTACGGCGACAGGCGGCGGCACCTGATCGATCTCATTGATGCCGACGATGAAGAGCTCGAATCAAAATACCAGCATGTCATCAGAAAAGGCGGCATTCTCTACGCGCAAACATACGTTCCCCAGGTTTATGGAGGTCGGGGGGCTTATGTGTTAGAGGCCGGAGCCCCGCTGTTCGACGCCCACGGGAACCGAGTGGGAGCAATCGAATCCATCCGTGACATTACCGAGCAAAAACTCGCGGAGGAGCAGCTTCGCGAACTCTCACAGCGCCTTAGTTATCACGTGGATAATTCGCCCCTGGCGGTAATTGAGTGGGGCCCGGATATGCGGCTTATTCGATGGTCGGGAGAAGCCGAGCGCATGTTCGGATGGTGCGCTGAAGAGGTTGTCGGAAAGCGGATGGAAGACTTTCGCTGGATATACGAAGATGACCTGGCTCAGGTCGCCGAGGTCTCGCATGATTTACGGAGCGGCGCAAACCGGCGCCGCTTTTCGGCCAACTGCAACTATCGCAAGGACGGCTCGGTCATTCATTGCGAATGGCACAACTCGTCGCTTTTGGACGATTCGGGAGGGCTGAGGTCAATCCTGTCGCTGGTGCTCGATGTGTCCGAGCGCAAGCAGATGGAAGACGAGCTGCGCAAATCGCGTGACGAATTGGAATTGCGCGTACTGGAGCGAACAGCGGAATTGGAACTGGCCAATGAGAAACTCCGCCTGGTGCCTTCCATGCTCATCAATGCCCAGGAAAATGAAAGACAAAGGCTGGCTGTGGATTTGCATGATAGTATCGGACAGACGCTTGCTGCGCTGAAGTATCGCATTGAGCATGTTATTGCCCATCTTGAAAGGAGAGAATCCAAGAAAGTACATCAGCTTCTGAGTGAATTCGTTCCCATACTGCAGCGTTCTATCGATGAAACCAGAGCAATCTATATGGGCCTAAAGCCGTCGATACTTTCAGAGTATGGCATTTTGGCTACCTTGGGGTGGCATCGCATGGAGATCATGGAACTTTATCCCAACCAGCATATAGAGCTTGAGACCTCTATCAAAGAAGAAGATATTCCTGAAGACCTTAAAACAACAATATTCAGGATTGTTCAAGAAGCGCTAAATAATGCCCACAAACATGGCAAAGCGGAATGGGTGGACGTTCGTCTTGTCGCAAATGGTGGCGCCATCGAGCTTGAGATAAGTGATAACGGGATTGGGATGGATCTGGATTACATCATGGAATCGTCTACTGCAAAAAGCCTGGGCCTCATAGGAATGCAAGAAAGGACCGAACTCACAGGCGGAAAATTCACGATAAAATCAGCTCCAGATAAAGGTACGACTATCAAGGCGGTTTGGCGAAATCGTTCAATAAAATCCTCTCCTCACTAGCGGGTATGAAGAAAGTCTGACCTGCCCCCGATAAATCGGTCCATATGGTAAATTAGATTTAGGAATGGACGAGGGAAAGGAGGCAGAGGTGAAGAGGAAGACGTTTACCCCAGAGCAGATCATCGGCCTGAAACGGGGTCGTACCAGATCAACACGCTAAATTCACTAGACATTAATAAAAAAGGTTGCCTATTATTCGCCTTAAAGGTCCATTTTTGATGTCGAAAATAGCCATCTAAGCAAAGGCGAGGTGCATCTGCTATGCCCAGAGCCAATAGATACTTTGTCCCCGGATACGCGTGGCACATTACCCATCGGTGCCACAAGAAAGAATTTATTCTCAAATTCGCGAGGTACCGCAGGTCGTGGATGAGTTGGCTATTTGAAGCCAAAAAGCGCTACAAATTGCGAGTCCTCAACTATATGGCTACCCCGAACCATATCCATTTGCTCGTACTCGACAGCGGGGAACGGGATGTCATCCCAAAGTCGATGCAACTGATTTCAGGCCGGACAGCTCAGGAGTTCAACCAAAGAAAAAAGAGGAAGGGGGCCTTCTGGGAAGATCGCTATCATGCGACCGCAGTCCAAACGAACCATCATCTCGTATGACAGACTTATATGCATCACTTATGCATCGATACATGAAGAGCCTGCGGGCGCCCCTTGAGTGATATACTTCGCGGAGCGCGTAAGGCCGACCCCGTGCAGTGTCTGTCATCCGTGTAGGGCGTTAGCGGGAGGCCTTATCAGTTGCTTGACATACATTGACCTGAATATGGTGCGTGCCGGAGCGGTAGCTCACCCATCGCAGTGGGCATCTTGCGGATACCCGGAAATCCAGAAACCGCGGGAAAGATACTCCATCATCGTATGATACTTATATATGTCATTTTAGTATCGATACGTGAAGAGCTTGCGGACGCCCCTGAGAGATATACTTCGCGGAGCGCGGAAGGCCGGGCAACTAGACATTGGGTCGGACCAAGCTAATAACTCGGTTTCTATGGGTAAATGTTAAAAACACATGCCATATTAGCGCTTAAAAGCTCGTTTTTGGCCCAATAATGATAGCTCTAAGCGGACTTGGG
>JBEKMB010000101.1:0-11522 GCA_050008735.1 Syntrophobacteraceae bacterium
TATATGGACTGGAGAAAAGCTTTAATACTCGCTGCCGTGACCACTGTTACCGCCCCTTTCGGAGCTTATTTGGTCCAATTTGTCCCGCAAGTGTATGTCTGGTATATCTATGTTGCTGCCGTGGTCTATCTGGCTTACAGGCTTTTCAAACCAGCAACAGCCGATGCGGGCAACGAAAACTTCAAACTGGCGGCTATTCTCGCCGTACCGATTTCCGTACTGGCTGGTTTTCTTGGTGTGGGTCCAGGATTCTTGTTGATGCCCACGCTCATTCTCGTAGGTTTTGACTCCAAGAAGGCTGCGGGAATCAACGCTTTCGCGGTGACCCCACCATCGTTCTCATCGTTGATCCCACATCTAGCGACCGCCCAGTTTGACATGACCCTGGCGATTCCGCTTCTCATTGCAGGCGCAACCGGATCTTATGTGGGGGGGAAAATTACCAGCCTGTACGTTCCCAGTGCCCGGATCAAGCAAATATTCGGAGTTCTAATAGTGGTGATGACTCTCTACAAAGTCTATTCACTGGCAATGAAATGAAAACATCCTGAGAAAGAAGCTGACTGCGACCCCATACACCCCGTTGTGGCGCGTTCGTGATGCCTGAAGACTAAAGGCGTGTATCAGGAATGGAGAGACAATTGATTTTTTTTCATTGAATCGAAGACACTTTTATCAACGGACATCGAGAGGAGTATCGATAAATGACACAGAAAGATCGCGTTGCTGTAAGGGTTCTGTACCTCCCTGGCAAAACCGGTGGGTGTGCCTGCATGTCCGGTGCGGGGCTGAGCAGTCCTGAAGCCATCCAGGAGCTTTTGCAAAAATGCAACGAACTCAAGGAAACCATGGCAGCAGCCAACCCTGGAAAGACGAGTCTTGAAGTGGTTGATCTCAGATTGCAGCCGGCGGAGAAGTCGTCGGAAGCGGGTCGCCTTCTTGTCGCCGGCCAGTATCCTTCGCCCCTTGTCGTCATCGATGGCGAACCCAGATTCGCAGGAAGCATCCAGATCAACCGGATCGTAAAGGAAGTTGGCAAGATACTCAACGGTTAAGAAAGGAAAGACATGGCAGATTTTCTGGAGACGACCTACGACAAATTCGTGTTCAAAGTGAAGGTCGGCTATTTCTACAGCAGGGATGACTTCTGGGCGAATGTGAACGGCAAAATCGCATTCATCGGTGTGAGCGATTTCCTCCAAAAAGTAAAGGGCGATGTCGCCTTCCTGGAAACCTCCGAGGTTGGTACTGAAGTGAAGCAGGGCCAGGAGCTTGGCAAGATCGAGACTATCAAAGCGATATTCGGGATACTTTCGCCGGTATCGGGCAAGGTGGTGGAGGTAAACTCGGAGCTCGAATCGAGTTCATACCTTATCAACGAAGATCCTTACGGAGCGGGCTGGATATACAAGGTGGAACTGACGGATTTCGAAAGCGATAAAGCAAGCCTCCTCTTAGCTGGAGGTTATCTGGAGCTGATGGAGCAAAAAATTGCTGAGGAGACGAAGAAAAAATGAGCGGAACAACGAAGAAAGTGGTCGTGCTTGCCTGCAGCGGGATCGGCAAGGTTTACGGCGCGATAGCTCGGGAGACAACCTACGAACTGATGGATCGGGTAAGGCCCGGCGTGGTTGTGACAATCTGCCTGCCTCTGCTGGTAATCGAAGATCCGGAGGCGAGACAGCTGGTTACGGACAATCCCGTCATCACGATAGACGGATGCCCCAAGAGCTGTGCTCAGAAGAGCGTGGAGGCCCTGGGCGCAGAGGTGGCCAGGACGTACCAGGCAATCAACTTCTACAAAGCCCACAAAGAGCTCAAGCCCGAGGGCATTGCGGAGCTGGATGAAAACGGCAGGAAGCTTGCTGCCCTGGCAGCCGATGAACTGGCGCAAGTGGTGGATGAACTGGCTGCCGGGGAGGAGAAATGATCACTCTCGAAGTTCTAAAAGTTGGCATTGTCTCGTGCAGCGGTGAAGCTATCCCTGGGGGTACGCTTTCACGCATTGCGTGCCGCAGGGTGCTCGATCAAATGAGGCCTGGCGAGACCGTAACGATTTGCCTTCCCCTCTTTATTGCCGGGGGAAAAGAAGAGCGCGATTTTGCGAGTAAATATCCCACCATCACGGTGGACGGATGTGAAAAACTATGCGCCCGGAAGAGTACTGAAAAACTTTCGGGCAAGCCCACAAAATCGCTCATCATTCCTGACATTTTGAGGAAACACGGCATACAGCCGCCAACGAGCCTTCGCAATTTGAGACCGGAGGAAAAGGCGGCAGCTCAGGTAGTTGCTGAGGAAATCGCCAGGACTGTTGACGAAGTCCTGGGAGGATGAGAGGAAATTGTCATGGCAAGTTACAAAAATAGGGTGGAATGGCGCGGCGGGCATCTTGGTTACACGCGGTGCCAGAACGGCGCCGAAATGGGTTTTTCTGCCCCACCCGACCTGTACGGTCTTCCTAATGTGGTCACCCCCGAGGACGCTTTCGTAATGGCCGGCAACACCTGCTATCATATGATGGTCCTCTGGGCCATGGAACGGTTCAAAATCGATCTTATTTCTTTCGACTGCGAAGCAGTTGGCGAAGTCGAAGAACACATCGACAGGACCTCCTGGTTCAAATCTCTCACACTTTTTCCCAAGCTGGTGGTAAGGGGCAAACCGGCCAACGCCGTACAACGAGCGCTCGACCTGGCGCTCAAGTACTCGACCATCTGCCAATCCTTCAAAAGTGAGGTCACGGTCGAACCGACCATTATCGTCCAGCAGGAGTCCGGAAATGCGGGAACTCTATGACATCGCCTTCCTGGGGGGAGGGCCTGCCGGGTATCAGGGTGCGATCCGGGCCGCACAGCTCCACGCAAGGGTGGCTGTAGTCGAAGAGAAATTCATTGGCGGTGTATGCCTGAACCGGGGTTGCATTCCGACCAAGACAGTGAGGGCTTCCGCCGAAATTGCCCGCTACATGCGTCGGGCAAGAGAGTATGGATTCAAGCAAGTTGAAACCATACCCGACATTGCGGCCATTATCGCTCGAAAACAGCGGGTGGTGAGAGGGATTCGGCAAAGCATCGAACAGCTGTTTCAGGCCCGAAGGATTGACTTGATCGAGGGTCGGGGCGCACTTGCAGGACCCGGAAAGATCGAGGTGCAAAGGGACGGAGAGACGAATCTGGTGGAAGCGCGGAATGTGGTTATTTCGACCGGCTCGCGACCGGCCGGGTTGCCGATTTTCCCTGGAAGTCGCCGAATCTTTGCGGCGGACGAAATGCTCGATATCTCCTACCTGCCCGCTCGTCTTCTCGTGGTTGGAGGAAGCGCTGTCGGTGTTGAGATGGCAGCCATTTTTCGGGAGTTGGGTTCCGAGGTGGTCCTGGTCGAGGCTTTGGATCGCATATTGCCCCATGAGGACGCGGAAATGGCCGCCGGCCTTCTTGCCATCCTCCAAAGGCGTAAGATCAAGGTTTACTGCGGTACCAGTGTTGAATCGGTAACCGAGACCGAAAAAGGTTTTACGGTGCGCCTCTCCAATGGAATCGAGACTGTACCGGATACCATTCTGCAAGCTGTCGGCCGCCGGTTGAATTCGGAAGGAATCGGCCTCGAGCAGATCGGCATCGAGACTGAGCACGGCCGGATTCTCGTTGATGAAGATCTTCAGACCAATGTGCCCGGTCATTACGCCGCGGGCGACGTGATCGGCGGGTGGCTCCTTGCGCACGTGGCCTTTGCGGAAGGAATCTGTGCTGCAGAACGTTCGCTCGGCTTGGAAAGCAGGATGGATTACCGGGTTGTGCCCCGCTGTGTATTCAGTATCCCCGAGTTCGCCTCGGTTGGCGTATCCGAGGAAACGGCGCAGAGCCAACACCCGGTCAAAGTGGGGCGCTTTCCCTTCAAGTCTCTTGGGATGGCGCAGGCTGTCGGCGAACTCGAAGGAATGGTAAAAATCATTTCCCATGCCGAAACGGACCAGATCCTTGGCGCTCAAATCGTTGGAGCCCATGGGGCCGACCTCATCTCGGAGATCGCCCTGGCCATGAAGGCGAAGCTCCCTGCCAGGATGATCATGGACACCATCCACACGCATCCAACCCTATCCGAGGCAGTTTTGGAGGTTGCGCAGGAACTTCAGGGCCAAGCCATTCACGCTTCGCCGGGGGCGATATCACTGTTGCGCGCAACATAAAGATCCCGGAGGGGAATAGAATACTTGGACTAAAGGCCCTTGAGGCGTTAGGAAAAGGTATATGCGGATGAGCAACCCAGCCTTACCGGCATGGCTCATGGATGAAGTGCGTCAGGCCAGGAAAGGCCGAGGAAGAAAACAAGTCAACGAAACAACCAGGCTTTTAGAACGCCTGAGGTTGGTCACGGTTTGCGACAACGCTCGATGCCCCAACCGGGGGGAGTGCTTCTCGCATGGTACGGCCACTTTTCTGATTCTTGGAGAAGTTTGTACTCGATGCTGTGCTTTCTGTGCGGTAAAACACGGCCCTCCGCAGGGGCCACCCGATCCCAATGAACCCGAAAGACTCGCGTCTGCCGTGTTGGAGCTTGGTTTAAAGCACGCAGTCATTACTTCCGTTACACGCGACGATCTTCCTGACGGCGGTTCGGGGCACTACGCGCGGGTAGGGCAAGAACTGCGCTTGCGTTGCCCTGGCGTGAGGGTCGAGGTCCTGGTTCCGGATTTTTTAGGCGCCGAAGAATCCCTGGTGACCGTCCTCGATGCACGTCCGGATATTCTTGCCCACAACGTCGAAACCGTTCCAAGGCTTTACAAAACTGTACGACGGGGTGCCGACTATGCGCGATCCCTCGCTCTGCTGCGGCGTACCAAAGAATTGACGCCATCCATCATAACAAAGTCAGGTCTGATGCTCGGCCTGGGTGAGAGTGAAACCGAAGTCGAATCGGTGTTGCAAGACTTAGCGGCTGCGGGTTGCGACATGATCACTATTGGACAATATCTGGCCCCTTCACTCGCTCACACGCCGGTCAAACGCTACGTGCATCGAGAAGAATTCGATTCCTGGCGTGAAAAGGCGCTTGGTTTGGGGTTTAAGAGTGCGGCCTCAGGTCCTCTAGTGAGGAGCTCATATAAGGCCCCGCTCTTTTTCGGAGAGATTGCGTGAGAAGGTGGCGATTGCTCGATACCGGCGCCCTGCCTGCTTCACTTAACATGGCAATCGACCAGGCGCTGCTCGAAATGCACGCGCGCGGCGAGTCGCCTGCGACGCTTCGCTTCTACCAGTGGAATCCCCCAGCGGTTTCTCTTGGCTACTTTCAACGGCGGCATTCGATAGATCTAGCCTCCTGCCGAAAAGCCGGCCTGGATCTGGTGAGGCGACCTACAGGGGGCCGGGCAGTGCTTCATCTGAATGACCTTACATACAGCGTGGTGGCTGGCGTGGAGGAAGGCATTCCCCGCTCGATTCAAGCCGCATATCGATTACTCTGCGAAGGACTGCTTGCGGGATTTCGAACACTCGGTTTCGAAGCGGAGTCCGGGCTGGAGAAGCCCCAGTCATTGCAGGCCGATATCTGCTTTATAAGAGTAGCGATCGGGGACATCGTTTATCAGGGCAAGAAATTCCTGGGAAACGCTCAAACCTGGACCGGCTCTTCCATGCTCCAACATGGATCCATTATCCTTGCTCCGCAAGGCCAGACCTGGACAAAAATTCTCAAACCGGGAATGCCAAGAGAAGCCCTAAGGGATAAAATCAATGCCGGGACCACTTCTTTGGAGGAAATCTTGTGCCGCAGCATAAAGCTGGATGAAATCAAGGCAGCCTTGACCGAAGGCATGGCCAAGGTCCTAAGAGCTAATTTTCTAAGAGCGGAACTTAGTTCCGACGAGCTGCGGCTGGCGAAGGAAATAGCTTGCAGGCAAACGATATTGGAGTTCCAAGATGCAAAAAGATAGCCCCGAAAGTATGAGCCGAGCAGTCGTGGAAGCATGCGGAGACTGTGACATTTGCAGATATCTCATGGAGCATACCCCCTGCCTGGTATTCCCCGAGATATACAGACTCTATGATAAAGAAGCGGGAAAAGAAGGGGAGATAACCTCCGGGGAACTGAGAAGTCTGGTAGACCTGTGCAACTTTTGCGCGCTCTGTCCATGTCCAAACATCCGGTCGGATATCATGAAAGCTAAACATGCCTTTGTTAGCAGGGACGGTCTTGCCCCAGCCATTCGCCTGCTGGAAGACATCGAGCGCCTTGCAAGTATATGTGGGGCATACCCGCGCCTAACCAACAGCCTTTTGCATGGCAAGCGGATAGGCGGCTTTCTGAAGAAGTTGGCCGGAATTCATCAGGACAGGAATTTACCAAGATTTCCGAAGCAAGACTTTGCTGCCTGGGCCGGCAGGCGTGGGCTTCGCATCATGCAAAAGGGGAACAAGAAAAAAGTCGCCTATTTTGCCGGCTGCACGGCTCAGTATCTTTTCCCGGATGTGCCGAAAGCTGTGGTTGATGTTTTACAGCGAAATGAAGTCGATGTTTACTTGCCGGAACAAAAGTGCTGCGGAATGCCGAGTCTTCTCGAAGGAGACCTGAAACTCACGTTGGAGTTTGTCGCCTTCAATCTGGACCGGCTGTGCGAGGCCGTGGATTCCGGCTACGAAATCGTGTGTTCCTGTCCTACCTGCGCATACATGCTGAAGCACGTCTTGAGCGAAGGAGCCTTTTATGCTCGAGAATATCGTGAGTCAGCCGGGCAAAGTAAGAAAAGTTTGAACGAAACATGTGCTACAAATGAAACACGCCAATCCAAGGCGGGCTCATTCAGGGCATCGATCATGGATAAACTTTTTAGGGATGAAGGCTATTTCGCATCCATAAATGCGCTGAAACGAATTAAGGTCGCAAGCTACACATTCGATTTGGGAGAATACCTCAGATCCCTCCTTCACACAGGGGAATTCAATAACAATTTGGGCCCGGTCCATGCACGAATGGCATACTATCCCCCGTGTCACCAGAGGGAACAAAAGATCGGTGAGCCCTACGCGGATTTGCTGGGGCTCGTGCCAGGGATTTCCATGGAGCGAATCGACGGTGCCTTCCATTGCTGTGGCATCGCCGGCATCATGGGGTTCAAGCGGGATTTTTATCGGGTATCGGTCGAAATGGGGAGCCGCTTGATGGATAAGATCACTGCGATTCATCCCGAGAGGCTCGTGACTGATTGCCTGAGTTGCCGAATCCAGTTCAATCAGCTTATCCCATACAGGGTGTTCCACCCGGTTGAAATCCTCAGCGAAGCTTATACCAGCTATAAAAGAAAATGAGTGCCCAGGACCGGGTTTGAAATCCTGTTGCAACGATGGCTCCAGGAGGTGACCGCATACAACCGGTCGGTGTAAGGGATTTGAAAAACAAGATGACCCATTGCCTCGAAACGGCCAGTAAGGGTGATACGATCATCATCACGGGCAGGAAAGTGCCCGTGGCATCCAGCATAATCTCGATCGAACGGAAGAGAATGCCAAAATCGAGTTGTCATTACTATATGTATAAATGGTTTTTCCGAAGAAGGAGTCAGGGTGTTAGTGGATCTCTGATAACCAAGCGGTCGGACCAGCTTCCCGGAATGAGAATCGGGATCAGTGAAGGCGAACACCCGTTTTCTCAAACCGAGGCTCATTCTGGTTTTTACGGGTGCAGTCGCTGTAGGCATCATCATTGTCGGATATCTGTTCAATGTGCTGATCTAATACTCGGCCTCTGTAGCAGAGCCGACTGGAGCAAGGAGAGAAGAAATGGGAAGATGTTTTGCCTTGCTGGAATTGGAGGCGAGCTGAGAGGAGAGGAAAGCTCTCAACCACTTGATGGCGTCAACAAAAGAATCTTGATCGATAAGAGGAATCGAGGTGTCTCATGATGACCATTTTCAAGAACGTGGTGGACTTGTTGAAAGCGAAGGAAAGCTTCGTTCTGGCGACGATTCTCCGTCGGTGCGGGTCGGCACCGCGGGATGTGGGATCGCGGATGATCATCCGCGCCGACGGCTCGATCATTGGCACCATTGGGGGTGGGGTCCTGGAAGCTACGATTCAGAAACTAGCCAAAGAGCTCTTCATCTCCCGGAAAACCCAGGTCCGCAGGTTCACCCTTAACCGCGAAGGTGCCGCCCCCAATGGGATGATTTGTGGAGGTGATGTGGACTTTCTGCTGCATTTCGAAGACGCTGCGCAGCCTGACCGGTTGGCGCTCTATGAGCAATTGCTGGCGACTTTGCACTCCAGGAAACGGGCGTGGCTGGTGGTAGAGCTTCCAGCTGTCGAGGTAAGCGAAGGTATGCCGCCGACCTATTTGTTCAAAGACGCGGGATCTCTTGTGGAAGCACGCGGTATGCCCCGGCTGAGGGAACTGCTCGTAGAGGTCAGTGCCACTCAGTCCGCAGTGGTGGAATATGAAGGAACCCGATTCTTCATCGAACCTTTGTCATCGGAGGGTACCGTCTATATCTTCGGTGCCGGCCACATCGGGCAAAAATTGGCACAACTGACTTCTTTTGTTGGCTTTCGCACGGTGGTCCTCGATGATCGGGAGGAGTTCGCCAATCGGGAACTCTTCGGTTCCTCCGATGAGATTCTTGTTCTGAGCACTTTCGATGGAGCCATGAAAAACCTGGAGATCGACAAAGAAAGCTACCTGGTGATTGTTACCCGCGGCCATGTCCACGACAAGACGGTGCTTGAGCAAGCGCTGAGGACTGACGCCGGATACATCGGCATGATTGGAAGCAGGAAAAAGCGCGACGCCACCTATGAGGTTTTGGCCCGGGAAGGGTTCGGCAATGAGGATTTCGCCAGGGTGCACTCGCCCATCGGGTTGAACATCGATGCCGAAACGCCGGAGGAGATTGCGGTGAGTATTGTGGGCGAGCTGATCCAGGCCAGGGCTCGGAACCGGTAATCAAAATGCAGGACCTTGAGGACTACGACAACGTTAAGACATGTCTCCATAGTCCCAAAGGCTTTCCAGAACGGTTGGCACAAATCGCATTTGGTATTGGGGATGTGGATGCTGGGCATAGACAGGATGTGGAAGAGCTCATTCGACGATGGGCACGGAACAAACGGCCTGTTCTCAGCCTGAATTGCGGTCCATGGAGTGCTTTCGGGATATTGTGCATTTGGCCTTATTTGACCGATACTGGCAATCATTACAATTCAGCAGAAGGTCGTGATAGGCATAGTTCTTATCGTTCTTTTCGGAATTGGCCACTGCATCCGTATTGCCATTGCGGGAAGTTCGACGGCCACTGTGAAAAGATTATTAGAGAGCAGCTATTTCTATGAGGGTGGCTTTGGTTCAGAAGATGTGCCGGGGTTGGAACCGGGTTACTGGGAGTATACTTCATTATGCGTCCATTTTTTGGGGGGAACTGTAGAATCTGTTAGGACGATGGCTCCCTACTGACGTGTCAGAGATAAAATCATGATGTTCATGGAAATCCTTCCGGACTCTTTGAAAGGATTCTTTTTCTCCATCTACGCTTAGATGCGATAACCGCTGATTGTGTGTCAAAGGAGAATTTTATGCCCCACGTTGTCATCATCGGAGGCAGTGATGCAGGGATTAGCGCTGCCCTTTGAGCCAGAGAACTCGATCCTGCAAGCGAAGTGACCATTGTGGTTGCTGATCGGTATCCGAATTTCAGTATTTGCGGCCTTCCATTCTATCTGAGCGGTGAGGTTGATGACTGGCATACGCTTGCCCATAGGACTGTTTTAGAAATAGAAAATGAGGGTGTTCACCTGCTCCTTGAACATTCAGTTTCATCCAGCGATCGCATGGCTAAGGTAGTGTCGATCAGCAACCGACAAGGAAACACACGGGATCTGGGGTATGATCGGCTAATCATTGCAACTGGCGCCGAATCGATTCGACCTCAGGCTGACGGGATCAATCTGCCGGGCCTTTTCCTGCTGCGCTGGATGGACGAAGCCTTTGCCATGCAGCAGTACATTAATGAGCGGCAACCACGCTCCGCGATCATCGTTGGAGGCGGATATATCGGAATGGAGATGGCCGATGCACTCACCTATCGGGGGATTGACGTAACGGTAGTGGAATTTTTCGATTCACTTTTGACCACGGTCGATCCGGAACTCGGCGGGAAAGTCCAGACGTAACTTGAAGCTCACGGTGTGAGGATTGCTACTGGAATTGCAGTCAGGGGGATCGTGCAGTCAGAGGATAAACTAATCTCATTCCTCCTGTAATCTATATGATTGCTTAGAAGTATCCGGGGTTCATCAGTTGCTCCCATCCACCGGTTCACAGGTAAGCACATTTCTCTCATCCACTTCGAACGTACATTTTTTTTCGAGCAGCGCCCGCAATTCTCTCCTTGCACGGTGAAGTCTCACCTTTACGTTCTCGACGGTCGTGTCCAGTATGTCTGCGATCTCACGGTGGCTGAGTTCCGCCATGTCGAATAGTATGATAACATTTCGAAAGGATTCGGGCAGAAGCCTCACCACGTCCTGAACGCACGAACTCATTTCGTCCTGTTCTAGTCTTTTCTGAACCATGGCCTCTTTAAACACATCTTTTGCTTCATTAAGCTCGCATTCATTCGATAAGGTTCTTTTCAGGTTGCGAAAATGATCCCGGCAGAGGTTGTGCGCAATACGAAAAATCCATGAAGCCAGCTTGGATAAATCTTTCAGAGTATTGAGGTTCTTCTGGACTCGAATGAATGTTTCCTGGGTAAGATCATCCGCAGCCCACTCGTCCCGGACCGAGGCAAGGATGAAATTTCTCACCCTTTGGTAGTACTGGTCGTAGATTTCGAAGAATTCCATTGCCGCCATCCTGTACGAATCATTTGCAGCAGGGATGATCTGCCTTCCCGCCGTCAGCCTGTTGGGCATCCCAATCCTGGCCGGTTATATCTCTGATGCTGTTCTTCATAACGATGCCGGCGCCTATTTTAACTTTGCAGGCAAGCTCGACGGCCTTCCGAACCTCATCGGCAGTGATTGCTGCGTCCGAAGCTTTCTTGAAATAGTAGTCGAAGCAGGGAACACAGTTTGCCGCCGTGGCCGCGCCAAGGCAAATCAAAAGCTCTGTCTTCTCGTCCATAACGTAATCTCCTTGCAGGGAAACTAAACAGCATTTCGCCGGAAGCACCAACAAGACGAAAGTGACGCTCGAAAGGTTACAAGATAGCAAAAAAAAGATTTGGTGGGCCGTGAAAACGTGAGAAGCTCTTACACGAGCTACTGCGGTTCGGGACAAGTTTGGTCTGCTCCTTGGCAACGTCAATGTACGTTGGGTGCTGAAGGATGCCTTCTTGTTCGACCAAACTTCCCTCTGTACGTAACAAACCTTTGAAGTAGCAATCCGCTCAGACTCAGAGACAGTCCATATTGCTTGCCACTGTACGTAACAAAATAGATGATTGACCTTTGAATGTTCTGGGGCATTATCTGCCTGTTATTTCTGGTGAAAGCACAGAAAGGAGGCAGTTTATGTTCCCAGGGTTTTCTTCA
>JBEKMB010000102.1:0-11448 GCA_050008735.1 Syntrophobacteraceae bacterium
ATCGACCGCAGCCGGGAGAGCAAGTGGTCTGAAAGCATTGCGGTCGGAAGCAGGGACTTTATCGAGAAGGTACACAGAGAACTGGGCGTCCGGGCAAAGGGCCGCCGCATTGCCGGATCGTCAGCCGATTCCCGTCTCTGTGAGCCCCAGTCTCCCTATACAGGGAATTTGGGCGGTAAAAAACGGGATCTAAGGTCATAATTGCCCAACATTTTGACACATTATTCCATAATCGCTACATATTAACTTGGTCCGACCCCATGTCACTTCCCCATGTCACTTCCCCATGTCACCTTCTACATATTAACTTGGTCCGACCCCATGTCACCTTCTCCTTTCGAGAATTCATGGATTCTCCGTTCAGTCGTTTATCGCAAGAATATTTTGATCACCCATTCCATAGCTGACCGCAACTGTTCCATAAAGCCTCCCGGAATTTCAGGAGTGCAAATGAACAGCCGCTCTTCTGAGCAACAAATATTCCATCCGCTCAGAAGCATGCCTGATGCAAACGTTTGGAATTTGAGCTTATCGAGGTAATGACGGAAATGTAAGTCGAGGATAAGAGGGAGGTCGGCGTTGAGGCATTCAGATCCTTACCTTGACCCGGCTAATCCAGTTTTGGATGGAGTGGAGGGAGGGGCTGACTACCGTAGCTGAACTCAAACTGCCAGGATCTGCCTAATTGGCTTACCACTTGCGCCTGCGATAGAGATATAGGACCAATAAGCAAAAGCATCCGGGCTGTTCTCGATGCTCTCATCATTGGCATTTGCTCCTTTTTACGAACGGTCCGGCATAATTCGTTATTCAATTATGGTGACCGTGGCTGAAGCCGGCGAGCCTACAAGGTAGAGTGGGTTTTGCGAAATGGTGATTGTGACCGTCTGATTTCCCTCCATGACTTTGTCATAGATGGGATTAATGAGAACTCTTTTTGCTGCAATCCCGGCTGGAATAGTGACTGAGCCGGGCAACCACACATAATCGACACCGTTTGTGGCTGTACCCCCGACTGAATAGAAAATAGTCACAGGCTTCCTTAAATTCCCAGCCCTGGAAAACCGGACCGAGCCCTTAGTAGACCTCTTCTCGTAGGCGGTGCTCTTTACCGCATTAACCCGTACCGTAATTGTGGGTCCCGCGGCAGGTCTTGCCGCAGCGGAATCAGGGCTGACCGTAAGGGAAGATGCATTCACTGCTTCGAAGTTGGACCCCGCTACCTGAGCGAGTTCATGAAGAACGTCGTTGTTCCAGTTCGGGTCCGGTGCACCCGAGATGTACCAGGACGAACCATTATCAGCCAGGATCATGCCGTAGCGTTTGAGCGCACGGAGAATTACCTGGGTTTGCGGTGAAAACCCGGAAATATCGAATCTCGCTTTTAGCCTGAATCGCTGACCCATTGGCGGATATTTCTTGCCTGTGAGGCTGGATGCATAGTGACGGGCCGGCCAGACATATGCTTTTCGGGTCTCGGGAGCGGTAAAGCGCAGTGCGTGGTTGATCTCGCCCGATGCGACCTCGTCATAACGGACAAGACCAGGGAAGATCGGCAGGCCGGCAGCGTCGGCCGAAGTCCATCCGGAGGGCCGGAGCTTATCGGACTTCAGGTCGAAAATAGCGCCGCTTCCCGCATGCCACGATCCGTCGGTCTGGGAAAAGGCGTAGTAGAGTTCATAGAGAAGGCAGTTATCGCTGTCGATGACCAGGATGTGCCTGTCTCCATCACTTTCAGGTCCGCCCTCGATCGGCGCATCTGCGGGAATTGGATACGGGCCGGGGTCGCTTTCATCCCAGTAGTCGAAGCTGACCTGCACCTTGGGTTGTGTTCCAGGTACGATTATGTAAGGGATACCGATTGGGGAACCCGAACCCGGTGGCCAGTCGCCGGAACCAAAATCCGGATGCAGCGTGCTTTTTCGCCCGATTGTGGCGATGTAGGCTGCCGAGTTTGGATCGAGAGGGAGGTTGTCTACCGGCGTGTTCCAGATGTTATCGGCAGGAAAAACTCCACACACCTGGCCGGCAGCCACCCCGGCGAAACCCAGTCCGGCAAAAACCAGGCAAAAGACTAGTAATCCAGATTTAATTATGACCATCTCCCATTGTCCTCGCGTATTGTTTGAATACCCTGATCGATTAAACAAAAAATTCCATGGAGCAAAATGCAGGCCAAGCCCTTCCTTACTGCTCAAGCCCCACCTTCTCTTGTTCTTGCACTCGAATTGGCCCCTAAATGGTGCACTTCACCTGCACCACCGTACGAAAAAGCCTGCATGTCGAGGTGCAAGCCTTAGGTTTAACAGGACAAAAGACCGGACACGGGAAATGGAGGGGCAAAATTGTAAGTCATAGACGGTTGTCGTCATTCAACAAAGTTCAGATGGCAGGATTCTCCGTCTGGATTTTAGCGGACGGCTGCGGCAGGTCAATTTTGGACGTCGATTTGCGTCAAGGGTGGGTCATTATTGCATGCCGATTCACAGCATCGCTGCACGGAATCTATTTTTGCGCTTGGTAAAGAGGTTGGTTCCCCCGTTATTGAGAGCACTGGTCTTTGTAAGGTTTTTTCGGCCCGAGCACGACAAAAGTCGCCTGGATCTTATTGTGCGCACTAATGTGGAATGCCGGTCAGTTGGAATTCGTAGCCGTCCAGGTCCAGCGGCGCCACCTGACCGGGCTTCATGATTGTTAGTCTCATATCATTTCCTTCGCCTTTAGCTCTGCTTTGAGCCAGGCGTAAACCACCGGCGCCGAGACCAGACCTGCTAAACCGAATACCGCTTCCATGGCAAGCATGGCACACAATAGCTCCCAGGCCTTGGCATCCACCTCGCCCCCGATGATGTGTGCGTTGAGGAAGTACTCCAGCTTATGGATTGCGATGAGAAAACCGAGCGAAGCCCCTGCAACGCCTGGAGACATGCTGAGGCTGACCAGCACAATCACGGTATTGGAGATGAGGTTTCCCAGCACCGGAATGAGGCCTGCAACAAAGGTGAACGGAATAAGGATCTTCACCATCGGTAGATGAACCCCGAATAAGGGCAGCACGACCAACAAATAAAGCACGGTAAGGGCGGTATTGAGGGCGGAGATTTTCGCCTGGGCGAATACCACCTTGTCGAAGGCTTCCGACAAAGATTTCGACCTGGCATGCAACTCGGTGGCAAGTGGAGGCGAGCTGTCGACGCCCCTAAAACGGTGCAAGACGGTCATTCCGCCAATAATCATGCCGACAAGAACATGGGCGAACGTCTTAAATCCGGCCATCCCCGCAGCGGAAATCTGGCGTCCGTGCTCATGCAACAAGGCGGTGATCTGCTCCCTTAAATCGTCTACCGTGTCGGGCAAAACAGCCGACATACCCGCGGGCAAGGCGTGTTTTAGCTTCTCCAAAGTTTCGGCAACGGCTGTAAGCAAAGCGATCAGGCCCTGATGACCACGCAAGAAGAACCAGAGGCCGAAGCCCACGCCGAAAAGCCCCAGAATGACGGCAAGGGCTATGGCGCCCAAAGCTGCTGCGTGGGCTCCACCGCTCCAGTTTTTGGGAAGCCGTCCGGCAAGCTTAACAGTCAGGACATGAACAGCAAGTCCCGCGAAGGCTGCCGATAACAAATGAAAGTGCAGCACGAACATTATGGCAAATGCCGCGAGAAGATAACTGACAATTGTGGGACCTAACATCATGATACACTCCCCTATGGACTGGACTGACTGCAGCGTGAACCCTCAGAGAGAATTAGTTCAAAGACCTCAATGGGTATGTCAAAAACCATACTGTTTCCGAATCGAACATGCAAGTGATGTGACAATGAGACCGGTTTTTGTTCAGGACATACTCATTTCCCCGCCCAAGTGTAGTCGATGGTGCTCAGGTGAACATGATGCGATAGTAACGGTTATGCCACATTTGCGAGGCCAAGCCAAAAGCGAGGCGGCACGAATCACCCATTCACCCACGTTTTTGTCTTTTTGCCGCTTGTATTGCCGTATCTATTGCCGCTTCTATTGCCGCTTCTATTGCCGTTTGGCAAGGCCGAATCAGTCCGTGGTATGATATGGTACGGATTGAGGGATTAAGAGGATTTACGGGATAAATTCCTGAATTCCTAAATTCCTCGATTCGTGGTGATTCACCTGAATTTGGCCTGTATTTACAGGCAAACAACTCAGTCGGCCAAGAATCAAGGGATTGCGCGGGCTACTCTTAGCTCTTTTAAAACTGAATAGAGATCGCGTTCTCGGGTCTCTGAGGAAGTTGGAAGGATTCGGGGCAGGGACATCGCCTGGTCTTTCTCTCCAACTCCTTTTCTTCCTTCTTCGCGCCTCCGCGTGAAACATTTCCACCCCTTACCCGTCCAGATCGCGGAAAAGCGCGGAACCGAGCCTTTCCCGCTTCGAATCGAAGAGCCGGCTGTTTTGCCTGCGCGCCTCTTTTGCTTCCTCAACGAAAGACTCGATTATGAGCAGCTCCCGTGCCGTAATCGTGGCCGCCTTCGGCTTCCGCTCGGCTTCGGCGAGCAGGGCGAGCAGTCCGAACGTATAAAGGGACAGGGTCGTAATGCGGCGGAGCAGAAATTCCCGGTTTGCCGTCCGGCCCCTGGCAATCCGCCTGCCGTAGAGCAGCAGCCCGCTTATTAGCAGGATTCTCGCAGCCCTGGCGCATTTTTTCGCCTCGCCGAGCGCCTTGTGCATCGCCTTGTTGTCGAAGCTGCCACGCCATCTCTCACCCTTTAGAAGAAGTTTGGCGAGTTCGAAGACAAGGGTAAGTAAGGAGCGGCCCGATTCCCTGCGTCCTTTTTCGATATGGCGCATGCCCAGAAGGGCCGGGTAGACCGAATGCACCTCGGTGGTCCCTTCGAAAACGGTTGCAACCCTGAAATCACGCATCCGCTTCTCAAAGGGCAGTGTTTTCAGGTACCCCGCTCCGCCGGCGACCTGGAGGGCGTCGTAGACCGCGTCCCATGCCCGTGTGGTGCCGAAAAGCTTGCAGTGCGATGTCTCGATGGCGGCCTCGAGGAGCGGTTCGTCCCCGAGAATGCCGGCGGCAAAGCGGGTCATTGCCGAACTGAGCGCCGAGTTCACCTCGGCCCTTACGATCTTTTCCTGGACGAGCTCAAAATTCTTGATCGGCGCCTGAAACTGAATCCTTGAAGAAGCCCGTTTTAGCATGTCATCGGCCGAGATTTTCATGAGCGCCGTGGAAGCAACCCCCAGGGCCAGTCTGCCGTAATTGAGCACCGTCATGGCTATCCTGAAGCCGTCTCCAGGCCTGCCGATCAGATTTTCTTTGGGAACACGGACGTCTTCGAACCGGATGGAGGCAGTTGAGCTGGCCGTTAGACCCATTTTGGGCATTTCTTTTCCAACCTTCACACCTTCCCGGCCCGTTTCGACGATAAATGCCCCCATGAATCCGGGCCGATTCGGGTCGAGTTGTGCAAAAACGGTCATGCCGCCCGCATAGTTGGCGTTTGTAATATAGGTTTTTTGTCCGTTCAGCAGATAATGGGCGCCGTCGCGGCTCGCCAGGGCAGTCGTTTCGATGTGCTTGGCGTCCGAGCCTGCATGCGGTTCGGTCAGGGCGTAGGCAAAAATCATTTTTCCGGATGCCGCCTGGGGCAGGAATTTTTGCTTCTGGTCATCGTCGCCGAAGAGTTGGACGGCTTTTATGCCGATAGAGAGGTGGGCGAGGAAAGTGATTGCAATCGAGATGTCCAGCTTGACCATCTCCTCGATTACCTGGAGGTATTCCTGCAGGTTCAGACCCTGGCCACCATAGCGTGTCTCGATGCTCAGGCCGAAAAAACCGCCTTCCCGCATCGCCTGCAGCAGGCCGGCGGGAAGAGCGCCTTTGGCCTCGAGTTCGGCGGCCGGGTAATCATTCAGAATGTCCCGGTACCGCTCGAGAATTCGGGCTACGCGGGATTCGTCAACCATTGGAGGGCTAACCCGCAAAAGGTTGAGGTCAAACTCTCCCCTGTAGATTTTCTCCATCAGCATGGCGCGCTCAGCGTCCTCCATCGCCGCTGGTTTGTTCAGGCGCAGTGAAGCGCAGTGTCCCTTCGGTGTCGGTCACATTATAGACCTTGCCTTCACGAAAAGAGACAGTGGCGAAATTAAAGGACCAGCGATTGCCGTGAACGCTGGTAGGCGTTCCCTGAACGGCAAGGACCTGGTCGGGTGTGGAACCGATCGTGAAAAAATTTGCCGGATTTTCGGGGCCCGAGGGGGGCGAAGGGATCAGGAGAATTTTCAGGTTGCCAAAATAGTTATCGTATTCAGCGACCCGCCTGTTCTTGAAAATAAGCTCGGAAAAGCCGTAAAACCACCTGTCTCCTTCGACCCGTGTGGGAGTTCCCTGAACGAGCAGGACTTCGTCTTCAGTCGAGCCGATCGTGACGTGGCCGCCGAGTGCAAGATCCTGAGGGGCTTCCGGCAGCATGCGCACGCGCAACGACCCATCGAAGTTATTGAACTTCCAGACACGGCCGTTTTTGAACTGTATCTCCGAGAGGCCGTAAGCCCAGATCTGGCCCTGGACCCGCGTAGGGGGGCCCTGCACATGGAGCACTTCGGACGTTGTGGATCCCAAAGTGAAAAAACGGTCGGAAGGCGCTGACTGCAGGAGCGCGGGGGGCGGTGGAAGGGAATCGGGAACGGCCGAATCGAAAAGATCATCGGATGATTGGGCCCCTGGGGGCTGCGAGGGCTGTCGGCTGTCCGCGGCTTTGCCGCCGGTTGGATTTTCGGCGACCCGGGAGGTTCCCGTATCGACACCGGTATCCGGAAAAAACGATGGAAGTTGCGTCAAAATGAAAACGACCGTGGCGAAAAGCAAAATGGGCAAAATGATCTTTGCACCGGAAAACGGTCGGATGGCAATGGTCGAGCGGTCCCGGGCGGCGGTCGGGTGGAGTTTTGTTTTCAGCTTTCGCGCGGCGGCAGGGCCCGGCCAGGGACTGGCGGGCTTTGCGTGAGATCGAGGGGTGCGTGGAGTTTTTTGAAAGTTCCGGAAAATTCGCCTGTATGCCTCATCGATTTCCCTGAATTTTTTCTCGGCAAGCGCCTTGGTTTCGTAAGATTGTGAGTGGTGGCGATCCGGGTGCCATTTCTTGACAAGTGCTAGATAAGCCCGCCTGACTTCGGAATGCTTCGAGCCGGGTTTCAATCCGAGTGTGCGGAAATCGGCTTCTGAAGGGGTTTCTGGAGCCATGATCCGAAGTTCCGGTAAAATTATGGGCAATGTTCGCAATTCCGCATCGCAAAATAGATGATAACTGTATATCATTCAAGCGGCAAAGGGCGATTTTTCAGTTTCACTCCAGGTATGGATCTGCTGTAAGTTGTATATGGCTGGATTGTCATCCGGTGTTTCCGGAAAGACGCCGCCTGGTGGCCGGACGTGGAAATTGCCATGATGCCCGGTGTAAACAATATAATCCAACAGGCCTTATCTAAGGACATTGGCCGGATATGGTCCTTGAAAACACTTAAAGGACTCAGTTCCATGGGCCGATTATACCAAAGAGGTGAAAAACCGTATGCTCATTCTGACCAGAAAAGCGGGTGAGTCAATTCTGATCGGTGACGATATAGAAGTCACAATCACCTCGATCGATCAGAACAAAGTGAGAATTGGGATTCAAAGCCCAGCGCACATTCCTATTTACAGAGAAGAGCTCTACAAGAAAATCCAGAAGGAAAACAGGGCCGCGGCGCAAATCGGCAAGGAGGAGTTCGAAAGTCTGCTCGATATGTATGCCGGTCAGCAAGGTGGTCCCCCTGACAGGGGATAGTTCGTTTTGAAATATAATTCGAGAGGTTTTCATGCAGGTTGATACGAGCCGTTTCGGAATAATAGAGGTGGGGGAAAAAGAACTGATCAATTTCCCTTGGGGAATTCCAGGTTTTGAACAGCTTAAGAGCTATGTCCTTTTGGAATACAAAAACGGCCCTTTCCAGTGGCTCCAGTCGGTGGAGGAGTCTTCGGTGGCCTTCGTGGTCTGTTCCCCTGATTTCCTTGGCCTGGAGTACACGGCGCCCGAAGCGAGAAAAAAGTTGATTAAACTCGAAAACAGCGACGATCTGGTCATCCTCAACATAGTCTCCTTCGATCGGGAAAAACGTGCCATACGTTTTCATGTAAAAAGCCCGCTCCTGTTCAACGTTGCAGAAAGAATCGGCTATCAGTGGACGATGGAAGCCGATGAACTCAAGCACTACCTTATGACGCCGGCCGGCCCTGCTCCGCAAACCGGTTGATTCGCGGGATTGCGCTTCATGGGCAGGGTTTTGGATTTGATTCCCGGTCGGCCCGGCGCTCCTTTTGCAAAAGACTTCAAGGCGCGATATATCGAGTCCGGAGGTGCTTTTGGCCGATCGGGCAGACCTTGAAGAAAATGCGCGAAGGGTTATGGAATCAGAAAGTTTATCGGCAAGCCTTGCCCTCGCGAAGGAAATTCGCAATAATATCGATATGAGAATAAAAATGAGACGGGAAAACATTGCAGGCCTGGAGTTCGCTCCAGGCGTGTTTTCGGTTGCAAGCTATAACATACACAAATATGTTGGAATCGACGGCGTATTCGCCCCGGAACGTATCGCGCGGGTGATCAGGGAGCTGAAGGCGGATATCGTGGGGCTGCAGGAAATCGATTCATCGTTTTACAGAAAAGGCAACCTGGGCGGTCAGATGTTGGAAAAAGCTGGCCTGGAGCTGATTCTTGGGCCGACTCGGCGAAACCGGCACGGTCATTACGGAAACGCTCTGCTGACTGCATGCCAGGTAAAAGATGTGCGGCGGATAGATTTGAGTGTCTTCGGCCGGTCGCCCAGGGGTGCGCTGGACGTCGACCTGTTGGTAAAAGGGGAGACCATCCGGGTGATAGTGGCGCATCTGGGGCTCGGGCTCCGGGAACGCCGCAAACAGATCAGGCGCCTTATGGACATCTTCTGCTCAGAACGGGACCGATTGGAAATAATGCTCGGTGATTTCAACGAATGGGTCCCGTTTGGGAGCCCGCTGTGCCGAGTACACGATTTTTTTGGAAAATCGCCGACCCTGAGGACTTTTCCCTCTCTGATGCCCGTCCTGCCGCTTGACAGAATTTGGATTCGCCCAATGGACGCCCTGGCGAGCATCTCGACGCACAAGACACCGCTCAGTCGAAAAGCTTCGGACCATTTGCCGGTTAAGGCCTTTATCGTCCCAGGGGTCAAGACCGACGGCAATGGCTGCCGTTGCGGATGATCACGTGATCTCTTTTGGGCTCTTTTCAGCAACAATAAGCTGCAGTGCCCCCAGGAAATAGGACCTGGTCGTTATGGTCCTCAGCGGAAAGGCTTTTAGAAAGTGGCCGATTCCGCCCATGCGGGTGAACCGGACGAAATTGGCGAAATGCTCGGCGCCCGCAATTCTTTCCAGAATGCCCAAAAACCCCAGAGCAAGGGCGAATTTCGTATTCTCACTGGCAGCGTAGTCGAAGACAATCAGCCTTCCGTCCGGGGCCAGCACCCTCAACATTTCAACCGCGACCCCGATCCTCGTGTGATATGCCATTTCATGTAAACTCAGGCTGACGCTCACACAGTCGAAAGCCTCAGGTTCAAAGGGCAGGTTTTCGGCATTTCCAAGAACGTATGAAACGGTTGGGGGACTTTTGCCGCGCGCCACTTTCAGCATCGCCCCGGAGTGGTCCACACCGGTGACGTCCAGCCCTGCCCGCGCCAGCATTATTGCCTGCTCTCCGGTCCCGCATGCGACCTCCAACACACGGCGGCGTCCGTCGATCTTGGCCTGCATGCTGATGTCTTTTCGAACGGTCCTGAGAAACGGTCCCACGAGGCCATCATAAAATGGCGCAATCAGAGCATAGAAATCGATTTTATTACGGGCGGCGACCCAACTGGCAAAATTTCCCATTTGAATCCTGGATTGAAGGTTCTAGTTTGAATTTGACCTCTTCATCCAAATTGCATTGTAATTTAAGTACTTCACGCGAAGATTTCACGCACCTTCGGGCGGCAAAGCGCCGAATTTGCCTTGCCGGGATTCTGAATCGGCTGGTGAGGAGCATCCTTTATTGCAAAACCCCCTTTCCATAAATCGCCGCGGAATATACTATTGGCGAACCTCTCGCCGCCCGCGCGGGCGGAGCTAACGCTCGAAAACAGGACCCGTATTTTACGATGCCTTATACCCGAACCTTTTTCTTTATGGCTGCAGCCAACCTCTTGTGTCTCGCCAGCTTCGGGACCTTTTTCCTTTTTCCTCTCTTTATTACGGCCCACGGAGGGGATCAGGTTGACATCGGTATCGTAATGGGAGCGTTCGCGCTTTCCTCGGTGCTGTGCCGCCCCTGGATCTCAGACATGATAGACAGGATCGGCAGAAAGAGGAGCTATGCGGTGGGCTCGGTGATAATGACCCTCCTGCCGCTTGCATACCTTTTTTTCAGGGGCGCCCTGGACAGTTTTTATCTTCCCCTGATCCTGGTGCGGGTGGTCCACGGAGTCGGCTTCGCAATCTGCATAACCGCCGCATTCACCTATATAGCGGACATAATCCCCCACGAGCGCCTGAACAGGGGGTTGGGGATGTTTGGAATATCCGGGCTTGTGGGGAGTGCTCTAGGTCCGGTGATAGCAGAGATTGTCATCCGCGAGGCAGGGTTCGGCCTTCTGTTCATCGTTGCCTCGGCATTGTCCTGTGTCGGCCTGATAATTCAGCATCCGCTGAAGGAGACCTTCGTTCACGTGATGAAGACGACCGAGTCTTCCTTTTTCCTGATCCTGCAGAAGAGGCGGATTTTCATGATAGCCGCCATAGCCTTGCTCTTCGGGATCGGCCTGGCAGCTGTAAACGGCTTTGTAGCGCCGTATGCGAACGAAAGGCGGATTGCTTTCATATCGGTTTATTACATCGCTTATTCCGCTGCCGCCATCTTTACCAGGGTGTTCTGGGGAAATTTCATCGACCGGCTGGGCGAAACGAAAATTATACCCTATGCGCTTTCACTGACAGGCGGGGGATTGCTGTTGCTCGTGTTCATGAAGGGGGCCGTTCTGCTCTTTCTTTCAGGATTGATGACCGGATGCGGGCACGGGTGGCTCTATCCGGCGCTGAACGCCAACGCCATCAGAGGGGAGCCGCAGGCCATCAGGGGAAAGATAACGGGGGCATTCACGGGGAGTATAGATGCCGGTGCGCTGGTCGGATCGGTACTGCTGGGCTACGTGGGGGAGCTTGCGGGTTTCCAGGCCCTATTTCTTGCAGCCGGCGCGGCGGTCCTTTGCGCCATCTTTATCTTCAGGCGTGAACCCGCCTCGGAAACGACCTCGCCTTGAGCACCCGCACCGGCTTTCGCGAAATCCGATGCCAATAAATCCCGGACCGGGCATTTATCAAACCGGCTTGAATCCACGCCGGGCTTCATCGGC
>JBEKMB010000103.1:0-11093 GCA_050008735.1 Syntrophobacteraceae bacterium
CGGACTTATGTCCATAGGTATTGCAGTTAATGCCCGTAATGTAAGCAAGGCGCGCCATCCGAATCTTGCGCAGGCCCAGATATTCGTAGAAAAAGCCATCGGCAAGGTGTCTGCGGCGCAGGTGGCCAATGAATTCGATATGGACGGCCATGCAGCAAGGGCAAAAGGGCTCCTTCAACAGGCTTATGATGAAATCAAACTGGCGGCGCTGGCAGCTAATAAGAATAAATAAATCATGATTTCCTCCCGTTGCCGCCGTAAGTGTTTTTACTGATAAGAGAAGAGCGAAAGGTGACGAGTGAAGTAATTCTTTCCACTCTTCTTACTTCGCTCTTCTCGACTTTCTGCCTGGCGGGCGGCAAGTCCATTAAAATCCTCCACTGCTCAGTATTATGACGCCGCGCCCCCGCAAGGGTTTCGGCAGTGCCACATAGATATCGATGCTCCGCCTGGCGGTTGGGGGGTGTATGGGGCGCGGCTCCCCGCGCTTTTGATGCGTTCCTCAACGCAACCCAGTATGACAACTTGTCTTGCCAAAAACTGGACAAGCCTCCGTTTGGATTTTGATTTACCTATGAAAATCATACTTAAATTTAGACCAGCAGCTGCAAGGCAGCCGATTTTTCCTACCCCGGAAAGGATAAAATGATGAGAGTCGATCAGGCAGTACGCGTTTACCTTGAGTACCACAGGATGAATTCTGGGAAAAAATACACAGGAATCCTACAGCGCCACTTCATCCAGATTCCGTGACCACCACGGCAATGATTGCCAACTCGACGGGATCAATTCCGAAGAGATCCTATCGTTTTTGAGCAAAATAACCGAAGGAGGAAAACAGCAAACTAAGCATGGGCGCTACTCTCACCTGAAAGCCTTTTTTAATTTCATCAGAACCAATTTCGATCCCGCGCTTCAAAACCCCTGTAATGCGCCGATGCTCCGGAAGCTTTATCGACCGGGGAAAACGAACCACTGGAATATTGTTGAAAAAGAAACCATTGACGAGATCATCTTCAGGGCGACCAAAGTGAGAAACAGGCTTATCCTGGAGCTGATGGCCAGAGGCGGAATGAGAGTAGGAGAGGTCCTAAAGCTTACCCCGAAGAATGTGAATGATCTGAAGCTTATCCTCCAAACTCCGAAGAGTGGAAACGATGCGGAGGTGGTATTCATTCCAAGGAAGGTCGCCGATAGGCTAAACAGCTATATCAGAGGAAAAAGCATCGAATCCACAGCCAAAGGATATTCCCTATCACTTATGCCGGAGTCAGACGCGTGGTGAAGAAGGCCGGAAAGCTGGTCGGAATTGAGCTGAGGCCACACGATCTCAGGAGACACGCTGCAACATACGCCTCTAGATCCGGCGTACCAATAGAGATCGTAAGCAAAGTCATTCTCAGACATGCCAATCTGTCTACTACTCAGCGGTATCTCGGAAATATCAGCGAAGCTGAGGCGACCAGATGGATTGAGAACCTTTACGGATAATTACGCTTTAGCGAGGAGGAGTTGGCTTCGACTTCTCCTCAAAAGATTTTGGAACTCTGAGTAACCGTATGATTCGGACAACCTGATTATTTTCGAAGTTCATTTCTCATGGATCAGAGGAGAGATATAGGGAGTTCGCTTGCTCTCTCATGATAGCTGAATCCTCCGATCTATCAGGCTTTCAGGCCGATTGAGCGAGCATTGATTGTATAATAGGAGCTTCCATTTTCTTGAGTGCCCCAACGATTATATCTTGCTTATCCGTTCTTTTGCCCTGGGCTAAGACCATTCGCTTCGGGAAACCCTGCCTCAGTTTAAAATACAATGAATCAAGAGTCTACGACCGCATGGAGTTCATCGCGCGTATGGCGCACCCCGGATCAGGTCCCCTGGATCAGGTCCGGGGCAGGCTTGGCAGGCGCCGGAATCCAGCGGTGTTTCATAGACTCCACAGGTCGAAAAGACACTGGACCCCGGTTTCAACCGGGGTGACGAGTAGTGAGGGTTTGCGCAAGTATTATTGACGCCCGTATATGTTTCCTTTCGGAAGTCAAGGGACGACAGGCAGCATCGGGTTAGCCCTGGGAGATTGCAACGGCCCTTGGAGAATATACATAAGGCAAAGCAGGTCTTTCATTTTGGTCCGAAAACCTCCTCGGGTTCTGCCGGAGCGGTATCTTTCGCAGGGGCTGCTTTTTGAGTTGCCTTCCTGTGCTTTTTGGGTGCAGTGGAATGTTCGGGTTGGTTCGTGTGCGCGGTTGCCATCTCGCGAGGAATTTTCACGAGGTCCCCACGTTTCAGATTCCACGGTTTGAGGTCAGGGTTGTGCTGAGCCAGTTCCCGCCAGTCGCTCTCCTTTCCTGTATACCATTTGGCGATGCTGGCCATGGTTTCTCCGGGTAGGACCCGATGGAGGAGGAATTCCGGCATTTGCACTTCTGGCGGCGGCGGCGTAGTTTCCTGTTCTGTCTGCCTGTTGGCAGCACAGGCAAGTGCCATTAGGCACATGGTCAGAGCAAAGAGGTATTTACCCGTTTTTACCATTTTTCCCTCCTATCTCCAAAGTAAACCGATGAAAGGTTCCCCTTTCGAAGTAGAATCCTGCAGGCCTACGCCCTTATTTGCGAGAATCTCGCTCACCGTGCTTGATAAGGTACTTGCGAGCCAGCTTGTTGCCTGCGTTAAACTCCAACGCCTCCAGGAAAAGCTCCCGGGCCCTCGTTTCATTTCCGGCTTTCAGTTCGATGATTCCAAGATTGGTCAGGACCTCGTCCTTGAACGAGGGGGAGGAAGCGAGGCAGTGGTAGTAGCTTTCCCTGGCCCGGTCGAAGACCCCTTGGTTCATGTATATGTAGCCCAGGTTGAAATAGATCTCAGGTATCTGCTCGTTGATCCGCAACGCCTTTTGGTATTGTTGAATGGCCCCGCTGTAATTTTTCCCGAAGGTCAACAAGCGGCCCAATTGGAGATATCCTTCGAAATTCCCGGGTTCCAAACCAATCGCTTCATTCAGCAATTTTTCAGCATTTGCCGGGTTCGTGCCGAATTGTACTTTTGCCTGTGCAATCAGTTTTTCGGCCGATGGCTTGTTCTGGCCGGAAACCGGCGCGGGTTGGGCGGCAGCCGGGGTGGACTGGCCGGCGGAAGCAAGAGATCCGTCTTTGGGTGGGGCCTCATTGCCGGCGACGGGTTCCGCTTGCCGATTTGAATCACCGACAACAGCCGGCAGAGGGACCAGGGCCGGATTATTAGGGGTCTTTTTCACCAAGGCAACCGATAATATGCACAAAAAAATGCCAATTACTACGGCGATCGTATGTTTCGGGAAGGAATGGACCACACTCTTCAAACTCGACAGGTAACCTGACAGCATCTTGAGACCCCATTCAGATTGGGATCTCGGGTGCGGAGCCGCCGATGGTCTTTCTGAATTGTTGTCTTCGACAACCGATCCAGGGCGGAATGACGCCATCCTTTCGGACCCTTGCACGTGAAAAGCCGCAGGCCGGACAGCTTGTTCTAGTATGGCGCAACTTGCAGCAGGCAAAGTGTTCCCGGATGAAAATGCCTCAGGGGCGGTGCCCCCACCAGCCGGCATGGCTGACGAGGCTTCTGGGAAAGCATTGTCTTGCCCTGGCGGGGTGTGCACCATTGGCTCCCGCTTCCCGAACGCCGCTTCTTCGACGCCGGTCTGTGCCTGAGAGGCAGCTCCCTCTGTAACAAGTTTCAACTCCTGCAGCATTTCGGCCGGGGTTTGGAACCTTTGAGCGGGGTCCTTTGCCAGGGCCTTTGTTATGATTGCTCCCAAAGCCGGAGGGAGATGCAGATTGAGAACCCTTGGGGGAACAGGTTCGGTCTGAACAATTTTATAGGCCAATGTGGCGGTGTTTTCGGCATTAAAAGGCTTTTCGCCGGTCAGGCTTTCATAGAGTACGGCCCCAAGCGAAAAGATGTCGGACCGAATATCGATCTTCTGTCCGGAAATCTGTTCGGGAGACATGTAATAGGGTGTCCCCAGGACCGTTCTCGTCATCGCCATTGTCTCGGAGAGTGAAGGAAGCTTGGCAATCCCGAAATCCATTACCTTCACTCTTTTATCATCCGTGATCATGATATTGGAAGGCTTGATATCACGATGTATGATCTGCTCCATATGAGCAGCCTCCAATGCCATCAGAACCTGCTCGAAAATCGAAACAGCCGCCTCCAGCGGCAGGATCCGCTCTGTCCGGAGTATCTGGGCGAGAGTTTGCCCACTCACATACTCCATGCAGATGAATTCGAACTCATTGGTTTCACCGTAGGAATGGATCGTAACGATATTCGGGTGTGAAAGCCTCCCAGCCGCTGTGGCCTCCTGGACCAGCCTCCGGCGCGCCGTTTCCATTGCCGCCGCCTCGACCGGGGAGAGAATTGCTTCCATTCTCTTCGGGATCAGCTTAAGTGCTACAGTCCGGACCAGAACCGTGTCGAAAGCCTTCAGGACAAGGCCCATCGGCCCCCTTGCAATGAATTGATCGAGCCTGAATTGATCGATTTGCCTGCCAATCAGGTCGCTGAGATCTAACATGGCTTCATGAACTCCCTGGGTATACCTCACCGATTGCGCAGCACGTCGATCACTCCAACTGGAGGCTTAACCCCTCTTCAAGAAGTTTCGTCATCACAGTCGCCGAAACAGGGCGGCTGAAGTAATATCCCTGAAACACATCGCATTCGTTTTCCCGCAGGAAACCGAGTTGTTCCTCAGTCTCTATCCCTTCGGCAATGACTTCCAGGTTGAGGCTGTGCGCCATGGCGATAATCGCCTTAGTGATGACTGCATCGTCCGAGTCGGTCATCACGTCTTTTATGAACGACCTATCTATTTTCAGAACATCGAGAGGAAACCGCTTCAGGTAGTTAAGAGATGAATAACCCGTCCCGAAATCATCCACCGCAAGCCGCAGCCCCATGTTCTTAAACTCCTTGAGGAGGTGAATCGTAGACGCCGCGTCCTGCATGATAGTGCCCTCGGTGATCTCCAGCTCCAGAGAATTCGGGTCGAGAGCAGAATTTCTCAATACCTTGCCCACGGTCTCGACAATTTTTTTTTGTCTGAACTGATAAGACGAGATGTTCACGGCTATACGGATCGGCGGAAAGCCCGATTTGAGCCAAATAGTGTTTTGCAGGCATGCAACTGCCAGGACCCATCTGCCGATCGGCTCGATAAGTCCTGTTTCCTCAGCTAGCGGAATGAACTCAGCAGGCGATATGAGTCCTTTTTCCGGATGTTCCCAGCGCAGCAGTGCCTCGGCACCCACGATTCGCCCCGTCCTCAGGTCAACCTGTGGTTGGTAGTGGACGAGCAGTTCACCACGGTCCAACACTCTCCGAAGATCGCTTTCCAGGTCCAGGCGAATCCTCGTCCCCCCATGACCGGAAGCGGTATAGAACTGGAGGTTGTTCCGCCCCTTTTCCTTGGCGCTGGTCATCGCCTGTTCTGCATTTTTGAGTAGTGTTCCCGGCTCGTTTCCATCCGAGGGGTAGATGGCGATGCCGATGCTGGCGGAGACAAAAAGTTCATGGTCCACAAGCACAAGAGGGCGGGAGATGTCGTCGAGCAAACGCCTGGCGACCACAGCCGCCTCCCGGATCTGGGATATCCGCGGAAGTAAAATGAGAAACTCATCCCCTCCTAAACGGGCCACCGCTTTTTCAGAGAAATCGTGCCCAAATCCGGCCGTGCAGTCGCTTTTTCGGGCGAACTGTACGATGCGGTCCGCTGTTCTCTGAAGAAGGGCGTCCCCCGTGCTCCGCCCGAAAGTGTTATTGATTCGCTTAAAATTGTCGAGGTTGACATGAAGCAGTGCCGAAATATTGCCGGAGCCATCTGATTGGGCCAGAGACCGCTCCAGTCGCTCCTCAAAGGAATGGCGGTTAAGAAGTCCTGTGAGGGGATCGTAATATGCCAGCCTGACCATCTTCTCTTCGGCTCTTTTCTGCGTCGTGACATCTCGTACGACGGCAAGAATTTCGTTCCCTTTCCCTGCCATAATGCGGGATTCGTAAAAATACGTCTCCGTTCCCTGCTTGAATTGAAACTCAAGAGCCTCGGCCCGCCCGGTATGAAGCACCTGTTCTATATATCGATCCGCAACACTTGGCGCTTCCCTGAAGAGGATCTCACCTATTCTGCGCCCCGGCAGTGCATCGGAGAAACACCCAAGATTAAAGTTTTCCGGTGACCTACGATCCAGGATGGTCCCATCTTGTCCGATTCGCAGCAGCAAGTGGGGAGAAGCATCGACGATCGCGCGATGCATGTCCTGGGTCCGGTAAAGTTCTTCTCGAGAACAGACGTCCCGCAGTATGTGCATGACCCGATGGTTAAATGCACTGGCCGGCTTGGCAATAAAATCGCTCGCTCCGGCTTCATATGAACTCGTGGCGTCTGCTTCACCAGGGCCGGTAACCATCAGGATTTTAGTGCGTTTTTTTTGAGGAAGTCTTCGGATCTCAGCACAGAGAGCATATCCATCCATGCCCGGCAACTCGGCGTTGAGGAACACGACGTCAGGCTCAATTCTTTCGAAAATATCGATGGCCTGCACTCCGTTCTCAGCCACTTCGGCCAGACAGCCGCATCGCTCGATCAGATCGCAAACCTGCATTCTGCTCGGGGGGTCGGCACCAACAACCAGCACGACCGGTTTGTATGTCGGATTGCCGTCGGTCTTCATCTTTAAAGCAGTTCCATTCAAATGTGTCTCTAGACTACATCGGCATCTGGCCAAGCAGGCTAAAATAAAAACCTGCGAATGGTTGAGGGGCGCTGATAGAACCTGTAGCTTCTCAGATAGGGGTTCCCAAGCTGGACGGGCTGTTGCCCAAAATGGGCGCGAAGCTATTCTTTAATCCGCAAGCATTCGAGATGAGATAAAATGGAGAGTTGAATTCTGCGTTGAGACAGTTAAAAACGGTACGGAACAGGAGGGGCAGAAACAGAAATCTTTGTTACTGGCTACACTCTCGACTGCCCGGATGCCTGCTCGCTTTCGGTACTTCCCATCTTCCGGCATGGCAGACCACGTTTGCTCCAACTTTTACAAGCCGCATGACAGGCCTGGCGGGGCAATGAATCAGTGCTCGCTCTATTCCCGGAATGCAGCACCACCCATGCGTCTAAATAATGGGGGGATGCAATAGCACATTTGGATTGCAATCTCTCAGATAATAAATAGTAAAGTTTTGGTAAGAGAGAGTTGCTAAGCAGACAAATCGACGTTCCTTGCAAGATCCTTGAGTCTGGCCGGGCAGGGGTGAACAAAACATATGATTCGGGAAGGCTGCGTTTTTCCGGCGCTCTATTTCTCAAGTTCCAGGAGAGTAAAGCTTATTCTATCGAAAATTCACCAGATTGCCACAACATAGTCGCTTAAAGGTCCGTTGAAAAATATTTGACCTGCATATCATGACTTTGCGAGAGAACTCTTTTTGGCAATGTTGGGTGAAGTCGAACCCCGCATCAAAACCCTCCTTTGGCTTAAGGGCGATAGGGCAAATGCGATCATGCAGCATCATTTCAAGTCAGTCCCTCGATTACAGCCGGTAAGCTTATTCTGATCGTTGCTCCTTTTTCCGCATTGTCCAGGATTTCGATTCTGCCATGATGGGCTTCGACGATTTTTTTCGAAATTGCAAGGCCAAGCCCGGTTCCTTCCTTTTTAGTCGAAACAAATGGAGCAAAGATTTCAACTCTTTTCTGGACAGGGATTCCGTAGCCGCAATCCGCGACATCGAGCAGCAGCCTTTTGCCTTTAAGATGTGTAGTGACGGATACGATTTTGCCGCGGGGCGAAGCTTGAACCGCGTTCATTACCAGATTAATTACGACCTGCTTCATTCGCATCGGATCGAAGGAGACCAGGGGAATGTCTGCAAAGCGCGTCTCGATAGTAAGTCCGCGCTCGCGGACCGCATCCTCTATCATTACCAGGCTCTCAACGATCACCCGATTTAAATCCTGAAGCGATTTATCCAATTCGAGCGGCCGCGAAAAATCCAATATTTGTTTCAGCGAGCTCTCGAGCCTGTGCACTTCGTTGATTACTATTTCGAGCTTTTCGCGATCGGGATTGGTTTCATCGAGATGGGTGTGCACCAACCGGGAAAAGCCGCCTATGGCGATGAGCGGGGTCTTGATATCGTGCGCGACGGCTGAAAGCGCTCTTCCCATTGCGGCAAGGCTTTCTGCTTCCCGAAGATCTCTTTCCGCCTTTCTGCGCTGGACAAGCTTCCACATGCCATCCAAAAGAAGAGAGAGTTGGCGTATATCCGAAGAATCATACTCTTCATCCTTGTTGCCTGCGATTGCAAGCAAAACAACCCGATCTCCTACAGTAATGGGCACACTCATAAATCGGGCAATCGCGATTGGGATGTGCGTGCAAATCTCATCCAGATCGCCCTTATCCAATCCATCGATGATAATAGGCTCACGTTTCTTGATCACTTCAGACAGCAAACGGGATTTTTCTATTGGAAACTCGAAAGACCTGTAGAGGGTCCGGCCTTTCTCCATAAATTCGGCGGTGCAAGCATAATGGGTTATAACGCCTTCCTCTTCACTCACAAACCCGATACCACCGACCTTGCTTCCAGTAAGCCTGATCTGTTGCTGAAGAGTAAAAGCGAAGATTTCCTCCGAAGAAGCTTCAGTCATCTGGCTAAGTGTCCACAGGGCTTCCAGACGCGCATCATCCAGCTTTAATGCTTTGTTTGACTCGGCCAACTGGGCCGTTCGTTCTTGAACCCTGAGTTCGAGTTCATCCCTGGCTTTCTGTAGCTCTTCCTGCACCTGCTTTAGATCGGTGACATCACGGCTGATGGTCAGCAGGCTCTCTATACTGCCCTCTTTGGAATACTCGGGAACGAGCCGCATGTGGAAATACCGGGTTCCCCTGGTAGTGGGATAAGGGAATTCGAACGCCGTCTCTTCCCAGGTGGAAAATACCTTCGTGCACGCATTTTCCATAAGGGCGATGTACTCGAGGCGGCCCTCTCTGGGAGGGTCGTATATGGTCGATCCGATAAAATCGGAGAGCGGGAATCCTGTCACCGCCCCGAGAGCCTGATTTGCATAAACCCGACGGAACCCCCGATCCACCCGGATGATGACATCCGGCGAGTTTTCTACAAGTGCTCGGTATTCCTGTTCTCTTCGGTACAGCTCCTCCTCAGCCTTCTTCCTTTCGGTAATGTCATGAAAAGTCACAACTGCTGCCACTATTTTCCCGCCAGGGTCGCGAACCGGAGACGAACTGGCAAGAATAATTTTGGTTTTCGCGCTACCGGGTAATGCAATAGCAATCTCTTCATTGATGACGATCTCGCCTCTTTCGAGAGATCGGTTCAGGGGTAGATCGCCTGGATCGTAGGGATGGCCGTCCTGATGGAGAGCACGGTAGTCCGAGTACTCATGGCGGTGCTGGGCATGCCTTTCGTTGTGTTCAAGTATTTCACCCGCCTGGTCATTGGCCAGGATGATCCCGCCATCTGGTTCCGCTACAATTACCCCGGATCGCATCTGGTTCAGCACGGCTTGCAGGAGGGACTTCTCTCTGGCCAGAGCGTCGCGCGCACTTCTAAATTCTTCCTCCATTCTCTTTCGCTCAGTGATATCGAGCGAATACTCGACGATCTGTACAACGTCGCCTTTCCCGTCCAGAATCGGGTGCCCATGGACCTCCACATATCGGGCATTTCCTTCCGGATCGTAGTGAAGGTGTTCCGTCGTCAAAGGCTGCCCGGTCCGAATGATCGTTTTGAGCGGGCACACATGTTCCGATCCGTTACAGGGCACGGGTGCTTTGTGGGTCAGTGTATGGCAGGTCGTATTCGGTGGCAGGCCGCCCGGAGCAGCGGCCAAATTGGCCATCTGGATCGTATAATCATCAGCATTGATCACATAAAATGGGTGATGCAGGGAATTAATGACCGTTGAGAGGAATTCCTTTTGCTCCTTGATGCTGTTCTCGGCCTTCTCACGCTCGGCTATTTCCACCCGAAGCTTTTCATTTGCCGTTTCGAGTTGTTCGGTGCGTTCCTTAACAAGGTCTTCCAGACGGTTGCGGTAACTCTTAAGCTCCAGTTCGGCCATTTTTCTTGCGATTGAGTAGCGGATGGAGCGCTCGAGCATATCAGTGGTCAGCTGGGCTTTAACGAGATAATCTGCAGCTCCGGACCGCATTGCCTCCATAGCCACTCCATAGTCCCCTTGGCCCGTGAGTAAGATGATCGGCTTGTTGCAGCCTGCTCCCGTCGCCTCGCGTATCAGCTCAAGCCCGCTTCGAGATCCGAGCCGATAATCAAGCAGATAGGTGTCATGATCGGCTCGGCACAACTCTTTGAAGCCTTCCTCGTAGGTTTGGACCCATTCGAGAGAGAAAACCGCGAGCTTAACCTCCGAAAGCAGTTCTCTGACCATGGCATAATCGTCTTCATCATCTTCGATAAGAAGAATTTTTATATCCTCTTTATCCATGGTACCTTAGTTCTCCTTATAGGGGGCTTCCACCGGCGGCAGATGAGGTAGCTGAGTTTCTGTGCTAATTTTAGTAATCGGAGAGGATTCCCGCATCAGGTATTTTGACGTGATCCTGGCCCAAGCCACGCACATCGGCCAAGAGAGCGGCTGAAAAAATTGCACGTTGGACGGGCGTTAGTTCAAAGGTAATCGAGTTGCATCTGTCTGGACAAGAAAACCGGGCAAGTCAAAACTGGATGGCTTTGAGGATTTGACCGATATGCTCTCGAAGTGCTGCGTAGCAAATCCTCCATAATCCGGATTGTTTCCTTTCAGGTGATCGGATATTTACCCAACCTCGGTGCCCTGCCTGGGATATGCCTCCCTCGCAGAGCAGTAACTCTATCCTGTCGCTGTACGTAACAAATCCTTTAAACAGCCGCCAGTTTAGGCTCAGCGAAAGTCCACCCTGCTTGCCACTGTACGTAACAAAATAGATGATTGACCTTTGAATGTTCTGGGGCATTATCTGCCTGTTATTTCTGGTGAAAGCACAGAAAGGAGGCAGTTTATGTTCCCAGGGTTTTCTTCA
>JBEKMB010000104.1:0-11088 GCA_050008735.1 Syntrophobacteraceae bacterium
ATTTTTGTTTTTCTCTTGACAAAAACAGGTGGATAGAAGAAAAGGGAGACAGAGGCGCTTAGTCGCCATAACAACCTAAACTCACTCAGAAAAACAGCTTTTGCTACGTACAGCTTGCCAATGTGAGAAATCCCGATGTGGCCGGAGTGCATAACGAAAATGATTTGCATATGTTAACTGGCGTTTCTGAAAGAACAGGGTGTCGGAAACGGGGTCGTGGTGTCGGAAACGGGGTTTCGGAAACGGGGTCGTACCAGATCAACACGCTAAATTAACTAGATATTAATGCAAGAGATTGCCTATTATTCGTCTTAAAGGTCCATTTTTGATGTCAAAAATAGCCATCTAAGCAAAGGCGAGGTGCATTTGCTATGCCCAGAGCCAATAGATACTTTCTCCCCGGATACGCGTGGCACATTACCCACCGGTGCACAAGAAAGAGCGACTGAAGCTCGGCCCCACGTTGCGCAAAGTTATGTAAGAATCCGGAGGCACCCCTCTACACGAAAGAGCCCTTCTTGCCATGGTTGCAAACCGGCTCTGCGAGCCCGACTCAAAGCTCGGGGTCTGGGACCGCTGGCTTCAAAAAGTCTACATGCCTTCGTGCAGCACCCTAAAGCTCTACCAGATGTATGAGGCACTGGACCTTCTGCATTGGAACGAGGCTTAAGTCGAAAATGCCATCTTTTTCCACGTGGCAAATCTTTTCAATCTGGTTGTCGATGTCATCTTCTACGACACGACCACCGCCTCCTTCTCAATTGACGAAGCTGACGAAGACACCGAGACGGGGGCGGGCTTTCGAAAGTACGGCCACTCAAAAGATGGAACATGGAGTCCGCAGATCGTGGTCGCTCTTACAGAAAATCAAAGCTTAATTTTGCAGTTTTATTCACTTTTATGCCATTGTCACCCTTGTTATCCTTAAACTCGCGACTGACTCATGCGACTCATCTGCAGCAGTCAATTGCGTTGCGCACTTCACCAAGAAGGTTCAAGGGACTGACGGGTTTATGGATGATTTTTACGTTGCTGTCGTCGACCGGAAGATCGAAAAGATCCGAAGCACTGTATCCGGTGAACAACAGTACCGGTAATTTCGGCTTCATCGACCGCACACGTTCGTAGACCTCCCGGCCGCTCTTCCTTGGCATGATTGCGTCGACAAGAAGCAGCGATATTCCGTCGGTGCGGCTCTCAAACAGCTCGATGGCTTCTGCGCCGTCCTTTGAAGTAATGACATCGTAGCCCGCGTCCCGAAGGATCTCGGCAGACAGATCCCGTACGACGGCCTCGTCTTCGGCAATGAGCACCGTTTCGAATCCCCGCGATAATCCGCCTTCTATCTTTTCGGCGCCTTTGTCCCTGGGAATTTCGGTCAGGGCCTCCTCACACATGGGCAGAAGAATCCTGAATTCAGATCCTTTACCCGGTTCGCTTTTCACGTCCACATAGCCGTTATGTTGACTGACGATGCCGTATACGGTTGAAAGCCCGAGCCCGGTTCCCTTGCCCACCTCTTTTGTGGTGAAAAAGGGTTCGAATATGCGCTTGATCGTATCTTTGTCCATACCACAACCAGCGTCTTTCACGCTTATGAGAACGAAACGTCCGGAGGCCACACCCGGAAATTGATCATGCCCTGAAGGGCCGACTTCCAGGTCTTTGGTTTCAATTACAATGGAGCCACCATCCGCCATCGCATCACGAGAATTAACGCACAGATTCATCAGGACCTGTTCGATCTGCTGCGGGTCCGCTCGAACAATGCCCCGGCTGTTTGGGACGACCAGCAGACTTATATTTTCGCCGATGACACGTTCGACCATTTTCAGCAGTTCCTCTATGACGCGATTCAGGTCGAGTTTTATGGGTTTGAGCATTTGCCGGCGGCCAAAGGCCAATAATTGGCAAGCGAGGCGAGCCGCCCTTTCGGCAGCCGTTCGAATCTGGCCTAGATTGTGTGTAAGCGAGCGGTCCTGCTGGCACATGGACATGGACAGGATCACATAACCGAGGATAGCCTGAAGAAGATTGTTGAAATCGTGGGCGACACCTCCCGCAAGTTGCCCCAGGGCCGAAAGTTTCTCGCTCTGGAGGACCATTAGTTGAGCTTCCTGAAGTTGTGATTCCTGGATCTGAACGGTCCTGCTCAGGTTGTTGGCTGCATCGCGAGCCTGTTTGAGCAACCTTGCATTCTCTACCGCATAGCCCATCTGGCCTAGCAAAACTGCCAAAAATTGCTGGTCCTGGCCGTGAAATGTCCCACCGGTAGCCTTATCGCTCAGCGATAGTACACCGATGGTTGTCATCTTTGTTTTCAATGGCATGATCAGAAAAGACTTCGTCGAATACCGATTCCAATTGTTAGGGCGCATCGTGAGGGGGCACTTCTCGATGTCTTCGACCAGCATGGGCTTCCCTGTCTCGATTACCATGCTGGACAGGGTGTCTGCCTGTGCAGTCGGCTCCTTGGGCTCAGGGGTCCATCCTTCGAATGCAACCAGGTCCAGCCCGGTTCCGTCCTCGCCAACCAGTGCAATCGAGCCGATGCGCGCATGCGTGGAGGCCATCGCCTTCCTCAGCACCAGTCGGAGCAGTTCCGTGATGTCGGGGACGTGCGCGGTGATCTCGGTTATTTCTGCAAGTGTGGCGAACTGTTGAATCAGATTTTCCAGTTGAGCGCCATTTTCCCGAAAGTCCACGGTCAGACGGTTAAGGGCGCTGATGATGGAAGCCATTTCCTTGAGTTGCGAAACTTCTCCCGCTGCCATGACATTGACGGCCTCACCTGCTGATACTTTTTCGAGGCCGCGCAAGACCTTCTTCATGCCCCACAAAATCCGCCAAAGAAGAAAGTAACCCAGGCTGGCGGCCGCCAACAGGCAAATCAGGATCTCGGTTTTTTGCCAGTTCAGGTTCTCCTTGAAAAGATAAAAGATCACCAATGTGGGAATGACGATCAGCAATCCCATTGCCTGGAGGGCTATGCGGAACATGCTCAAGCCCCGCGCCTGATCTCCGCTAAGCTTCATTGGACTACTCCCTGAAATATTTGATGCGCGGTGCCGCGATTTGCTGCGACATACCTGTAGAGCTCAACTGGAACCAGTTGGAACCCCGCCGCGCGATGCTGCAATTTGCATGCCGCAAAGTCAGATCCTACGGGGTACCTCCTAAACTGAGAAACCGTTGCCCCGCGCTATTTAAAGATATCTTGAGCGCAACTCGGTGTGAAAGGATTTTTTATCACGGAAAAAGTATCAAAAGGTTCGCGGAAAAGCGAAAACCATCTTTTCGCAAAGTCCGAAGATTGGCGCCCCACAGAACGGAAATGGACTTTTTTGACGCCGGGAAACCCGGACGGAAACTAAATTGAACCCAACCCCGAGCTAAGGCAATCAGGAACTTTTCAGAAAGGTGTCAACTTCATCGATGGAGTGAACCAGCCTGCAGGGCGGAAGGCTTTTTACAAAGACCTGTCCGTAGCTCTTGGTGAGCATCCGGGCGTCGAAAATCGCTATTACCCCCCGGTCTTTCGAGGAGCGGATCAGCCGCCCTATTCCCTGCTTCAACTGGATTGCGGCCCTTGGGACCTGGTATTCGTAAAAGGCGTTCCCACCGTTGCGGGTGATACGGTCCACCCTGGCCGCGATCACCGGATCGTCAGGGACTTCGAACGGAAGTTTGTCAATTACGACACAGCTCAGCGCCTCTCCCGGCACATCGATTCCCTGCCAGAAGGAACTGGTCGCCAGAAGGACGGAATCGACCCTGCTTTTGAACTCCTGGAGAAGCGCCCGTTTTGTTTTTTGTCCCTGAACGAGGAGCGGGAATGCAATCTTGCCCTCGAAGAGCTTGTAGACTTCGTGCATATTTCTGTAGCTGGTGAAAAGAAAGAGCGCCCGCCCCCTGGTCTTTTCAATAATTTCGGCAGCCTGCGCGGCCATCTGCGCGCAGAAGGCCCTGTCATTCGGGGCCGGAAAGCGCAATGGTATGTAAGCTATGGCCTGCCGCTCGTACTCAAACGGCGAGCGCAGCAAAAGTTCCCGGCTCTCGGGGGGGACCCCGAGGGAGCCTCGCAGGAATTCAAAAGCGCCTGCGACGGACAGGGTGGCGGACGTCATCACCACGGTGGATGTGGTTGAAAAAAGAAACCCTTTCAGTACCGGGGCGACGTCTATCGGCGTCGCATTTAGAAAAGCAGCCTGCTGCGTGATTTCCTGCCAATAGACCAGCGATTCGTCCTTCTGTTCGATAAACAACTTGAGCGCAGCCGAGAGTTCGCTGCCGCGGCGGCCCGCGCAAAAAAGGCCTTCGGCTTTTTCCGCAAAAGGCTCGACCATAGCCGGAAGCCCGTCCAGAGCGTGGGCAATCTGCCGGCAGGTACCGGCAAAATCGGCGCCCGCTTTTTCCGGTTCGAAACGATAACGCCCGGTCCCATTTTCGGCCTCGAGCAGGTTATGGTGAAAAAGACGGCTCAGTACCTCGAGCTGTTGCCCGACCGTTTGGACTGGCTTCAGGTTGAGCTTCTTGAGGTCTCGGCGGCATTCCTTCAAGATATCCTGGCCGAGTTGCGCCAATGCAAAACTACTGAAATGGACGCCAAAATACTCGCCAACCACATCCTCCAACTGGTGGGCCTCATCAAAGACGACGGCCTGGTATTCCGGAATGACCTCGCCGAGGCCTTTGCGGCGAAGCGCGAGGTCCGCGAAAAACAGATGGTGATTTACAAGCACTATGTTGGCGTGGGCCGCCTCGTTTCTCAGCCGGGTCAGGTGGCATCTGGAAAATTCCGAGCACTGCTGGCCCAGGCAATAATCGGAGCTTGAGCAGACGTCGTTCCAGGTCCGGAAGTTGTCGGGCAGCCATTCGAGTTCCGCGCGGTCACCCGTGTCCGATGTCGCCGCCCACTTCTGAAACCGCCGGAAAAGCTTGGCTTCATCGCTGCTCCAAAGCGTCGGTTGATAGCAAAACTCCAGGAACCGGCGCCGGCACAGGTAGTTCCGCCGGCCCTTAAGGCAGACGGCATGCAGTTTTGGGTCGATGTTTTTCTTGAGAAAAGGAATATCGTTATCCAGGATTTGGTCCTGAAGGGTCTTCGTACCGGTGGATACTACCACTTTCTTGCCGCTGAGTATGGCCGGAACAAGATATGCCAGGGTCTTGCCGGTACCCGTCCCGGCTTCGGCAATGAGCGGGGTCTCGGAGCGGAAACATTCGAAAACGGCCTCAGCCATTTCAAGCTGGACCTGGCGGAACTCGAAGCCTTGAACTTTTGACGCCAGAATTCCTTCAGGCCCGAAATATTTTTGCATGAAAAATTTTCGCATTCAGACAGTCATTCCAAGTTTAAGCGAGCTTTTCAGCCGCGTGCCGGCAGTCCGGACCTTAACAGCCTCTACAGCTTAGCCTGCTGCACCAGAAGTATATTCGGGTGCGCGCGCAAGATCTCCAGGGCCTCCGGGGGAGCTTCGTTGTCGACCCGGATTATTGCGATTGCCCTGTCCCCTTCACGGCTGCGCGCCAGGTGCATGTTGGCGATATTCACATTGAAGTTTCCGAGCGTCATCCCGATGTGACCGATAACTCCCGGTTTGTCCAGGTTCTGGATAATGAGGTTGATTCCTTCCAGTTCCGCCTCCAGCATATAGTCGTTGAGCCGAACGAGCCGGACCTCCTGTCCCGGGAAAACAGCCCCCGAGGCGGAATATTCCTCTTGCCCGCACCCCTTTACCTTGACCGTAATCTCCCCGGTATAGCCCCTGGACTGAGATGTCGTCGAGGTTGTGAGTTCGATCTGCCGCTGTTTGAGCAAAACAGGCGCGTTTATCAGGTTCACCTTTTCGGCCATGATCGGTTCGAGCAGACCCTTGATTACCGTCTGTGTAAGGGGCTCGATGGGGATCTCCTGGAGGTCCGGACCGGCATAAACGATCTCGAGCTTGAGCACCGCCTTGCAAAGCTGGCCCTGGAGGTCCCCGAGCTTTTCGGCCAGAAGCAGGTACGGCCTGAGTCTTTCATAGTCCTTCACGCTGATCGACGGGAAATTGACGGCATTTCGTATAAGCCCGCGCTGCAGGTAATCCAGAATCTGTGCGACGATTATCCTGGAGACATTTTCCTGTGCCTGCTGGCTGGAAGCCCCCAGGTGGGGCGTGAAAATCACGTTCGCCAACTCGAGCAAAGGGCTCCCCACGGGAGGCTCTTTTTCGAAAACATCGAGTGCAGCCCCGGCTACATGACCGGTTGCAAGAAACTCGTAGAGGGCCTGCTCATCCACCAGCCCGCCGCGGGCGCAGTTAAGAATGCGCACGCCGAATTTGGTCTTGGCCAGGCTCTCGCGGTTGAGTATCCCGCGGGTCGCGTCGTTTAGCGGTGTATGTATGGTTATGAAATCCGATCTGGCAAGAAGTTCGTCGAGCGTGACGTATTCAGCCCCCAAGACCGCCGCCATCTCCGGCACGATATGCGGATCGTAGGCCAGGACGTTCATTTTCAATCCAAGAGCGCGGTCGGCGACAATAGAGCCTATTTTCCCCAGGCCTATGATGCCCAGTGTCTGATGGTAGAGTTCCGTACCGACAAATTTTTTCTTTTCCCACAGTCCGCGGCGCATTGAATCCGTCGCCTGGGGAACGTGGCGGGCAAGGGCGAGCATCAACGCCAGCGTGTGCTCGGCCGCGGCCACGGCGTTCGCCCCAGGCGTATTCATTATCAGAATCCCGCCCGCGCTTGCGGATTCCACATCGATATTGTCCACGCCCGTACCCGCTCTGCCGACCACTTTGAGCCGTTGCGCGCCTTCGATAAGGTCCGCGGTCACCTTGGTGCGGCTGCGCACGATCATGGCGTCGTATTCAGGCAGAATGGCCTTGATTTCAGCCGCGTCGAGCCCGTCGGGCATGTCCGCCTCCACCCCTTCGGCCGCGCGCAAAATCCTTAGCCCGCTTTCATCGAGTCCGTCACAAATGAGAATTTTCAGCATCGATCTCTACCCCAGATATGCTTTCTGAATCTCAGGATTTTTCGACAATGCCCCAGCATCGCCTTCCAATACTATTTTACCGGCTTCCAGAACATAAGCACGGTCAGCGTACTTTAAAGCCAGCCGCGCGTTTTGCTCCACCACCAGTATGGTGGTGCCGGTCTCATTCAACTCCTTGAGGACCCGAAAAAGTTCACCCATCAAACGCGGCGAAAGTCCCATCGAAGGCTCATCGAGCAAGACGAACCCGACACCGCTCATGAAGGCCCGTCCGATTGCGAGCATCTGCTGTTCGCCGCCGCTCAGCAGCTCTCCTCTTTGAGATTTGCGGTTCGCAAGGCGCGGGAAGAGCGCAAAAACACGTTCGAAGTCCTTTTGTATCCGCCGATTGTCTTTTCTGGCAAAGGTCGCCAGTTTCAGGTTCTCGAAGACGGTGAGGTTGCCGAAAATATGCCGCCCTTCGGGCACGAGACCGATTCCATACCGGGATACCAGGGCATGCGTGGGGACCTGAAGAATGCTGGTCCCCTTATATTTTATTTCACCCTTGCTTACCTGCGGTCCTTCGGGAGGAGGAAGACGCATTATACTCATAAGGGTCGTCGATTTGCCCGCGCCGTTGGCGCCGAGCAGCGCGACTATTTCACCTTCGTTCACACGAAAGGATATTCCGTGCAGCGCCTCGATGTTTCCGTATTTTACGCTAAGCTCAGATACCTCGAGCATCTGCCGGCTCTTCTCCTCCGAGATAAGCCTCGATCACGCGGGGGTTCAGCCTGATTTCGTCGGGTCGGCCCTCCGCAATCGTCTCGCCGAAATCGAGTACCTTTATCCGTTCGCAAACGTTCATCACAACGCGCATGTGGTGTTCTATCAAACAGATTGTCAGCTTGAATTCGTCCCGAATCCAGCGGATCATTTCTATTAGCTCATCGACCTCGCCCGGGTTCATCCCGGCCGCCGGTTCGTCGAGCAAAAGGAGCTTGGGGCGCAGCGCCAGGGCCCGGCCTATTTCCACCCGCCTCTGAAAACCGTAAGGCAGGTTTTTGGGAAGCTCCGGAGCATAATGCCGAAGCCCCAGCAAGTCTATCAGTTCCTCAGTTCTTTTTTTGACTCGCCTCTCGCTTCTCAGAAACCCCGGGGTGCGCAGGACCGAGTGCAAAAAACCGTAACCGAGCTGACAGTGCTGGGAGATGCAGATGTTTTCGAAAACACTCAGGCTGTTCCACAGGCGGATATTTTGAAACGTGCGCGCGATCCCCAGTGCCGTAACCTGATGGGGCCTGAGTCCCCTTATGCTCCTGCCACGGAAGCGGATTTCACCTTCCAGGGGCCGGTAGAAACCGCTCATCAGGTTGAAAACGGTCGTCTTGCCTGCGCCGTTGGGACCTATAAGGCCCACCAACTCGTTGCCCTCCAGCCTCAGATTCAGATTGCTTACGGCCCTCAGGCCGCCGAAATAATGTGTTAAATTCTCTATTTCCAGAAGCGTCATTTTATATACGCCCCTCTTTTGGCGGGAACCACGACCTCAGCTTCGGAAATACATCGGTGAGTTCGCGATGTCCCATGATCCCCTCGGGCCGGAAGATCATCAGCAAGATGAGCAGAAGCGGCAACACCACCCATTTTACGAGCTGAAGCGGCCTGAAGAGCTCAAGGGCAAGCGTCATGACAATGGCGCTCAGGACCGAACCGCTTAAAGACCCCATCCCACCGAGGTAAACCATAACGAGCACCTCGGTGGATTTCATGATCGTGAAACTCCCGGGATTTATATAGCCGAGCACGTGCGCAAAAAGTCCGCCCGCCACTCCGGCCAACCCGGAGGAGAGCATGAAAGCCACAATCTTCATGCGCCGGGTATTGACGCTCATTATCTCGGCCGCGATCTCATCGTCCCTCAGGGCGATAATGCCTTTGCCATAGGTGGAATTTACGAGCCGGTGGATTATCCAGACAGTCGTCCCAACGCATATGAAGACCCATATCATGTTCCAGGGAAGATTTACGGCCGCCTGCAAAGAACCGATCACGTTGCGCATGCCCATGAAACCGCGAGCGCCGCCGATCGGCTGGATGTTCTCTATCAAACTCTTCACTATGTAATTGACAGCCAGGGTGATGATCGCCAGGTAGTCACCCCGGGTCTTGAAAGACGGCACGGCCACGAGCAGCCCTGCGATGGCGGCCGCAATGCCGCCGGCAAGAAGCGTTACAGGGAAGAGGAAAACGGCGCTGGACGGGGAGAGCAGGGGCGGACCGAAAACCGGACTTTCCGTGAACAGCCAAACGTTTAGAATCGAGGTAACGTAGGCCCCTACGGCCATGAAGCCGGCATGCCCCACCGAAAACTCACCCATGTACCCATTCACGAGATTGAGCGAAGCGGACAGGATTATGTTTATCCCGATATACATCAGGACGAGCTGAGCATAAGCGTTTAAAATGTCGAGTTTTGCCGCTGCGACGGCCAGGGCGCAAAGTGTTGCGTAAGATAGAATCGAACCGTAATTGCGCATATCAGCCTAAATCTTTGTGGCCCTTGCCACGCCAAAAATCCCCGTGGGTTTTATACTGAGAAATATCAGCAGGATGCTGAAAGCGATGAGATCGCGCAGAGTCGATGGACAGAAGGCCGCAACGAAGATTTCCACGAACCCGAGCAGCAACCCCCCTGCAATTGCACCGCGTATCTCCCCTATTCCACCCAAAACGGCCGCGATGAAAGCCTTCCAGCCGACGATCGCCCCCATATAGGGATCGAGTACCGGGTAAGCAGTGGCGAAAAGGACCCCTGCAAGCCCTGCCATCGATGAACCCAGTATAAACGTGAAGACAATGACCGCATCCATCGGGATGCCCATGAGCGGCACGGCCATCCTGTCGCAGGAGATGGCGCGCATTGCCATTCCAAGCTTGGTTTTGCGCACGATTGTCTCGAGCAGGACGAAAACCAGAATCGTCGTCAGGATCACCAGCACTTTTATGTTGGTGAACGCGACCCCTGCGAAGTTATGAGCCGTATTTGTAAGAAGCTGGGGAAAACTGCGGCGGCTTGCACCCAGAATGGCCAGGTTGCCGTTCTCGAGTATCAATCCGCACATGAAGGCCGTAATTACCACGTAGAGCCGGGATGCGCCCTTGCGCCGCAGCGGACGGTAGGCTACCCGCTCGATCGCCACGCCCACACCCGACGTAATTATCATCGTGATCATCACCGTCAGTCCGAAAATCAGGGAATGCGGCAATGGGGGCAGAAATCCGGCATACTGGCCCAGTAAAAAGCTGGCTACGAAAAAGCCTGCGTATGCCCCGACCATAAATATGTCCCCGTGCGCGAAATTGATCAGGAGCAAGACCCCGTAGACCATCGTATAGCCCAGGGCGATCAGGGCGTAGAAACTCCCCCACTGAAGGGCGTTTAGAAGATTCTGCAAAATGGTTTCTAATAACAAGCGATACCCTTCGGAAAACAGAGTTTCACCTAAAAGGCCCCGGATATGTCAAAGCTGCTTGAGTTAAAAAACCAGATCGGGGGGCAGGCTTCCAAATGATTGCAGCAGGCCGAGAAGCTTGCCACACATATAACCTCGTAGCAAGTCGCTTAAAAGGGAAATCAGACGGGGAGAACCGAAAATCTCACCACCTGCTCTTAAATGCGGCATGCAACAAACCTGTGTTGCTGCTCTTCACTTGGTATGATGAAATGTTCGCCGCAGGTGAAGCAGGCCGGTAATTATTACCACAGTTCCCTTCATCAGGCCGGGAACGTGTTAAAAGGGAAGCCGTTCCAATGTTTTCTTCCTCCGGCGGAGCATTTGGTGTAATGGATGTGAGTACTTAGAGGCTTGCCGGATTTGGGAAAAAAGTAAGTAAGTTTGCTCCCGGGGAGAGGCTGCTTTTTTGAACATTATCGCATTGTCAACAAGGTTTCAATCTGTCGGCAAGTGATCGTCACCCCGGCGAAAGAGGCTGTGTCGTAATTCAGAAATGCTCGGTGCAAATCCCAAGGGACCAGGTTTTGCTTCCCCCTTTCGTAAAGGGGGATCGAGGGGGATTTTAAAGGCTTACATAGCATTGGAGACTCAAAATCT
>JBEKMB010000105.1:0-10987 GCA_050008735.1 Syntrophobacteraceae bacterium
ATGTATCTTCGAAGCAGGCAGGCGGCAATAATGGGCAGGATGATGCAGGTCGCCAGGAACTGAGATACAAGCCAGATGGGCGTCCGGATCGATTCTCCCGCAAGAAGCTCTAACCATACAGGAACTATCCCGATGCTCAGAATAAGACTAAATGCCACGATGATTACAGCAAGATTTACATTCCCATTTAGCATGCTTGTATAGGCAGGCACCATTCCCCCACAGGGTATCACCGCAAAGATTATCGCCCCTATCGACTGGCCTCGGCTGGTGTTCAATGAAAGCAGGCGTGATATCAAAAAGATTAGAACGGGCGCGACTACAAAATTGAGGAATTGAGAAATCACCAGCAATTTGGGATTGATCATTGCCTGCCGGATCTTGTGCAGTTCTATGCTCAACATTGCCGGAAATAGCATCACGAAAAGGGCGACGGGAATGAAAGGCTGGAGGACCATGCCGGGAAAAACTCTCTCGGCCAGAAAGCCCAATGCCATACTGGCGAACGCCCAAAGCCCCAGGTGGGGCTGAATACCGGAATTCATCGGAATTACCCTGCGGGCCCGGGTTTTTTTCCCTGGTTACGGGAAGGGCGGCCGAACTTCACGCGAGCCGAATACGCTTTCGTTCTCACTTCGTTCGGCGGCCCTCGCCCGGATTGACCGAAAATCTTGCTCACGCCTTGCCGGTTGCCTCGGGAATGATATCCTCGATCATCGCATAGAGTATTCCGGCGGCTCGGCCGGTCAGTTTTTTACACTCGATCAGGTTTTCCTGCTCTCCGAATCCTTCCAGAATATTTCGGCAGGTGCTGGATCCGAAGCTTTGAATAAACATCTGCCTGAATTCGGCCCCGACTTCGTATGCCGTTTTTTTGTCGTCTTTGGGTTGCTTTCGACCAAAAAGACATCCAAGGGCAATAATCCCGCCGTTCAATGCCCCGCACGTCTCGGTTTTCGAACCGCCGATTCCGCCGCCAAAGCCGGTGGCTACCTTTGGAATATCGGTACTGGTCTCGTTGGAGAACGCTTCCACAATTGTCTTTGATATGGCCTCCGCGCAGTTGAACCCTGACTGGAAGTAATCAAAAGCCCTTTGCTCGATTTCTGCCCTCTTTTTTCCGCTCATCTTCGGGACTCCTTTTTTGGGGGGTGAAATTAGATTGCAATCGTGATATTAGATTGCTAAAGAATTAATATCAGGTCAAACGAATTTATTCGAACCAAGCAATCGATAAATTAGATAAGTAAAGGGCCAAAACATGGAGATCCGCCAGCTAAGGTCATTTCAAACCGTGGCAAATCTATTGAGCTTCAACAAGGCCGCGGGGCAACTTCATTATGCGCAGTCCAGCATCTCCGCGCAGATCCAGACCCTTGAGGAAGAGTTTGGCGTACAACTCTTCGATCGTCTGGGGAGAAAGGTGCAGCTTACCGAGAGCGGAACCTATCTGCTCAAATATGCAAACAAGATATTGGACCTGGTTGAGGAGACTCAGTCCGAGGTGGCGAGAAATAAAGAACTCGTGGGGTCGTTGACAGTCAGGGTCCCGGAAACCTTCGGAGTGCACCGGCTTCCGGCCGTCATCAAGGACTTTCACGGCCGTTTTCCCAAAGTGCAGTTGAACTTTATCACCTGTGCTCACGAGGGCCTCGAAAAAGACCTGCGCAAGGGCATAACCGATTTGGCTTTTCTGCTCGCGGAATCCATCAGTGCGGCCGATCTCGATGTGGAAACGCTGGGGTTCGAGTCCGTAGTGCTTGTGGCCGGTCCCCATCACCCCCTTGCAGCCAAAAGAAGCGTACACACCAGGGACCTCGCAGGTGAGACTGTCCTGCTCTCTAAAGTTGATTGCAGCTACCGGAAGATTTTCGAACAGATCCTGGACCAGGAGGAAGTCGGCAGGCTCAGCAGGCTTGAATTCTACAGCGTGGAAACTATCAAGAGGTGCCTCATGTCGGGGGTAGGGATCACAGTCCTCCCCGAGATCGCTGTGCGGGACGACGTAGCGCAGAAGAAGCTGATAATTCTACCTTGGTCCGAAGGCAAAATCGATGTGGCCTTACTGATGATATGGTACCGGGACAGGTGGATTTCGCCGACCCTGAAGGCGTTCATGGAAGTGGCGAAAAAAATTACGGCGCAAGCCTATTAGTCCGGACGCCTAATCCTCAATCGGTACTCTTTTCGACCTCTCCTTTTTCAACATGCTCTGCTGCTTTTTCTCCTCCAGCCGGCGGAGTTTCGCCCCCTTGCTGACCCGTGTCTTCTTTCTTGTCGGGACCTGTCGCACCGCGTCACTCAGCAGTTCGGCGAAACGCTCTATCGCCAATTCCTTATTTTCCACCTGGCTGCGGGTCTGCTGCGATATGACGCGAAGGACCCCGTCTTTGCTGATGCGGGTGGCGAGGCGGCGCATGATGAGTTCTTTGTCTTCAGGCGAAAGGCTCGGGGAATTGACGACGTCGAACCAGAGGGTAATTCTGCTGCTCACCTTGTTAACGTTATAGACTATTTAATAGGGGCAGAGTGACAAAGCCTCATCTTCCTCTTGGCCTACGCCCCCAAGGCAAAACTACTTGCATTGCCAGCATTGCCACTCTCGCGTTGCAAATGCGTTAACGCAAGACCTCGGAATTAATTAAACTCTCAAGAATTTTTTAGTATTATGCCACGGGTGCAGTGCGCGGATGCAGCCGGTAATAATTCATTCTTCTACGAGGACAATCATGATCGCCAGGAGAATTCCTGCAACATACATCGGGCTGTGTTTTGCTCTATTCGGTCCGGCGGGATTGGCATTTTTAAGCAAAACGTTTCTCCCGGACCGCCCCAGCCTCGTGGAGTCAATTCTCGCCCAGTTGGTGCTTGTGTTGATTTGCGCAATGGTTCTGGTGATTCTGATCTTTTGGGAACGACAGACGCTTTCATCAATTGGAATAAAATCGTTAAGCCTGCAGTCAATTGCTTGGGGCGGTGCTTTCGCTGCTTTTCTGATCTGGGCCTATTCTCCGTTCCTTGGCTGGGTGATGTCGCTTGCCCGGATACCGTGGTTTACTGAAGGCATCGCAAAACTCGCGGCGTATCCGGTCTGGTATCTTACGCTGATAATAATAATCGGCGGTACTGCGGAAGAGTTCCTGCACCGTGGTTACGTGATCGAGAGGCTTGCGGGACTAACCGGAAGCTACTCCATTGCAGGGTTGGCGTCGGTTCTCGTTAACGCATTGTCGCATGTTCCAATGTGGGGTTGGTGGACATCCCTGACCTTTGTCCTATCAGGCGCGGTTACGACGGCATTCTATTTGTGGCGCCGGGACCTGCTCGCAAACATAGTAGCCCACGTCGTTACTGATTTCGCGGGTCTTGTGGTTCCCATCCTCATCGCCGGGAAATGATATTGGATCTCCTTCCTGCGGACCTCAACCAATTCCCGTGATTATTCCCCACACTGAAGGGGGTCTTGTATTATGATTTATTTCGGCCTTATGACCAGTGAGATATAGGGGTATAGCTATAGGGGTTAGAGGTCACCGTTTGACCACTATACATTGCCTAATCCTCGACTGGAACTCTTTCCGATCTCCTGCTTTTCACGATGCTGTGCTGCTTTTTCTCCTCCAGACGACGGAGCTTCGCTCCCTTGCTGACGCGTGTCTTCTTTCTTGTCGGAACCTGCCTTAGCGCATCCCGGAGCAGTTCGGCAAAGCGCTCCACTGCCAATTCCCGATTCTCGGCCTGACTGCGGGTCTGTTGGCAAATGACGCGGAGGAGGCCATCTTTGCCGATACGATTCCCCAGGCGGCGCTGGATGAGTTCTTTTTGCTCCGGCGAAAGACTTGAGGAATTCACCACATCGAACCACAAAGTAATCCGCGAGCTCACTTTGTTGACATTTTAGGTAATATAACTCGGCCGTGGTGCCGATCCGGAAGGCATTAAAAGAACATACTTGACATTGTCAATGACATGTACAACTATATCTCCCGGAGGTAAAAACAAATGCTGGAAAAACAAATGCTCTCCCATGCCGGTGATGAGTTTCACCTTTTCCGGGAAATAATGCTGGCTCACCAGGCGTTGATCAACGTGTTCGCCCGCAAAGTCGGCATGACCTCGGCGCGCCTCGCACTGTTAAGGGTCCTGGCGGTAAGCGGTCCGGAAATGCTTGGAGTTATGGAAATCGCACGGCGTTTGGGCATCAATGCTGCGGCAGTGACTCGCCAAGTCAAGGAAATGGAAAAGGATGGCCTGGTGGAGCGTCTTTCCGACCCGAGGGACGGGCGGCGCAGTTACGTGCATTTGACCGAACAGGGGTGCAAAGCTTTCGGGCTGGTCCACGAACTTGCACACGAATTCGAGAGAACAATTTGTGGGTGTGTCGATTCTGATGAGGTCGCAACGGCGGTGCGGGTCCTTGCGCGGATGAGGACCGCGATAGAAAGGCTTGGCTGAAGGAGGAGTGAAAGTATGCGAAATGGAGCAAAGGTAAACAACGAGATTTATGAGGCATACGGCGACAGATGGTGGAATGATGACGCCGAATTTGCTTTTTCCAGCCTCAGGTTCTGCCTGAACCCTGTGAGGTATGGTTATTTTAATGGGATATTGCGGAGTCTTCGCATTCCCGGGAAGGCCATTTTGGACGTGGGCTGCGGGGGCGGTTTTCTTGCCGAAGAATTTGCAAGGGACGGTTTCCGGGTAACGGGAATCGACCCCTCGGCAAAATCCGTGGCGACGGCACACAAACACGCCGCCGAAAGCGGACTGCATATCAGATACGAGGTCGGACGAGGGGAAAAGATGCCGTTTCCTGACGGCTCCTTCGATCTGGTTGCCTGCTGCGACGTGCTAGAACACGTAGACGATCTGGAGAAGGTGATCCGGGAAGTGTCCCGCTTGCTGAAGCCGGGAGGAGTGCTTTTCTATGATACCATCAATCGGACATGGCGGAGCAAAATAGCCATCATCAAAATCTGGCAGGAATGGTCACTCACCAGATGCTGCCCGAGGAACGCCCATGTATGGGAAAAATTCATTAAACCTGCCGAACTGACCGCAATCATGCAAAGCTGCGATCTGGTCCACCGGGAGATGAAGGGCATCGCCCCCAGAAAAAGGAACTTTCTTGCACTACTGCGGCACCTGCGAGCCATAAAGACCGGCAAGATGCGCAGCGAAGAAATGGTGGCCGCACTGCAACTATCCGAAAGCGAGGATCTTCACATGTCCTACATGGGGTATGCCGTCCGGCAATTCTCGGACTCCCCCACTCGGCTGTAAAATCCGCGCGCCAATAACCCTCGATCAATACTGTCTGGTCGACGATCCGGTTTGTTTACATCAAACGGATTGTTTTTTGATTTTTTTCCACTTGGAAGGCATTTCTCTTTTCGATGGAATGCCTTTCGATCTCCCGCGGGTGGCTCCTCGTTATCCGGGTTCGAAGCGCAGGAGGTGTCTGGAAATATCCACGCTATAGGGCGAGTTGGTCTATCACACAAAGCATCTTGACTGACGGACCCTGGATAAACAAGCTATCCGGGCCACCCCTGGCCTCATCTTACCTAATCCTCCACTGGCCTTTTCGACCTCTCTTGCTTTTGGATGCTGCGCTGCTTCTTTTCCTCCAGACGGCGGAGCTTCGCCCCCTTGCTGACCCTAGTCTTCTTTCACATTGGAACCTGCTTTAATGCATCCCGCAGCAGTTCGGCGAAGCTTTCAATAGCAAGTTCCCGGTTCACCGCCTGGCTGCGGGTCTGCTGCGATATTACCCGCAAGACGCCGTTTTTGCCGATTCGGGCGCCAAGGCGGTGCATGATCAAATCCTTCTGGTCCCGGGAGAGACTCGGCGAGTTAACCACATCGAACCACAGGGTAATACGGCTGGACACCTTATTAACATTATAAGTAATTTAACTCGGCCATGGGAGCTAATTTGGACTAAGATTGATGAAATTTCACAGGCATTACGGAAGAATCTTGATCCCAAGGCGGGAACATGGTAAATTGTTTGGATGCGGATCGTTTCCCGAAAAGTTCTAAAAGAATTTACTGAAACGCACCCGGATGCGAAGCAACCGCTATTGGCATGGTACGCCGATGTGAAGCATGCTAATTGGCGATCTCCCGCAGATATTAAGAAGCATTATCTGCATGCCAGCTTTTTGGCAAACAATCGGGTGGTTTTCAATATTAAAGGAAACAATTACCGGCTCGTGGCAGCTATTCAGTATGAGTTTGGAATCGTCTATATTCGATTTGTGGGTACCCATCGAGAATATGACCACATCGATGCGACCACCGTCTGACTGGAGTTTGAAGATATGGACATTCGGCCTATCAAAACGGAAAATGATTACAAAGCAGCGCTGGAGGAGGTGGAACACCTCTTTAATGCGGTACCCAACTCACCGGAAGGGGACCGGTTGGAGGTATTGACCACCCTTATTGAAGCTTACGAAGAGAAACATTACTCCATTTCGCTTCCCGACCCGGTTGGAGCTATCCTTTTTTATATTGAAAGCCGCGGACTCTCCCGCCGAGACCTTGAGCCATTCATCGGAAGCCGCGCCCGAGTTTCCGAGGTCCTGAACCGGAAGCGCCCACTCACTCTCGGCATGATCCGGAAGCTCCACACCGGCTTAGGCATACCGGCTGAAGTCCTTATACAGCCACGTTCTTTGGAAGAATCTGCTGCGTAGCAGAGGAATGTCAGGGGTAAAATTGGCAGCTCAGCTATGAATGGCGGGGTCGGAAATCATCCCTGCTATAAGGGGTAATTGATCTGTTGACTTTAACGAACACTTTGTTCAGACCCGGATAGACCATAAACAAGTTATCCTGGCCACACCAGGAGAGGCTAGCGGCTTTGGAACGCCCGAACATTCGTTTTTCCCTGAGGCGAAAGGTAAGGGGATAAGTGTTTGTAGGGGACATTAATATCCTCGATACATCCGGAATAAATATGTGGCGCCGCCGGCCGAAAGGTCATACCCGTCCTCCTGTCCTAATGGACCCGGATAAACAAGCTATCCGGGCTACCCGCTGACCCTGGTTGGGGCGATTTCTGGTTTTGCCTAATCCCTCCCCCGAGAATCCCCTGGTAACTGCAGGGTTCCTTTTATCAGATCCTTCATAGTCTGTTGAGCTGAAATAGTAGGGCAGAGAATCTCTTTTACACCCTTTTGGAATTCGGTTTTGTCCAGAGGCTTATGCGTCCCCAACACAATTTCGAGCTGCGGGTATTCCCCTCTGATGACCTTCTCATACTTTGAGAGGAAAGGGCACAGCGCTGTCATACAGTAGGAGAAATGCAGAGCATCCAACTTGAATTCGGCCACTGCGCGAACTCTTTTCAAAATCTTCTCAGGTGCCGCGAGTGTGGGACATCCCGCGCAGTTGATGATGCCAATAAGGTCAAGCGGCTCTTCTTTCAGGTACCGTTCAAAAAAACCTTTTCGCTTTCTCATATCCCCGAGGCATACAACCGAAGCACAATGGCTTTCTTGCGTGCAGTTTGAACAGGTGACAATGCCGATGCGCGCCATATTTATCCTCCTGTAGGCAATCCAATAATGCTGTGAGATTCTTTATGGAATAGCACTGCGATTATTCCGGTGCCAATGGAACCAGGCATCGGTGACACGGACGACTTATTTTCCGTGCGCGAAGCGCAAAAGGTGTTGCAAATTTATACCTGCTTTGCGGTCGGATTGATCGATAGCGCCAACTCAACCTGCTGTCCTGATGGACCCGGATAACGAGTATCCGGGCTGCCAGCGAAATTACGTATCAGAACCGGGGGCTCTTTTGCTCAATCCTCGACAGGGACTCTTTTCGATCTCTTACTTTTCAACAGGCTGTGCTGCCTCTTCTCCTCCAGCCGGCGGAGCTTCGCCCCCTTGCTGACTCGTGTCTTCTTTCTTATAGGCACCTGCCTCACTGCATCCTTCACCAACTCCACAAACCGCTCCACAGCCAATTCCCGATTCTCTAGCTGGCTGCGGGTCTGCTGAGAGATGACGCGAAGAAGGCCGTCCTTGCCGATGCGGGTCTTAAGGCGGCTTATCACCAGCTCTTTTTGTTCCGGAGAAAGGCCCGGGGAATTCACGACGTCAAACCAAAGCGTGACGCGGCTGGACACCTTATTGACATTCTGACCGCCTGGCCCGCTGCTGTGGGATGAGGTGAAACTGAGTTCTTCTTCGGGGATAGAAATCTGCTCGTTAATTCTGATCATACAGTTTCGTCTCTGCCTCAGGGGCCGGGTTTGATGAGCCAGAGTTTTACATATCAAATTAGGGTAAGAAGAGAAACCAGAATTGCGGAAGGCTGTTGTTTACCGCCAAGAATGAAAATAAGAAAGGTCACATTATGTTTCATCCACATTTCTTTGCCTTGTTTTTTGGTATTCGGGATAAGGATGCAATTGCGGATGCCATGGGCCACGTTTCCGCTTAGAAAGTTGAGCGCAACTGGTATTACAGTTTGGAGACGCAACATTCGAATATAGAGGATATCGTAGGTTGTGCTGATTCTTCGTGACTCAGAGTTTGAGACTCATGGGGGAAGGCAGCGGGGACGACTGGCTCTGCACGGCAATAGGTGTTGCCCTTTGATGTCGTTCATTTCCCTGGACTGGGCCGAGACGCTGCAACGTGGTATCAGTAAACGGCAGAACACAGGATCAGATCATCGACAACTTCGAAATACGTAATTTTAGGGATCCATTCTTTTGTCTCCGGATTGAACCACTTGTACTCCACCCAGCCGCTTCGATCGATATCGGCCGAGTCGATGATTTCCCTGATGAAGAATTTTCCATCCGAATCCTTGATTTCCATCAAGTTTTCCCCAATAAACTTATTGTTGATGCCATGGGCCAGCATGGTCCCCTGCGAATCGAGCACAAAGATGTACATCTCACCTCGTACAAACATTCCGTTGGGGTCGGAGAACTCCGCAAGAGCAAGCTTCCTCCCGGCCGATCTATAGAAGTTTTTGGCGTTTTCCACCCATTCCTGAGCTTGGTTCCGTGAGTTGGATTTCATTGTTCATTCTCCTTGGACCAGATGGAGAGGCTTGAATGGAGGCAGCAGGTATTTTTGTTAAATACTCCGCACGTATTCTCCAATAGATTTTTAGCTATAGTCCCTCCTCGGCTGGCTCGCGGTCTGTATGCGGACAAGTCAAAAATTTCCGAATCCTTTCTTAGGGGCCCCTGGCAGCAGAATGGCGACCTAAGCGAAGCGCTGATCAATCTTACAGGGGCATCGATCAGGACTCGGCCAAGGCCGACTCTTCCCACATCTTTTTCAACAGAGCTCCCTGGAGGTTTGCAGCGGATGTCAAAAAAAACTTTAATCATCCCTGGCCTCGCTGCAATAGACAGTACCGTCCTTTGGCCTTTATGAACTGCCATCTCGGAAAAATCCGGGATTTAAGATTAGCTGCGGTAGAGCGCGGTATCCGCCTCTCCGGCATTGAAAATCCGGTAAATAACGGCCATTTTACTTCGGCCTTCAAGGCCGCTGCCTCGGTTCCTTCCCGGACAAGTAGGTCGGGGCCGTTTGTCCAGCTTTTAGCCATTGCAACGCTCACGGTGTTATCGTTCTAATCTAACTTTTTCTCAGGTTCACCGGTTGCCGGGCGCTCTCTACCCCCCCCTTTATTTCTGTCAGCTTTGTCCGGTTTGTCATCGCCGGGGGAACCGTTGAGCAAATTCGGGGCTTCGCGTCTGCTAATTTTTCATGTGAAACAATATAATCTCCCAAATGTAGAATGTTGAGGCACCCCGCAATTGCGGTGGATGCTCTTGAAAAGGATGTGTAAGGCTTGACAAAACATATCATCAATAACTACCTTTAAGAGCAGTGTATAGAAATGCAGTGTCATAAGTCTTGATATATCCGCTATGTACGTCTCAGATACGCTGATATCTTCTATGCCTTGTATAAGAGACATATAACAAGGATAAAGATAGTTGCTCTATGATATCAATGAGGATTGGAATTATCATGGCCAAACCACCCGCTCCCGGCCCAAAGACGTCATGTCGTAAGGAAGTAGGCTTTGTAAATATTACTAGTTGCTATCACCTAACCAAAGAGAGGGGTGATTCCAGTGAATGATTCATAGTGCCTTCGGATTACAAAGAACAGAGGTCCCTTATAAAGCTTTGTTCTCACATCAACATAAGAGAGGATATATAAAAATGAAAAATCGCAACAGGTATTTCGCAACTTCTTTAATCGTTTTTCTGTCAATCGGCATTTTCGCTGTAGCTGGATATTTACACGCCGCGGAAAGTGACCAGGGAATCCAGGAAGGTAAGGCGGCGATAATGGAAGGCGCAAAGAAGATGATGGATGGAAACAAAATGATAATGGACATAATGTCCAAGAAAGGAAAGACAGACGCAGAGTTGACGTCGGCCGAAAAGATGATGACGGACGGCTATAACATGATAACCAAAGGCGAAAGCATGATGACCGGGAGCACAATGGCGGAAGGCCAGGCAATGGTAAAACATGGGTCGAAGATGATGCTGGAGGCACAGAAAGCGACGGCGGACATCGTTGAGAAGAAAGGAATGACGTACGAGTGTTCAAGTGCTCTTGACACGTGCAAGTATGCGGAAAAAAAGATAAAAGAAGGTGCGTTGGATTGGTATTTTGGCGGCGGCTTTTAGCGGTAACACTGCCCTCTCAACCATGAGAACCAGATCTTTTGAGGAACTCAAAGCCCCCCGAGGTAACTCTTCGCAATCCGAAGGGGGCGTACACTGCTCATAGCAAGTTGCGTTCAAGAAAGTACCAACTCTGGGCTTTCCACAAGAGTTGTCCAGGACGTCACCCCGGCGGAAGCCGGGGTCCGTGCGCCTGGAAGCGCGCGCGAACTGAGGGGTGAAAGTCCCCTTCCGGGAGATGTCCGCTCCCGGTAGTCAAAGGTAACTGCGTCGCCGTGAGGTGGGGTGGAGAGCAAC
>JBEKMB010000106.1:0-10825 GCA_050008735.1 Syntrophobacteraceae bacterium
AGTCCTTTGAAATTGTAGGATAATTACGGTTTCAGACACTGCCCCCTGGCTTTCCCCGGGGCGACGTGAGTCATTTTCCAGGCTTCAGTAAATTCAACCACTTACCCGCTTATTACAATGAGTGAAGAGCTTTGGACAGGATCTACAGGATTAACAGGAAAACAATGAAAGACGACAGGATGTTACACGCCCTTTGCGAAGGATGGAGATTGCTGGTCGCAACCAATTATTCCTTCTGTCAGGGCCAAGGGGCTTTTTTTAATCCTGTAAATCCTGTAAATCCTGTCGAAAGTATTGTCCTTTTTGGGTTCCTGGACAGAATTTACAGAGTATGACCGCTCATCCTCAATTTTCGAAATCAACGCTCAGTATGCTTTCGCAAAGCTCTTTTAGCTTCACAACTATCTTTTGGTGAGCAGGGTGAACCTGGTATCGCTGCATCTTTTCAAGATTTTCAAACCCCGATACGAGCGCAAAATCGTAAGACCTCTCGGAACGCGACAAATCCCTGCCCAGCTCGAATTCCTTTATCTCCGAAATGATGCCCGGCAGAGCGCGAAGTGCCTTTTCCACTTCGGCTACGGCAGATTCAGACGCGCTTTTTTTCAATTTGAACATGACCACGTGCTTTAACATACCTGCACCTCCAGGTTAAATCCGAAAGCAGCAATGAAGGGTCCCGGCCATGGGGACCCGCCTCGACGCCAAAGACCACCGGCAATTTTCAGCTTCCACGGAGCGGACAATCGTCCAATCCTGAGACAGGACAAAAATCCATCCTCTTTTTCTTTACATTTAATTCTACTATCGTTCAACGAATTTGACGCGACCGGATCATCAGAGATTAACGAAAGGTTGTGAATGTTTTCGCGATTATTGTCATCCGGGAGTCCGTCAAATGTGATTTTCATTCGCGGATTTCTGTTTCTTTTTCTCTTGACAAGAGTCCCCAACAGCGTTTAAGTGGTCGCGCATTCTGGCAAAGTCACTTTTAATCCGGGAAAACTCGTTAATTTTATCACTTACAGGGACCGCTCAAGATTCACTATGAGCACAACCTTTGCTGGACCATTTTATCCATTCATCGAAGTACCGAGGCTGTCCTATGAAACAAGAGAAAAGTAGCTCTTCCGGAAGCAAGGCATTGGGGGTGGTTTTTTTTCTGTTAGGCTTTGTCGGCGCTCTGGTCGTCGGCTGGGTCGTTTTTCCGAACCTGCTCTATTCTCAAAAGGCCCAACCCATCAATTTCAGCCATGTAGCTCACCAGAGCGAGGATTGTGATTCCTGCCACTTCCTGCGCCCCGACGGTACCTATGGCGGGATTCCCAAGCTCGACAGGTGCAAGGAGTGCCATGAATCGGCCCAGGGGAGCAGCGAAGCGGAGACAAAGTTTATAAGCGAATATGTGGAGCAAAACCGGGAAGTGCCCTGGAAAATCTATACGTGGCAACCCGACAACGTCTACTTCTCCCACGCTCCGCACAAGGGACAGGGCCTGGAGTGCACGCGTTGCCACAGGGACGTCTCAAAAGAGGAGAAACTCCCTCCCTACAGAGAGAATCGGCTTGACGGATACAGCATATCAACCATGAAAATGGTTGAGTGTGAAAAGTGCCATGCCGAGAAGGGTGCATCGAATAACTGTGAAATGTGCCACAAGTAAGTGAAGAATCATACTGTGATTTTTATAGGATATATTGCTCTGAAATAAATTATTGGCATTACTGGCTTTCACGAGAGGGTAAATGGAATGAATTTTGGTCGGAGAGCTTTCTTACAATTCGCTGCTGGAGCGGTCGGTGGCTCGTTGCTCTCACCCCTGCCATGGCAATTGGCCGGCGACTCTGCAAGATGGTCCCAGAACTGGTCATGGCGTGCTTCCCCGGAACGCGGCGAGGTCACCAAGGTATCCAGCGTGTGCACGATGTGCGAAGGAGGCTGCGCCATACAGGCGCGCCTGGTAAACGGAAACCGCGCCATTTTGATCGAGGGCAATCCGGCAAATCCGCTCACCGAAGGCGGTGTTTGCGCCCTTGCCGCATCCGGGCTGCAGTTTTTTTATGCTCCTTATCGTATCTCCAAGCCCATGAAGCAGCAGAAGAGCCGTGGAGACATTTCCGGCTTTCAGCCCATTTCATGGGACGAAGCGCTGAGCGAGCTTGGCAAGAAGCTTGGCAAGTTGCGGGCGGATGGCAAATCACAGGAACTCGCGGCCATAATTTCACACAGACCAAGCAGTATGGATGATCTGTGGCTTCAGTTCTTCACCGCCTACGGTTCTCCCAACCTTTTCAGGATGCCCTCTGCGGCCGATGGTCTCAAACTGGCCGCCAAGTTTACAACGGGCAACGCCCAGCCGTTTGCTTTCGCGCTCGGAAATGCGGAATACATCCTGAGTTTCGGGTCGAATCTGTTCGAAGGCGCAGGCGCCTCGACAGTTGCGCTTGCCGCCATGCGCCAATGGACCAAGGGGGCGACAAAGCTCGTACAGGTCGAGTCGCGATGTTCCATGACGGCTTCCAAGGCCGATCAGTTCCTCCCCGTCAACCCTGGGAAGGAAGCCCTCCTGGCCATGGGAATAGCTCATGTTATGGTCAGCAGCGGCACCTATGACGTCGATTTCGTGAAAAACAACGTCTTCGGCTTCGAAGACTGGACGGACAGCGCCGGCAAGAAGCGCCAGGGGTTCAAGGGCCTGGTGAGTTCATCGGCCTACTCTCCCGAAGAGGTCGCCAAGGCTACCGGCCTTGATGCGGCTCAAATCCGTGAGGTCGCAAAGGAATTCGCCGGGAAGCCAAAAGCCCTGGCAGTCTGGGCGATCGGCCAGCCTGACAGCACCAACGGCATCTACCATCAACTCGCATTCACAGCCCTCAATGCTCTCAAGGGCAACTTGAAACCCAATGGGCTGATCACGCTTTCACCATCCGTTCCGCTTGCCGGCCTGCCGCCGGTCGAAAAGAACGGCGCGGCCCAGAAGGAACCTCAGGGCGGCCTTTACGGACTTCTCGACAGCATCACCACAGCGAAAAATCAGCCGGTTGAGATACTTTTCGTTCATGAGGCCAACCCGTTGTACAGCCTGCCCGAGAACAAACTCTTCAGGGACGCCCTGGCAAAAGTGCCCATGCTGGTTTCTTTTTCCTCCTACATGGACGAGACGGCGGCGCAGGCCGATCTGATACTGCCCAACCACACGGCGTTCGAACGCTACGACGACGTCCTGGGCATCCCCGGGGCGGCTTTCTCATACTATGCCGTAAGCGTACCCATTTTGAAGCCGCTGCAGGATACGAAGCACACCGGAGAGGCGCTCATGACGCTGGCGGCCGGTATCGGGGGCACTGTAGGCGCCTCGCTTCCCTGGAAGAGCTATGAGGAATACCTTAAGTTCAGGGTGGACGGCCTTGCCCAGGCGCAGAAAGGGGCGGTTGCCGAAAAGCCGGATGTCCGGATTGTAAAGCTTGCCGCGGGACAATCAGTTCAGCCGAATTTCTCCAACGGGGCCGACCTCTGGAAAAAGCTCAAAGCCGGAAACTGCTGGTATGACGCACCGGCTGCAATGCCCGATTTCGAAACCCCTTCGGGCAAGCTCGAGCTTGCGATCCAGTCAATCGTTCAGAAGGTGGCATCCGATGCCGCCGATAAGTATTACCTCCCGCACTTCGAAGATAGAAACCTGCCGGGGAATGAAGGCGACTTGCCGTTGCTGCTTGTTGCCTACAGGCCCTCGTTTACTGCGGCCGGCTTCTATCCGACTCCGCCCTTCATGACTAAACTGATTCCCGATTCAGTCCTTAAGGGTGCGGATGCATTCATTGAGTTGCACCCCGATACGGCTGCCAAACTCGAGTTTTCGCAAGGCGAACTCGTGTCCCTGAAGACCACTCAGGGGGAAGCCAACGTGCGGGTAAATATTTCTGCGGTCGCGCACCCCGGGGTCGTTTACCTGCCTACGGGTCTGGGGCACGAGGCCTACGACAACTACGTTCAGAACAAGGGTGTAAATGCGAACAGTTTGATGGAAGTTCAACTCGATCCAGTGGGCATTGGGACTGTGTGGGCTTGCCGCGCTCAACTGCGTCGCGTGTAAGGGGGGTAATCCGTGAGCGAAAAAGAACATGCGCAAGGCGGTGTTCGTTTTGGAATGGTGATCGACCTGGACAGGTGCACGGGCTGCGGTGCATGCAGCGCTGCATGCCAGGCCGAAAACAATATATCTTTCAGGCTCGACGAATCCAATAAACTGCGTTCCATAACCTGGATGTCAATATTCCAGTTAAACAACGGCAGGAACTACCCTGACTACAGATACGCTTTCCTGCCTCGTCCATGCATGCATTGCGACTCGCCCCACCACTCACCCTGCACTTTCGTCTGCCCGGTCAATGCGACGACAAGGGACGAGAATAACGGGATCGTTACGCATATCTATCCGCGCTGCATCGGTTGCAGGTACTGCATGGTCGCCTGTCCATACCATGCGCGGGATTTCAACTGGTGGGACCCCACATGGCCCAAACCGATGGAGGCCATGTTGAGTCCTGACGTGAGCACCAGGATGCGCGGCGTGGTCGAGAAATGCACTTTCTGCCATCAGAGGATGCTCGCGGCGCGCTCGAAGGCCTATAAGGACGGGACTGATCCCGACAAGACGACGTACACCCCGGCCTGCGCCGATGCCTGCCCCGCCAGGGCGATCACTTTCGGCAATCTGAGGGACCCGCACTCTGATGTGGCCAAGCTTTCAAAGGACCCCAATGCATTCCGGATCCTCGAAAAGCTCCACACCGATCCCAAGGTTTACTACATAAGCACTCAGGACTGGATAAAGAAGCTTTCAGATAATGCGCTTACAGAGAAATCATAGTACGCAGAATCAGCCAAAATCCGATTTAATTGGCAACGAGGGGTAGAGAATGGATAGAGCATTGATTCCTGAAGGATTGAAGCGCTGCCCGCTTCCGATTTTCGGGCTCTGGTCACTGGTTCTGGTTGGAATTATCGGCTGGGGTGTAGTGGCTGGAGTCTTGGTGCTCCTGAAGGCCTTGAATCTTACAGGGCTAAACGACTATTTCGGCTTCGGGGCCTATATAACGGCGGACCTGGCCATTATCGCGCTCGGCGCCGGGGCCTTCTTTTCCGGCTTCCTCTACTACGGCATGTCCCGTTTCTTTCCTAAGCTCAAGGAACTCGGAAAAATAATAAATCTTGCCGTCGTCGTTGGGTTCGTCTGCTACACTGGTGCACTCGCGATCCTTCTGCTCGAAATAGGGCAGCCGATGCGGGGCTGGTTCGGCTACTGGCACGCAAATGTCCACTCGATGCTGACCGAAGTTATCTTCTGCATCAGTTGTTATGCGATTGTCCTGACCATCGAATATGTTCCGATAATTCTCGAGAACCGCAAGCTAAGCGAAACAAAAGCTGTCAGGGTGTTCGGACACAGCATGCATGACGTGATGGCGATTTTCGCCCTCACCGGCACATTCCTGAGCTTTTTCCACCAAGGGTCTCTGGGCGGCGTCGCTGGCGTTCTCTTCGGCAGGCCTTTTGCCTTCAGGGCGGGGCTTTTCATCTGGCCGTGGACCTTCTTTCTTTTCATTCTCTCCGCGATAGCGTCCGGACCTGCTTTCACTGCCCTTATATGCAGGGCCATCGAAAAGGTCTCGAGAAAGAAACTGGTGGACCGCAGCGTCTATGAACTGATCGCCAAGATCGAAGGCGTGTTGTTGGGCGTCTACATGATCCTCAAGATTGCCGACACTGCCTACTGGGCCTTTGTTCAGTCGCCCAGGTTCGGTTTTTCTCTGGGTGACTTTTACTGGGGAGCATACGGGATATGGCTGCTGATCGCCGAAATCGGCGTATGCGGCGTACTTCCGGCCCTGATCCTGCTCTCGCCAGGGGCCAGAAAAAGCAATTTCCTGATTTTCAGCGCCTTCCTGCTTGACATTATCGGGGTGTCGCTGAATCGCTACGTAATGACCATTCAGGCCATCGCCGCCCCTGTGATGCCTTTCGATAAATGGCAAGTCTATCTTCCGACCATCTATGAAGTGGCGCCTATTGTCGCGATGCTCGCATACTGCGTTCTGATAATTTCTCTTTCATACAGGTATTTGCCCCTGTTCCCGCGGGAAAAGGACCTCAACAGGGCGTAGCTTTCCGCTATTACCCCTGGATTCGAAATAGTGCACAAAGCCCCGCAAGGTTTGCTCTGCCTTGGGGGGCTTTTTTGTTACCGGGCTTGACTCCTGTAATTTTGTTTGACTAGCCGGATCACGCGATGTTAGCCTTTTGGCAATTTCAAAACTCGATGCAGTCCCGTTTTAGTCCGTTTTGACTATTCCGCGAAACCATGCGTCGGGTTCGATGCTTAACTTTATAGTCGCCTTCCACCCTCGGTGGTGTGGGCTGGGGTTCTGATCTACGAGGTGCTGAGAGATTATGTGGTTCAGCCGCTTATTCAGGAAACAGGGACAACAGAGTGAACCCGAAGCGGCCAAACGCGGGGAAGACCGGGAAGGCTCCATAAACCAGGGCATCTACTATCTATACATGATAGTCGGGCTCCAGGTCTTGCTTGTTTTCGGACTCCTGGCGGTGATCATGCTCATCGGCAAGGTCATCTCGACGCCCGGCTGGGTCTTCATGGTTATCCTTCTGCTCTTCGTGGGAAGCATCGTCTATATATACAGAAAAGCCAAAGGGCAGCTCATACGATTCAGGGAATCGCTTAACCGGACGGCGGGCAATAATTACGAAATCAGCATTATGGGCGGAATGCTCACTTTGAGAATAGAACAGAACCAGAACGCTCCAAAGCTTCTCGAAGCCCCATCCCGGGCTCCCGCCGAACCTATTATCGATGCCGAAACGATAGGCCCTGATCCTGATCGCAAGACAGTTCATCTGTCTTGAAAGACACCAGGGACAAGAACTCTTCCGCCGGATTTTTTTCTACGACCGTATCCTTCAGCCAGTTGCCATCTTCCGTACCCGGATGATCGACATTGAAGTGTAGGCCCCGGCTCTCTTTTCTCTCAACGGCGCACCGGATGATAAGCTCGGCCACAAGGGCAAGTCCCTGAAGTTCGACAAGGTCGCTGTTGAGCGGAATTTTCGGCATGTGCTCCTTTAATTCCATCCTTATTTGAACGATGTGGTTCAATGCCAGGGCAAGCCGCTTGTCCGTCCTCACGATACCGACATAGTTCCACATCAGCCGCCTGATGAAGTCCCAGTTATGCGCTATGAGGACCATTTCATTGTTTCCGGAGTTCTGATCGCTCACTTTTTCCGAGCAATCCGGCACCTCGGGCAAATCGCGTTCCCGCCAGGACCGGATTTGACGCGCGCACTCCTCGGCCGCCGCCTGGGCGAAAACCATCGCTTCGAGAAGCGAATTGCTGGCCAGCCGGTTTGCCCCGTGCAACCCCGTGCAGGCACATTCGCCGATTGCATAGAGGCACTCGATCGTCGTCCGCGCCAAAGAGTTCGTAACGATCCCTCCACACATGTAATGAGCGGCCGGAACCACCGGAATAGGGTCTTTGGTGATATCGATTCCAAGGGACAGGCATCTCTGGTGGATGTTGGGGAAACGCTTCTTGAGAAATTCGGTCTCCAGGTGGCTGATATCCAGGAAAACACAGTCATCGCCGCTCGCCTTCATCTCCGTATCGATAGCGCGCGCCACGACATCGCGAAATGCGAGATCTTTCATAGGATGATATTTTTCCATGAAAGCGCGCCCGCGCAGGTCTATCAGTCTTCCGCCTTCGCCGCGCACCGCTTCCGAGATCAGAAAGTTTTTTGCCGTCGGATGGTAGAGGCAGGTGGGATGAAACTGAACAAATTCAAGGTTCGCAAGCTTTGCCCCGGCCCGGTAGGCTATGGCCAGTCCGTCTCCGGTGGCAACGTCGGGATTGCTCGTGTAGAGATAGACTTTGCCGGCCCCGCCAGTGCAAAGCAGCACGGCGTTTGCCACAAAAGTGTGAATCTGATCCGCCGACGTATCCAGAACGTATGCGCCCCTGCATATGTCCTGCTGGTGCAGATTTAAAGAACCCGTCTTCATGGAATGATGCTGAATGATCAAATCCAGGACCAGATGGTGTTCGAAAATTACGATATTCGGCTCCGATTCCGCGGCGGCCATCAGGACTTTCTCAACAGCCGCCCCCGTCATATCCTGCGCGTGAAGAATCCGGTTTCGGCTGTGCCCTCCTTCCCTTCCCAGGTCGAATAAAGTCGGCTCTTGTGCACGGTTGAAGGCAACCCCGAGGTCGAGAAGGTCCCTGATGCGTTCCGGACCCGTTCTTACGACCAGTTCGACAATTTCACGATGACACAGACCGACTCCAGCATTCAAGGTATCCTGGATGTGCAGGTCGAAAGTATCGTCCAGCCCAAAAACGGATGCTATGCCGCCCTGGGCGTAGTTCGTGCTGGTTTCGAGTCTGTCTTTTTTTGTTACAATTGCCACGGAGCCGCTCCGCGCTGCTTTCAGAGCGAACGTTAGACCGGCGATTCCACTGCCTATGACCAGATAATCGAATTGATTTTTCATTCCGGATTCCCCATACTGAAATCAGATGCCGGATGGCGGGTAGGCGAATTGCCGATTTCGATATCCGGGCTTCGACTTCCGTCTTCTGATCCGGTGCATTCATATTGAATCTTTAGATATTTTTCTATTATTAGTACGAAAGTCGATCTGCAGCAAGCAAAGTCGTAACTGTTCACCGCAAAATGAGGGCCTCATAACTTTGGCGCCCGGGTGTGCGCGCGAAGGATAAAAGAGGCGAAGGCCCAATTTTTTTGATAATATTGCGCGCAAAACAATGGGAAGTCCGCGCAAGGATTGCTTGAGCAATGACGCAAAAAACAGACAACGGCTCACAGAGGCCGTTTTTAGCCGGTAACGGCAATCTGAGGGTTATCGCTTTCGACTGTGACGGGGTCCTTTTCGATTCACGAGAGGCCAATATTAATTTCTACACTCACATAATGAAAATAATCGGGCGGCCTCCCGTCCGCGCGGACCAGCACGAATACATTCACATGCACCCGGTCCGCGAATCCCTCATCTACCTGACGGGCGGTGAGGGCGAAGATTTCGCCCGTGCCTTCAAATATTTTGAAACTATCGATTTTGGCCCGTTCAACGGGTACCTTCGCCGTGAACCCGGACTGGTCTCCTTTCTCAGGCTTGCTCATAAACATTTCCGGACCGCCCTGGCGACAAACCGCACCGTCTCCACGCTCGAACTTCTGAGCCAGTACAATCTCAGGAAGTTCTTTGACCTCGTGGTGAGCGCCTCTGACGTCAGCAAGCCCAAGCCCAATCCCGAAATAATGGAAAAAATACTCGACGCCTTCAACGTCTTGCCGGAACATGTCCTCTACATCGGGGATTCCAGGGTGGACGAGGAGTTCGCGCTGGCGACCGGGGTCCATTTTGTCAGCTACAAGAACCCATCATTGAGGGCCGAGTTGAATATTACTCATTTTCGGGAACTCAACTGCCTGTTTCCTGAAAAGTTTTGAGTCTTTAGTTTTGAGTTGAGTTCTTTCTTGTTGGACTCACTCGCGTTAATCCAGCGAGGTTCGCGTTTCCGGTTTCCGGCTATGCTTCGCAAATTACCCGATATGCGCCGTTCATGTTCGAATTCGGATCTTATCCTGCTCGGCACAGTTCACTCCGACCCGAAAGGGTTTTCCCGGACCCGCGCATTCCTGGAAGCTCACAGCCCGGACCTCATACTGGTCGAAATCAGCCCTTTCGCTTTGCAATTCAGAAAAGAGCGCTCAGCCAAGCTGCGAAACACCTTTATTCGACGCCTCCAAACGGTATGTCAAAAACTGAGAATCGAACCGGGCATCGCCCGAAAACATGTGCGCATTGCCTCGATTCTCCGCCAGATCGCCATTCCCTTCGAGTACAGGGCCTCGGCCGCATACGCAAACCGTGCGGGGATCGATCTTGTCGCCGTGGATTCATCGGGGTTCAGCCGCGAGTGGATCGGGACCTGGCCGGAGATGATTTCCACCGAGAACATCGAGCAATTGCTTGAGCTGGAAAGCTCCGCCCCGCCTGTTTCCTCCCTGTATGCCCGGGCCGCGCGAAGGATCGGCGGGGACGGCTTCCATGCCCAAACCCTGCCCGGCGGCGATTCACTCAGCTGGCAGGAACGCGAAGAATACATGGCCTCTGAAATTACATCGGCCCTGGAACGGTTCAATCCCAAGCGGCCCGTCTACATCGGCGGATGGTGGCATCTTTCATGCCATGGAAACGTTAAAACGCTCCGCGAACTTCTTGGACTCGGGGCTGCTTCCTGCCGTCTGCTCGACCGGGGGGCTGTATTAGACTGACACGAAGTTACCTTTAAAATACCGATTTTCATGCTTCGCGGGTGAGGCAGGCATCATGGAAAATTGCGTTCAAGATGGTAATCATTGAAAACCCTAAGCCGTCTAAGCCGTCATTCCGGCGAATGTTATAGACTTTCAAAGGCCTACGTACGAAAAGTGAACACTCATGAGAGCTCAGGGACCGGAGATCAGATGCAGGCGACTAATCCACTTGTAAAAATTATCGCGTTCTACTTACCTCAATACCACCGAATTCCTGAAAATGATGCGTGGTGGGGCATTGGTTTTACTGACTGGGTAAACGTCACGCAGTCACGGCCGCTCTTCCCAAATCATTATCAGCCTAGAATACCACTCGATAATAACTATTATGATCTGGCCGATATTTATAACCAGGAGTGGCAGATCAGTTTAGCGAAGCAATATTCTATTTACGGTTTTT
>JBEKMB010000107.1:0-14505 GCA_050008735.1 Syntrophobacteraceae bacterium
ACCATATGTGGGGACTGGAAGAACTGAAAATCCAAAGGGAAATAGTCGATCGTCTGGATTGGGAAATGACGCCGGAAAAGGCTGTTGAGACCTACCTCGAATGGGGAACCGGATGGACCCGAAAAGATGATTTTGTTCGGTATCCCGGCCAGGAAGCCCTCTATTTTGTAATCTATGACTGGGAAAAGCCTGCGCAGGTTACCCTGATCCGAAGGACCATGAAAGAGGCCGAGGAAATCGCAAAAATTCACGTGCCGGCCGAGATGGTCCGCAGAGCGGTTGACGCGGCTGGACGCAAGCCCGGAGTGGGAGTTTGCGCTATTACCGAGGAAATAAAGGAATGGCTGAAGGAAGCGCTCGGTTGCTGAATTTGTTATCTGCGAAGAAGATAAGGGGCCTTTATCGGCAGCGATTTACCGGTGTGGCGGTCCCGATTCGCGCAATATTCGATCAGGCATGCCGCTGAAATCAGCATAGTCAAGTCCCAATCCCCCAATCTTTCAATCGACCGGTTTATTGCCCGGCTTGCGGCCTGGCGGAAACGCAATTTGTCCGATTGAGCCCGCAAATGAAAATGATTACCATTTTTTAGTAGAGAAAGAGGGAGGATATTAATATGAGAAGAGTTATTGCACTCAGTTTGTTTTTTGTCATGTTGTTTGTGGCCGGCTATGCTTACGCTTCACCTTATCAATCGTGCGAATGCTCGCCCGTGGCCAGCCAGTCGGTCGCGTGTCCAAACCCGGAGATCGTCACATTGACGACTTCTCGACCTGTTTTTTCCAATCCTCATTCAGGATGGTTAAACGTGCCTGTGGAGGAAACATTTCTTCGCTGCCCGGCACACCTTTAGGGCCATAAAAGAAGGGAAGGGGTGAGGACATCACGCCTCATTCCCCTATAATCCAGGCAGGGCCGGTTTAAGCGGCCCTGCCTTTTTCGCGATTTCACAGTTGCCGGTTCAGGCGTTCCCGGGCAGATTCGAGGCAACAAATTCCCAGTTGAGTAGATTTTCAGTAACGGCCTTAACGTAGTCAGGGCGACGATTCTGGTAGTCAAGATAATAGGCGTGCTCCCATACATCCAGGGTCAGCAGGGGCACCTGGCCGTGGACGACAGGATTGTCGGCATTCGATGTATTTATCACCTTGAGTTTATCCTGCTCCAGGACCAGCCACGCCCAGCCGCTTCCAAACTGCGTGAGCGCTGCATTGTGAAGCTCTTTGATGAAGTTGTCGTAGCTGCCGAAAGAAGAATCGATCATTTTGGTCAATCGCTCATCAGGCTTGCGTGCACCCGGCAGCATGCTCTTCCAGTAAAAATTGTGGTTCCAGGCTTGCGCGGCGTTGTTGAAAATCGATGTCTGGCCTGCCGAACCGGCGGTCTTTTTCATGATTTCCTCGAGGGAGAGACTTCCGAGGCCGGCAGCCCCTGCCAGCTCATTGGTCTTATCGATATAAGCCTTGTGGTGCTTGCCGTAATGAAATTCGATGGTCTTTTTGGATATATAGGGTTCCAAGGCGTCCTCTTTGTATGGAAGGGGCGGCTGGGTTATTTCAGGAGCGGCGTAGGAGACCGAGTCGCGATAAAGGCCAAACATTCCCGTCCCCGCGATGACACAGCCGCTGATGAGGCTGCGCACAAATGTCCTTCGACCCATTTCATTAAAGAAAGTGTTGTCGCGCATTGTTACCCTCCGGAAAAAGTTGGCTCCGCCTGACAAAGGTCTCCCGCCCCTGACATCGTCATGCCGGGGCCGATTTGTGAACAACAGGCTCATAATAACCATGGACGGGTGTTACCGGTAGGGTGCCAAGGTCTGAGAAATGTTTCCAAAGCAGCAGTAAATGCCGGCGAAACCCTTTGTTCGAATCCTTCGATTACCATTATGCGGGGTGTTTTGCGGCCTCCGATGGCCCTGGGTTATTTATCTTCATGGGTAGACATTTAAGAGCCTGCCAGGCAGCGTGCCATAGATGCTTCGGTTCCGGGCCTCACTTGATTTTCAAAGGGCCATATGGTACAAGCGACTTCCACCCAACTGAGCCGGCGTAGCTCAGTGGCAGAGCAGCTGATTCGTAATCAGCAGGTCGCGGGTTCAAATCCCATCGCCGGCTCCATGAAAATCCTAGTTAATCAAATGACTTACAAGGGGTTCTGGTGTGTGGATCAGAATCCCTTCGCTTTTTATGTGAGAATCCGTGTGGGACTTTTGCCTGGCTTGCTCGTAAATCCCCATAGCCGTCTTCTCCGAGCCGTTCAGTTTATGGAAATTGGCTGATGATGGTTGTAGAATCATTGAGCAAGGCCAGAAGCAAAGAGGCCAAAACAGGGGTGCTGAATTCCTGTTATCAATAGCTCGACATTATTGTGCCAGCATTTTTCCGCTCCTCAGCCAGGAAGGGAGAAAAGGGATGGTTTTCAAGACAAGCTTAATAGCGGCCCGTAAGGTGAGAATGGCGGCTTCGTTGATAGTGGTCGCAACCCTGTGGGCGACTGTTGCTATGGCTGGAGTTAATGAAGATTTGATCGAAGCAGCAAAGAGTGGCGATCTGCATAAGGTCAAACGCCTCATTGATCAGGGAGCCAAAGTCAACGCCAAAGACAAGGACGGCTCGACCGCTTTGATGCTTGCTTCCCAAAGCGGCAAGCTGAAGGTTGTGAAGGTGCTGATAGGTAAAGGGGCCGACGTCAATGCCAAGAACAACAACGACATAAGCGCATTGATGATTGTCTCCCAGAATGGGCAAAGCGAGATCGTCAAAGTGCTGCTCGCAAAGGGGGCTGGGGTCAATGCAGTCAACAAGGAGGGCTCGACCTCGTTGATGCTTGCTTCCATGAACGGCCACTTGGAAATCGTGCGGACGCTGCTCTCAAAGGGGGCTGATGTCCATGCCAGAGACAAGGACGGCAAAACCGCCTTGATGATTGCCTCTATGAGAATCAGATACGAGGTCGTAAAGGCTCTGCTCGACAAAAAAGCCGATGCCAATGCCAAGAGCAATGAGGGCCAAACTGCATTGATGATTGCCAGTAAATACGGCTTCCCCGAAGTCGTACAAGTGCTGCTCGACAAAAACGCCGATGTCGATGCCGGAGACAAGGACGGCAAAACCGCCTTGATGATTGCCACTATGTATAAACACCCCCAAGTCGTTCGGTTGCTGCTCGACAAAAAGGCCGATGTCAATGCCGCGGACAACAGCGGCCAAACAACACTGATGCTTGCTTCCACGAACGGCCGCTTGGAAGTCGTGCAGATGCTGCTCGCTAAAAAAGCGGTCGTCAATGCGAAAGACAAAAACGGCCGGACCGCTTTGATGCTTGCCTCCCAGGGCGGCCACGAGGAAGTGAAGAAACTGCTTGTCAAAGCGGGAGCAGAGTAATTTGAAGCGCGTACCCGCCGTTTTGGGTCGGTCATTGTCACACTAGACGTTTTGAAGAATTTTAACCTGCCTGGAAGCGATGGAGGAATTGCGTGGGGGCGCCCCCCTGAGGCCCTTTTGGGCCCCAGGGGAGACGGTCAAGTTTTTAAGCTTGAGCAGGGGCGGTGTTACTGCCAGGAGCCCATCACCTGTGGCGCTGTAAGCCCGTGGGCATCCTCGACGAACACAGGGTTGCCAACATAATCAGTATATGCAGGTACTGATACAAGCACCGCAAATATAAACAAAGACGCCAACATCGCATTTATTAACTTTTTCATTGCTACACCTCATCCTGAGTCTTTATGTGGCTCGTTGAGTTAACCGTTTGGTTACTGCCAAGGGCCCGATACATTGGGCGCCATGGCGCCATGTGTACCCTTATGACAGGGCAGTCAACGAAATTAGTAAGCAGATACCGCGCCCATCACCCAAGGTGTAGTAGGACCAAAATTATATGCACCCTGGCAAGTTGCCTCTGACCTGTCCAGATCCCTATTTCTATCAGCTCCTCCACAGGAAAAGCATGTGGGCAAGCTAATGTGAGGCAGACATCCGAAGCCACAATCCGCCTGTGCGGCAAAAAAGCCGCCGCTGACAAGCACTACCGCCAAAGCCAATCCCAAAATCAGTTTTTTGCTCATCTTTATCTCCTAGAAGTCCAAATATTCATTCTTTAAACTGCTCCAATCACCTGAAATCACATTAAATCTTCTTGGGCGCAAACTAAAGCCGATACCTGCTTTTGTCAACTGTCGATAAAGTGCGGGATGACATGCAAGGCAGGAACATTTGATGAGTTTATATAGCAATATCTATTAGTTGGGATTCATTATCGCACTAGTGCGAAAAAACAATTCCCGGATGGGACAAACCGGACTGGATCAATACTTCTTCGACAGCCGTTTGGCTACGTGCTGAGGGCGCTTTCCGCTATTCATCGTCAGCTTGGGATGACCCTGGGCGCCGAGGAGGGCGGTGAAGAGTATCGGAAGGACCCGGGCTACGCGGACGAGGCCCTGATATCCGCGCTGTCGATGAAAGAGCAGGAATGGGAAGGTTTGGCCCTCCACCATAAGGGATTAGCCCTCGCGCGCTGGAATGCGGTCAATCCTTCGGATTCCCGGCGTTCTTTGCGGCCGGCGCCATGTAATAGAAAAAGGTCGAAATGTCTGCGTCGCCCTCATCGAGCTGATACCAGAGGCAAGGCGCTTTGCGGGAGTGGAAATAGCTTGCAGCGGGCGTAGTCTTAAGGCACATGGAAGCGATAAGGCAGAGCAAAGCAGAGGTAAAAACACCTCGAGAACCGAGTGGCCCAGTGGCTGAAGCGGTCAAGAAAACAAGGAAATGAACTCCTCAAAAAGGAGAAGACAGAGTAACATTATTTGCTGTATGAGACTTGGTAGAGATGTTCGTCATCAGCGGACAGAGTAGCTTACGGCTTTGCCATGTCAGGAGGTAACCATGCATGAGCTGTCCAGACTGTTTAGCCCCCACCGCGTAAAACGTTTAATTATAAAGAACAGGTTTATGAGATCTCCCATGGTGCTCGCCATGGCCACAGCGGATGGATTTGTCACAAAAGATCTTCTGAAAACTTACAGGAAAGTCGCCGAAGGAGGCGTAGGGCTCTGCATGACCGGGGCTATGGCCGTTAACCCGGAAGGCAGAATCGTTGAGAACGAAATGGGCATTTGGAAAGACGAACATATTCCCGGCCTGGCACGCCTGGCTGATACCGTACATGCACATGGCGATGGAATTGCCGTCTGGCCTGAACTTGTTTGTGAAGGGGCCCATGATTGGGGCTACAGTTACGGGCAAAGGGATGCCGGACTTGCGGTGGACGTTCTCGACGAAGGATACATCCTGGCAATAGTGGAGGCATTTGGAGATGCCGCCGTTCGAGCCAAAAAGGCCGGATTTGACGGGGTACATATCCATGGCGGACACGGGTACCTCATTGCGCAGTTCATTTCACCGGCCGTAAATCACCGGGCTGACCGATGGGGCGGGAGTTGGGAAAATCGCCTCACCTTCCCCCTGGAGATAATCAGGAACATTCGTCTAAAAACGGGCGACGATTTTCCACTGGGAATCAAAATGAACACCGCCGATTTCCTGGCAGGCGGAAACTGGATTAAGGACACTTCGAGGATAGCAAAACGGTTTGCTGAAAATGGCGTGGATTTGATCGAAATGAGCGGCGGTATGGGGTTCATGACCGAGCTGAGAGAGGCGCTGAGAAAGAGGGCAGGTGAGAAGGAGTATTACTTTCGAGACGCCATACCGCAGTTCAGGGAAGCAGTGGCCGGGTTACCCACGGTCCTAGCGGTCTGCGGTGGAATACGGACTCCGAAAGTCATGGAAGACATTCTTGCAGAGGGGGTGGACTTCATATCCATGGCTCGTCCGTGGCTGTCCGAGCCCGATCTGGCAAAGCGGATACAGGCGGGGGACTTAAGACCTGCCCGATGTGTATCCGGATATCGCCTTTGTAATCTCTGTTTGACTAAGCTTGCGCTTGGTTCGGTAACATGTGTGAAGTTCTATCCCGGGGATTGTGTGATGACGTGTCCCGTGGGGCAAGATAATCCGACCTTCTTTTCATTGATAGCTCAAGGAGAATTCGAGGAAGCTCTTAAAGTTGTAAGAAGGGATAATCCCCTGGCCAGTGTTTTGAGCAGGGTGTGCCATCACCCGTGCGAAAGCGTGTGCCGCGGGGAGACTGGAGAACCTCTAGCGATCAGGGACCTGAAGCGATTTATTACCGACTATGGGCTACGTAAAGGCCTTATGACGGGGGCAGAAAGAAGGACAAGGATCAACCGGGGAAAGGTAGCAATCGTCGGCTCAGGGCCGGCTGGACTAACCTGCGGTTTCTATCTCGCCCACCGAGGATATCAGCCAACCATTTTTGAGAGGCTTCCAATGAAAGGAGGCATGCCCGCCTGGGCCATCCCGCGCTATAGATTACCTGAAGGAATTGTCGATGCCGATGTGAGCTTCATAGAGAGCTCCGGCGTCGAGATCAAAACGGGAACCGCCCTGGGCAGAGATTTTTCCATAAAGGATCTGTTTGACCAGGGTTACAGGGCTGTTTTTCTCGCGCTGGGAGCCTCACGCTCACTGAGTCACAATATTGATGTTCCTGGAATCGACACGGACGGTGTTTACGACGCGATCGATTTTTTGAAAAATATTAACCTGGGTAACAAGGTCCCGGTGGGCAACAATGTTGTCGTGGTCGGAGGAGGCAATGTGGCCGTCGATGCCGCTATGAGCGCTCTGCGCCTCGGAGCCGCCAAAGTCCAATTAGTGTCTTTGGAATCGTGTGACGAAATGCCGGCGCACAGAGCAGAATTGGCCGATGCCCTGGAGGAAGGGGTCATACTGAACAATTGTTGGGGAATCAAAAGGATCAGGGGAAACGGGCAGGTAACGGGAATAGACTTGATTGGATGCACGTGCGTCTATGACGATGACAAAAGCTTCAATCCACAATTCGATGAATGTGTAAGGACTTCGCTGGACGCCGACACCGTCATCCTTGCCATAGGAACAACCGTTGAGTCTGATTGCCTTCGCGAAGAAGTCGGAATCAAGTTGACTCCGCAGGGGACCATTAAGACAAACGCATACTCAATGGAAACGGACTTGCCGGGTGTTTTCGCCGGTGGAGATTCGGTAAAGGGTCTTTCGAACGTCGCGGAAGCCGCCGCGGGAGGAAAGGCGGCGGCCGAAGCGATAGATAATTTCCTGCAGGGTGATATTCCGATACTGCTGAAGTCCCACGGCCACTTTGTGAGGATGCAAAGGGACGAAGCATTTGACGATCCCTCGAATTTAATATTGGAGAAAAACTCATTACGCCAGCTCCCTCACAAACTTGCACCATCGGAGCGCAAGAACAATTTCGCGGAAATTCTCGGACATTATTCTGAGGCACAAGCGATCGCGGAAGCCAAACGGTGCCTCAAATACGACCTGGAACTCGAGGAGAAAAGTAAGAAACGAAGAGCACAAATGGGCAAGGCAACATTTTTGTTGGACGAAGAAACATAGATAGCCATTGAGTACAGATGATGACGCAGCTCAAATCGGTCACAGTCCATACTCTCGTCGGGATTGGGCTGCCTTCGCCCCGGACCCATGAATACGTGTACCAGCAACTTCGATGGACCAGCCCCACCGGTGATGATAAGAGCCTGAGAAAAGCCATGCCGGTTGACTGACCAGCCCTGAACATAACCCCATCGGTAGTGGGTCGTTTTGAATTTTCGGTTGCGATCTTAATTTGCATCCTTGCGACCATCGTAGTTCCACTGCCACCCATACCGGCTCTATTTTCTCCTTGACCTGCAATAAATTTGTGTCATAATTGTTGCCAAGCCAAGGTGGATCTACCGTATTTACTATGTAATTACTGACAGTTACCTTAATTGTTCATAGGACATTTTGCATGCCAGTATCAAAGACACATCCTTGGATAACCTTTCATATTGACCTTCACAGAGTCCCGTTCACATTATGGATGATGCTCGGGGAAGCACAATCGAAGTGTGAGCACCTGGCGGGGGAACCTCTCCAGCCAGATCTCGATCACGACCTTCACTCGCTTTACTTGGCGAAAGGTGTTCATGCCACTACTGCTATTGAAGGCAACACTCTCACAGAAAAGCAAGTTCAGCAACGGATACAGGGCAAACTAGAACTACCTCCTTCTCAAGAATACATGGGGAAAGAGATTGACAATATTTTAACAGCCTGTTCCGGCATATTAGCGGAACTTATGGGGGAAGGGGCAACCGATCTTAGCACAGAAGAAATAAAACGCTTTAATTCGATGGCGCTCGAAGGATTGGAGCTTGGAGAAGAAGTAGCACCCGGTTCTATTAGAAATATTATGGTGGGAGTAGCACGATATAGGGCAGTCCCACCACAACACATGGATACTCTTTTGGAGAAACTGTGTATTTGGTTGAACGACAATAAGTTCAAACAATCAAAAAATAAAATAGCTTTGGGAATATTCCGTGCAATATTGGCGCATTTATATATTGCTTGGATACATCCGTTTGCAGATGGTAACGGAAGAACGGCGCGTCTTATGGAATTTAAAATTTTGCTATCTCATGGCGTACCTTCAGCTGCTGCACATCTTCTTAGCAACCACTATAATCAGACGCGAACAGAATATTATCGTCAACTAGATGTAGCCAGCAAATCAAAGGGTGATGTTATTCCATTCATCACCTACGCTGTTCAAGGTTTTATTGATGGCTTGAAAGAGCAACTTGCGCTTGTTCAAGCTCAACAGCTTAATATAATATGGCGAGACTATGTATATAGTAAATTCAAAAATAAATATGGAACAGCTAACGAGAGAAGAAGGAAATTGGCGCTAGATATTTCGGAATGCAATGAGCCTGTTGCGCTAAAAGATATAGCCATGCTAACCCCTCGGCTAGCTTCTCTTTACGCTAACAAAACATATCGTACTGTCGTTCGAGATGTTGTTGAACTGATAAGCATGGGTCTGCTTGTTCGAAAGGCAAATCAATATAGACCTAGATGGGAAGTAATAAAAGGGTTCCTGCCGATTTGTATTCCTTCATTGTCAGATTCAGGGGCAAATGAAAGAAATTGCATTGCGGAAGAAGATTAGATTCTGGAACTAATCCGTCAACCTCGCGATATCCTCCACCGTCCAAAGCTGATCCGTGATTCCTGCTTCCATCGCTGGCGTAACCTGCAAGCTCTGGTGAATCCTGACGAAGTTGTAATACATGAAATGAAGCGATACCGCATGGGCCAAGTTCTCAACCTTTTTTGAGAAACCATTGGTGAGGCGGGTAAAGCGGCGCATTCCCATCCTCATTGTGAGATTGTGGCGCTCAACATAGGACGTTTGCCCACCTGATACATCACAAGAGCGGGCACACAAACGCTCCATTTGTTTCATTGAACTGCGCGGCTTTGACTGAGAGCCTGCTTGAGTCGGAGCTGTTCGGTCATGTGCGCGGAGCGTTTACTGGCGCCATTCGCAACAAAGTAGGCCTGCTGGAACTTGCCCGAGACGGGACGCTGTTCCTGGATGAAGTGGGCGACATGCCCCTAAGCCTCCAGGCCAAGTTGTTGAGGGCGCTTGAACTTCGGCAGATCCGAAGAGTCGGCGGGGAGGCCGATATCAAGATTTGTGCGCGGGTAGTCGCGGCCACCAACGTCGATCTTCCGGCCGCGATTGACGCCGGGAAATTCAGGCTGGACCTGTATTTTCGGCTCTCGGGATTCGTGATCTACCTGCCTGCACTTCAGGAACGACGGGAGGCGATTCCCATCCTTGCGTACGAATTTCTAAAGAGAGCGGCTTCCGCGTTCGGAAAGAAGGTGGTTTCCATCAGCCCGGCTGCGATGAGCAGGCTGATACATTATTCGTGGCCCGGAAACGTCCGGGAACTCAAACACGCGATCGAACGGGCCGTAATCGTCTCAACTGCCGCTGAAATCCAGGTTGACGATCTTCCCGAGAAGGGTTTTCAGAATGTGGAACTTCCCGGGGATACTCTCGACCTCAGGCAGAGCGAACGCAGCCTTATACTTCAGGCGCTGCTAGAGTCCAAGGGGAATCGTTCCATTGCGGCGCGCAACTTAAACATCGATCCGGCCACTCTTTGGCGTAAGCTGAAACGCTATAACCTAGATGTTCCCAAACGATCCAGAACTCCAGACCCAAGCGGTCCGCTTTCAGGGCAATAGCCCGGCCCCCGTCTGATCCCCGTCGTTTTTTTTTGCGAGCGTATCCACATAATTGAGGCTGCGGGAGTACGCCTCCTTTTCCTCATAAAAAGTGACCGGGTATTATTCTTGGGTGGCGAAACCAACCGAGACCCGGACCTTTGAATCGGGGGCCGGGCTGAACTCTTTATTCCCGTTGAATTCTATTTCACCGAGTTGACGCAATTGGTCTAGAAACGAGTGATAGTTCGCGGCAGGCATCTCGGCCGAAAGGGTCTCGGGCCGATTTTCATCCCCCGCGGGCCCGACGCTCAGTACCTTCCCGTTTGCCCGCTTAATCAGCCCTATGACATCGGAGGAAATCTTTTGCGCCTCGGGCGGCGGACTGCCCTCAGACACTTCAGCTGATCCTGCGACTCCCTTTGAGACGTCCTGCTCGAGCCTTCTTGCATCCGGCGCGCGCATCCCCGCAGCTGGGCTCGATGCTGAAAAGTTCTCCTGCTTAAAACCTCCGCCGCGAGATTTCAGTTTGGGAGAAACTCCAGGCAATTTTAAGGTAATCGAGACGGCCTGGGCTTCAACGCCCGAAAGATGGCGAGGTTTGGCGGCAGTGGCGGCGGCGGCAGGCGATCCAACCGATGCAGGCGCTTGGACGGAGGGAGACGATCCAACCGGGGGAGGCGATCCAACCGATGCAGGCGCTTGGACTGAGGGAGGCGACTCAACCTGGGAAGGCGCTGGAGAAAGCAACGCCTTGTGGTCGCTGTCTCGTAGAACCACCTGTGCCGTAGCGATCACCAGCACTGCAGTGGCTGCGGCCCCGGCCAGTTGAAAAAAATGCTTCCCGGCGAACAAAACCGGCAGCCTGTTTTTAAGCCTCAAAAGAACGGAAGGCCTTTCTACACGGCTTCGGACTTTCTCCAGAAAGTCCCCTGGAGCTTCAATCCTCGGCAGGGCCCGAAGGGCGTACGATTGCTCTCTCAGGGCTGCCAGCTGCCTTGCGCACGACTCGCACACGGCCAGATGCGCCTCGACGTCCTCCCGGTATTCCACCGGGATTTCCGTATCCGTGTATTCGAAAAGGATGGCTTTGATTTGAGAGCATTTCATCGGAGTTACCTGTCTTCGCTCCCCTGAATCTTTTTCTGCAGGAGCACTCTGGCGCGGGCCAGCTTCGATTTCAGCGTCCCGAGATTATATCCCGTAATTCTGGATATTTCTTCATATGAGAGTTCCTCGACGTGCCGAAGGATGATGACGGTCCTATGGTCGTGAGAAAGAGAATCGATGGCCGATTGAAGCATGATCTCCTTCTCCTTCTCCGTCATCCGGACCAAAGGCGACGGCGCCGGGTCCTCGATTTCGAAGTCCTCGGGTCCTTCTTCTTCCGGCGAATTTCGCCCGAAACTCAGGACCCTCTTCCAAAAGCGGTGCTCGGCTGAGTTGCGCCTGTTCCTGCAAATGTTCACCGCAATGGTGTAGAGCCACGTCGAAAAACTCGACTCGAACCTGAATGCCTTGAGAGATCGCAAGACCTTTATGAAAGTTTCCTGCGCGCACTCCTCGGCCTCGCTGTAATCACCGAGCAGCCTGTAGCACAGGTTGAATACGCGGTCCTTGTGCCGCACTACCAGCCTGTCCAGGGCGGTGCGATCTCCCGAGAGGAAATCCGCAATGTCCGTTCTGTCTTCTTCTTTAGCCATGGCCTGTGCCGAAGGAACTCAGCGTTTCCCCCTGATATCTTAGACAGGGCCGATCAGAGGAAGTTCCATCAAACCGCAGAATTCTATGATCGGGAGACTATCCGGAAGTGGTGCATGGGGCATGTTTAGAGTATGATATCAATGCGGGATTTGTCAACTCCGCCATGCGCCGGGGCGCCGCGGTTTTTGCTCATCACTCGGCGCGATGCCGCCAAGCCGTTCTGTTCATCTCTTGAGCCTGGCATCACCCCGGCCGCAAAAACACTGTCCCCGAGGTAGGCCCTGAGGCAAGGAGGCATCAGGAATGGATCAGCAGTATCGGAATCAAGCCAATCAAGGCGGTCCTGAACATAATAGAAATTTGGATGAGAAATACTGTCAATCGTGTGGTGAAATCATCAGGATCGGCGCTGAAATATGCCCCAAATGCGGAGCCAGGCAAAAAGGAATGATAAATAAGGCTGCATTGCTCTTATTCACCTTTTTTCTTGGAGGACTTGGCGCACACAAGTTTTATACCGGCAGAAATCTGCAGGGTGTTTTATATGTTCTTTTCTGCTGGACTGGAATCCCTGCTTTGATTAGCCTGATTGAGTTCATTATTTACGCGTTAACAAGCAGTGAAAGGCTCAATGAAAAATATCAATCAAGTGGTTCAGCACTGGTAATTGCTTGTGTGGCTGCTGGAGTGGGCATAATTTATCTCACATGCATATTAGCCGCAATTGCCATTCCTCAATTCATCCTGTTCAGAGACCGTGCCTACCAGGCTGCTTTTGATGGGGAACTGCAAAGTATAATAACTGCCGAAAACGTATACTTTCTTGAAAACAATAAATATTCATCCGATGTAACCAATCTGTGCTTAACGCCTGGAATACCGTACGTGGACATTGCTATCATCGGCGCTGATGAAAACTGTTTTGAAGCAAGGGTCACTCACACTAAACTGCATAAATCCGTTCTGATTGATTGTAAAGGTTTGAAACAGTCTTCGGATGAATGATATTTCTTGCTGCGCCGGTGCGTCGAACAAAAATTGATCCGGGAGGTCCCATCAAGTGAGAACGCTCATAGTAGTTGGAGTGCTTGTGCTGCCATTGATATTCATACTTAATCCCCTGCGCATATGCGCCGCTTCGCCCGAAGATACCGGCGCCCCTCTTGAATGGGAGGCGCAATATACGGGACAGACCGAGCCTTTTCAGAAAGTAATCTCGACCGGGTCGGATTTTAGGGCGGCGGTTGTCGCCCTGTTTCGCGGCCGTCAATTGCCTGATGTGGATTTCAAAAAAAATGTCGCGGTTTGCGTATGTCTGGGTGAGCGAAGGACCGGGGGGTACCGCATAGTGTTTCATTCGCCGCGTGTTGAGGACGATAAGCTGGTTATTGCCTATCATGAGAAAAGGCCGTCGGGGTTTACCACTCAGGCGCTCACTCAACCCTGCGCGATGAAAATCTTCGATAAAAAAGAGGGACAGGAAGTCCAGGTAAACAAAACGGTAGATCCTGACGAGAACAGGCGTGTGAAGTAGACGGTCAATTCTGATGATGCCGCGTAACTAACCCTTGAGGGGAGAGTGGATTTAAGTGGTTTTAGATAGCATCGAGCATGTCCCGGAACACCAAAAGGTTGTGGAGACCCTTGGGGCGCAGTGGGGAATATGGGGGGCCTTTTTCATCGCGGTGGTCTGCCTGATCGCGCTTCCGGCAAAGAGGTCTTTGTTACCCGTTGAATGGGAAATCCTGGGCGTTTCGGGCGCACTTGGGCTGGGCCTGGCCGGCTACGAGATTTGTCGGCGCAGAAATCGCACGGTTCTCGTGAAGGACGGTGAGGGCATCGCCGTTTTTCGCAAAGGCCGCCTCGATCTTACCGTGGCTCCCGGCGAGATCAAACAGGTGAAGGCCGGACTCCCCCTGATGCTAAAGGTTGGCGCGGGTCTGGGAATGTGCGCGGCCATATTTACAGCAATAGGAATGATGGGCCTCCTTCGCGACAAAAAGGGGATCGCCGATAACCTGATCATTCTATTCATGGGCCTCACCTGCTGGGCCTCCCTTATTGCCGCCGCCTGGACGCGGTTTTCCTGCGCTCACCTGCGGGTCCCCATCAAAGGCGGCCGGCTATTGGTGGAAGAAACCGTGCTGGTCCCTTCTTCCCGATTAAAGGAGTTATTCCCATGAAGGCTTCCGGCATCTCCCGATGCCGATTAACCTGGAGGGGTCTGAAGATTTGAGAACGATTTGGCATAGTCGCCAGATCGCCTTCAAATTTGCCCCCTCTCCATGTTCATGAGCCTCGACAATAACTGTGTTCCCCGAATGAAAGCATATCTAAGCACAGCCCTGAGCTGATCATTACCATAATAAGAGAGCACGGCCCGGAGCCGATGAGTTTTGGATGCTATGGTTCGGGGGCGCGGGGGAACGGCCTGTTGCCCAAACCAGGTACCCAAAATCAGAGCGAAAAGGAGGTCCGTCATTCAGGCGCAACAGACTGTGTCGCAATTCAGCAGTGCCGCCGCGTCCCCGGACGCGGTTTGAACGAGAATGAAACTTCAACCTTACACTGTGAGATGCGTCCCTCTAAAAGGACAGAACTGGGTTGAAGTTTCATAAGAGAAATGCTCGGTGCAAAT
>JBEKMB010000108.1:0-10293 GCA_050008735.1 Syntrophobacteraceae bacterium
TGATTTTTGTTTTTCTCTTGACAAAAACAGGTGGATAGAAGAAAAGGGAGACAGAGGCGCTTAGTCGCCATAACAACCTAAACTCACTCAGAAAAACAGCTTTTGCTACGTACAGCTTGCCACTTCATTGACTTTTGCAGAGCGCCGATTAATAGCACCCATGATCTGCACATGCTGAGTCCGTTGTGGAACAAATCCTATCTTTTCATTAACTTTAGCGGGAAAGTTAATGAAAATTCGAAGGCGGCAAAGGTAGAGCCCATCTCACCTTGGAGGCACTTTGAGTCGGCCCGCGTCTTTCCAACTTTCATTTCTGATTAAGTTTTCGCGGATTTCTGGATAATTCTTAATGGGTACCTCTGCTGCCAGATACGCCAAGCGGGCATCTGAAAATGCAGAGTGTAGTAACGGACACACACTGCTGTCGGTGAAAGCATGCAATCGAGTCCGATCCTTACCGCATAGCTCAAGGCCAGAGACTATTTGGAGGGTTGGCATGTTAGTTGCCTATTCCTGACTTAGGAACTCGGGTGTGCCCGCTAAACCGTGACCGGGGGGTAATATCTGAGTTTAATGGAATCGTTCAGGTAGATACGCCGGTCAGTATCTCTCGCGCCTGAGTTGGATTCCCAAATGCTCCAAAATGCTTCCGTACGAAGCAGTGGACTGCCGCCTCTCCCTCTTAAATTGTGAACCGGGATTGTGGTTAACAATGAAAGGATCAAAAGCCATGGCTAGAATCCTGATAGTCGATGATGATGAAGACTTTCTTCGCTTGATGGGTGAGTATCTGGAATCAGTTGCCCTCGAACATGATCTGGCCGTTAGTGCAGAACAGGCTCGCAATCGTCTCAAATGTTCCGGATATGATATGGTCGTTTCGGATTTCAACATGCCGGGAGAATCCGGCCTCGATCTTCTCCGCTACGTCTCATCGATGTATCCGGAAACTCCATTTGTCCTGATGACCGGATATGATGATCTGCGGATCAAACGGGAATCCATGAGGATGGGAGTTCACGCATACATTCAAAAACCGTTTTATCTGAATGAGCTGGTGCAGACTATAATCAATCTGGTGCGGCGCGACGATCAAGAGGAGGTTCCAGCCGCATAGCCCGCAAGGCTTGCCGTTGTCATCAATTGACCCAGGAAACTGAAGAACGAAAGCGCATCCCTGATGCCATTATGGAATATCCCCGAGGGCAGCACCATTGCGTCTGCGCCGGCTCATTTCTTTCCCTCTTGTTCTACGCAGCAAAGTAACAGGACAATTTGCCGTGGCTACCGCCGAAGAGCATGGCCTCTGTCAGAGGCTGAAATAAAAATGGAGATATCAATTTCGGAAAGAAATCGATATCTCGCGATTTGGGGGGAGGGACATTTTGGTGGTTGGGCTTTTAAATCTAACCGGCTCGGATTGATCAATTACTCCCCTCGTACTTGAAGGAGAGCTTCACGCGCACGCGATATTCTACAACCCTCCCGTCCTCGATCCGCATGTCCAGCTTGTCCACTTCAGCAATTCTCAGGTCCCTCAGACTCTTAGTTGAAGTTTCAATGACCTCTTTTGCCGCTTCCTCCCAGGACTTTGGACTGGCTCCGACGAGTTCGACGATCTTGTAAACGGACATGGCAATCCTCCTTTGATTATAGCCACCGCAGAAAACAGGAAAAGGGGGTTCTCCTCTCCCCTTACCAATCACAAAATTGATTTCACAGCGTAGCTGTGGAACCAAGCCGGTCGTTGTGCACGCTTTGCTATCCCGTGAGTGTCAGAGTAATCATCAAGCCGCATATTGCAACTGAAGTTGAAGGGGTATTGAGGGGGCCAGAAAGTTTACCAGATTTGGCGGTTTGGAACTTTACCAGTGGCGGTGGAAACCAAAGAAAGCAACAGAAGTGAAAATGTTTTCCTGATTGTATACCAGTTGTTGGGTATTTTGGTGAATTACGATAGATGATATGGATATAGCCTATATATCAAAGGTTTGATTTCTGATTGAACTGCTCAATTCGAAGGTAATTATCCCGGCAAATACTAAGCAAACCACTTCTCAAAACTAGCATTTTCTATACAGGACGGCTCAATTCTTCTATACCCTGTTATATATTTCCGTTACCGGAAACACCATTACCCGTATTAACCGAATCGTTTACCAGTGAAGGATTTGAATCAATTTTCGTCAGAACCAGCCACGCGATGGCATCGCCCATAGTCCAGCCTATACGGCGTTCCTTTTCCAATCTTTCATAAACCCTTGCCGATAAAAAAACCTTGACCCTACGATAGCTTTTTGCTTTGCTTAAAGGATCTTAAAGAAACGCAGGATGATTGTAAGATTGGTAATCAGTATTGCAGGACACAGGTATACAGACATGTGCAATTGGGAATTGAGATTTTCAAGAGATGCAAGTGATGATCGAGTGCTCGTGTGATAGGATCGTGAACTCGGCGAGCGAGCTGTTCGAAGGCAACAGTTCACCAATGCAATTGAACGCATCAGGTGATACAGGACGAACAGGACCAGACGCGTGCGCAGCTGATTAAGCGGCCCCTTGAAGACTTTTTTCACTACTGCTCAGCACAGAAATATCCAGGTTTTTCTCCCTGGCAGCAGTGCAAAGACTGGCGAGAATTATGCCGAATAAACAACCCAGGAAAAGTCCTAGTAGAAACAGCATGGCTCACCCCCCACTAAGTAAATGGATGTAATACTTCCGCCGAGATATATAGCATGGATCATGCCAAAGAGCAGTGCGGGGGTGAAGTATTAATAGAATATATCTATTGGGTCGTCAAGTACTTTATTGTAATCCGAAAAAAAGCGGCGTGTCAATCGGCGTTCGAATTGACCTGACTTAGGATATCATCCCAATGGTGCTCTTCGACGGAAAGTCCAATATTTTTGACGTTGGATTGTGCAGATTATAAGACTGGAGTGAAGGATTCCGAAAAAAAGTGTCCTCAAAAGCCTGCACCGCATTCTTGGGAATTGCGATCAATGTGGGGGTTCGTAGAATCTGGTCGGTGCGTTTTCCACCTTTATTCCGAATCTATGAAGTTCGCATGGAGGCTCAGAGTGAAATTCATGGGCAAAATCATCCCTTGCGGGCACGTTCCCTTAAGATCGGAGCAAAGTTCCCCATTTCTCGCGAGATAAGCGCAAAGCCGCATAATTTATTCAGTCTAAGAGACAGCTATCATAGAATCGATGCCAGGATGGATGGTATTTAGTGTGGAGTTTCAAAATGCCGGAACCGGCAGTAGGGGAAAACCCTAAGCACGATACGGAGGAACAAGAAAAAGACTGCAGGCGGCTGGATCAAAAAAAGCACAATGCCGGTTGCGAAGTAATCAGGCCTTTGGATTACCGGATTTGGTTTCATCGAAAGCAAAATAATCGATGAAATCCTGGAGCATGGACAAGTGCCTGGCGGACAGGTTTTTGAACTCTACTCCGCAGCGCCTCCTGCTGATCTGTTCCCTGGATTTTTTAGGGACCTCCCGATCATATACAATTCTGCATTGAACCTTGTCCACGTGAATGAAACGGCCGTTGCTGCCGAATATTTTTATTTCGGAACGCCCTTTATTATGTAAGTTTGTGGACACATACAGGACGCATAGCCCGCCCATGCTGATATCCTGGATTTGCCCCGTGTTGATAAGTTCATTGGGTCCCATAAAAACAGCGAACGCCCCTTCTTTGCCCTTCAACCTTTTGAATTTTCTTTTTTCCTCAAACATTCTTTTCGACTTTCCAAGGTATGAAGGGAATCCCACAGTCGAAACGTTGGAAAAAAACCCCCGAGAATGAGTCGGCATATTAACTCTCTGAATAATGTGTAAACTCGACCAGCGGCAGCCGCCGTATCATGCTTTAGTCGGCCGGAGCCGAAGCGAAATCCCTGATGAGGCCCGGAATCTGAGAATAAAGCCGCTCCGCCTTCTGCAGATGCCACAGAGCTTTCGATTGAGCGCTGCGGTCCACCAGGAGCCTCTTGTATTCATTTGAATGCTGTTCAGCCGTTTTGTTAAGGCCAATCAATCGGCTGATCTGATAGCAGTTCATAAACTCCTCCTCTGCAATATTGCGGAGGAATAAAGCTGGGTTATGAGGGAGGTTAGTGATTCTTAGCTCGTCTGTCTAAGATTGAGCAGCTCTTCGATTCTCATTTTCATCCTGTCGATTCTTTTTTCCTGGAACAGACAATTAAATGCATCACGCTGGTTATCGTAGAAATGATAATAACCGGTTATCAAATTCCTTCGGATAGTGCCTACAACTGAGGAACCGTTCTTGACCAAGATTTTTGAAAATGGCGATTCCGGATCGCATTCATAAATCATTTTCATGTCCTTTCAGTAACTATAAAAGAACAAATCGCCATATCCCGGTCCAGCAAGGTAGGGATCATTCGTCTAAGTGTAAAAAATAGGTAAACTTTCGAAATTGACAAGGGGTGATTTGCCGGGGTAACAATGGGGTAAATAACATACCTAATATTGGAAAATGATTACTTCTATAATGTATATGAGCCCGTTACAAAACTCGTCCTTTGAGAAAAATGGATAGTCAACCCTTACTTTCAGGTTTTTAGCAGGGGAGATCCCCGCGGATGCTTGTGAACAGATGCCCTAGATCATACATGGTCATGTCGTACCGGAATTCTGCCCGCTTACATGCGTTCTCGAATGAGCTTTTCAACTGCCTCCAGGGTTTTCCCCTGTATGTGATTACGTGATCGCTTGTCGAGTATCCTGCGTGTTCCATGACGTTCTACGATAGGGAACTCAGAATCCGCTGGTTGCCTTTCCTTCCCCCCAAATCTGTAAATATCGGCCCAGTGCGGCGGGGCACTGATTCAACACCCGCAGTTGGCGACACACTCGTCGAGCGACAAAAAAATTCCCCTCCAGCATTGAGCACACAAGAGGGGAGTTTCGTAATCTCCCGGATCTACATAGAAAAGAGCATGGTTGAATTTCTTGTATATGAATTTCCCTGTAACCAACCGAATAAACGTGAAAATCTGATATTGGTGGTCAAGAGGGGTAAATGGCACGCGCACCCTCCTTGAATTACTTAGTTTTTTCGATTTTGGCGGAGGGTCACCTCTTCGGGTGGCCCTTTTTTGCGGAACGCATCGAAAACCTATGAACTCCCCTCCCGAGGCTGAGCCGCACTTGATCACCTCGCGTAACAAAATCGACCTTAGCCCGCTTTCCTCCTTGGCATTTTGCAAATCATAAAATAAATATCTATAATTATAAATTGCGCCCGTCGCACGGGGACCGTCTGCCCGATCGATCTGGACTTCAATGAGACAAAGGAAATCGGAAATGCCCGAACAAATCTTCGACGTTATCATCGTCGGTGGTGGGCCCGCGGGCCTCGCTGCCGGAATCTATGCCATGAGGGCAGCCATGAAGACTGTTCTAATCGAAAAAGGCCTTCCCGGCGGTCAGGTCGCTATCACGAAAGGGGTGGAAAACTACCCTGGATTTACGGACATAACCGGCTTTGAGCTTTCAGACAAATTCCTGGAGCATGCCAAATTGTACGGTCTGGAAATTATGCAGCGAGAGGTTGTCGCGGTAGAGTTGGGGGTCGATTTTCACTCCGTGCGCCTCGAAAACGGTGTAATCCTCAAAACTCACAGCATCATCATCGCAACGGGCGGCAAAGCCCGGAAGCTCGGTGTTCCCGGGGAGATCGAAAATTTCGGTAAAGGGGTATCCTATTGCGCCACCTGTGATGGATTTTTTTTCAAGAATAAAATAGTCGCCGTGGTGGGGGGCGGCGATACCGCACTCGAGGATGCGCTTTATCTGGCCAGGATAGCGGAGCGCGTTTACCTGATTCACAGGCGCGACGAGTTCCGGGGGAGCAAAATTCTCCAAAAGCGAGTTTTGGCTGAACCAAAGATTGAAGTCGTTCTCAATACGGTTGTCACCGAAATCAGGGCTGATGAACTGGAAGTCCGGACAGTCGCCTTAAAAAACAAGCAGGGGGATGAGAGGGAACTCGAAGTAAACGGAGTTTTTATCTTTGCCGGGTTTTCGCCGGACAATTCGCTGGTTCCCGGCGGGGTGAAGACCGACTCCGCGGGTTACGTGCTGACGGATGAAAAATGTGAGACGAATATACCAGGGATTTTTGCCGCCGGAGACCTCAGGCAAAAATACGCCAACCAGATAGTAATTGCGGCTTCCGATGGCTGCATTGCCGCATTGGCGGCCGCCCGTTACGTTGAAGCCAAAAGGGCGGCCGAAAATGACACGAAGCTCTAACCTAAAGATATTTGAAACCCTATGGAAAAAGAGATAGTCATACGCTTGGGGTTTTTTCTCGGCATTTTCGCTCTTATGGCCGTATGGGAACTTCTGGCGCCCCGCCGGGTGCTCTCAATGCCAAAAAAGGGCCGCTGGGTCGGCAACCTCGTGCTTCTCTGCTTCAATCCAATATCAGTGCGCCTGATCTTCCCCCTGTTGCCGGTCAGCACGGCAATCCTTGCCCAGGAACGTCACTGGGGACTGCTGAACAACATCGGAATGCCCTACCGGTCAAAGGTCGTCGTTGGAGCGATAGTGCTCGACCTCGCGATATACCTTCAACATGTCCTGCACCATGCGGTCCCCCTTCTTTGGCGTTTGCACATGGTCCATCACTCGGACCTGGATTTTGACGTTACGACGGGACTGCGCTTCCACCCTATTGAGATAATTGTCTCCATGGGCATCAAACTGACGGCCGTTGTCGTGCTCGGCCCGCCGGCCCTGGCCGTTCTTGTCTTCGAGGTGGCGCTCAATGCGACATCGATGTTCAACCACGGCAATGTCTATCTTCCACTTAAAATCGACCGGGTACTTCGCCTCTTCGTGGTGACACCCGAGATGCACAGGGTTCATCACTCCGCGATAATACGGGAGACAAACAGCAATTTCGGCTTCAGCTTCCCCTGGTGGGACCGTCTGCTCGGCACCTACTGCGGCCAACCCGCAAAGGGACATGGAGGCATGACAATCGGAGTTGCCCATCTTCGAGACCCGGCGAGGCTGACCCTGCCACGGCTGATAGTCATGCCCTTCGTCGAAGGCGCAGGAGGAGTAGCCATCAATCGGCATTGAGGCGCTTTAAAGATCGGCGCGGCATTTCAGGCCGCAAAGAGGGCCGGCGTTCATCACCGCCGCTACCACGCTTCTTTCGACCACTCTGGCAGCCAGAAGACCGATGACCGTCAAATCGGCCTCGACTTGGCCCGTTGCCATGGCAAATATGGTGTCCCCGTCAAACATGGAGTGAGCGGGCCTTATGGTCCTGGCGAAGCCGTTTTGCGCCATGGATGCCACTTTGGCCGCCCCGGCCTTGGTCAGCGCGGCATTCGTAGCCACGACGCCTATCGTCGTGTTCGTATTGAAAAAATTCATTTTCTCGGAACATGACCGTATGAGGCATTCCTCCGTATCCGCCAGGCCGTCCAACTCTTCATTCAAAAGTCCCGCGAGCCGTTTTCCGGTGGCAGGCTCGATGACATCGCCCAAAGCGTTCACTGCGACAATGGCCCCGATCTTCAGGTCTCCGACCTGGATGGCAAAGCTGCCGAGCCCACTTTTCATGGCCCGCCCCATACCGAATATCTTTCCAACCGTAGCCCCCGTTCCCGCTCCAATATTGCCCTGGCCGAAACTGCCGCTGCCGGCGGCCAGGCAGGCCCGGTAGCCCATCGCCCTGTCCGGTCTCACCCCGCAATCGCCTAATGCAAGGTCGAAGAGCACGGCCCCGCATACCAGAGGCACCTTTGTAACCTGAACGTCAAAGCCGATATTCCTTTCTTCGAGAAATTGCATCACACCGCATGCCGCATCCAATCCGAATGCGCTGCCTCCGGCCAGCACCACGGCGTGTATCTTCTGGACCATACTTACAGGATTCAGAAGGTCCGTTTCCCTGGTTCCGGGGGCCCCGCCCCTCACGTCAACTCCCGCCACCGCACCTTCCTCGCTGATAACGACGGTGCATCCGGTAGCGGCCTCCAGGTCTTGAGCATGTCCGACCTTCAACCCTTCGATCCCCGTAAACTCGATCTCTTGCATCGTTTCCCCTCTTTTCAAGTGATGCGGCAACTCTCGCTCCAAACACGGCAGGCCATGAGTGTACTATCGGGCAAAGACCGGTTCAAGGATGGAATCGCCTGACTCACAAGAGGGCCCGGATATGCCGATTGACACCCTTTCTCAAAACTCATATAAATCCCGACTGATTCTGAAGGGGCGCAACGGGAACGAAATCCGGGCGCCTGCAATAGCGGACCGGAAAGCGATCAAGTGCGGAAGGATGCATGCTGAATGAAACCCAAAAGACTATGTGTACCGCTGCTCGTTGTCTTGCTGCTTGCCGGAGCGCTTCAATGCTTTGCGGCCCCAGGCGCCAAGTCCCCGAAGAAAGCTATTTTACTGGTGGCTTTTGGCACAACTGTCCCCGAAGCGCAGAAATCTTTCGCTCTCATCGAGGCGGAAGTAAAAAAAAGTTTCCCCGGCGTCGAGACGCGATGGGCGTTCGAATCGAGGATTATCCGCACCAAGCTGGCCGCGGAAGGAAAGGCGCTCCTTTCCCCTGCGTCCGCCCTGGCGCAACTGATGGATGAAGGCTACACGCACGTGGCGGTAGTTTCGCTGCAAACCATTCCCGGAAGGGAATTTCACGACCTCAACCAGAATGCCCGCCTTTTCGGGCAGATGGCCGGCGGTTTCGAACAGATTCAAGTCGCGTGGCCTCTGCTCTCATCCCATGAAGATATCAAACGGGCGGCAGAAGCCATGCTCAAAAATATCCCAGCCGGCAGGAAGCCCGAAGACGCCGTGCTGCTGATGGGGCACGGGAACGGGAAACACCCCTCCGATGCCATTTACCTGGCCATGTATCATACCATGCAGGAGATGGACCCCAATGTCTTCGTTGCCACTGTCGAGGGCTACCCCGGCATAGACGACATTCTGCCTAAACTCAAAGAGAAAAAGGTCCGGAAGGTTTACCTCATGCCCTTTATGGCGGTAGCCGGAGACCACGCCTTAAACGATATGGCCGGAGATAAACCGCAGAGTTGGAAGTCAATCCTCGGCAGGGAAGGCTTCGCCGCAGAACCCGTGCTCAAAGGGACCGGCGAATATCCGGAGATTGTCGATATTTGGATTGACCATCTGAGAGAAGTCTTCAATCGGCTTTGAAATTGTTCACCGTAAAACGCAGGTCTCATATTTAGGGGCCACCGAAGGCCGCGAAGTCAATGCACCATCCCCGGTTGGGGCGGGTCCGCAGCCGGAGCCACACGCCTGGCATCAGCACTTTTTGTCCACGGCGGCCTTGAGTTCTTTCAGCATGCGTACGAGATCTCCCATCTGGTAGCTGGCGTTAAGCCCGCTCGGGTTGGGCAAAACCCATGTGGAAGATATCCCTCCGAGTTTTTCAGACTGGGGTCCGGGCAGGGCTTTCGACCGTCTGAACGCCAGCCGGTAAGCGCCAAGTCCCAGGATTGCGGAAAAACCGGGCTTGAAGGTTCGAAGCTTCCCCTCTAGGACCGCGCCGCCCTGGACGAGTTCTTCGTTCGTCAGTTCATCGGCCCGGGCCGTCGCGTACCCTACGATATTGACAATCCCATATCCGTAGTTCAAAAGTTCTTCTTCCTCGAATGGGGAAAGTTGCCGCGGCGTGAACCCCGCCAAGTGGAGTGCGGGCCAGAATCGGTTGCCCGGCCGGGCAAAATGATGCCCGGTCGCCGCCGTGTAAAGACCGGGGTTTATGCCGCAAAAAAGCACCTTGAGCCCCGGCGCGATGACATCCGGGACTGATTTGCCCCTGGCCGCGCGCACCTGCTCTTTTGTAGGCTTAAATGGCTGTGACATAAGGCAGCAGACCTCCTTTCAGGCCTTTTCCGTGCTTCCCGGTCCCCGTATCGCGAGTGATGACCACCGTTTCCGCCACACGGCCCCGTTTGGCCGGAGAAAGGAAAAACTTTTATTACTCCACCAACTTCGGTTACAGCCCCTCGACACGTACCAATCTTCAGGCCCCGCCAGTGTAGCGTTTCACAAATTCATCTATATTTTAATGCAGTGAGTCGCCACACTCCGTCATTCCGGCAGAGCTTTTAAGCCGGAATCCAGAAAGTTTTTGAAATATCGATGAACTTAAGAAATGCGACACCAGGTGGTCCTTAGTGCAAGGCGCGGTCAACTAAAATCCAGTCCCGTTCGTCTATCCGGATATGATCCATCTGAGGGGGCTCGAC
>JBEKMB010000109.1:0-9877 GCA_050008735.1 Syntrophobacteraceae bacterium
GCTCCCAATCCGGGAAAGAGATCTCGAATCAATTCTTCGGCTAGTAGAGTGGATTCAGAAGAAAAATCATGGGGCTTATTGCTCTCATCGCAAGAAGAGGATTGCGCGTGAAAAAGTGTCGTCGTAGGGTTAGGAAAGGGGGGAAATACGAAAAATATTGCGTTTGTGACACAGCCTCTTTGGCCGGGGCGACGTGAGTCATTTGCCAGGCTTCAGTAAATTCAACCACTTACCAGCTTATTTTAGCGCTTATGGAGCTAAGCCCCCCACGCCCCCTGGTATGGGGCTTTGGCGGCGGCCTTCGGCCGGCGCCGAGCGCCCGGCCTCGCGCGCTTTCGCGTGTGGCCGGCATCCTGGTATATTGCCACAGGTTGACGGCCAGGCCGAGAGCGCAGGCGGCACGCACGCCGGTCACCGGTTCAAGGCCGCTCAGGCGGAGATGCCCGGTTCGATATCTTGAAGACCGCGTGAAAACCTGTCCTTGACCGGCAACAGTACCAGTGCTATATAAACTAGTTCCATTTACCCAATACTCCTTGCTCCCACAGCGTGAGGGGCTATTTAACCCGAGAGGAGATCCAATGCGTAAGTACGAGACTTTCTTTATCATCGACCCGGACCTGCCTGACGAAACAAACGCGGTTGTGGACACCAAAATCCAGTCTATCATTACCTCGAATGGGGGAGAGGTCCTGACCTATGTCCCCTGGGGTAAAAGAAAGCTGGCCTATGCTATCCGGAAGCGCACCCGCGGACTCTATGTGCTGATGGAATACTCAGGCGGTTCCAAGCTTGTGGCCGAACTGGAACGAAATCTGCGAATCGATGAACGTGTGCTCAAGTTCATAACCGTTATGCTTGAAGAGCGTTTCGACCCTGAAAAGGAAAAGGAGCGCAAAGCTCAGGCACTTCTTGTTCCATTCGTTGAGGAAGAAGAATCCGCGGTGGCCCCGCTTGGCGGGGAGGACGAAGAGGAGATGCCCGAGGATTTCGAAGTTGAAGGCATGAAGGATGAAGAAGACGAAGAAGACGAAGAAGACGAAGAAAAATAAAGGACCCGATAATCTGAAAATATAGAAAGAGAGCGGAAATATGATGACTGTCAGGCGTAAGAGGCGCACATTTGCGCGGCGTAAAATCTGCCGTTTCTGCGTGGATTCCGATCTCCGGATCGATTACAAAGACTCTAAAACGCTCCGCTACTTTGTGACGGAACGTGGTAAAATAGTTCCGAGAAGAATATCGGGCAACTGCGCGAAACATCAGCGCGTGCTTACGCTCGCCATAAAAAGGGCGCGCCAGATTGCATTGCTGCCCTATACAGCTATACACATGCTTTAGCAGGGTGCCTCCCTGAAAGAAATGAACGTGCCCCATGGAAATTTGCCGGTTTTCCGGCCCGGGTCCGCGGGAAAAGAGTTCTTTTTCCAGATTGTGCTGACGGTTGCTCTTTTTCTGTCGATCTCGTTTGTGCCGCTGGCCGGTTTTTTTGCCGGGGTGCTAACCCCTTCGCCGGTATCGCTTGCGATCATCAGGCGGGGGTTTCCCAGTGCCTGGCTGGTTCCGGGGTGTGCCGCGCTCGCTGGTTCGCTGAGTCTGTACTTCCTGAACTTGTCCGGCAACATCCCATACCTTTTGTCCCTGATTGGCATGGGCGCTGTGATGGGGTATGGTTTTAGGAGCAAATGGCCCACAGAGAGGATTGTAGGGCTTTCCAGTTTGCTCGTGATAGGGATTGCCGCCCTGTTTGCGATCCTGGCATTGATTGAGACAAAAGGCGGGTTGGTCAGCCTGATCGAGCAGGACCTTCGGGAAACAATTTCGGCCACCCTGAAACAATTAGGGGTTTCCTCCGTCGAGACCCTGGAGATGGAGAAAAATCTCCTTGAGTCCGTGCCCCTGATCGTGAGAATAATTCCAGGGATGCTTATTTCGGGCACTATCCTGATTTCCTGGCTGAATTTGCTCATTTCGCGCAGATACTGCCGGATGGCTGCGGCCGAATACTGCGATTTCGATAGATTGACCCTGTGGAAGACCCCGGAGTTTTTCGTCTGGTTGGTGATCGCGGGCGGTCTGATGATCATTTTGCCCGTGGGGGATTTGAGGCTGAGCGGCATCAATGTCGTTGTCGTTATGGGTACCCTCTATTTTCTTCAGGGGCTTGCAATCGTGGCCTTCTTTTTTGAGAGATGGAAAATGCCCTTTTTCATAAAGGGCTTCGTTTATGCGGTTTTGTTTCTGCAGCAGTTCGCATCGATGGTCATTGCAGCTTTAGGGCTGTTTGATGTCTGGTTCGATTTTCGAAAGCTGGTTAAAAAGCCGGCCTGAGCCGTCTCCAAGGGGAAAATGCCGATGAGGGGGGCTGTTTCCGGAAGGAAACGAGGCTGGGATCGAAGAGTCTGGCCGGCTGGTTTGCGTTGACCGTTACGAGGTGTTTTACGAGGGCCTGCCGGCTTATCCCATAAGGAGTCTTGGATGAAAGTGATATTAACTGAAAACGTCGAATCCATCGGGCAGATTGGTGATGTGTTGAATGTGGCCTCGGGGTATGCTAGAAATTTCCTCCTGCCCAAAGGGCTTGCAATGGAGGCCAGCGGCAAGAATGTGCGCCAACTGGAACATAAGAAGCGCCTTCTGGCGCAAAGACGCGAACAACAGCGCCAGGAGATGCTCTCTGTTGCCGAGAAGCTGCACGCCGTGACCGTTTCCCTGCGCCGCAAGGTTTCCGAAGACGATAAACTTTATGGTTCGGTAAACGTGACGGACGTTGCCAAAAGTCTCGAGGACCAGGGGTTTCAGGTGGCCAAAAAGGACATAGAGCTCGATCAGCCTATTAAGCAGCTCGGAGAATTTAGCGTTACGATCCGTGTGGGCGTTGGGGTCAGCACGAGCGTTCGCGTGGTGATTGAAAAAGAAGAGTAGTTATGGAGGAGCTTTCAGCGGAACTCCGCAAAATTCCACCTCAGCAGATAGAGGCCGAACAGTCTCTGCTGGGGGGGATCATGGAAGACAGCTCCGGTCTGCCGGCCGCCCTCGAGGTCTTGAAGGGTGACGAGTTCTACAAAGAAGCCCACCGCATAATATTCACGGCGATTCAGGACCTTTTTGAACGAAACGAGCCGATCGACATCCTGACTGTGACGAATCTTCTCTCAGAGCGCAAGCAACTGGAGGGCGTGGGAGGGGCTTCATATATCGCCGCCCTTACGGACACGATGCCCTCGGCGTCCAATGTTGCCTCCTATGCAAAGATCATCAGCGAAAAAGCGATTTTGCGCCGCCTGATCCAGTCGGCAAACGAAATCACATCGTTTGCCTATGGTGGGGGCAAAAGTGCCGAGGAGGTCCTGGACTGTGCTGAAGCCTCCATTTTCAGGATTGCCGAACGAAGGATCCGCAATTCGTATTTTCCGCTCAAGGAAATCATCAAAAAAAACATAGAGGCGATCGAACACTTCCAGGAGTATCGGGATGATGTTACGGGCGTTCCGAGCGGCTACAAAGACCTTGATAAGCTGACGGCAGGGTTTCAGAAATCGGATCTGATCATAATCGCGGCACGGCCCAGCATGGGGAAAACCGCACTTGGATTGTGCATCGCCAGGAATGCGGCGAAAGACCATGGGATCCCGGTGGGCTTTTTTTCACTGGAAATGAGCAAGGAGCAGCTTGCGATGCGGCTCCTGTGCGCGGAGGCCAGGGTCGATTCGCACAAAATCCGCTCCGGGTTCCTGAGCAGGCAGGAATGTGGTAAACTGCTGCAGGCCGCGGGGCTTTTCATGGACGTGCCGATATACATAGACGATACTCCCTCTATTTCCCCCCTGGAACTTCGAGCCAAGGCACGCAGAATGATGTCCGACCAGGGGCTCGGGCTCGTTGTCGTCGACTATCTGCAGCTCATGAAAGGGCGGGATAGCGCCGAACGCAGGGAACAGGAAATATCTGAAATATCGCGTTCGTTGAAGGCAATGGCAAAGGAGTTGGACATCCCGGTGATCGCAATCGCTCAGTTGAACAGAAAGGTCGAGGAGCGCAATGACAAAAGGCCCCTTCTGAGCGACCTGCGCGAAAGCGGCGCCATAGAGCAGGATGCGGACGTAATAGCTTTTATCTATCGTGATGAAGTCTACAGCAAACAGGCCTGCAAAGAGCCCGGGGTTGCCGAGATCATCATCGGAAAGCAGAGAAACGGTCCTTCGGGCGAAACTGTAAAAATGGCGTATATAAGCAGCTACACGCGTTTTGAAAACATGGCCATAGGCCAATAGCACCTGAAATCAAATTTGAACGGCTGAAAAGGGTTCAAAGGAAGCGGTTCGGACGCGGCATGACAGAGGACATTCAGTACTGGGACAAATCGGCTGAAACGCTGTCCAGGGACGGCATTGAAAATCTTCAGACAACTCTTCTGAAATCGAGTCTCGAGCGTGCCGCTCGCTCAAAGTTTTACGCCGAAAAATTTAAAAGGATCGGGTTCGATCCGGGGTCGGTCGCCGGCCTCGAAGATGCCGGGCGAATCCCTTTTACGGTCAAAAAGGACCTGAGGGAAAGCTACCCCTATGGGCTCCTGTGCGAGCCCAGGGACCGCCTAGTAAGGATGCACATTTCTTCCGGCACGACCGGGCAGGCCACAGCCGTTTTATACTCGAAAGCAGACCTGGAGCTCTGGGCCGATCTTCTTGCCCGCTGCATGTACATGGCGGGAGCGCGTCACTGGGATACATTTCAGAATTTGAGCGGGTACGGCCTTTTCACAGGCGGCCTAGGCTTTCAGTATGGGGCCGAGCGGCTCGGCATGCTGACCATTCCGGCAGGGGCGGGCAACAGCAAGCGTCAGATCCAGATAATGCGCGATTTTTCGACCAGCGTCATTCATATCCTTCCCAGTTTTTTGCTTCTCCTGATGGACGTTTTGAAAGAATTGGGGATCGAGCCGCGAAGACAGCTCTCGCTCAGGATTGCATTCGTCGGCGCCGAGCCATACTCGGAGGAGGTCAGGAGGCGGCTCGAGGACTTCTACGGCATAAAGGTGTATAATAGCTATGGGCTCTCGGAGATGAACGGGCCGGGCGTCGCATTCGAGTGTCCCTGGCAGAGCGGCCTGCACGTCTGGGAGGATGCCTACCTGGCGGAAATCATCGATCCCGATACGCTGGAGCCGGTGCCCGACGGACAATTCGGCGAGCTTGTGATGACAACCTTGAAACGGGAGGCCATGCCCTTATTGCGATACAGGACCGGGGACCTCACGCGGATATTGCCCGGTGTGTGCGGCTGCGGCCGTGTCCACAGGCGGATCGACCGCATTCGAGGCCGGTCGGACGACATGTTTATCGTGAAGGGCGTAAATGTTTTTCCCGTCCAGGTTGAGAGGGTTTTGATGAACATTCCCGAAGTCGGCAACAATTACGTGATAGTCCTGACCCGTGAGAATAATATAGATGATATGGTGGTGCGGGTCGAGGTAACCGACTCGGTGTTCGTGGAAGACATGCGGGAATTGGAGCGCGTGCGCAAAAGAATCGCCCGCGATTTGAAAAGCGAATTGCTCATCACGCCCAAGGTGGAACTGGTCGAACCCAACAGCCTTCCGAGAAGTGACGGGAAGGCGGTGCGGTTTATAGACCAGCGGGTCCTTTGATCGGTATGTATTCCCTGCGCAGAGGGCTAAGAGCAGTGCAGGGTGCCAAAAAGACCCCTGACAGGATTTACAGGATTAACAGGAAAACGACATAGAAGCGGGAAGCGGGAAGCGAGAATCCCTGCTCCTTGCTCCCTTCATCATCGTTAATCCTGTCTAAATCATCTGTCCTTGGCGGTGAATCTTTTCCTGAGGAGGCGCCATACGAGAATAATCGGCCAACTAACCGGACTTAAACCCGGCGTTCGGCAGCGCCTGGAAAACCTGGCCCGGCGAAAAGTCCCCCCTTACCAGGTGATCTCGCCCGAACTCTCACGCGACCTGGCACACCTCTCATTTGAATCCGGACGTCAGATAGGATTGCTCATAGGCCGGGACGGCGGCGTTGAAACCGTACTCGTCGGAGGGCCGCGCTCTCTTTTCATACCGGACCTTCCGAAAAGCCGTGGCGGCAGGTGGCGTTTGCGCGGGCTTCGCCTGGTGCATACCCATTTGGGATCGGAGCCTGTTTCGCAGGACGACCTCATGGACCTGGTGTTTCTGAGGCTTGACTGCGTGGCGGCGGTTCGTGTGGACCGAAACGGCGGGGCCACTGAGTTGGAACTCGCCCACATACTTCCCGGCGCCGCAAACGGTTTAAGGGGATGGGAAGTCCTGCCCCTGATGCCGTGCCATGACCCCGATCTCGATTTTCAGGCCCTTGTACGCTCACTCGAAGATGAGCTGGAACGAAATCGGCTGGCCATTCCCGCGGCGGCCGGCGGTAAAGACCGGGCTATCCTGGTCAGCGTGACCGATTCGGACCGCAAGAGCTCTAAAATGTCAATGGATGAACTGGTCGAACTCGCACGAACGGGAGGAATTGTCGCTGCCGACACGGTAATCCAGAGACAGCGCAAAAAAAACCCCAAGTACCTTATAGGCAAAGGCAAGCTGAGCGAAATCGTGTTGAGGGCGCTTCAGTGCGGGGTGGACCTTCTGATATTCGACCAGGAACTCAACCCCTCGCAGGTGCGCGCGATAACGGATGTAACGGAGCTAAGGGTGGTGGACAGGACCCAGCTCATCCTGGATATCTTCGCTCAGCGGGCTCAGAGCAGGGAAGGCAAGATCCAGGTCGAGATGGCGCAGCTCAAATACCTGCTCCCGAGACTGGAAGTTAAAGATGACGCCCTGTCCAGGCTGACCGGCGGCATCGGGACCAGGGGACCGGGGGAGACGACCCTGGAGGTCAACCGGCGCAGGATCAAAGACCGCATAGCGAAACTCGAAGATGACCTTCGCATCCTTCGAAAGAGAAGAGGCCTCAGGCGGGCAAGAAGGTCCGGAAAACAAATACCCACAATTTCAATCGTGGGGTATACGAACGCGGGAAAATCCACCCTTATGAATTCTTTGACCCACAGTTCGGTTTTTGTCGAGGACAAGCTGTTTGCCACTCTCGACCCGACAAGCCGCAGGCTTCGCTTTCCAAGGGACTTCGAGGTCATAATAACAGATACGGTCGGATTCATAAGGGATTTGCCAAAGGACCTGCTGGAATCTTTTTCGGCAACCCTGGAGGAGTTGCAGGAAGCCGACCTGCTGCTTCATGTAATCGACATCAGCAACGAACAATTCGAAGAGCAGATGGCCGCGGTGGAAAGGACCCTGGGAAAGTTGGAACTGAACTCAAAACCGGCCATAACCGTTTTCAATAAGACGGACCTGGTCCCGCACGAATTTGTCGAGCGAAAGGTTCGAAAATACAGGGGGGTAGGGGTGTCGGCCATAAATCCACGATCCCTGGAGCCACTGGTCCTGGCCATGCAGGATCATGTGGCCGGTTTCATGGAAAGGGCCATTCCCCGGAGCGTAGAGATTGTTTCAGATGATTCGCCTTCGTGACATTCGAGTCCATCATAGCGGAGGTCTGAAGGAAGGGCGAAAACCACTACCCGCCGCGTCTTCGCCGAATTTGCGACGCCGATGATCAGGCTTTGGCGGCTTTATGCATTTGGGCAAGGACCCGCCTGGCCGTTTCGACGTCCTTTTTGATCTGAGCGGAGAGTTCCTCGGGGCCGGAGAAACGCTTCTCATCCCGGAGTCTGTCTATGAATCTGATGGTGATGGGCTTGCCGTAGATATCCTGGTTGAAATCGAAAAGGTGCGCCTCCAAAGAGAGTTCGGAATCGCCGAAGGTTGGGTTGTATCCCAGGTTGGCCGCGCCTCCATACCTTTTGCCGTCCACTTCGGCCTCGACCGCGTAGACGCCTGTTCGAGGCGAGGCCATTGCAGGCATTCGGATGTTTGCGGTAGGAAATCCGAGTCCGACACCTCTTTTTCGGCCTTCGATCACCGTCCCGCTGACCTCGAAAGGCCTTCCCAGCAGCTTGTTTGCCTCCCTGACATTGCCGCTTGCAATCATCTGGCGGATTGACGTGCTGCTGACCGGGGTACTGTTCATTCGGATTGCGGTGACGATTTCAACTTTAAAGCCATATTGTTCGCCCAACTGCCGGAGAAAGGGGATGTCGCCCTCGCGGCTGTGCCCGAACAGGTAATCGTGGCCGACAACAATCGCCCTGGTGCCGATTTTTTCAACGAGAATCACCTCCACAAATTCACGGGCGGACATCCGTGAGAACTCATGATCGAAAGGGATCACTATCGTGGCGTCGATCCCGCAGCTTGCGATGAGATCGAGTTTTTGGCGGTGAGAAGTGATGAATGAAGGGGCCTTTTCCGGGAAAAGGACCTCAAGGGGATGCGGGTCGAAGGTGACGACTATCGATTCTCCATTGAGTTCCTCGGCCCATTGTTTTACTCGACGAAACAGCGCCTGGTGCCCCATATGGACCCCGTCGAAGTTTCCTATAGTAATGGCCGGGTTTTTGAACTTGTTTTGAACGGTCTCGATTCCGCGAAACACTTGCATACAGCTTAGACACCTTCCGGCAAATATTTGAAAACGCCTTGACAGGCAAAGACTTTTAGAATACGTTATTATGATTGTTTTTTCAACGTAATTTGCCGAAGTGGCGGAACTGGTAGACGCGCTAGGTTCAGGGTCTAGTGGGCGTACGCCTGTCGGGGTTCGAGTCCCCGCTTCGGCAACCTAAGAAAATCAAGGGGTTGGCGGGATTGCCGTTAACCCTTTTTCTTTATTTGAAATCGAGGTGTGCATATAGTGTGCACGGATGGAGATTGGAACATGGTTCTATTTCCCCTGTGAGTTGAGAAGTTTACGGTGGAGTATATGAGTAGAGAACAAAGATCTTCGGACGAACTGCGGAAAGCTTCCGATCACCTTCACTATGAGATTTGGATGTTCACCAGTCTTGCTGATGGATTGGCCTCAGGGATCAGCGGGGATAGTGTTATCAACAATGCACTCCTTGAATCCTTCACTATTCATACAAGGATACTGCTGGACTTTTTGTATGCTGCGAGCCCCAAGAAAGACGACGTAATAGCTGAGGATTTTTTCGATGATCCCGCTAAGTGGTGCAATAAGAGGCCACAAAAGTCAGAGAAGGTCCTTGTCCACAGGCGCGTTGGCAAGGAAATTGCGCATCTAACCTATGCACGACAAAAGGTGACACAAGAAACTAAACCTTGGGCATTCATCGAAATCGCGAACGAAGTGAACCGGTGCCTGCAACTATTTTTGGATCTATTACCCTTGGAACTTCTCGGGCAGAGCTGGGATGAATACAAATCTCAAAGGGACACCAAAGATATTATTACCTGACTTTCTCCAGCGGGCTCCACAGATAAGGCCGCCGACCGATTCGGCGTTATGAACTTGGCGGCTCCGCTTCCCCCTCTTCGGGCAGGTCTATGCCTGACAGCCACTTATCCCGGTTTCTGCCTTCTCCGCTCCAAGCCCTAAGGGTTTCGCTCGATTTGCGTCGATACCGTAACTCATTCCTTACATAACTTCTAAGAAACTAAATGCCACCCGTGACTCCGGCAAGCCCAAGGCAACAAGAGTTTCTTTGAAGATTGAACTAGTTCCCACGGGTGCTGTGCTGGACAAAATGTTGTATTGTCCAATCAGCGGAACATGGGACAGAATGAAGCAAAGTGTCTACTGCGGAAGTAAAAAAGGCAGGGCCATTGCTGACGAGCCGGTCGCTTAACGTGTTGAAAACTGCTTAACATTTGTCCCCCTACCAGGTAGAATCTGTTAGGGGGATTTCTTTGCTCAAAGGACCAAGCCAGCTCGATGAACGTGTCCCGGTAGAA
>JBEKMB010000011.1:0-85021 GCA_050008735.1 Syntrophobacteraceae bacterium
GTCTATTATCATCAGCAAAACTAATTACAATACTGGGGAAGATATCCTCTCCAAAAAAAGGACTGCCGAGTGAGTCTCAGCAGTCCTTTTTCACGTTTCCTCAACACGTTAAGCGACCGGCTCGCCGATTTCGACTCTGCCTTCTTATGGATGCGGTGCAGGTTGTGGTCGGAACTTGCCCGCCATAGCGGAGAAAATTCAATCCCTCCGGCTACATACCCTTTTTGTTAACATCTTTGCCTTCCCCGCCTCCACCTTTTCGCTCTTTCCCGTGCTCGCCCATCTGCTCTCTCATCTTCATCATGTGATCCCGCATCTCTTTTCTCTGCGTGACCATTTCTTTTATGACAGCCGCCATGGCATCAACCTTCTTCTCACCTTTTGCCGCGTCCATGGCCGCAACTTTTGCGTCGAGCCGGGTGTCCATTTCCTTCATCATCTTTTCGTGCTCGGCCTTCATTTGCTCGTGGTGTTCCATCATTTTTGGGTTCGCCGCCCCTTGCGCCGGCTGTTCCACGGCCTGCCCGGAACCGGCGGGAGCCGAGGTTTTCCCCTGTTGGGCAAACAAGCCGTAGGGCATCATCAAAAAAACTGCAATGATCAAAAACGTGACTGCTGTCTTCATGACTTTCTCCTTTATCACCGGGAACTTGTCAAAATGTGAACTAATTCTTAGGGTCATGTTTTTACCGTAGAGATGATTTGCTGAAAGTCAAGCGCATCCGCGGTCCCATTGCAGAGGACAACCCCATCCAGAACTGTTGAACCGAGAGCATTAAAAATCCCAATGTGACTTGGAAGCATCGGCTCTTGTGGCATGTTTTCTTACGGGAAACCAGGGCGCAGTACAAACGGCGAACGCTTATGAAAATCGAGACCGATCTGAGCACGAGTGTGCCGCCGCGCAACATGCCGAGGTACTTTTTTTAACCTTGCGGATTGGCATGGTCCGGTTCTATTCAGACCGAAGTTAACGTTGCATTTTTCACTCACCCCGGCAACTCTTGACAACCTCGTCGACCATTTTAATTTGAAGGAATTAAAGAGTGCGGTGCGCTGCATTAAAAAGAGAGCCGCTTTTACCAGGGCTGTGCGCATGTTTTTCGAAAAGGCCCTCAATCGCTCCGGGTATCCCTTCGACCGGTTCGCTGTTCGCGCTCCAGGGATTGCGGGTGATCAACACAGAATTTTTACCTATTGGAGGATTGGACCTATACCGGTTGGCTCCTGTAGCTTCATCGGACACTTTGGTCGATCGGGCGGGCCCTTAATTCAATTTAAGGCAGAAAAATGCTTAATAAGAAATATGTAATAAAGAACCTCGAAGGGATCGTCATCGCGATTGTGGTTGCCCTCATTATCAGGACTTTTATTGTGCAGGCTTTTGATATTCCATCCGGGTCCATGAAACCCACTTTACTGCCCGGAGATTACATTTTGGTCAATAAATTCACTTATGGAATGCGAATACCTTTTACGAACACAAGGATATTTTCCTATAAAGAACCGAAACGAGGAGATGTCATCGTATTTATTTATCCTAAAGACCCATCTAAAGATTTCATCAAGAGAGTCATTGGAATGCAGGGAGAAACCGTTCAAATCATCAGGGGTAAAATATATATCGATAACAAGCTGGTTTCCGATCCCTGGGGCTACTTCGATAAAGATGAGTCCCCCGGCTTCATATCGGCAGTTGAGAATTTCGGCCCTGCAGTTGTTCCGGAGGGTTTTTTGTTCGTTATGGGCGACAATCGCAACAATAGCGAGGACAGCCGCTTTTGGGGGGTCCTGCCGTTGAATAATGTTTTAGGAAAAGCACTCATCATTTATTTTTCATGGAACGGCAAGGCTGAAAATTTGCCGGACAAGGTCAGGTGGTCAAGGATCGGCGAACTTATCCGTTAGGTCAGGAGGTCGATCCTTTCGTTCTTCACGGGAATCTATTTCATCACTCGCCGGCTGCTGCTCGAATGACCTTTTTTGCAGGAATTGATTTTAGAAACCAGGCATCAGGAGAAAAAAATGCAATATGCGCGAACTCTCAAGCCAATCGGTCTAACGGTACTTGTACTTCTTTCACTATTGGGGGCGCTGGCCGGGGGCATCATCCTGGATCGCCTGGTTTTCGCAAGGATTTCGCCTTCAAGCGATACGCCGGCGCCGCCCGATTTCAAACTTATGGCTGAAGCATGGAACATAATCGCCAAAGAGTATGTTGAGCATGAAGAGGTGCAGTCTCAAAAGCTCACTTACGGGGCCATAGGGGGCATGGTCAACGCTTTGGGTGACACCGGGCACAGCACTTTTTTGAATCCTGACATGGTGCCTCTTGCCAAGCATTTTCTGGAAGGAAGCTTCACCGGCGTAGGGATAGAAGTTCGGATGAAAGAAGGCCATGTCGTAATAATCGCCCCTATTGAGGGCTCTCCAGCTCAAAGGGCCGGCCTCCAATCCGGCGATGTAATCCTAAAGGTCGATGAAAAGGATGTCGTCGGGCTACCGCTGGACGAAATTATAAAAAAGATAACAGGCAAGCCCGGTACTGCAGTCTCGTTGACGATCCTGAGCCCAAAGACCGGCCAGACCCGGTCGGTCTCCATGGTGCGTGCCGCTATAGTCGTTCATAATGTGACCTGGACCCGCCTGCCCGGCTCCGCCCTGGCAGACATACGCATTGCAGGATTCAGCACGGGAGTCGCTGATGAACTCCGCAAGATCCTGGCTGAAATCAAGAAGCAGGGACTCCACGGCGCAATTCTGGACCTGCGTGATAACCCTGGTGGTGTATTCGAATCCGCGGTCGATGCAACGAGCCAATTTCTGCGCGGCGGCAACGTCGCTTTGGTAAAAAACAACAAAGGCGTTACCAGGGCGATACCGGTCGTAGATGGAGGACTGGCGCCCGACATCAAGCTCATCGTCTTAATCAATGGAGGAACGGCGAGCGCCGGGGAAATTATGGCCGGGGCAATACAGGATTCTCACCGTGCCGGCCTGGTGGGAGAAAAAACATTTGGCACCGGTACGGTATTGGAAGCATTCAGGCTCTCGGATGGCTCCGCACTGCTTCTGGCCATAGCCGAATGGCTTACCCCCGATGGGCGAGTGATCTGGCATAAAGGCATTGCACCCGATACGCCAGTCTCCCTGCCTGCCGGCGTGGACCCCCTCTACCCGGAGGAAATGAAAGGCATGGACATGGCTCAAATCCGCGCGAAGGGAGACACCCAACTCATGAAGGCCCTGGACCTGCTGACTGCGCCCGGTACGGGAGTGTGACGGCAAGATCAAAGGAACTGGGCAATGGCCGGTCTCTGCCTGTACCGCGATTCACACTGGACCATGGGGGGCGGTTTTCTTTGCGCCGCGCAGAGGCAATGCTCATCCGCGTTTCCCCCATTTTGAATCAGTGGTACCACAAAATAAAAGGCATCTCCAGCGGGACCGCCAAGCCCGCTGACTCAGGAATGACACGTGGAGTAAAATCACCAGCGGGCCGCGTTGCCGGTACTTTCGCCGTAAACTCGTAGCCTCTTTCCCGGTTCGCCAGTTTGTCCCCTCGCACCATCGGCTGCCGGAAGGCATCGCCATCAAGGGGCACGGCGTATAATTCCACCAGCACCGCCTCAGCATCGACCCCTCCGAAATCCACCTCAAGGCGAAAATGATGCTGCTCCTCGCTGGTTTCCACCCTCAGTGCCCCAAAGGACACGGAATGCCAGTGTTTGTCCAGCTCTTGCCGCAGGTTCACCATTTGAGCCCCGGTGGCGCACTGATTCGCCGCTCGAGCCTCATAGGCCGCTGCTGCCGGAAGATAGTACTCCGTTGTATATTGGCGAACGGCGCGATGGGCGGAAAAATTGGCCGTGAGTGTCATCATGCTTTGCCGCACCTTGGAGATCCACTCCATGGGCAAGCCCTCGGCATCTCGGTCGTAGAATGTTGGGACCACTTCGTTTTCCAAAATGCCGTACAACGTTGCCGCCTCCGCCGCATCCCAGCCGGGATCGTCACCGTGCTCCAGGCAGTCGCCCAGCGCCCAGCCCACCTCGGGCCGATAGGCTTCAGCCCACCAGCCGTCCAGCTCCGAGAAATTGAGGCCTCCGTTAACCAGCACCTTCATGCCGCTGGTGCCGCAGGCCTCCCATGGACGGCGGGGATTATTGATCCAGACATCGACACCTCCAACAATCTGCTCCGTCAGAAGCATATCGTAGTCGCTCAAAAAGACCGCGCGTCCACGCACTTCGGGACGCAGGGTGAATTGTACCCATTGACGGATCATATCTTGCCCAAGCTGGTCGGCAGGGTGCGCCTTGCCTGCGATAAGGATCTGGACAGGGCGTTGTGGATTCGACAGGATTCTGATCAACCGCTCCTGGTCGTGCAACAACAAAACCGGCCGCTTGTATTCGGCAAACCGCCGCGCGAAGCCCAGAGTTAAGGTCTCCGGGTTGAGAATGTCTTTGGCCTCTTCGATTTCCTCGAGCGCGGCGCCCGAGGATGCGAGTTGGCGGGCGTAACGGATACGCAGATGTTCAACCAGCGCACGGCGCGACTCCTGGCGCATTGCCCACAATTCCCGGTCGGAGGCTTTCCGTATCGATTTTGGCGCCTGATCCGTCTCCCGCAGCCAGCATGCCTTGCCACCGTGCCTGGTCCATAATTCGTCCGACGCCTGAGAGTCCCAGGTCGGCACATGGATGCCGTTCGTTACGTAACCAATCGGGACGTCGCGCTGCGGCCAGCGTGGAAACAGGGATTGGAAGATTCCCCGGCTTACTTTACCGTGCAACCTGCTGACACCGTTGACCGCCCCGCTGCCGCGCAAGGCAAGATACGCCATATTGAAAGGCTCCGCGTCGTCATCCGGATTTTGTCTGCCGAGGGCCATGAGCTGGTGGAACGAGATCCCGAGTTGATTCTTGGCATAATCCTCAAGATGCTGACTCACCAGGTTCGCGGGGAACCTGTCAAAACCGGCGGCAACCGGAGTATGAGTGGTGAACAGATTCCCGGCACGCGTGACCTGGAGAGCCACTTCGAAGCCTTGCCCCGTCCTTCGCATAAAATCTGCGGCTCGCTCCAATATTGCGAAGGCTGCGTGGCCTTCATTCAGGTGGCAAACTTCCGGGTCAAGCCCCAGCCGCCGCAAAAGACGCCAGCCGCCAATGCCCAACACAAGTTCCTGAGCAATGCGTATCTCGAGGCCGCCCCCGTATAGTTCATTGGTTATGCCTCGAACAACCGGCGGATTCGCCGGGTCGTTCATGTCCAGCAGATATAATTTCACTCGGCCGACCTGCGCCTGCCATGCCCGCACCCACACCGAGTATCCTGGGAGATGCACTTGGATTCGCACCCATTCGCCGTCGGCATCACGCGCGGGTGTGATCTGAAGTTGCCCTGGATCGTTAATGGGATAGAGGGCCAACTGCGACCCGTCGGCAGCGATGACCTGCCGGAAGTACCCCTCCTGGTACAATAACCCGATGCCGACTACGGGCACCCCGAGATCGCTGGCGGCCTTGAGCTGGTCACCGGCAACGTTGCCCAATCCGCCCGAGTAGATGGGCAGTGCCTCCCCCAACATGAATTCCATGCTGAAATAAGCCAACGTTTTCAGCCCTGATCGTGGATGAGCATTCTGGAACCATGCGGGAGCGCTTCGAGAAGCGCGCATCTGCTGGACCACCTTTGCCAGGCGAGTGCGAAACTCCGGCTTTTCACTCAAATCTTTAAGCTTGCCTCGGGCCACGGTTTGAAGGATGACCCAGGGGTTGCGGGTCAGGTCCCACAAATCGGGATCCAAACTGCGCCAGATATCGTCGGCGCCATGGTTCCATGACCACCGCAAATCGAGCGCCAGTTCGACGAGTTCTTCCATGCCGGTAAAACTACGCATTTCGTGAGGAAAGATGGGCTTTCCCATTTAGACCCTCCGGTTTACAAATTTTCACCAAGTTAAGGACCATGCTTTCGAAAACAAGACAGCCGCCTGATCACGAATTACGCCAAAGTAAACAGCCGAAGCCCCGTGAGCATTTTGGGACGGGCGTATTCCATTGAAGCAGGCGGCTGGAACGGACTCGCCGTTTCTAACCGGTACTTGAGAGGTACGAAGCCAGGTTGAGGCCGGAGAGGCTGGCCGTGACCTTGAGGGCCGCCTCAAAAGCCGTTTGGACCTGTGTCAGTTTGGTGGTTGCAGCGGCGACATCCGTGTCTTGGAGGTTGGAGAGGGTGCCCGTTTCAGTTGTCGTGAAAGCGGTGATCGCCGATTGTTTGGTACTGAGGTCCGACAGCTTGCATCCAATTGTGGTCAACTCGTTGTTAATATGAGTGAATGCGTCGTTCAGCGTGGTGAGCTTGTCGCCGATCTTCGCCGAGTCTCCCGTTTTTATTGCGTTTCCAAGGTCCCAGATTTCATGCAGCACGTTCAGTGAGTTAGCACCGCTGGAATATGAGAATACTTCATCACCGGTCAGGTTTACAACGGTTGAACCGCCGTCGGAAACACTGCTTGTGCTGGTCTTTACCTGTATGTAATTTTGGTCTCCGTTATACGTGACATTCCCGGAGGCGTCGATAGAATAAGGCGATGTGGTCGTGCTTGTGCCGCCGAAGATATACTGATCGCCGTATTGGGAGTTGGCCATGTTTACCGCCTGGTTCAGAATCCCGTTCACCTCGGTGGACAGGGCCGCACTCTCGGATGTTGAATTCCCGCTGGCGGCCGAAATCGCCACCTGCTTTGCCTGGCTGACCAGGTCTGAGAGCTGATTTAGGGCTGACTCGGTAGCCTGGTCCCAGCCGGTGGCAAAATTGATGTTGTTGACAAAAGAGTTATATTCACGCAGACCCTGCTTGACGTTCATTGCCCGCGCCCAACTGTATGGGTCATCGGATGCCGAAGAGAGCCTCACACCCGAAGAGATCTGCTGGGAGAGCGAATTGATCTGTTCTTGCTGATCATTGAGGGTAAGCAAGGTCTCATTTGTTTGCGTGTTCAATGTAATCCGCATAATTTCCCCCGCCTATTTGACCATATTTATTGCCGTGCTCATAAGCGTGGCAGTAGTTTGGACGACTTTGGCCGCTGCCTCGTAAATCTGCTGAAACTTAATAATATTAACCAGTTCCTCATCCACTGAGACGCCGGAAACGGACTGCTGCTGCGTCTGCAACTCGGATTTTAGCGAGTCATAGAACTTCTGGTTATCATTGGCTGTCTGGACGTCGTCCCCCACGGTTTGCTGGATGTTGCTCAGGAATTCCTCCAGCGTAGTCTGACTCCCGCTGGAAAAGGTAACCTGCGAGTCTTGAAGATCTGCCATCGACTGCGAGAGGGTGCTCAATTGGCTCGAAGTCAGGCCGTTCAGGAATGTAGTGGACGCCGTGATCGAGGAGGCGTCAGTACCGCTGAAAACGTCCGATCCGCCGTTTGACTTAGCAATTGAGTTCACCTCCGAGATTAGCGTGGAAGCGAAGTCGTTCAGCTGGGAGGTGTACCCGCTGAGGTCCGTCTGGGCCGTCAGAAGCCCTCCAAGCTGTCCGCCCGTTATGGTCGAGTCTGCCGCGATGTGAGTGGCCGTTCCCCCGGAAACTACCGTCAACTGGCCACTGGCGTCAGTGGTGTTGACTGTGAACGCACCAGTCGAGGAGTCCTGGGAAAAGCTGACGGGGATGAGTTTGGCGAGGTCGTCCATCGCCTGGTATCTTTGGTCCCTCAGCGTGTTTGCCTGGAAATTGGGTGTTTCATTTTTTGCAATTGCCGTATTGAGCTCGGCTATCTGGTCAATCAGTTTATTTGCCTGACCGACTGTGTCCTGGATTTGGCCTGGAACATCGGAGACGGCAATTTGGTTGAGTTGATTGTATGTGGATTTCAAGGCACTGGCCAGGCTCTGCGCCGCCGAGTAAACCCCCGTCTGATTGGACAGATTCGTCGTGTCTTGGGCCAGTGTGCTCCACGAATTAAAAAAATTCCCCAGGGTCAGGGAAATTCCATTGCTGCCGGAATCCGTACAGACGGCCTGGATAGTAGTGAGTTCAGAAGAAAGGCTTGTGTACTGGGAATCTTGGGTAGTGGCGTCCATGAGCTTCTGTTCAAGAAAGCGGTCCCGTGCCTGTGTAATCTGGCTGACGTTTGCTCCGGTACCCAGCCAGCCCGAGGCGGTCAGAATCGCCGGATTGTCAGTCTGCACCGCGGTCTGGCGCGAATACCCCGTGCTGCTGGCATTGGAGATGTTGTTCGAAGACGTCTGTATCTCTGTCTGCGTATTTTGCAGGGTCTGCCCCGCCGTATTGAGTGTAAGGGTAAGTCCGGCCATCTTTCAAATCTCCCGTTCGAACGCAAGTCCCCGTGGAGAGCGCGCCCCGCCCATCGCCTTCTTACCGGCCGGTCCGTAGCCCTGGGGCGAGAAGACCGAAAAAAGGTCCTGCCAGTAGGAAATAGCCTTTTCGATAAAAGCTCCATTGGAGGTGTTCAACCCCTCGATCTCGCGGAGCAGGGCTTGATAGGAATCTGAAGCCGGAAGCGAGCCTTTCCCCCCATCTTTGGCAGATTGGAGCTTCCATTCCAGTTCCCTGACCAGATACTCTTTTTTCGGGACAAGCCGCAGGAGTTCGGCCCCCTCAAACCGCCTGAGTATCCCGGCTTCTTCCCGAAGCACCTCCAGCAGTTCGAGAGCTGTAGTGAGGCACTCGGAATGAAAGGGACTGTCTTGATCCGGCAAGGCGCCGGCGTGCATGAGGTTTTCGGACATAGCCTGACTCGATTCCATAACGCTTCTCCCAGTTTCGACAACTTCAAGGTCCGTCAAAGACCCACGCGTCTGTTAATCGTCAGATTTGCTCGAATTGTTTAAGGAAAATATTCGAGCACAACCTGCGCAACGGCAAACTTCAATCGCCCCGAGGGTTTTCCGCCTGCTTCGTGGACACGGCGCTCTGGGCTTTGGGTGCTGCAGGGTCCGCCTCCTTTGGGGCCTGAATTTTGACGAGAGACTCCAGTTTGGAATAGAGCAAATCCGCTAACCCCAACGAGGAACTGCGACTGACTTCTTTGGACACCTGCCCGGCCAGCATGTCTTCGTAGATTCCCATCGCGTTTCCGGGCTCTTCTCCCCGTAAAACGCTGTCACGCATGGTTTTCATCATGTATGAGATCATTACTGATTCGAATTCGCGACAGTTTTCCTTAAGCCGTCTTTTCTGACTTTCCAGCTCGCGGGAGGACTCCGTCTGCAAAACCGGTTGAACTTTGGCTGCCACAAAAACCCTTTCGTTGTAAATGGATCTCCTGGTTTTAGCACCGCGTCCATCCGGAAACTCCGGTTCGGATAAAAAGACCGGCAGTTTCAGGTTCTGAAAGGAGGCCCGGCAATCAAATCAAGAGGTTGCGCGAAGAGTGGAAAAATCCATGCCTCGCGGAGCAGTGAAGACGGGCGCCGCCAGGGCTGAAAAGCACTCTTTCCCGGCACAGACCGGCTAACTGCTGTGGGCTGTGCAACTAAATCAACTCCAGTTCGGCTTCCATCGCTCCGGCCGCTTTGATGGACTGAAGGATGTTTATGAGATCGCGGGGTGTTGCGCCAATGGCGTTAAGCCCTTCGATTACCTGCCCTATGGTCACACCGCCGCCGACAACCGCGAGGTGGCCCTTGCTCTCCTGGACCTGGATACTGGTCTGAGGCACGACCTGGGTGGTGCCCTGGCTGAAGGGAAGCGGCTGGGAAACGGTTGGTTTTTCAGTTATCTGAACAGTAAGGCTTCCATGAGCCACGGCTACCGGTGTTATCCTGACATGTTCACCTATAACAATGGTCCCGGTCCTTTCGTTTACAACGACCTTTGCGACTACGTCGGCGCTCACTTCCAAATTTTCTATCTGGGTGATCAAGGCCACCATCTCACCGCGTTGCGGAGACGGCACTTCCAGTTTGACCGTTCCGGCATCCGTAGCATGGGCGGTTATCTCCGGGAGTGCTTTGTGCACCGCGGATGCTGTTTTAGCCGCGGTCGTGAAGTCCGGGGTCCTCAGGATGAGGTCCAGTCCTGGCTTTTCGTCATACTGAACAGGGACCTCTTTTTCGACCAGCGCGCCGCCGCTTATGAATCCAACGGTCGGATGATTTTTCTGGACACTGCTTCCGGAGGCGCCCGATGCCGCAAAGCCCCCGGTAGAGACCGGTCCCTGAGCGACGGCGTAGACTTTACCGTCAGGACCCTTGAGAGGAGTCATGAGAAGCGTGCCCCCCTCGATGCTTTTGGCGTCCCCTATCGACGAGGCTTGGACATCCACTCTCGACCCGGTCCTTGAAAAAGCGGGAAGCTTGGCCGTAACCATAACAGCGGCCACGTTCTGAGTTTTCGCCTGGGTCGGATCGAAGTTGATGCCCATGTTTTCGAGCATGTTCGCCAGGGAGTTCACGGTGAATAGCGTGTTAGTGCTGTCACCGGTGTTCTTAAGACCGACGACGAGCCCGTATCCTATGAGCGCATTTGGGCGGGCGCCCAAAAAATAGGCCAGGTCTTTTATTCTCGCGGAATTGGCGGGCCGGGCCCACAGAAAGAAACCCAAAACCATGCCGATACAAACAATAGAAAAGTAACCCTTCTTTTTCATGCTCTTATGCCGTAGTTAGAAAGGTGTGACAAAATCCAATATCTGGTTAAGCCATCCCGGCTTCTGATGCTGAGCCACCGGGCCTTTTCCCAGCAGAAAGATTTTGGCCTCCGCCACGTTTTGTGAAAGCACCGTGTTGTTGCGGCTGATGTCGATAGGACGGACCACGCCCTCAAGGACGATCTGCTGCAGTTCATCATTGACCTTTGTCCAGCGCGAGCCTCGGATTAGAAGGTTCCCATTCGGCAAAACATCTATCACGGTTGCAGTCATATACGCCGTCATGGAGTCGGTCTGAGTGGTCGAGCCATCTCCCTTGAAGGTGTTGCTGAAGGCGCCGTTGTAAGGACCGAAGCTGAACGCTCCCTTATTGGCGGACGCTCCGAGACCTGCCCCCGCAAAGGTGAACGAACCCGAGGTGTTCTTCGACCTCTCGGCTGTGGTCGCCGCGGCCTTGGAAGCCGACGAATTCTCACTGATCGTTATGGTGAGTATGTCGCCTATCTTGGCAGCTCTAATATCGGCGTAAAGCGAGCCACTGGAGGAACTCCACAGAGAACCGGAGGAGGCAAGCGTTGCCGGCTGCGGCCCGGCTTCCGGCATTGGGAGGAGTTTCGGTCCGGACAGCTGCTTCGGAGGGCTCATTGAAGCGGCCTGGTCTTTGTTGGATTTCACCCCGGCACAGCCTGGAAGAACCAGAACCAACATGGCGGCTGAAATCAACAGGATTGCGGCGCTGTTTGTACCGGCTCCAAGACGTTTATATCTTCGCATTTTTGCTCCGTCACTTCATCCGAGGCCAGGGCCTCACCTCTAGCGGACAGCCCTTACGGTCTGGGCGTCTAAAACTTTGCAGAAAATTTTCTTTTGCGATGTGATATTCGTTACGGCCAGCGTATCTCCTACACTTCCATCCGCGTTGACCTGTCCCTTTGCGGTCACTGAGAGTCCAGGCTGGTCGTAGACTATCTTCACCATATCGCCTCTTTTTAGTACCAGCGGCTTGTCCAGGTCTTTGAGTTCCAACGGCTGATGTAGACCGATGTTGCGCAGTACGCGCCGGTTTTCAACCTGGTCGAGGCGAGTCGCGAACCGGTCGGCAACCTCGGTAAGGTTTATCTTCTGCACTTCCAGGTCGGCCGCGGCAATCATCTGGTTCTGCTTCATGGGGTGCGAGGCCAGATATGCGTTTCCGAAAACCTCCGCCTTGCCCACGACGTTCAGGGTCCGCGCCTTCTCCCCGTTCACATAGAAATCGATGGTCGCCGTCACGTTCCCGATGAAGCGCTCCTTCGGGGAAACCGTAACCTCATAGGTCATTTTGCCGGTGGGGATGGAAGGAAGCCCCGAGAAGTGAACCCTTTGAATGTTTATTTCCTCATTCTTCCAAGGCGAGTTTTCAAGAACGAACTTTTTGAAAATCTCTTCGACCTGCTCCTGGGTAATCTGGGTTGATTCCCGCCTGACGACGATCCTATCGGGAATGTCGAATTTTACCTCCGAAGAATTGACCCCATATGAATCGAGCAGCTTGATCAGGTATGCCCTGAGATTGCCGGGATCGATGTACTTTTCCGATCCGACTTGCGGAGCGTCCCCGATGTCGAGCGCGCCCATAATCGACTTCCACTCCCCTGGAATCGTTTCGGGGTCGCAGATATCGGCAAGCGATACATCCTTCTGACTGACCGTTAAGTTCCTTAGGACCCTTATCTCGGAGATCGGCTCCATGGCGCTCCAAGCCGAATCGACACCGGCAACGGGCATCGCCGCCGACAGCACCAGGGCCGGGAACAGGAGCGCGGCCAGCCGCGAAATAGTGACCGAACGCATTAAATTCCTCCTCGCCGCATCAGGACTTGACGACGTTATTTGCTATCTGCAGCATTTCGTCAGCCGATTTGATGACTTTGGAATTCGCTTCATAAGCGCGCTGACTCATGATCATATTCACCATTTCATTTACCACGTTGGTGTTAGAGGCTTCCAAATAGCCCTGGAGAATCGTTCCCATGCCTTCCGTCCCGCCGGGCGGCGTATCTATCACTTCACCTGAAGAATCGGTCGAAATGAAATAGTTTTGCCCTATGGCCTGAAGTCCGGCCGGATTTTGAAAGTTGTAAAGGTGCATTTGCGTGCTCAGCACCGTCTTACCGGTAGCATCCGTGGCCGTGAAAAGACCCGAGGAATCGATATGCGTGGTGACGGCGGTCTGGGGGATGGTGATTTGAGGCTGCACCGTGTATCCGGATGCGTCCACTATGTTCCCGTTCTGGTCGGTCTTGAAGCTGCCCGCACGGGTGTAAACCTCCTGGGAACCGCGAAGCACCTTGAAAAATCCGTTTCCCTGAATCGCCATGTCCAGATTATTGTCTGTTTCAGAAAAATTCCCCTGCTGAAAAAGCTTTTCGACCGTTACCGTCTTTGCCCCCATTCCGATCTGAATGCCTGTGGGGACCTTTGAGCTTGAGCTGGTGTCGGCCCCGGGCGCAACGATGGTCTGGTACATGACGTCTTCGAAATTTCCTCTGCTGCGCTTGAAGCCGGTTGTGTTTGCGTTCGCCAGGTTGTTGGCGATTACGTCCATGTTGGTCTGTTGGGCGGACATTCCCGTAGCCGCCGTCCAAAGGCTCCTCATGCTCATATTTCGCTCCTCCGGGCCGGTGCCGGCCCTGCATCAAATACTGACCACAAAGACCCTACCCCGACAGCTTTGAAATGACCTGGGTGTCCAGGTTGCTGTCACAAATCTGCATAGTCTTTTGATGGGTTTCAAAATTCCTCATTGTGTCAACCAATTTGATCATTTCCTCGACAGGATTGAAATTGGGCCCTTCCAGCGACCCCTGGCGAACCTGACAGCTTTCGGCCTTTACCGGTTGGCTCTCCGGTGACTGAGGCTGGAAATATCCGTTCTGGGTCTTTTTCAACTTTACGTTTGACGGAAACGTCACAATAGAGAGCTGATCCACCTGGTCACCTCCGTCAAAAACCTGACCATCCTGGTTTATTCGAAAGGTTGTCGTCTCGCCTACTTTGATAGGTCCATTTTTCCCGACAACCGGCCAACCGTCACGTGTAACCAGTTGCTTTGCGGTGTTTACCGTCAAATTTCCCGCCCTGGTGTAGACCACACCCTGGTTGGTTTGCACACTTAGAAAACCGTCTCCGGAAAGGGCTACATCGAACTTTTCGCCTGTTTCGCGGATTTGCCCCTGGGTCATACTGGTATAGGTGGCCTGGTCCATAACGTCGCTGAAATAAACGCTGTCCTTTTTGAATCCTGGGGTGTTGGAATTCGCGATGTTGTTTGATATGATATCAAGACGTCTTTGCTCTTCCAGTGACCCGAGTGCCGCAAGATATGATTCCAGCTTCATTGAATCACTCCTTCCGGTTCTCAGTCTTGCAACGAAGATGCCAGCGAAGTATTAGTTTCACATTCAAGCTGTGAGCCAATTTTCAAACGCTCGATCCAGAGCGCGAGGGAAAAATTTTCCGGGAAAGGCGGCATGCCGGTCTTCTAACCGGCAGACATGTTTGGGAGCATTTAACGGGATTGACGGCCTTTTTCGGCAGGGTTGTCCTCAGCGGAAGCGAACTTCCCGCCGTCGGGCAGGGTGGATGCGGGTAAATCCAAGCCCGTTCCAATTTTGCACAGAGTAACTAATTTATTTGCATGGGCTTGAGTTGGAGCTTTAGGGGACAGGGTTCTTTCGATTCGGCCTGGCATCATCCCTTCCAAGGAGAGGAGAGAAAATGAACATCTACGTTGGAAATCTGGCCGCGAAGACAACCGAAGAAGAATTGCGCGAAGCTTTTGAAAGCTTTGGTGATGTCGATACCGCAAAGATCATCAAGGACAATATTACCGGGAAGTCTCGTGGGTTCGGCTTCGTTGAGATGCCTAACCAGGATGAGGCGCAGGCGGCAATAACGGGAATGAACGGCAAGGAAGTGGGCGGTTCGCCCCTGACGGTCAATGAAGCCAAGCCGCGTGAGAGCCGTGGCGGCAGATCGTTTGGTGGCGGAAGCCGTCCCGGAGGCAGCAGGCCGCCAGGAGGCGGAGGCGGTTTCGGGGGCGGAAGGGACCGGCGGGGAGGCTCAGGCGGCGGCCCGCGCGGCGGAGGCGGAGGCGGCGGAGGCGGCGGAGGCGGCCGACGCTCTTACTAGACAGCAGCACACTTAGGAAGCTATTTTTCGCAGGCCCAGGATCAATTCGACCTCTCCAACGGGTCGCTTGAGGCTCTTTGCTATTTCAGTGGCGTTCAGCCCTTTTTGGGAAAGAGAAAGTACCTTCTGCTGGTCGGCGTTCTGAGGGCGCGGACCAGCAGTTGAAGAACTCTCAAAATTCTGAGCTGTAACCACAGATGCCTGGGAAAGTTGCTCCAGTCGAGCACACAGAGTTTGTGCAATCTGAATGCGCTGGTCAAGTCCGGCTGTTATTTGCTGTAGCAGCTCCTGCCGTTTTTCAAGATTGATCTCAAAACCCTGAGATATTGTTGCCGTTTCCTCCACTATCTTTTCAAGGGACCTCACTACCGCCTCATCCTTCTTCGAGATTCGGGGCCTCTTCAATGTCAGGATGACCGCGAAAAGGACCAGGATGATCACGTCGACGCTTATCTGAAGTATCATGCTAAATTGGGTCTGATTTTCAAAAAGCCTTGAGATAGCTTCCATAGGGCGCGTCTTTCAGAGATTTTCGACCTGGGCCAACCCGAGCGTATCTGCATAGCTCTGCGGCAATCTCACCCTCAGGTAATCGAGAAGGTCTTTTTCAACGATGGAATGCCACGATTTTAGCGTGCTTCCCGACAGGTTCTGCTGCAACAAAAAAGAATAGACCGTGTCGCGGAAAGCCACGTTCTGATCCTTGAAGTTTTGATATCGCGTTGGATTCTGAAATCCAACTTCCATTCTTACGGCGGTGATCATATTTTGGGTATCAATTTCATAAACCAATAGAAAATCGAGCATCTCCCGATAATCGGGCGCAGGAATAGGACGCATGATGCTGGTTACCGGTTCGAGTCTTGGTAAAGCGTTCGTAAAAAACGTGGTATGCGGTTTAAATTTCATAATAAGGAAAAGACCGGCGACCACCAGAAGCAACCCCAGTGCTGGAACGCCGAATCGCAGAGCTTTTGCGAACCGGGGCCGTACTCGGCCGCTAACCGCTCCTTCAGGATGGGTAGTGTCAGCCTCGGCCTCAGACGCTTCATTTCCCGAAATTGTTTCATTACCCTCGGGCAAAGATTCGTCCGGCTCTTTCCCGGCACCGAGCGCGGCAGCCTCCTCTTTGGCTCCGGAAGGGCTCTCGCTCTTCCCTTTAGCCTTCGCCTTAGCTTCCTCACCCAGTGATTTTCTTTTCAGCTCCATTTGCCAGCCTTCCGGCGCTGAGGCCGCTACCTACTTCATCTCGGATGCTTGCCGGAATTGAGCTTCTTGGGCTGAAGCGGCTTAAGCTCGCCCTGCGGGACAAATCCGGGCAGGTCCTCAGCCTTGAGTTTCCTGGCCAGTTTTGTCTTAAGCTTCAACACCGCCTTGGTGTGAATCTGGGAGATCCTCGATTCGGTATACCCCAGGGTTGCCCCGATTTCTTTCATCGTCAGCTCTTCATAATAATAAAGCGAGAGGACGAGTTGCTCTTTTTCGGAAAGTCCGGTAATGGCCTCAGCCAGATGACTGCGGATTTCTTTCCTGTAGGCGGCGTCGAAGAGTTCCTCCGAGCCCGAGCAGAGCAAATGGGATTCCCTGTTTTCCCGGATGACATCGTGGATGTTCTCGGGCAAAAAGGATATCCCTTTTATTTCATCCAGAAGCTTATGAAATTCATCCATATCGACGTTCAACTCGGATGCAATCTCATCTTCGTTGGGGTCGCGCCCCAACCTCTGCTCCAAGGTCACGCAGGCTTTTTCCATGCTCGTGCTCTTTTGCCGCAAAGACCTGGGCACCCAATCCATCGAGCGGATCTCGTCGAGCATAGCGCCTTTTATGCGGATCTTTGCGTAATACTCGAAAGGAATGCCCTGGCCGGAGTCGTACTTTTCAATGGCGTCGATCAGTCCCAGGACCCCGGCACTAATGAGGTCCTCCACGGAAATGTGGTCCGGCAACCGCGAGATGAGCCTCAGAGCGATATACTTGACCAGGTCGCTATGCTCCAGTACGGCCCTGTCCCTGTCGCTCTGGGTTGCGTATAGTTCGACACCCTGGTTGCAATATGGATTTTTTCGAACCGCATACGTCTGTTCCATAAGGATTTTCCGTTTCTCCTAGACGTTTAAGAGCCGTTTCCAGAAGAACCGAATCGTGCCCTGATTGACATTGGGGCGGGTCCTGCTGATAGTCTCGGCTATGCTTATGAAGGCCTTGGAGGCCGGTGATGAGGGAAAGACCTCAAGCAAAGGCCGTTGCTGTAGCACCGATTTTGTTACCGATATATCGTGGGGAACAGTCCCCAGGTAGTCCAGAGAAAGTCCATCCAGAAAGTGATCGGCAACCTTGCTGAGTTTTGCGAAAATGGATTTTCCCATCGATTCGTTTGAAGCCTGGTTGACAAGGATTCGAAAAAACCGTTCGCCATGTTTGGAGTAGAGTACCTTTATCAGTGCGTATGCATCGGTAAGGGAGGTCGGCTCCGGGGTTACCACGATAATTCTTTCGTGAGCGGCCAGATTGAAGTAGAGGACCGTATCGGATATGCCGGCGCCGGTGTCCAGGAGAAGCACGTCGATGTCGGTTTCCAACCCGTCGAGCAGTTCAAGAAAGAGCAGCTTCTGCTCATCGGTGAGCCTGGTGAGTTCCTGAACCCCGGAACTGGCAGGCATTATCTTGATCCTCCCCGGGCCATTGACAAGCACTTCTTCGAGTCTTTTCTGCCCGCTCAGCACGTGACTCAAGTTGTACTTCGGAGCAAGCCCTAGAAGGACATCGATATTGGCTAATCCAAGGTCGGCATCCATTATAAGCGTCTGGAGCCCCATTCGATCGAAGGCCATAGACAGATTTATTACTACATTGCTTTTCCCGACACCGCCCTTTCCGCTGCTGACGGCCATTACCCTGACCGGTTTCTCTAACACCGGCATGGCTGTGGAAACGGCGTCGCCCAATTTGATTTCACCGTTTCCTTTTCTTCTCAGACCCACCGCCTGATCCATCTTTTCCCCCTTTTTACTCAGTCCGGTTCCCGGCCGGGAGTAAGAACGAAAGCAGCCGCTTCTGAGTGACGAGCTCGATATCCTCCGGTACCCTCTGGCCCGTTCCAATATAGGAAATCGGGTAGTTAAACCGCACCAGCTGATTGAGCATGCACCCATGGTGAACCGTTTCGTCGATTTTCGTAAATATGAGGCTGTTGATATCCATTTCTCGAAAATGAAGAATAGTCTGCTTCAGGTCTTCGTCCTTCGCCGTAGCGCTGAGGACGAGAAAATGACTGAATTTCCCGCCGTCCTGGAACAGCGACTGGAGGCAGCGCACATGCTCGTGATTCAGATAGTTTCTGCCGGTGGTATCTACGAGAACGGCGTCGCAATGGCTCAAGTCCTTGAGCGCATCGCTCAGGTCGGCCTTGCTCTGCGCCACCTTGAAAGGGACTTCGAGGATGCCGGCGTAAGTCTGAAGCTGGTCTACTGCTCCGATGCGGTACGTATCCAGCGAAATTATCCCCAACTCGATCTGGCGCTTGAGCTTGAGATGGGCTGCCAGTTTGGCGAGGGTCGTTGTTTTTCCGACTCCCGTAGGTCCAAGAAAAGTAAAAACGGACGCCCCGCTCGAACTGGAGATAACCCGCAATGGCTTGGCGCAACTGGTTTTGGCCACAAACTGCCTGCAAAAGGAATCGAATATACGGCCGCTATCGACCGGATAACCGTTCAGGTCCGATACAGCCTTCTTAAGAAGGATAAAAGCCTGCTTTTCGTCAAAACCACGGACCAGAAGCGAGTGATAAAGTTCGGCCAGCGCCTGGTCCTCCTTGATGTCCGCCAAATGCTTCTTCGAAGAGATTAGCAGCGACAGGAAACGTTTTATATCCCGCACCTCGTCTCGTATTTCAGCAGCCACGGCCCCATCGGCTGAAACTGACGGGGGCTGGTCGGGATGCTGGTCGCGAGCCGCGCTCACTTCGAACACAGATCCCCCCGAACCGCCGGCCGCCTTCCTGCTGGAAAGGATAATGGCATCCGGGCCGAGTTCCTTCTTGACCAGAGCCAGCGCCTTTTCCATAGTAGGAGCTTTGAAAGTCTTAACTTGCATAATCCATCCTGATTATCCCGACCGAACGAATTTCCAGAGAATTGCTCAGCTCGTTATGACTTATCACCGCCACGTCGGGCAAAAACCGCTCCAGGAGTTTTCTCAAGTGACGCCTTACCGCGGGCGAGCAAAGCAGCACTGGGTGATATCCCAGACTGACCGCTCGCTTGACCTCGTCGCTTGTCGCCTGGAGAAACTGTTGGAGAAACCCGGGGTCTAGGCTCAGAAAGCTGCCGTGTTCCGACTTCTGGATGCCGCGGGTGAGTTTTTCCTCCAGGGCCTGTTGAAGCGACAGGACCGGAAATTTCTGATCTTCGGTCTCATAGGGTCGTGTGATAGTGCGGGCGAGCGCCTGCCTTACGTATTCGGTAAGCAACTCCGGGTCTTTGTTGAGCGGCCCATAGTCGGCCAGGGTTTCGCAGATCGTTTGAAGGTCTCGGATAGTGACCCCCTCGCGGATAAGATTCTGGACCACCTTCTGAACAACCCCCACCGAGAGCACATTGGGAACGAGTTCTTCAACAAGTTTGGGCTGCTGAAGCGCCAGGTTGTCGAGCAACTGCTGGACCGTATGGCGGGTCAACATCTGATCTGCAAACTTTTTGAACAGCTCGGTCAAATGAGTGGCGACAACGGTCGAGGGATCTATAACGGTGTAGCCGGCCTTGGTGGCTTCATCCCGTCTGTTTTCCGGTATCCAGACCGCGGGCAGGTCAAATGCCGGGTCTCTGGTCGGAATACCTTTTATTTCCACGGTGCTCTCGCCGCTGCTCAAGGCCAGGTAATGGCCGACCATGATTTCACCCTTGCCGACCGGGTTGCCTTTGAGCAGCAGCCTGTATTCGGCAGGTTTCAACTGGAGGTTGTCCCTTACATGCAGGGCCGGGACAAGGATCCCGTATTCAAGGGCGAGTTGCTGCCTTATTGCCTTGATCCGAGGCAGCAGATCTCCGTTCTGGGACTCATCAACCAGCGGAATGAGTCCGTAGCCGAGTTCCAGTTCAAGAATATCGAGCAGTGGGGGAAGGTCCGAGCCTGCCTGGGATTTTGCGCTCTCGGCCTCCTCGATTTCCTGTTTGTCATGTTCCGGTTTGCGTTTACGGTCCACATACCCGGCAAGCACAAACAGGGTCGTGCCGACTAAAATAAGCGGAATCGCCGGAAAACTTGGGACCACACTCAGAAAGTAGAGCATCGCCCCGGTGATCGCCAGCGGCCTGGGATGCATGCTGAACTGTTTGCCAAAGGCCGCCCCCATGCCGATTTCCGAGGCGGCACGGCTTACCAGGATGCCCGCAGATGAAGAAATTACCAGGGCTGGGACCTGCGCAACCAGACCGTCGCCGACTGTCAGAAGGGTGTAGACTTGCAAGGCTTCCGATATGGGCATACCGTTTTGAACCACCCCTATCGCTAAACCGCCTAATATATTTATCAGTGTAATAAGAATGCCCGCTATCGCATCGCCGCGCACAAACTTGCTCGCGCCGTCCATCGTGCCGTAGAAATCGGCTTCCTGGCGCACCGTCTCACGCCGCCTGCGAGCTTCACGATCGTCGATCAGCCCAGTGTTGAGGTCGGCGTCAATACTCATCTGCCTTCCGGGCATGGCGTCCAAAGTAAATCGGGCCGCTACCTCGGAGATACGCTCGGTACCCTTGGTGATTACCATGAAATTTACTATCACCAGGATTATGAATACGACAAAACCGACCACATAGTTGCCGCCCACGACGAAACTGCCGAAGGCGTGAATGACAAGTCCGGCAGCCTTGGTTCCTTCGTGGCCATGCAGGAGCACGAGCCTGGTGCTGGCAACTGATAGAGAGATGCGGAAAAGAGTTGTCACCAGAAGCACCGACGGAAAAACTACGAAATCGAGAGGTTTGTAGCTGTAGATGGCCGTAAGAAGGATAACCAGCCCAAAAGAGATGTTTATTATCAGAAGTACGTCAAGAAAGCTGCTCGGCAGCGGCAAAAGCATGACGGAAAGGATGGACACCATGCCGATGCCCATTATGGCGTCTCCGTCTGAAACCGCCTTCAGCCGCTCGGTCAAAAGATTCTTTCCAGTATCTGCTCTAGCCATTCTGATTCTGCCGTATCGATCGTTTCTGCTGATAGATGTAAGCCAATATTTTTGCCACAGCCTTATAGAGTTCGACCGGAATTGTCGCATCCAGCCTGACCTGTTTATACAAAGCACGTGCCAAAGGAGGATTGCACACTATCGCAATGCCGTGCTTCCTTCCTGTCTCGATGATCTTGCGGGCCAGGAAATCCACGCCCTTGCCCACCAGGGTCGGCGCTTCCATGCCGGGCTCGTAGTGGAGCGCAACCGCGAAATGGGTCGGGTTGGTGATGATCACGCTCGCCTTGGGTATTCGTGAGAGCATTCGCTGCCTGGCGAGCGTTCTCTGGATTGTGCGGATTCTTGCCTTTATCTGAGGGTTTCCTTCGCTTTGCTTTTGCTCGTCCTTGATCTCTTGCCGGGTCATTTTGAGATCTTTTCTGGTCTGCCATTTCTGGTAGAGAAAATCGAGGAGGCTCAAGGCGAACATGATTCCAGCCACTCGAAACAGGAGCTTGAGGGCCAGCGTTCCGGTCAGGCTCAGAAAGTCATATACCTCCAGCCCCGCCAGCTTCGCTAGCGCCATGCGTTCGGGCCACAGCACCGAGTAGACGGCATAGGAAATAATCAACAGCTTGAAAATGGATTTGATCAGCTCTGCCAGGGACCTGAGTGAAAACATCCTCTTCAGGCCGGACAACGGATTGATGTTTTCCAAGCTCATATGCATCGCCTCGAAGGATAAAAGAAAACCCTTCAGCTGCACCAGGTTGAGAAGCACTGCTGTGGCGACGATCGTGAGGATAACGGGCGAGATCATAAGAAAAATGGAAACAATGATATTTTTGGAAAAATCCGAAACCGCAAAGTAGCCTATTACTGAAAAGGACTCTTGGGACCAGGCGGATTGGATAATATGCTGAAAGTTGGAGAATATGATATTTCGGGACAGATAGATTGACACCCCGCCGGCGAGAAGGACGCTTACAGCTGTCAGGTCCCGGCTCTTGGCGACCTGCCCCTTCCTGCGGGCTTCGCCAAGCCGTTTTCCGGTTGGCAGTTCAGTTTTTTCCTGGGTTGTCGCAGCCAATTCGCCGTTCTTTCAGATGCAGTGGCAACATACGTCGACCGCGGAGGCGCAGAGGACGCCGAGAGAAAACCAGTGAACTCCGCCACTTAATCCGGCGGTGACGTCAAAAATCGCATAACGGGTCAATTTTTTGTCCGGGTACTGACAATATAGAGCCGAGTTACTTGGTGAAATTTCCAAGAAAATGAAAAAGCCGCGTGAATGACTCGATTCCCACCTCACCCCAGAAAATCAGGCTGATTCCGAAGAAGAGCAATCCCATGGTGATCGTCAAAGGAAAGCTCGTGGCGAGGATGTTTACTTGCGGAGCGAACTTGGACATCAGCCCGAAACCGATCTGTGTGAGTAACAGCACGGCCATGACCGGGGCTGCCAGCTTCATCGCCAGTATGAACATCGTGCCGGTGATTACGAGCATTCTGGTAAAGAGGGCCGAGTCGATTGTGAATGAACCGATCGGTACGAGTTTGAAGCTCTCGACCAGGGTTTTCAGGACCACATGATGCCCATTGATGGAGAGGAAAATCAGGGTCGCGATCAGTTGAGTCCATACGGCCAGGACCGAAAACCTCATTCCGGACTGGGGATCGACGGCCTGTGCGAAGCCAAATCCCATTTCGAAGCCCATCAACTCGCCCGCCAACTCGAAAGCGCTGAATACGGCGAGCATCGAAAGGGCAAAAAGTATCCCGTATATGAATTCGCCCATCATCACTGAGGCAAACGCGGCCAACTCCAGCGGAAGGGGCTGAATATTTCGCCTGACAACCGGAAAAAGTATTGCGGAAAAAGCGATTACGGCCAGGGCTTTAACTACTGAGGGCACTTCGGGTGTACTGAAGATGGGCAGCATAAAAAGAACGATGCTCAGGCGCAGCAGAATTGACAGAAAGATGGCAAGTTCAGTGATATTGATGTTTATAGACAACACTTCGGATCATCCCACAAGGCTTGGAATGTTCACAATAACCTCGCGCAAAAATCCGGCCAGCTTCCCAAGCATCCAGGAACCGAAAAACAACAGCGCCAGAAAGGTTATCACGATTTTCGGCACGAAAGTTATCGTCATTTCCTGAATCTGAGTGACCGACTGAAATACGCTGATTATGAGCCCGACGACCATGCTGAGGCCCAGCACCGGCAGGCTCACGAACAGCATTGTTTCAATGGCCTGCCTGCCAAATCCGATGACAAATTCATAGCTCATTGCCTGGGTCCCTTGAGCCGCGGTTACTGAGCGGCTTCTTACTCTTTAACGTCATTGGAAGCTCTTTACGAGTGATCCGATCAGCAGGTTCCAGCCGTCCACCAGTATAAAAAGCATGAGCTTGAATGGAAGAGAGATCATCACCGGTGGAAGCATCATCATGCCCATCGAAAGAAGAATGCTGGCCACGACCATGTCCATAATTATGAAAGGGATATAGAGCATGAACCCGATCTGGAAGGCCGTTTTCAGCTCGCTTATCACGAAAGCCGGAATTACGGTCGAAATGGGGAGGGCTTCCGCATTCTGAGGTTTTTCCTTTTGCGATATCGAAACGAACAGTGAAAGGTCCGCCTTTTGCGTGTGCTTGAGCATGAACTCCTTTAGGGGGGCCGCACCGCGACTGACGAGTTCTTCGCCCGAGATCTTGTGCTGCTCGTAGGGCAATATCGCTTCCTGGTTTATTCTCTGCCACACCGGCTGCATTACGAAAAATGTGAGGAACAGGGCCAGGCCGATTACAATCTGGTTCGGAGGCGATTGCTGCGTCCCGAGCGCATACCTCAGGAAAGAAAATACGATTGCGAAACGGGTAAAGCTGGTCATCAAAATGAGAACCGCGGGCGCAAGCGACAGGACAGTCATAAGGAAAATGATTTGAAGCACTCCCGATATCTGCTGCGGCCCCTTGGCGTCATCGAGGTTGAAATTGACCGCTGGAAGATCGATTCCCGCCGCAAGCGAAGGCGCCGGGTGAAAGATCAGGACAGCAGTAATGAGGCAGGAAAGAAGAACAAGCAGGGCCGACCGGGCAAGGAGCTGAGGATCTTTGTTTTCGTCGCGGCTGTTCATATATTCTCGCTCACATCATCATAGGCGTTTTTGCCGGACAGGGTCGGCGTGGTTACGGACAAAAGGCTCATGTTCTGGGGCGAAATGCCTACCAGGACTTTGCGTTCTCCGGCCACTTTGACCAGGAACAGGTGATGCCGCGGTCCAAATGACTGTTTGGACAGGACTTCCATCATGGTTTGAGAGGCGGGTTTCCTCACCAGACCTCCCCAGCGCCTGAGAACGTAGGCGATGGCGAAGATCATGCTCAGAACCAGGGCCAGGGCTCCCACCGTCTTCAGTAACTGCAATCCTGTTTCCATTTGATGAGCTTTCGGCTAACCCGCGCGAAGACCGCCCGCGCTCAGCTTTTTCGACTACGCCAACTGTTTTACGCGCTCCGTCTGGCTGATTATGTCAGTGATCCTCACCCCGAATTTTTCGTTCACAACGACCGCTTCGCCCCGTGCCACGAGTTTCTGGTTTATCAAAATCTCGAGGGGCTCACCGGCCAGCTTGCTCAGTTCGATAACGGAGCCCTGGCCAAGCTGGAGCAAATCGTTGACAAGAATCTTGGTGCGCCCAAGTTCAACCGAAATTTCAAGAGGGATGTCCAGCAGGAAATCCAGGTCCTTCATGCTCTTCTGGCCATGGCCCTTTTCGAGCTTGGGAAATTGAGCTTGTTCATTTTCCATCTGTTTACCTTCCCATTTAGAACGACGAACCAGCCCTCTACTCGTTGTCACTTATATGGCTGTGCACCTGGAAAGCCAGGTTCCCACGGTAGATTCCAGGGCTAGCCTTCAATTTCGGCACTCCTTCCACTTTCACTAGAAGGGGTCTGTTGAAGTCGTTATCGAGCATTATGACGTCGCCGATTTCCATGTTCATCAGTTCTGCGCCTTTTAACGTGGCGCTGCCCAGTTCTACACTGAGTTCGACCGGCACTTCGTGAAGGAGTCGTCTCAGGCGCAAGATCCATTCGTCGTCAACTTCTAGCTGATCGCTTTGGAAGCTTGCGTAGAGCTTGGACCTGATTGGTTCGATTGTAGAATACGGAAGCACTAGGGCCATTCTTCCCATCAGACGGTCCATTTCCAGTTCGTATCGAACGACTATGACGGCATCTGTCGGAGGGATAATTGTGGCAAACTGGGGATTTACCTCCGATCGTACGAAGCTGAACGAAACGGCCGTAATCGGCTGCCAGGCCAGATCCAGATCTTGAATGACCTGTTTTACAACTTTGTTTATCACGCGGTATTCTATCGAGGTAAAATCACGGCCCTCGATCTTGTAGCTGCCCCTGCCCGAACCGCCAAAAAAACAGTCGACCAGGTTGAATATGAGGCGACTTTCGATCATGAACAGCACATGCCCCCTGAGCGGCTCCATCTTCAAAATATGGAGGCTCGTCGGGACCGGCAGCGTTCGGATGAATTCGCCGAATTTTATCATCTCGGCCTGGCAGACATTTATATCCAGCATCCGCCGAAGTGAACCCGAAAGCGAGATGCGGTGGGTTTTGGCGAATCTGTCGTTGATAATGTCAAGGGTTGGCATTCGCCCGCGTACGATCCTGTCCTGGTTAGCCAGGTCGAACGAGCGAATGTTCTCCTTCTCCGGGGCGCTTTCCTTTGTGGGCTCTATTTCGCCGTCGGACAATCCCTTCAGCAGGGCATCGACTTCATCCTGAGAAAGTATCTTTTCCATGCTATGAGCTGACCGCCCTCATTGGACCAAAAACTCCGTAAAATAGACATCCAGAACCTGCCCCTTCTGCAGGGCACGGTTAATGGTCTCCATTATCTGTTTTTTCAAAGCAAGCTTGTCTTCCGGTTTGATAACATCCTCAGATTCCTTGCTGGTAAGCACAGTAAGGACGATGTCCCTTATTTCGAAGCAGCGCAACTTGCATTCTTCGCCCACTTGGGGCGAGTTCACCTTCAGCCTTATCGTAGCTTTCAGAAAACGTTTTCCCCCCTGATCCGCCAAGTTGACCATGAAGGTGTCGAGTTCGTGATAAATTGGCACCTCTTCCTGCTTCTTTGCCTCCACACTCTCTCCGGTTGCCCTGAAAAATTTGAAGTAGGCGCCTGCTCCCACTCCACCTGAAAGCACGACCACAATAAGCAGAATAATTAAAAGTTTATTGGACTTCGGGTTTTGCTGGGCTTGCTTTTGATCTTCTTCATCAGGCATTTTCTTCGCCCTTTCCATGAATCTAATTCGGAGGCTTTTAAGCTTCCCGGACACAACTGGTGAGCAATGAGCATGCCAGAACCCGACACCGCACCAATAGCGCAGAAGTTAAGGTGCAAAACAAAACCCTCAAAGCCGGCTGCATGGCGCACCGGCTCTCGGGCCAGCCATGGGGCGAAAGCGACTGGGCCTCTCCGATCACAAGGCCACGCTTCGCTGGACGCATCCGACTCAGTCGGCGCAACCGATTTGAAAACCGCTTCGTACCGGTGGACGGAGGTCAAGCTTTTGACGCGGTAGCGTTGTGTCCATCCGAAAATGCCGGCTGAGGACCCGCGGCTTCCGGTTCGGATTTTCCGGCCTCAAATATTTCGAAGTAAAAACAGGATTTTTCCTCCTCTAAATTGCAGGCTTGCGGGGCAGTGAAAAATCCACACCCTTCAAAATCCAAAGATTGGCGCCGCCGGAGTGGGAAAGGACTTTTTTGAAGTCGAAGACCCCGGAAGAGTCCGGCCTGGGATTGGGATTCATGCGGGAAAAATATGCATGGTCGAGGAGAAAAAATTTCCCCTTCGTCCATTTCGCGCTGGAAACACGTAGCCCATATCTTATCGAAATACTTACATCTTTACAAGAAACCCCTGCTGGTATCACTCTTGCTCGTTCATTGGTCGCCTAATTTTAATTGCAGACTGCGAACTGATCCCGAGGAGATCATAATGTCAACAACGTCAACCACCAGCACTCAGTCGGTTTATGGTATCGGTTCCGCGCTCACCAGCTCCACGAGCGGGAGTTCATCGTCGAGCGCAAACATCGCGAGTTCCCTGGACGCAAACTCTTTCATGAAACTGTTTCTCACCGAGTTGCAGAATCAGGACCCGACCAACCCGATGGAGTCTTACCAACTAGCCGCCCAACTCGCGCAGTTTACGACCGTTGAACAGCTGTCACAGGCGAATACGTATTTGAATAATCTTCAGCAGTATTCAGCTGACATAAACAACGGGGAGATTTCATCGCTTGTCGGCAAGGAGGTTACCGCCCAAACGAGCGAACTCGACGTCAGCTCAGGAAGCGTCTCCGAACTCGACTACACGCTTCCCGGTTCCGCCACGGTCACCATCACCATAAAAGACAGCAATGGCAATAAGATCAATACGTTGGACCTCGGCACCCAGAGCGCGGGCAGCTACACCGTGCCATGGACCGGCAAGAACTCGAGCGGAAGTACCGTGTCCGACGGCGCCTACACCTGCACGGTCACGGCAGTGACGTCCAATGGAGTTACCTCGACGGTTCAGCCCACCGTCACGGGGGAGGTTTATTCGTGCAACCTTGGCAACAGCCCCCCGACATACACCCTTACGGGACCGAACGGAATTCAGGTTAAGGTATCGAACATCTCAGGAGTAACCTCTCAGAGCAGCACAAATTGAAAAAAAGTGAAAACCGCTGAGCGGGATTCGTGATTCGCTGAGCAGGACACCAAAATTAATATAGGCAGTGATAATCAGGATTTAATTTATCCGTTTACAAGCTGGGAAAGGAGAATCAAATGTCAGCCAACATGATGTACACAGCAATTGCCGGTCTTAATACCTTCAGCGAAGCCCTGTCGGTCATAAGCGACAACATCGCCAATGCGAATACCACCGGGTGGAAATCGAATACGGTGGATTTCGGCGATCTTGTGAGTGGATTAATCGCAACTCAAAACGTCAACACCACGGCACAGGGCGTAGGCTCGACAGTGCTCGGCGTCAGGTCGGATTTCGGGACCGGTTCGGAAATACAGACCGGGACCTGGTCAGATTTGATGATCCAGGGAAATGGATTTTTCTGCGTCCAGGATACTAGTGGGTCAAAGTATTATACCCGGGATGGATCTTTCCAGATCGATACCAGTGGCTTTCTCACCGATATGCATGGCAACCAGGTACTCGACAGCGCCGGAAACGCCATTCAAGTCGAAGACCCAACCAAAACGCCCTACCCCAAATACTCCAGTTATGCCATCGACAAGTTCGGCAATGTCACCGGGACCGATTCAACTGGCGCCGTAACGACAATCGCCCAACTCGGGATAACCACTTTCCCGAACCCGAACGGTCTCATCCGGGATGGAGAAAATCTGTACACTCCGGGCTCCAGCGCCGGGTCCCCAATAGTTGGAACGGCATCGTCCGGCCAGGCGGGCCAGTTGATATCCGGAGCGCTGGAAGGTTCAAACGTGGACCTGACCCAACAGATGGTCAACCTGATCAGCTACCAGGCCGACTACCAGGCAAACTCCAAATCCATAGAAACCGGCAACACCCTGCTCCAGACCGTGGTTAACCTGATAAGATAGACTAGGGTAGTTTAGATGCAGGACCGGCAAGGGCGGCTTCGGCCGCCCTTGCCTTTTTGAAAACCGGCGGTACAAAAATAAGACTCAGGACTTATAAATAACGCCCATTTTCCCAAGTGCGATTATGGCCGAAGGACAACTCCAAGTTGGCTGATGTGCACTTTGCGCCATCCCGGCAAAATAATACCCTTACACCCCCGTAACCGTGGCACGATAATCCGTTGCGATAGCCGGCTTTCAAAAAGCGGTAGACTACCGGTCCCCGGCATTTGCCCCGTACATGACAGGCCTTAGCCGGTGCTGTTTACGAACTCATGCAAAAATGTTGATCTGGGACCGGACGTCTGTTTTACTGATGTAGGCGGGTCCGGAAACAGCCTGAATACCGCTGGTTTTCGTCATTTTGGAAACCGTCGGGTTTTGGCCTTGAGGATTGTTGTCTTCGGGGTAATTTCCACTACCTGATTTGTCACTGTTCACATCAACCATGAATTTGTCCAGCACAAGCCCCTGGTCCCGAAGGCCCTGGCGAAGCTCAGGTGAATGCTTCATAAGGGCCTGCCTCGCGGATTCATTGTCCGTCAGCGCCACCACTGAGATTTCATCCTTTTTCGCCCCCACTTTGAGGCTGATCTTTCCCAGTTCAGTCGGTTCCATCTCGAGGACCAACTGCCGGCCGGAGGCGCTTGCGAACTGCTCCCGCATGTTTTGGATGAACTCCGACGAACGGTAGGGATCATAGGTGGAACCGTTCTGGGCAGAGTTTTCCATCCGGGGCACATTCATATCGCTGCCCTGAAAACTGGAGGCTGAATTCTGAGAAACCATCCCCTCCGGTATCGAATCGCCGTTTCCGAGTTGTTTATCGATCTGTTTTCCGAGCACGGCAGCGCCTTCCCCGGAAAGCGCAATCGGGCTTTGAGCGGTTTTGAGCGGATTGATCCCGGTTGCCGCGGACATGTTCTCATTTACTGAAAGGCCGGTTTTTGTCCCCGCCCCATAAACGGATGCGTCAAGCCCTGTCTGGAAATCCTCACCCGCGGGTCCCATTCTCAACGTCTCGGAAGCCGGTTCGGCCTTAACGGCCGTTTGCGTGCCCGCCGCGGCCGGCTCCACGCTCGCAGATGCCGTGGCTGCTTTTCCTGCATTATTTATAGCAGAGCTTTGAGGCTGTACCGCGATTTGTTCCGGTTTCGCCGGCTCGACGAGCTTTGCAACCGGAGCTTTTTCAGCGGAATCGGCCGGCTGAGCAACGGTTGACGAAGCCGCGCCGTGTGCAAGAGCTTCGATTGAATCATCCGACCGGATAGGCAGAGATTCTCCCTGAGCGCTTTGCGCGCCCGCCTCGGCCAGGTCCTCGCTCACAGATGCCGTGGCTGCTTTTCCTGCATTATTTATGGCGGCTCTTTGTGGCTGTGCCGCGATTTGTTCCGGTTCTGCCGGTTCGACGAGCTTTGCAACCGGAGCTTTTTCAGCGGAATCGGCCGACTGAGCAACGGTTGACGAAGCCGCGCCGTGTGCAAGGGCTTCGATTGAATCATCCGACCGGATAGGCAGGGATTCTCCCTGAGTCGCCTGGGTCCTGGGTGCTGTTTCCCCGTCGGCGTTCCCGATTGCTTCTGCGTTTACCGCGGTTGCCTTAATATCGAATTTTGCGGCCGGCGTCCGAGCCTCATTTTTTTTTGCGGAGTCCGCGGCGCCCTTTTGGTCGCTGTCAAATGACCATTCACTCGATGGATATTCGGCCGGCACCGCTTTTATCTGACCCGTCTCGGAGTGCTCGGTCGAGTTTTGGGGCTGCCTCGAAGCACTTGGCGCACTCAGAGATCTGTCAGCCTCTTTTTCAGCCCCTTTGACATGGGAAGCCATGTTCTGAGCCTGAGCAACCGAGCCTTCGACCGAGCCCCCAAGCACCGGGTCTTCGATAGCCTTTGTTCCCGCCTGCTGTGCGTCTGTGGACACAATTCTTGCGTCAAAGCTTTTCAAAATCGAATCGAGACTGGCGACTGACACCTCTGCTGTCCGCTGACGGGCAGATGACGAGACATCGGCTACATCCGGCGCCGATCCAGCTCCGCCGCCTTCGTTTCCGGCTGCTTCGCCGAGTGCGCCCGCCTCGCGCCCATAACCCGCGCCCCCTGTTTTGACGACGCTCGGCGTCGAACAAGCCTCCAATTTATCTGAAACAGCTTCAATTGAATCTTCACTGGTGCCGCTCACATTAACGCTTGTTGCCCCGGATGCAGGATTTTTGACTTCCAGGGCCAAAGTCTTTCCAGTCCAGGAATGTTCAGAATCTCCGGAGACAAAAGATGGAAGAGCACTCGCCGTAAGACTCCGTGTCTGGCTGGCTTTTAGACCTCCGGACACCTTGGCTGTTTGCGTGCGACCCGTTGAAGGTTCCGAGTCGCTCGATTTCGACTGTGCCGACTCCACGTGTTGCAAAATCTTATCGAGCAACCCAAGCAACTCACTGCGCGTGTACGATCCTTCGGTTTTTACCTGAACGCATGCCTGAATGTCGACCTCCGGCGCCGCCCCTTGTTTGCCCGTGCCGCTCCCCTTGGCGATTATCGAATCCACCAAATCTTTGACATGTTCCGCGGGGACCTCAGAGGTGATGGCCGAACTAATAGGAGACTTATTGTCCAAAAAGGATTTCAGATCTTTGACAGACATTGCACCTTGCTTATTTTGGAGGGCTTTGCATGCCTGCCTTGTCTCCGCCGGGTATTGAAGGTCGGCCAGTACCGTGTTGGCTACGGCGGAGTTTGTGACGAAGACACTTTCTGCGGCCTTGGCTTTTGATTTCAGCTCGTTTATTTTCGCCTTGGAATCTGTAGCGGCTTTCTGCACCCGGCCCGCGGACTGCCCGCGTGTTTTCGTTCCCGCAGCGGCCAGCCCTCCGTAAGCCTTTGCACCGGAATCAACCACGTTTGAGTTTTCAGACTTTGACGCAACATTTTTGGAAAGCTCTGACGCCCCATTGGCCGGCTCCCGAATGAGCTTTTTGAGTTCGCCCGCAAAATCGGACCGGCTTATAGTCCGCGAAATTCTGTCGTTTTCGCTCCCAAGAAAGGATGCCAACAGTTGAGACGCGTTCACCTGTTCTGAATGCATTATGCCATCGACCTCGCGGGACCTGGAAATTAGCTGGCTGTTTGGCCAAACTCAACAGTTTCTTGCCTGGATGGATACACTTCGGAAGGATTTAGGAGCAAACTTGATACCAAAGAATCCGTCTGCTTGAAGTCTAGTACAATCAACTACTTACAATGATCGATTTTTCTTCGGCGGATTCTTCGAGGGCGTAAGGGGAATTTTTTTCTGGCCTTATGCGCAAATATTTCCGCTCGGGCCGATCAGGCCCTTACGCCTTCGGAATTGAGGAATGGGTCGGAAAGCATCTCAAGGGCGAGTTTGCCCTCTTCTTTGAAACGGCTCCGGGCAGCCGCCACGACTTCATGTCCGGATGACCCGAACTGGCCCGCTCTTATGGCATAAACGGAGTTAATCAACTGGGCCGTTTTAACCCCACCATCTTTGGACTGTGCTCGATCGACCGCCTTGGAGAAAATTTTTGCCGCGCCTTTTGGACCATGCTGGACGGCTGTGCTCCAGAGCACTTCCTGAAGCGCTCTGGACCCCCCTGATATATCCAGACCCGTTCGGTCCGAGATTTCCTGAACGGCTGGGAGATAATGGGTTTTTTCGATAAAATCGTGCTGGAGTTTAGAAAACCGCACCGGGTCTTCAGTTGCTGCTTTTTTCCAGACCTCTGGCATTTTCCCTGAAACGCCGCCGGTGTTCGCCGATCCGGCTGCTTTGAGTTTGGCGGCGATGTCCGGTGCGCGCTCGGAGAGGTATTCCACGAAATACTTCATCGTACCTGCCCTGGATGAAATCTGATACGTCCCGTAGGATGTCCCCCCGTTGTAGTCATAGCCGATCACACCGGGACCGTTTTCGCCTGATTCGAAACGGGCGGAAAGGGTACCGATTTTTTGACCCCGATAAGGTTTCGTCCTGTCAACAGGCAGTGCCGCTAAACCCGTAGCGGCATTCGAAGTCCGGTTCGGCTGGCTGGACCTCCTCACGTTTTGCGAGCAGAGATTGCCGATGCGGTTCGGCCCGGAAGAAAGGGCCGACATGGCGATCAACGTCGAAGCAGCCAGATTATTGACGTTCTGCGTGTTCAGGCCATGGGTGGCGCCATGATTTTTTGAGGCATGGCGGTGAGGGTCAGCCTTGATCACCTCCGAGGATGCCGGCCTGTTTCGAAGCCCGCCTGTCATCACGTTGCTGTCTTTGGCTTTTAGCTTATTCAGAAGGATTTGAAACACATTTGAACTTGAGGTTTTTTTGGAGATTTGTTTAGCGGCAGCAGGTTTTCCATTTGTTTCAACCCGGCCGGTTTTCCCGAAATGATCGACCTTGACTGCCATGACCTCACACCTCCGAATGATAGTTCGGAGAACGGTGATGCAAAAGCCGTGCTTGGAGATAAAGATTTAAAGGACTGACACAGAAGGATGAAAATCGAAGCCGAAAGAAAATGCTCGCGGTGGACTTAAACGAACCCAGCCCCCGCACTGCTCACAGCTTCTCCACTATAAGAACGGGTGTGCCGGGCTCAGCCCACCTGAAGAGTGCTTCAGCTTTCTCCATCGGAAGAATCACGCAGCCATGCGAGCAACGGGCCCCGAAAACATTTCCCGCGTGAATCCACACAGCTTCGTAGACGCGGAGCGAAAACGGCATCCATGCGCGTGTCCCATAGTCATTCTGGTATGAACTTGAAGTGTGTTCCGCGTCCTTTTCCTCGACACGGTAGAGCCCGGCCTTCGTATCCTGGCCCGAACTGCCTGTGCAGGCCTGGCTGTCTCCGATAAGCACTCCTGATTCATACCACCCGATAAAAGCGTTATCCTTGACCACCAGGATCAATTTCGGCCCGCTTAGTTCCCTTGGCAGCCGGACAGGCAGCGGGGTCCAGTCCCTGTATGCATTGAAGTCCCTTGGGACTTTCAGCCTGGCGCCCTGCCGGATATCCTGGCGAACGTAGAAAGGTTCCTTAGCGTTAAGCCGGGCCAGTATCTCGCGGCAGGTATTCAAGTCGAGTGAAGGGTCCGACCTTTCGAGATCGAGCAGTTCCTGCTCGTAAATGACCCGCTCAGTCCAGGATAGCTCCGTGGAATCGGAGGCGGCGAAGACGTTCTGCCATGGGACGAGACAAAACCAACATATCAGGATGCACAGAGGACCAGGTAACTTCATTTACTTTCATACACCGCGTTTATTACCTTGCAGATGACCGGCCTCATTTGTGCCACATTGGAGAAGGTTTAGCAAGGGTCATCGGAGACACGCGGGAGGTACAAGGCATACGTTATATTCAGCCTGCCGGAAACATCGGACCGGAAAACGCCGAAAACCCGAAAAAATGTCACCCTATCGGATTTTGCACGAGGGCTGAATTTTAGGCGTGAACCGTTCCGGCCCCCTTGACACCGGCTTGCGCACAGCGTGGGCGATTGCTCGCAGCATGCCCCGGAAAAGCCATTGGTGGGCAGGATAGAGCGAGTACCAGTAGAGCAGCCCCAAAAAACCCCTCGGGACAAAACGCGACAGTTGCCGGAGCTCGGTTTCCCCGTCCGGCATTGGAGTGATTTTGAATTCCAGAATGGCTTCACCAGGGAGCTTCATCTCCGAGAGCAAAAGGAGACGAAAAGGCGGTGAAAGGTCGAGGACCCGCCAGAAATCCAGGGCATCACCTATGTGCAGGTCGTAGGGGTGCCTGCGTCCCCTGTGGAGGCTGGTCCCGCCGAAAAGCTTGTCGAGCCAGCCGCGGATTTGCCAAAGGGATTCGCCATAGTACCAGCCGGTCTGGCCGCCTATGCGCACAATTTGCGCCCAGATCTCTTCCGCGGATGCCTTGAGCCTTATGCTGTAGCCGCATTCAAACACGGTCCCACCCGCGTATTGCTCATCGCCGCAATAGGTCCACTCCGGCGGGACCAGCGCTCCCGCATCCGTCCAGCAGGCTTCGACATGGTGGTGTATTGTCTTGTCCAGCGCCCTCCGGATCCCTTCCCGGCTGTCGAGAAGCTCCTGCACGATGATCGACCTGATCCCGCAGTTTTCGCAAACAGCGCCATTTGACAGGGTTTCCGCGATCGGCTTTACCACGCCGAGCGGAATCGGGGTGACCATGTGAATCCAAAGTGCGCTGGGACCCGACGATATGAATGGCGCGGAAAACACCCAACGTTTTCTGAGACCGGCAATCTCGGCATAGATTTCGATCAGCCGCTCGAAGGTCAACACTTCCGGCCCCCCTATGTCGAAACTCCGGCCGGTCGTTTCCTCGTTTTCCAGACAGCCCGCAAGATACTTGAGGACGTTTCTGATGGAGATCGGCTGGATAGGCGCCCTCATCCATCGTGGAGCCGGAATTACCGGCTGGCGATCGGCAAGGTAGCGCACAATTTCAAAAAAAGCACTCCCTGATCCAAAGATCACCGCAGCCCTCAGGTGGGTAAGCGGGACCGGACCGCGGCCAAGGATCTCGACCGCCATCGATCTGGCGCGCTGATATCTGCCCAGCTTGCTTCCAATACCGTTTCCAAGCCAACCGAGACTAATAATCCTTTCAAGCGAAGACCCCAAAGATGCCTCAACCATATTGAAAGCCGCCCGGACCTCGGCTTTTTCGTATTCGATCCCGCGCAGCGTTGGGTCGTTGCTTAAACTGACCAGGTAGTATGCCGCACGGCAGCCCTCCACCGCGCGTTTCAGGTCTTCCGGATTCAGCACATCTCCCTGAACGGCTTCAATGTGCGGGTGTGACGCCCACGGCCGGGAGCACAGCTTTGCGATGGACCTTCCCAAGACCCTGACCCTGTTGCCTGATTCGAGCAAAAGCGGTACGAGCCGGCCCCCGATGTACCCCGTCCCTCCGATAACAAGTATGGGTCTCGTCGAACTCATGAGTAATTCCGGCCCTTGATGATTAAGTTAGTATAAATTTGAACTGTAACGGGGAAAAAGAGTTTCCAAACTCCCGGGACCGCAGGAGTTCGATGAACTGTCAGTTTCTCGAAATTACTACCCCCTGCCGGTCGGATTTAATAGTATAGTTCTCATTTTCTCTTAATTTAAATATTATTTTGTCATCTTGCCCGTTGCTTTCAGCCTGGCGTCAATTCGGAACATGGGATGAGACACGGCGGTTTCCGTACAGGGGAGGACTCAAAGAGGGTTCTTTCCCGGCGAAAACCAACCTATTGCTTTTTAGGAGGGCTGCCACATATGGATAGATACTTCATGAAAATGCCGGAGGATATGTTCTGCGAGATATGCTCCGAGAAACGTGGGATAAATCCCGATACCCTCAAGGAAGTCATCATTCTCGGCGTCGAGATCGCCCGTGAAGGCAGGGAGGGTAGAAGAATCGGGACAATGTTCGTGGTTGGAGACTCCGAAAATGTCATGAAACATTCCCGAAGTCTGATTCTCGATCCTCTGCAGGGGCATCCAAACGAAAAGAAGCAAATTTCCGATACGGACATGCGTGAAACGGTTAAGGAACTCTCGCAATTGGACGGGGCCTTCGTGGTTTCCGATGACGGAACGGTTCTTTCAGCCTGCCGCTACCTGGACTCTTCCTCCGAAGGAATTGAACTGCCGCTCGGCCTCGGCAGCAGGCACATGGCGGCGGCATCCATAACGAAACTAACCAACTCGGTAGCGGTGGTGGTCTCCGAGAGCTCGGTCGTCCGGATAATCGATAACGGGGAAATAGTCTCTGAAATAATCCCGGAACTCTGGATGTTCAAGAGATACTCGGCCCTCGCCAGGCAGGGCAAAAAGGTGGAACAGGAAATAATAGTGAGCACGGTTGAAAAATGAACGGACGCACACACCCGGATTTAATGTGTAGCGTTGTCAATGGCGCGCGTAGAATTTTTCTTCGCGATCGGCCATATGGACCAGAATGGGCGCGGGCTCAAACCTCGGCCCAAGAGTTGAGGACAGCTTTTGCATTTCCGATACGATCTGCCCTATCCGCTCCGAATCGATATAGCGGAACGGCCCGCCCAGAAAAGGCGGGAAACCCAGACCCAGGACCGCCCCGATATCACCGTCCTCGGGACAGCAGATGGTCCCCTGCTCGAGACACAGGGCGGCTTCATTTAGCATGAGAAAGACAAGCCTTTTTTGTATTTGCGAGGAATTGACACTCTTTGCGCCCCTTGCGTCAAAAAAGCCGTAAATATTCGGATTAACCGGCCTGGAAGGCGCCAAGCCACCGATACGCACTCTGTCAACCAACCGCGGCCGGTAATCGTAGAAGCCCTCGCCCCTCCTTTTACCCGCATAACCGGCTTTAAGCATCGACTCGAGTGCCTTGGGCGCTATGAGGCCTCGGTGGGCAAAAAACTCCTCGAGTTCCAACGCAACATGCGCGGCGATGTCTATTCCCACTTCATCCAAAAGCCTGAGAGGACCTACTGGGAAACCAAACCCCCTGATCGCCTCATCCACATCCTCGACAGCGGCCCCTTCCCCGATCAGCCTTACCGCCTCGAGCATAAAGGGCATCAGTATGCGGGTCACATAGAAACCTGGCCCGTCCCTAACGACGATAACGGTCTTGCCCTGCCTGCGTCCCACCGAAACAGCGGTGGCCAGGACCCAGTCCGCGCTCTGCTGCGTGCAGATCACTTCCAGCAGCGGCATTCTCTGCACGGGCGAAAAATAGTGCATTCCGATCACGTTTTCCGGGCGCACGGAGGCCTGCGCAATGCGGCTTATGGGGATCGCAGACGTATTGGAGGCAAATATCGACCCTGCGGAAGTGAAGGACTCGATTTCACGCAGGACTTGCTGCTTTGTCGCAAGGTCTTCAAAAACAGCCTCGATGACCAGATCAGCCCTGGCCAGGTGTTGGTAATCGGCGATTGGCACAACCTGACTGAAGAGCTTGTCACGCTGGACCGGCTTGAGTTTCGACGATCTCACCTGCCGCTCCAGCGATTCCCAGATCTCTTTGAGGCTCTTGGAAAGCTTTTCTTGTGATACGTCCCCTATCGCCACCTTATAGCCGCTTCGGGCGGAAACCGCCGCGATACCGGTCCCCATGAAACCGCTCCCGACTACTCCAAGCAAACCCACTTCCCTGGGCTCTGCCCCATAGTGTTTCTTTTTCAGCCCCGTCCGGGCAAAAAACAGGTGCCGAAGCGCCTGCGACTGAGGGGAAACAACGAGTGGCCCGAAAGCCTCCAATTCGGCTTTGAAGCCGTCTGACATAGTACCCGCAATTCCAGCTTCCACGCAGTCAATCAAGCGGAAAGGGGCCGGATAGTGATCGGCGCTCTGTTTGGCGACCCGGAGGCGAGCCGCCTGGAAATAGATCTTTCGCGCGGGGGTAACGGTCTTTAACAGCCAGTCCAACGAAAACAGGACCGGGTAGGAGACCTTCCCGGGAAATTTTTTCCTGAGAAACGGCACGCATCTTCTCACCGTATCGGCTAGGCCATGCGGATAGACCAGGATGTCCACTATGCCAAGGTCCCTTGCCTCGCCTGCGCTCAGGCCTTTCCCGCTCAGCATGAGCGGAAGCGCTCTTCTAATGCCGGCCGTACGGGTCAGGCGGACCGTTGCACCTGCCGCCGGCAGGATCCCCAGCTTTACTTCCGGCAGGCCGAGAATGGTTTTATCGGAGTCGGTGGCAATTCGAAAGTGGCAGGCAAGCGCAAATTCCAGTCCGCCACCCAGGCAAGCCCCGTTTATCGCCGCGATTGAAGGATAGTGGAGGTTCGAGATGCGGCCGAAAAGGGCGTGGACGCGACTGATGATTTCCTTTGCATACCCTGGTTCCCGCATACTGTCGAAACCCCTGATGTCGGCCCCGGCGATGAAAGTGTCTTTCTTGCCGCTTATAAAGACGAGGGCCTTTGCGAGGTGATCGTTCTCCACTTCGTCGAGTACGTTTTCAACATCTGAGATAACCTGCTCACTCAGCGTGTTGACCCGGTCGCCCGGATTATCGATAAAAGCGAACAGAACGCCATCTTCATTTTTTTCGAGCCTCACAGACTCCATATATTCTCCCTGCCTTTTCTGAAAACCGTCCTCTTGCATCCGATGGCGGGAAAAACATGCTCACGGATTAAGGCGGCATCCCGCAACCGGTTTTTCAGCTCAAGCGCTCGATCAGCATTGCGTGTCCAAGGCCGCCGGCCGCGCAGCTTGCGATTATCCCGAAGCTGCCGTTTTCCCGCTTCAGCCTGTCGCAGCAGCCCATAAGAAGCCGAATGCCGGTTGCACCGAACGGGTGGCCGATGGAAAGAGATCCCCCTCGAGTATTCAACCGCTCCATCTTTATTTCGCCTATTTTCGTGGAAAGACCGAGCTTTTCGCTCGCAAACGCATCACTGTCAAGGGCGTTAAGGTTTGCAAGGACCTGCCCGGCAAAGGCTTCATGGAATTCAAAAACATCGATCTGGGAAAGGGAAATACCGCTGTTTTTGAGCAGCTTCGGCACGGCGTAAGCCGGCCCCAGAAGAAGTTCATCGTCGGGATTGCACCCGTGGAAAGAAAATCCGACAATACGCGCCGCAGCCTTGTACCCAAGACTTTTTGCCTTCCGGTAGGACATGAGAAGGACCGCCGCCCCGCCATCGCTTAGAAAAGAGGAGTTGCCGGCGGTCGCCGTCCCAAATGGGGGATAAAAAGCTGGGGGAAGTTTCGAAAGTTTTTCCAGAGTGACATCATTCCTGATTCCATTGTCTCTTTCGATGGTCTTGAACAGAGGTGGGACACTCGCAGGCAGGATTTCCGAAAACAGGCCGTTGCGGGTCGCCTCCGAGGCAAGCTGATGAGACCTCAGAGCGTACCGGTCCTGCTCCTGCCGGCTCACTCCCCAGCGGGCCGAGAGCCTGTCGGAACTCTGGCCCATGGTCAAACCGTTTGAAAATTCCGCAATCTCCGGAATTTCCGGGAGAAAATAGCCTGGCCGGAGACCAAAGGCCCACCTGATCCAGTCGGCCGGGGTTTTAAGGCGGCGCATCTCGATCAGTTTGTGTCTCATCGCGCGCTTTAGCAAAATAGGAAGGTTGCTGAGACTCTCCGCGCCTCCCGCTATAACCGTATCGGCCTGACCGCAGGCGATGAGCCCGGCAGCCTGCGAAATGGCCTGAGATCCGGATATGCAGGCCATTGCAATGGTGTGTGCGGGAATTTCAACCGGGAGGTTCGCTCCGATCATGGCCTCACGGGCAACGTTGCTCGTTCGCGGCTCGCTCAGAACGCATCCGAAAAGAACATGCTCGATTTCCGAAGCAGGCAGATCCGCCTTATCGATGACCCCCTTGAGAGCCATTCGGGCCAGATCGTAAGTCAGCGTGTCTTTGAAATCGGTCCCCGATCGAAGAAAAGGCGTCCGACAACCCTCCACTATGACGGGTGAAGAATCATTGAGTCGAGTCAGCATTTTGTTTTCCAGGATTACGGCCCCGATATGAGAGGGCAAAAAAGTATGAACAAAACCGCGCCATTCAACCTACAGAGTTAAAATAAGCAAAAACTTTCGTTCATCAACACGTGACAGAGGGCGGGAGGCACCTTTCGGCGCGGAAATAACTGATTGCGAACCGTTCAAATTTTCTCTTTTTCCGCCAAGGAGTCATCTCTAGTCCCGAATTAAGAAAACCTGAGCGGTTGTGAGGAATTTAGTTGCTTTTTTCGTCGCGTTTTATAAAAATCCAATATCTGTTAAGCAGGACCAACCTGGGGGCAGGGTACATACTATTTAGTGGACAAACCTGGCTGAGCCGCTGGAGTCAATATTCTCTCGGAACTGACCGCACACGGCGACCTCGACAGAAGCCTTCCGGGATTTGCACCCCGTCCGCAATAACTCCTCCAACCCGTGTCAGGAGAAAACATGGAAGTCAAACTGCTCAACATCGGTTTTGGCAACACGGTGATCGCCAATCGCGTGGTAGCGATCGTATCACCTGCGTCCGCACCCATGAAAAGGCTAAAAGAAGACGCAAGACTGGGAAATAAGCTCATAGATGCCACCATGGGCCGCCGCACCCGCTCCATAATCGTTACCGACAGCGACCATGTAATCCTGTCCGGCGTTCAAGCCGAAACAATTGCCCAACGGCTTCTTCTGGATGGAAACTCCAAAGAGGCAAACCTTATTAAGCAGCTTTAGAAGCTATGTTCCCTCCAGCCACCACAGGGCAGCTTTTTATCGTATCGGCCCCTTCCGGAGTCGGAAAATCTACCATCATCCGGAAAGTATCGGCAGATTGCCCGAACCTGAAGTTTTCCGTATCCTGCACCACCCGCCCGAAGCGTCCGGAGGAAATTGACGGAAGGGATTATCATTTCCTGTCGAGGCAGGAATTTCTGAATGGAATCAGTTCGGGGCGCTTTCTTGAATGGGCTGAAGTCCATGGCGAGTTCTACGGAACAGACCAACATCCTGTCGATCAGTGGCTTACGGCCGGGAACAACGTAATCCTGGACATAGACGTTCAGGGTGCACGTCTCGTACGCTGCTCCTATCCGTCCGCACTAACGATTTTTGTACTGCCGCCTTCCATGCATGTGCTTGAGGAGCGCCTCCGCAGCCGGGCAACCGAAACGGAAGACCAACTCGCCATACGGGTTGCAGCAGCCCGGCGTGAGTTTCTCGAATCTCCCTGGTATGACTACATTATCATAAACGACAACTTGCAGGAGGCGGTCAATGACATGGAGGCAGTCCTGCATGCCGGCAGATCGAGCCGGGTAGCCCAGGCAGCCAGGCTAAAAGCCTTCTTGATGTCGCTCACCTATCCCAATGCTTAACCTCGTAAGACAGGCTTATATACAACACTGGGCAAAAAAAATGCCATATCGGTTGCGGGCACCCCTCAGCGATGTACCTCACGGAGCGCGGAAGGCGAAAGGCCTTCTTCCATGAAAAAGACTGATCCATCCGAACGGGCAATCTGGATTTCAGGAGTAAATCCTGTAAGGGAAGCCCTGCTGTGCGAGAAATTTGACGCAGGTGAGCTTGTGCTTTCTCGAAGCGATTTGAGAGGACGGGAACTCGAGGATCTTGCCGGAAAGCGGCGGGTGCACGTCACACGGAGCGCCAACGAGCGCATATCGGAACTGACGGGACACGCGCACCACCAGGGGGTGGCCCTGAAGATGGCGGAGTTCCCTTACACGGAGCTTGAGGCCCTGCTCGAAAAACCTCTTGCCGAACGGGAACCTCTTCTGGTGCTGGACAGCATACAGGACCCCCAAAACCTTGGAGCAATCCTCAGGAGCGCGTGCTTTCTGGGCGCAAAAGGGGTGGTAATCCCTAAAGACCGCTCGGCAAGTGTAACCGCAACAGTGATCAAAATTGCGTCGGGAGCCACCGGGTATGTTCCTGTCGCCAGGGTCACCAATGTCGCCAGGACGCTCATGCGGATCAAATCGGCCGGCTACTGGGTGGCGGGCCTGGATGTCAGGGGAAACAAAAATTCTTATGAAGCCGACTTCACGGTCCCGCTATGCCTGGTGATTGGAAACGAACAAAAGGGAATCCGCCCACTGATAAGAAGAGAGTGTGACATGCTGGTCCAAATTCCGGCCGCGGGCCCCCTGGATTCACTGAACGCCGCCTCGGCAGCCACTGTCGCTCTCTATGAAGTTTTACGCCAGAGGCTCACACAGGGGAATCTTCGATGAACATCTATGATCACGAATTCCTCCTCTATGATTCGAACCCGTTGAGGATTTCGGTCCTCGAATTCCCGGGACCAGGAAAGATGTCTTAAAATTTCGGCAGCCCCCTACAACAAGAACAGTCAACTTAGTGGCGTCCCTCAGCGGTTTAACGGAAGTGGAAGATGAAGGGGCAACACTGTCTAATAAGCAAAAACAAACCGATTAACTGCTCCATTCATCAGTATCAGGGGCTTCCGACCTTTGAAGCCAGGTCCACGGCCAGTTTGCTGAGTACAGCCGCCTCTTCGAGCCCGTCGAGAAAGCGCTGAGGGATGCCCGAAAAACCAGTTTGGGCGCCGGTCAAGGCCCCCGTCATGATTGCACGCGCCTGATTTTGCCCTCCTCCATTAACAGCATGGAGTACGGCCGATTCGAAATCATTGTGGAACCGGGCAGCGAGATAGTAGGCGGCAGGAAGCTGGTGGTAAATGGCGCAAGGCATGCCATAGACGATGGATACCTTCCACGCGGGCTCTATGTGGATTCCCTCATCTGCTGCAGCTTGGGCCATATAGGATGGCGAAAGCAGTGCGTCCGGTGAGGCGAATCGGCCGGCGCGGGGTGGGTCCGGATCACCGGGACGTGGCGGCTGGAGATTGTCGCGAGTCACGGCGTGAAATGGCAATTCCCCTTTTTTCACCAATTTCATGAGCTTAGCCGACAGTTGCATGTCCAGTCTATGCCCCTGAACCAGAAGACCCAACACCGCGCCGAAGGCGACAGTCATCGAGACCACGGTATCATCTGCCTGGGTAAGGATTGTATTATCGGCCACGGCAGATGCGAGCTGGGCGGGTTGAAAGGCATAGCGAACGGCTATGGCAAGGGTGCGTTCAATTGCTTCGGTGGTATCCGCGTGGCCCCCGGTTTGCCCCCAGGGCACTTTCTGCTGCACACGGCGCCTCCATGCCTCCCGGATTGACTGGCTGGTGTATCTCCCCGGCCCGCTCACTGGGGTCCCGTCGAGTAGCGGAAAGAGATCTTCATCCATCCGGCGGCAAAAGTCCGCTGCATCGTAACCTCCGCAATCAACGAGGGAGCGAAGCACGAGCGTGAGGATAAAACCTGCCTGAGAAAGTTGACCTGCTTTGACTCCATCGTGGTATCGGCCGGGTTTGGGATCGGTATAGTCATTGATCCACTCGCCGTAGTCGCGCCGAAGTTCAGCGAGATTGTAATACCAGTGAGGACCGAGGGCCAGGGCATCGCCTATGAAGGCCCCCATGATGGCGCCACGGGCCCGATCCTGGATGATCTTGTTTGGCATATTATTGTCCTTGAGAAAATGAAGGGGACGTCTATCACTCAAAGCACTTGATCCGCACAAGATTCCCTTCGCTTCATGTGCGACCGACAACATCTCCGAACTGGTGACCTCCTGATTCAGCGCAACCTTATCTCCGGTCAATCTTGACCCTATCTGGCTACGATGCGTAACCCTATGCTGATAGAATCAAAAACGAGGTGCATGCCTAGATGTTCAAAATACCGGCTGGATCCGTAGATGATCTTCCACTGCGTGCGATCGAAGTCGAAATGCGCTTCGGCGGTGATCGCACCATCGGGTAGATTACTGACAGTCGCTAAAAACTTCATGGCATTACGCACGCCACGGAGTTCAAGTGTGCCTTCCACTTCGAAATTGGGTGCACTCAGGGATTCACAGGTTTTTCGGGCCGAATCAATCGTGAACCGGGCAGTCGGAAACTTCTCCGTGAAGAAAAAGTCATCCGATTTCAAGTGAGCAATGAGCACCGGCTGCCATTCGTTACCCTCCAAGTTCAGATTCTTGAGCGAGTGCATGTCGATCTCGAAAGTTCCGTTTAAGTTGCCTTGCTGTATCGTGATATCGCCTCTCAATAGACGTAGCGTGCCGTTGTGTGTCGAGTTCGGGTTGCGCCCGGTCCACTCGACAATGCTCTGTTCGGTATCGACAGTGTAGCTGCGCTCGTCCAATACGAGGTGATCGCCATCCTCCACGGAATTCGGATCATTACCCTTTAGGGGATATCCCGCTTCTCTCCAGGCAGCCAGCCCCCCGGTGAGAGCAAACACCTTCGAATACCCAAGCCGCACAAGCTTTTCGGCCGCGATGACAGAATCATGGGATGCACTGCTGGAGCCGTAAAGAACAACCTCTCGGTCACGATCCGGCACGATGGCATCTACTTCTGAGGGAAAGACAACCTCAAAGACGCAGGCATTTTGGGCGCCTGGCAGATGCCTCTTCTCGAATAGTTCCTTTGGTAAAGTGTCAATAATGATCAGATCAACCCTCCGATTGATCTTGTCGTACAGTTCCTCCGCCGTGATCTTCGCAAAACTTTTCGTATCTTCCATTTCTTCTCCTTTTCCACAACCACCTGGCATACTGCTTTCCCGTCCTCTATCCACCTGGAGTGGGGCTGATTCTGTTCAGAAATTGTTACTCAGCTTAATCGCAAAAGATAAGTCCAGAGAAGAATCTCCGCCATTCCACTTTTCCTCCCCCTTCAATTTGTACTATCTTGCCAAAAAGGAAGTATCTATCTTGAGCGCTCGACGGAAATTAATTTATCGCAGTTGCACGGTTTTCGGGCTTCCAATGGTATTTTTTTGCGAGTTGAAGCAGGTTGTGGGTTGTCCCATGGCTGGAAAATGAACGGGGGCGCAAAGGATAGTTGCGTCCCCGTTCCTGTGATAAGCGGTCCCGAATGGAGAGCTATTTTGAGATGTAATGTTCCCTGTACTGGATATAACCGTCTCGCATGGCGACATAGGGGTCCAGCGAGGCCTTTTTTAATTCCTCGTACTGACCTATTTCGAGCGAAGTGCGGTTTATGAATTTCCCTGTTTGAGCGACAAGGCTCACCCACCAATCGGCTGGGATCCAAAATAGGGGGTCCATAACGGAGTCTACCCCGAAGCCGACAAAGTCCCTCTCATCTGAGGGACCGAGCAGCGGGATAACCAGGTACGGACCTGACCTGACGCCCCAGAGGGCAAGCGTCTGGCCGAAATCTGCCTCATAACCGGTGAGTTTAAAGTTGGTTTGCGCAATATCGAACATACCAACAAGGCCCATAGTCGAATTTATGACGAATCGGATTATTTCGATGGCGGCTCTGTCAACTTTTCCCTGGAGCACGCAATTAACTACGCGGGAGGGGAAAACCAGATTGTGGAACCCATTTTTGACGCCCGTGCGTAGATCCGGTGGCAGGTAGATTGAATAAAATACAGCTACGGGTTTGAGCACATGGAAATATACAGTGTCATTAAAATCGAATACCTTTCTGTTAAAACTTTCATAGGGATCATTAACGTTCCGCCCATTGGAGGGGCCTTCGGGTCCCGGCGGTTGCTCCACAGCGGCAAGGGCGACTCCGAGCCCTGGTGTGCCGATCATGATCGGAGAACACAACAGGGCGAAAATAATAGAAGAAATTAATCCAAGCTTAAAGTATCCGCCGGTCCTCATCTGGTTTGCCTCCTAATTGAATTGACGAAAATGGTCGACTAATATTAATGGCACAATTCAAGAGTGCAAGCAAATTTTATGCTCAGGATGACTTTCGATAGTTTCGACTCCAGCTGCTGACCCTATTTTCTTTAATATCGGATTGCATGGGCTCCGAGGTGTAATATATTTTATGAAGTCTGGATCAAAAAGGTTTTTTTTGGGGATAATGGTTTCACGTGCCTAAAAAAATGCTCTGGGAAGTCTGAGGGGCGCTTTGGCGGCGCCTGGCGAGGTGATTGACAGCAATGGCCAATGACGAATCGAAAGACCCGCTGGACAAATTTATGAATCGTTTTCGAGGACCCTCGGGTGATGGAGGCCGAAAATCGGACCCTTCACAGCGCAAGGTTCATTTTTCAATCTGGTACTTCATCGCAGCCCTGCTCGTGATCATGTGGTTGCAAACCTTTGTTACCGAACAGCAGACCAACCGGGTCACGTATTCCGACATCAAGGAAATGATCAAGGCCGGAAAGGTCGAGAGTGTTGTCATCGGCTCTGACAGGATTACGGCGACTCTGAAAGAGGGCAAAGAGCCGAACAGGACCGTCTCGGCCCTCCGGGTCGACGACCCCGATCTCGTGAAAGAGCTCGAAGCGCAGGGGACAAAATTCAGCGGCTCTTCTGATAACAAATGGTTTGGTGTGTTGCTTTCATGGCTGCTGCCGTTGGCCATATTCTTTTTCTTCTGGAGTTTTCTCATGCGGCGCATGGGAGGCGGACCGCAGGGCGTGCTTTCGGTGGGCAAGGCGAAAGTGAAGATTTACGCCGAAAAAGAGATCGGCGTAACTTTCGACGATGTCGCCGGGATAGATGAGGCTAAAGCTGAACTTGAGGAAATCGTCGAGTTCCTGAGGGAACCTGAAAAGTTTCAAAAGCTCGGAGGCAAGATTCCGAAGGGTGTTTTGCTCGTCGGCGCACCCGGAACAGGGAAAACTCTGCTTGCGCGCGCGGTTGCGGGGGAAGCCGGAGTGCCCTTCTTCAGCATGAGCGGCTCGGAGTTTGTCGAGATGTTCGTAGGGGTCGGCGCGGCGCGGGTGCGCGATCTTTTCGGCCAGGCCAAGGATCACGCCCCCTGCATCATCTTCGTGGACGAATTGGACGCTCTGGGCAAGGCACGCGGCTTGAACCCGATAGGAGGCCACGACGAAAGGGAGCAGACGTTAAATCAACTCCTGGTCGAGATGGACGGTTTCGATTCGAGGGCCGGAGTGATCATGATGGCGGCCACAAACCGCCCCGAAATACTCGATCCCGCATTGCTGCGCCCCGGCCGTTTCGACAGGCACGTTGCAATCGACAAACCCGATATTCGGGGTAGAGAAGCTATTTTGCACGTTCATGCAAAGGAGGTCAAACTCGGTCCGGACGTCGATCTGAAGAAAATTGCGGCTATGACGCCGGGGTTTGTGGGCGCCGACCTTGCCAACCTGGTAAATGAAGCGGCTTTGGTAGCGGCAAGGCGCAACCGGGAAGAGGTCACGATGGCCGACTTTCAGGAGGCCGCCGACCGGATAATCGGCGGGCTCGAAAAAAGAAACAGGGCTATGAACCCCAAAGAAAAGGAGATCGTCGCCTACCATGAATCCGGCCATGCACTTGTCGCAATGGTCCTTCCCAACACGGATCCGGTAAGCAAGATTTCCATCATTCCGCGTGGAATTGCCGCCCTGGGGTACACGCAGCAGCTTCCCACCGAGGACAGGTACCTGATGACGCGCCAGGAACTTCTTGGCAGACTTAAGGTCCTGCTGGGCGGCAGGGTTTCGGAAGAGATCATTTTCGGCGATATTTCGACCGGCGCCCAGAACGACCTGCAGCGGGCGACCGACATTGCCCGCCGCATGGTGATGGAATACGGAATGAGCGAAAAGCTCGGCCCCCTGACCTATATAAATGAGCCGCACTCCGCGCACCTTGACCTTGGTTTTGGGCCACGGCAGAGGGAATTCAGCGAAAGCACCGCCCAGCTGATAGATAAGGAGATTTCGGCCATTATCGCGGAAACGCACCAGAAGGTGACACATATTCTCACTGAGCAGCAGGGCATGCTCGAGAAGTTAGCCAAAATCCTGCTTGTAAAAGAATCCATGGAAGGCGAGGAGCTGAAGAAATTCTGGGAGGAAGTAAGAGTCAAGGTTGCCGAAAAAGCTCCCAGGCAGGTCGCTTAGCGATTTTTATTTTGTTCTTGCGCCGTGCTGTCCTGGGAATCGAAAAGGTTATGCCTGAGGTTGATCTTGACATCACGGCAGGATAAGGTATAAACTCACTCTTTTGCAGATTTTGACTACGGTCCGTTTGGTTTTTAGATAACGGCTTGGATATTCAAGGGAGTGGATCTCAAGGAGGTTTCGATTGGCAAACCATAAGTCAGCTATCAAAAGGGCGAGACAGAGCGAGGAGCAACGGGTGCGAAACCGCTCTCGCAAGACGAGAATGAAAAACGTGGTAAGGGGTCTAGAGGAAGCCATAGCCGGAAAATCGCCCGAAAAGGCTGTCGAGGAATTAAAAAAGACAGTCTCCGTTATCGAAAAAACCGCCTCCAAAGGCGTCATACATAAGAATACGGCATCTCGGAAAATTTCCCGCCTGACCCGCAGAGTCAACGCTCTTTAGTCCCGGCGCACCTTAACGATTCCAACCCCGCGGGCGGGTTCGAAAGGCTTTGCGCTGTCCAGACAAAGGTCCAGCAGCAGCTCTTCGAGCAGGACCTCCGGGGGGGTCCCCGTGCTCTTGATTGCTATGTCTGTTTGACAGATAGCTTCAAGCGTTCTGTATAGATCTGCGTCCGAAATTCGAGAAGACTGTGCCCGCGCCTTTTTCACTACGAAAGGATGCGCCCCCAGCCGCTTGGCCAGTTCGGCTTCCGACATTCCCTGCCGCAAACCGTCTTTGACTTGCCAAACCATACGAATCTGCCACGCCAGTGTCGCGAGAATCTTAAGAGGGAGTTCACCGGCGAGAATCAGGCTTCTGAGGGACCTTACGGCTTTACCCGCCTGCCGCGCTCTGAGGTGGTCGAGCAGTTCGAAGGTGGAGAAATTCCGCTGAGAACTGGCGGCCTCTAGAATATCATCGGCCTCGATTCGTTCACGTTCGCCGATGAAAGTGCAAATCTTGTCCAACTCGGATGCGAGAGTATGTAAATCGGTGCCGGCCATCTCAACAAGGAGGAAGGCGGCCCTGAGGGGAAGGATTTTCCCGAGTTGCCCGGCCCTTTCAATGAGCCAGCGCGGCGCCTCTTTACCGCCGGACTTAAACTGGACGATTTTGCCTCTGGCTTCGACCGCTTTTGCAAGCCCTTCGATGTTTTTTCTGCCCGCAGCGGTCATGACTAGGCATGCAGCAGGGGGAATCAGCGGCACAAAGGCCTCCATTGCCTCTCGAGCCTCTTTTCCCCAGGTCTCCACACTGTCGACCCTGATAAGCCTTCGCCCTCCGAACATGGGTGTGGTCGCAAGCCGCTCGATGACGTCAGGGACTTCTATTTCCCTTGCCTGCAGCCGCTCGCCGTTGAAATATCTGCCACCCTTCGGGAGCGCCTTTGACAGAAGCTTCTTCCAGGCCTCATCCATGAGGAAAGTTTCTTCCCCCACGAAAAGATAAACCGGGGAGATTTCGCCGTGATCAAGCTTTTCGAGAAAGTCTTCGGCCTGCATCAGAAGTTGCTCAGAAACCTGTCATGGATACGCGTGGACATCTCTTGTGCCAGAACGCCGAGTGCGGCCTCTCTGTTTTCAAAGCCTTCGATTGGATCGGGATGGAGCGGGTCATCGGTTACCTGGTAAATTTTATAGTAACGTAAAAAGGGGTCCCGCCACAGTATTCTGTGCGTTTTCTTCTCCTCGCACCGGATATCCACCGTTACCATCAGCCTGTTCACCAGCGTAATCCGATTGACAACCTGATTGACGGGATGATGTGCAACCGGCTGAATACTTATGCCCGAGATGGTTGCAATGAATACGGCCTCCGCCTCCTCGACCGGGACAACTTTCATGTTCCCCTTCTGAAGAAATTCGTTCCTGAGCGCATCGGCGAAAATTGCTCCGGCGTTGGGTTCCGTTGTCTTGTTCGCGAATACGGGGATGGCGATGTACTTCAAGCCGGGTTTCGGCCCCACGCCCTCGCCTGAGAAGTGGTAGCCGCAAGAGGCCAGGCACAATAAAACTGAGCTCAATAAAAATATCAATTTTACACTTCGACTAATCATGGCGAGCTCCCCGCACTCTGCCGCAAACCTGAAATTTGGAAACTATCCTGGACGGCAAAAAGGCTGTTTGATGTAATGTTGTCTGCTGGAATCCTTCGTTTTTGGACAACTCAATCCTGGACGACGATATTTATCAACTTCTTTGGCACTACGACAACTCTTTTAACTTGTTTTCCTTCAATGAACTCCCGAACCCTGGAATCCTGAAGAGATATGTCCTCGAGTTCCCTGTCGGTGGCGTCCGATGGAACGGTTATCCTGTTTCGCAACTTTCCGTTTATCTGGATAACGATGAGAACTTCCTCCGCCTTGAGCGCCTGATCGTCCCAAGTCGGCCATGCAGTTTCCATGAGCAGCTTTTGATGACCAAGTATCTTCCAGAGTTCTTCGGAAATGTGCGGGACCATGGGCGATGACAGGACTATCACAGCTTCGATGGCTTCTCTTACGACAGGCCAGAACATGGGGTCCGACAGCCGATTGTCGAGTACCTGGTATATCTGGTTGACGAGTTCCATGATGGCGGCGATTGCCGTATTGAAATGGAACCGTTCCCGGATATCCTCGGTAACCTTTTTTATGCTCTGATGCGTCTTGCGGCGAAGCTGGGCGAGATCTTTGGGCAGAGGGGTTGCGCCCGCATACGTGGCGGCCGATGTCAGGTTGTCGAGGTACTCGGAAACGAGCCGCCACATTCTGGAAAGAAACCGGAAAGAGCCTTCGACGCCCTGTTCGCTCCAGTCGAGGTCCTTTTCCGGCGGCGCGGCGAACAGGCAGAAAAGCCGCACCGTATCCGCCCCGTATGCCTGAATCATCTCATCGGGGTCCACTACGTTGCCCTTTGATTTGCTCATCTTGAAGCCGTCTTTTATGACCATTCCCTGCGTAAGAAGGTTCAGGAAAGGTTCATCGACGTTGAGTTCCCCCAGATCGCGCAGGACTTTCACGAAAAATCTCGCATAAAGCAGATGCAGAACGGCGTGTTCTATGCCGCCGATGTACTGGTCAACCGGCATCCAGTAGTTGACCCGTTTGCTGTCGAGCGGACCCTTATCGAAGTCGGGGCATGCGTATCGGGCAAAGTACCAGGAGGATTCAACAAAGGTGTCCATCGTGTCTGTTTCGCGCCGCGCATCGGCCCCGCATTTCGGGCAGGGGATCGAGTAGAAAGGCTTGTGAAACGGCAGGGGTGAGCCTCCGTTTTCAAGAAGCTCCAAGTCTAACGGAAGCACGACAGGCAGGTCTTCCCGGGGGACCGGCACAACCCCGCACTTTTCACAGTAAATGATCGGAATGGGAGCGCCCCAGTAGCGCTGCCGGGAAATTCCCCAGTCGCGAAGCCGATATTGAACGCTTGGTTCGCCAAGTCCTGTTTTCGCCAGGGCCTCGGTTATAGAGTCGCGGGCGGCAGCGGAGTCCATCGAGCTAAACTCCCCGGAGTCAACCAGAATGCCGTCTTCTTCAAACGCATGGGTGAGTTCGTCGGCCGAAGGGGCTTCCCGCGCCTCAGCAGGTTTTATGACTACCCGGATCGGCAGGCCGTATTTTTTCGCAAACTCGAAATCGCGCTGGTCATGGGCGGGTACCGCCATGACCGCGCCGGTGCCGTAGGCCATTAAAACGAAGTTCGCCACATAAACCGGCATCCTTTCCCCGGTCACCGGATTGATGCAGCAGCTTCCTGTAAATAAGCCCTCTTTTTCAAGCAGTTCGGCTTCGCGCTCTTCGCGCTTGGATCTCTTGGCCCTTTCGACAAAATCGAGCACGGCAGCCTGCTCGGGCTTTCCACGGCAGAGTTCGGCGACCATTGGATGTTCCGGGGCAATGCTCATGAACGTAGCGCCGAAAAGCGTGTCCGCGCGGGTCGTGAATACCTGAATGCTTCCCTCGCCGGATTCGAGCGGAAAGAGCAATCTGCTCCCGGCGCTTTTTCCTATCCAGTTCTGCTGCATAACAAGCACGCGTTCCGGCCATCCGCTCAGCTTGTATGTATAGTCGAGCAGTTCATCGACATAATTGGTGATCTTGAAAAACCACTGCTCCATGTCTTTTTGCACGACCGGAGTATCGCAGCGCCAGCATGCGCCGTCCTCGACCTGTTCGTTTGCCAGCACGGTCTGACACTTGGAGCACCAGTTTACATAGGAGCTTTTTCTGTAGGCCAGACCACGCTCAAACATCTTGAGGAAAAAAAGCTGCTCCCACCTGTAGTAGCTTGGATCGCAAGTCGCGAACTCCCGTGACCAGTCGTACGAAAAACCGAGTTGCTTGAGCTGGTTTCGCATGTAGTCGATATTATCGTAAGTCCATTTCGCCGGATGGGTCCCGGCTTTGATCGCGGCGTTTTCCGCAGGCATTCCGAAGGCGTCCCATCCCATGGGATGGAGCACGTTATATCCCGTCATCCGCAAAAAGCGGCTTACCACGTCGCCTATCGTGTAGTTGCGGACATGCCCCATATGAATGCGGCCGGAGGGATATGGAAACATCTCCAGAAGATAGAACTTTTCCTTATTCTGATCTTCACCCACTTTGAAAACCTGAGACTCGCCCCAGTATTGCTGCCATTTTTTTTCGATCGACCTTGGAGAATATTTTTGTTCCATGGGGTTTCCTCTTCGAGAAGCCTGAGCGAAGGCAACTCCCTTATTCCATGTGGAGCAACATTTACGGCGCCGGCTTTAAGGCGGATGCAAACCAACCGATTCTCGTCCTTTGGGTAAACACACATAGAACTACGGTTGAGTTCGCACCAAAGCGGAAAGTATACCAAATAGCAGATTAGGCGGGAAATTGGAACAGAACAGAGAAGCAAATCAGCGCCGGGGCGCTTCTTTAACGGGCATCCGGGGCCCTCATGAAATCTTGCCTCCGGGCGAAACATTGCCCTCGGGAACGACAAGTTTCAGATCCTGCCCATCGCGCACGGCAAGGACCATTCCGTGCGATTCGATTCCCATCAGCTTTACGGGCTTGAGATTGGCGACCAGCACCACCTGTTTTCCTATCAACTGTTCAGGCGAGTGGGTTTTGGCGATTCCGGCCACGATCTGACGCTCTTCACCTATATCGACGATCAGCTTTATGAGTTTTTCGGATTGCGGGATCTTTTGCGCCTGCTTAATGAGGCCGACCCGGAGGTCAACCTGGCGGAAAAAATCGATATCGATGGCGCCGCCGACCTCCATTGTCCCGGCAGCGGCTTGAGTTTCAGGTTTTTCCTGCGTCTTTGGTTTTGCCTTGGCGGCTACACCATCGTGCGGCTTGACTTTGTCGGCTGTTTTGACCACCCTTGGGAAAAGCGATTCCCCTTTCGACACTTTCGCGCCTTCTTCCAAGGTACCCCAGAGGGCATCCTCGGCAAGCTTCAGGTCCGACGCTTTTTTGGCTATGCCCAGCCGTTCGAGCATTTTCTCGCAAGTCGAGGGCATGAAGGGACTGATCAGCACAGCAACAATTTTATTGACCTCCAGAAGAGTTCTCATCGCTGTCTGAAGCCTGGGCAAAAGGTCCTGCTCTTTGGCCAGGTTCCATGGGGCGACGTGGTCGATGTATTTATTGGCCGCGCCGATGCATTCCCAAATGGCTATAAGCGCCTTGTGGAACCCGAGGTTGAAGATTTCCTCGCTTAATTGCGCAATCGCTTTCTCAGTCTTTTCCCGCAGTTCGCGGTCCATTGCGTCCGGTTGTGACCCGAATGGAGGGACTTTTTCTTCGAAATACCGCGCCGTCATTGCAAGCGTGCGGCTGAAAAGGTTTCCCAGGTCGTTTGCCAGGTCGGAGTTTAATCGGTGGAGCAGGGCATCCTCGCTGAAGTTTGCATCGAGTCCGAAAACCATCTCCCGCAGGACAAAGTACCGGAAGGCATCGAGCCCATAGACGGGCGCAAGGTCCAGCGGGCGAACAACCGTGCCGTGGCTCTTGCTCATCTTGCCTTCGTCTGTTTTCCAGTAGCCATGGACGTTGAGGTGGCAAAAAGTCGGAATGTTTGCGGCCTTGAGCATGGTTGGCCAGTAGATTCCGTGCGGTTTGAGGATGTCTTTGGCTATAACGTGCTGCGCCACCGGCCAGAATTCGGCGTAAAGCTCGCCTTCGGGGTATCCTATTGCAGAAATGTAGTTTATGAGCGCATCGAACCAGACATACGTCACATAATTGCTGTCGAACGGGAGTGGAATGCCCCAGTTGAGGCGTTCAACCGGGCGGGAGATGCACAGGTCTTCCAGGGGCTCCCTCAGGAACGCCAGGACCTCGTTGCGATACCGCTCGGGGCGAATCCAATCGGGGTTGGCTTCCACGTGTTTTATCAGCCAGTCCTGGTACTTGCTCATCCGAAAGAAATAATTCGCCTCCTCGCGCTCGACCGGAGGCTTGTCGTGATCCGGGCACTTTCCGTCGACCAGTTCTCGTTCTGTGTAAAACCTCTCGCACCCGACGCAGTAAAGACCCCTGTAGGTGCTGAAGTAGATTTCACCCGCGTCGAATACCTTCTGTAATACGTATTGGACGACTTTAATGTGTTCGGGGTCGGTGGTCCGGATGAACTTGTCATTTTCGATATTGAGTTTTGGCCAGGTTTGCCGGAACAGTCCGCTTATACGGTCGGTGTAAGCCTTGGGCTCCATTCCAGCTGCCTGGGCTGCCTGAACGATTTTGTCCCCGTGCTCGTCCGTGCCGGTGAGAAAGAAGGTCTTGAATCCCATAAGTTTGTGGCAGCGGTTCAATACGTCGGCGACAATCGTAGTGTAGGCATGACCGATATGAGGCTCAGCATTGACGTAATAAATCGGTGTCGTTATATAAAATCGATCCATTTCCCCTCTTTCTCCGTTGTGGTTTTTCCGCTGTGGGGGGCGCAAAGCGTTTACAGGCCCTGCTCACGGGACTAAACTTTCTATCGCGGCCCTAAACGAACGAGTTTCCGTCCGGAAGGGGTGCTTTTCAGGACCCGAAGCCGCCGGGATCTCACCGGGTGTTCGGCGCTCGGGTGCTAACCGGGATCGGTGCTGCACCGGCATTCACCCTGGCAACAGCAGCTCTTTTCCAATTCAATCTCGATTTCCCGCCCATCTTCGAGCTGAACCATGTAGGATCTGCCCATGACGTTTTGTCGCACGACCTTACCTTTGCCTTCGGGCAGCTCTATCTTCTTGCCCAGCTTGGGCATATCTTTCTTGAGTTCCCTGTAGGTTTCGTGCTCGAACTGAAGGCAGCACATGAGCCTTCCGCAGGCCCCCGATATCTTGGTCGGGTTGAGGCTCAGGTTCTGTTCCTTGGCCATCTTTATCGAAACGGCATGGAAATTTTTCAAAAATGTCGCACAGCACAGCGGCCTTCCGCAGCTCCCGAGCCCGCCGACCATCTTTGCCTGATTACGAATACCGATCTGCCGCAGCTCGACCCTGGTCCGCAGCCTTCTAACCAGGTCTTTGAGAAGCTCTCTGAAATCAACCCGGCCGTCGGCGGTAAAATAGAATATGATCTTGCTCCCGTCGAAGAAGTATTCCACGTCGACCAGATTCATCGCAAGCTCGTGGGCGGCGATTTTTTCAAGGCAAAAACTCTTTGCGTCCGCTTCCATTTCCAGGTTGCTGAAATGAAGGCGGATTTCATCTTCGGTCGCCAACCTTTCGATTTTCTTTATTTCCTGCGGGTGGATTCGTGGGTTCTTCGGGTAAGGCGGTTCAACTACCTGCCCAAGTCCAATCCCCTGTTCGGTGTGCACGATTACATAGTCGTCCTTCCTGGGGGAGAGTTCGTCGGGATCAAAATGGTAGGTTTTGCCTCCTTTTCGGAAACGAATTCCAATCACCTTTTCCATAGAGCGAGTCCTTTATGGCCAGGCAGATTCCTTCAAGCGTCATCTGCAGATTGGCGTTCACTTTCAGGCCCTGTATCGCCTGTTCGACACCGTGATACAACCCGAAAAGACGCTCGGGCGAAGCCGATCTCGCCGCTTCTTTCGTCCTGCCGTTCAATTCGAACGTAAGCGGATACTCACATGTGAGCCGAAACAGGATAAGGTCCCGGACCCACAGCCTTACGAACTCTAAGTCCCGTTCCGCGGTTTCGCGGTTTTTGGCCCAATCTGAGACGGCCGGAAAAAAATCGAGCATCGAAAGCGTGTCCAGATTCTCCAACTTTGCGACAACTTCTTTCCATGAAGCCACCCGGTCTTCTTCGGTAAGCAATCTGGCTTTATCCATACTTCCCGCCGCCAGCCGCGCGATCCTGGCCGCATGGTCCGGGGAAAGCCCGCCGTCACGTGCAAGGCTTTCAGCCACGACCTCGTCCTCAAGGGGCTGAAAGCGCACCTGGCAGCACCTGGACACGATAGTGGGCAAAAGCATCTGCGGTTCGGGCGTCAGGAGAATGAAGACGTTTGCCGGTGGAGGTTCCTCCAGTATCTTCAAAAGAGAATTTGCCGTCCGGTCGACCAGCTTTTGCGCTTCCTGAATTATAACAACGCGAAATTTCCCTTCAAACGGCCGGAAGCGAAACCGTTTCCGCAGTTCGCGGATCTGTTCCAGTTTGATGATAACGCCGTCGCTTCCGACATGGACCAGATCGGGGTGCAACCCCTCTTCCAGCTTGTGGCAAGCGCTGCAAATTCCGCATGCATCATAGTCCCGCGGATCGACGCAATTCAGGGCTTTTGCGAATTGCTTCGCCGCAGCGAACTTGCCGCTGCCAACCATTCCGGAAAATAGGAAGGCGTGCGGAACGATCTGTTTCTTCAAAAGCTGCTTTAAAAAGCGCACGGCCCTTTGCTGGCCTGGGATATCGGTTAACGCCATTATTGTTTCCCGGTCCGTACTGGTTCACTGCCGAAGCCCTTCACGCAGTGAATGGTTAGGCTCCCGTTCCCGCCTTTTCCGAAACCTCATCGTCGCCGGCGGCATCGCTTTGTTTAGGAAATCCCCGGAAAAAGCGCCTGCCGAAAATAGTTTCGAACCCAGTCCAGGAGGACCCATCATTTGCTGGATTGGCAATGATCCGACTGATGGCGTTCATCTTTGCATCCAGGTCGTCAGCCAGATGCAGGGCAAAGGCTTCCCTGCACGCGGGCAGGCTGACAGCCCCAAACTGGGCCTCACCGTGATGACTCAGAATGAGGTGCTTTACAAGAAGCGCCGTCTCCTCGGGGAAGCATTCTATCCGGCGAATCTTATCCTCGACGATCTGGGTCCCCAGGACTATGTGCCCTACCAGGCGCCCTGAATTCGAATAGTCGATGGAGGTATCATATACGAATTCTTCGATCTTTCCAATGTCGTGCAAAAAAGCGCCCGTCATTAGCAGGTCTCGATCCAGGTCCGGGTAATGGTTGCAGATTCTGTATATGAGCGTGACAACGGAAACGGTGTGTTCCAAGAGGCCACCGATGTAGGCATGGTGCATTGATTTCGCAGCCGGAGCAAGTTTAAAGCGGGTCATGATGTCAGGGTCGGCCAGAATTGCTTCGCACAGTTGCCGAAGAGGGGCGTTGACCAATCCGGACAAGAGCTTGCCCAATCTTTCGAACAGCTCATCCCTGTCGAAAGGGCAGACCGGCAGAAAGTCGGCCGGATCGTAAGCCCCTGCGGGAACCGACATTATTTCAGAGATGCTGAGCTGCATCTTGTCCTTGTAAAGCTCGGTTCTCGCCCGCAGATAGACAATTTCCCCGGACTGAAAACACCCAGAGGCCTCAGAGGCCTTTTCCCACATTTTGCCGCTGATCTCGCCGGTTTTGTCCAGCAGTTTCAGATCCAGGTAAACCGTTCCGTTGCGGGCGGTTCTCAACTGCTTTTCCGTGGCGACAAAGAGGGATGCTATTTCCTGGTTCGGTTTCAGCTCTGAAATGAATAGCTTGGGCACGGGTCACCTGTCTTTTCATTCGCCTGAATAAACGTTTCGTCGAAAACCGCTCATTTTGGGCACAAAAGATTTTGTCGGCCTGGTGTTGTATCCCGCCCGGCCATGAGCCAGCTCAGGCTGAGCTATGAGGCCGGCCTGTCGGGGCTGTCCATGCTTCGACGCCTTGCGCGTACGAACGGCAAGCGTATCGCTCAACCGGCAAATCGCCACAGCAGTAACAATAAGCATTCAAACCCGTTCACCGGCACAGGGGGGGTAGTTTCCAGACAGAAGCTACACTAGTATATCCGGTCCAAACAGTCAAATGGAGTGGGCCAAGTCATTGATATTAGAATGCCGGCCGTCCCCAGCCCCAATTATGATTTCTCACTTGCGGCGCCTGACGCGAAAGTTTATAAATTCCAGCTGAATGAAGTTTGCCGCAGCTCGCCGCTTGCCCGGCTGTAAGCAGCTTATGAGTGCCTGATTGACATGGAGTTGCCGGATGAGTTTTGACCCGCTGAATTTGCTGGTATTAATAGCTATACTGATCGTGCCGATGATTCCTACGTTCTGGGCCATTGCAGATTTGCCGCGGCGGCGTTTTGCCAGCCTGAAATCCAAGGTGCTCTGGTTTGCCCTGGTTTCGACACTGCCATGTCTTGGCGCCATTATCTACATTCTTTTGGGCCGCCGTTACACTCAACCCGCTTTGATCGTCGACGCGGAGACGTTGAGCGAGCGGGGACGACAATAAGGATAGGAAAGGAAACCTGAGCCAATGCTCGATTTTGTCAGAAAACACTCCAGATCATGGGGCATAAAAGTTCTTCTCTGGCTGGTCATAATAGTTTTCGTCGGATGGGGTGGATACCTCTACCAGGCCCGGCATGATGCAGACATCGCAAGGGTGGGAGATCATTATATAAGTTATTCGGAATACACCACGGTCTTTAACAACATGACCGAGAGAATCCGTAAACAGTTCGGAGGAGCGGCGCCCGACGATCTCATGCGTTCTCTGAACATCAAAGAGCAGGCGCTGGAGTCGCTGATCGAGCACTATCTCGTTCTAATAGGCGCCGGCGAGCTTGGCCTTGAGGCCACGGCCGAGGAGGTCAGGCGCAGGATACTCGAAATACCGGCCTTCCAGGCGGAAGGAAAATTTGACGTGGGACGCTACGAGGGGTTGCTGCGACAGAACCGTATGACGCCTGAGACCTTCGAGGAGCAGATGTACGATGATATTACCACGCAGAAGGTGCAGGCTTTCATAAGGGGCCGTGCAGTTGTCACTGAAGATGAAATCCTGAGTGAGTATCATTTTAATCGGGATCAGATAAAGGTCGCGTACGTTGTTTTCGACCCAAAGTCATTCGAAGACAAGGTCACGGTCGCCGAATCGGACCTCCAGACCTTTTACCAGAATCATCAGGACCGGTACATGGAACCGGAAAAACGCGAAATTGCCTACGTACTGCTCAACAGGGAAGGCCTGGAAAAGGAGATCCACCCCAGTGAGGATGAAATAAAGCGCTATTACGACGAAAATGCCGCCCGGTTTACCCATGAGAAACAGGTGCGGGCCCAGCATGTGCTCTTACGGATAAAGCCGGACGCGTCTCAGGCTGAAGTGGAGAAAATACGGACCCAGGCGCAGAAAATCCTGGATGAGGCCAAAAAAGGGAAAGATTTTGCTGAATTGGCAAAGAAGTACTCGCAGGACGAAGCCACGGCAAAAAAGGGCGGCGAACTCGGTCTTTTTTCCATCAAGCAGATGGACCCGGCCTTTTCAGCGGCGGCTTTCGCTCTGAAACCGGGTGAGATAAGCGACCTGGTGAGGACTCCCCATGGGTTCCATATAATTAAGTCGGAGGAAATAGTTGAGGCCAGGACCGCTCCGATCGGGGAAGTAAAGGGTGAGATCGAGCGGGATATAAAGGCGCAGGGGGCCCAGGATATCGCCTTTAAACAGGCGAACAACCTGCGTGACCTGGCCTACGCCAGAAAGGATGTGGGCAAGGCCGCCCGCGAAATGCAAATGAAGGTTTCCGATCCGGTCTGGATCGATATGTCGGAAGATCTCCCCGGCTCCGGTCCTTTCCCCAAGCAGGTCAAGGCGAAGCTGTTTCAACTCTCCGAGGGGGACATAAGCGACATGCTGGAACTTCCCAATGGGTTTGCCGTCGCGCAGGTGAAATCGATAAAAAGGCCGCAGCCGATCCCATTCGAGAACGTCAAAGATAAAGTCGCAAAGGATTTCCGTGCGGACCGGGCAAAGGAACTTGCTCTGAAGCGGGCATCCGAGGCCCTTGCGCAGTCCAGGGAGAAAAATAGTCTCGCGGACGTGGCCAAAGCCCAAAATATCAATCTCAGACAGAGCGAATTCTTTTCCCGGCAGGTCCCCGACAAGGACTTGAAGCTCCGGGGCGCCGGTCTGACCAGTATCTTCAGCCTTAGCGACTCTAAGCCCTTCCCGGAATCGCCGTTGGAGCTCGAAAATTTGTTCATGGTCTGTCGGTTCCAGGGGAAAAACGTGGCAGGTGATCCGTCCCAGGGTGAAAAAGATGAGATCTCCGGCAGGATACTACGGCAAAAAGAGATAGCTGTCTGGGAAACCTGGCTGACCGAAATAAGGAAAACCACCAGGGTCGAAAAATTGAAGGAAATTTAGCGCTGCTTTGTCACGCGGAGGCCCGAAGGGCGCGAAGAAAGAAAGGCCTTTTTTCACCACGACACGAAGAGGGAAGAACAGGAAATGGGGACAAAAAAAAGGCTATGTCCCCAGCCCAAATCCTTACGACTTCCTCGAAGACCCAAGAACGCCCCTTGGCGCCAGGAAATCGGGTATCATTTTATCTCAACCTGCTGATTTTTGTCCTCTCAGGCGATAGACCTTTAGAATTTCAAACCACAAGATGCCCGCTATTCCCGAGGCAAGGCAAAGAGCCAGGTCCATGGGATGCAGCGCGCTGAAGTGAAATACGCCTCGCAAGGAAGGAACATACAGCACCAGACCCAGAAACGATATTGCTCCCCCTACCACCCACCAAAGAGCAGTGTTGGGCTTGCTTAAGGTTGCCAGGGCCGTGCGTGACCATGATCGGTTCGTTAAGATCAGGCCAAGGTTGCCTATAACGAGGGAAGTAAAGGCAAGTGTTCGAGCATCGTCTTCGCCTTGTCCCCGGGAGAGTGCAACCAGGTAGACTGCGAGCACGATAGCCAGCACGCTCAGGCCTTGCAGTAAGCTGAGCATCAGCAAGCCTTTACTAAACAGACGCTCGTTCGGATTGCGCGGCGGACGGCTCATTACGCCAGTCTCTTCGGATTCAGCCTCAAAAACGATCGAACAGGCCGGGTCGATAATGAGTTCAAGGAAAGCAATGTGAATTGGTGACAGAACGAGCGGCCATTTGAAAAGGACAGGAAGTAGGGACAATCCGGCTATCGGAACATGGATCGCCAGGATGTAGGCCATTGCTTTCTTGAGATTATCGAATATCCTTCGCCCAAGCCTCACGGCCTGGACGATCGATGAGAAATCATCATCAAGGAGCACCAGCGCGGCAGACTCGCGGGCGACATCGGTTCCCCTGCCTCCCATGGCAATTCCGATATGGGCTGATTTCAGCGCCGGTGCATCGTTTACTCCATCTCCCGTCATGGCAACAACTTCACCATTGGCTTTGAGGGCATTTACAAGGCGCAGCTTCTGCTCCGGCACCACCCGTGCGAAAATATTCACTGACCTGATGCGCTCCTGAAGCCTCGATTCATCCATCTTGTCCAGTTCAGGCCCGGTAATGACATCGTCCAGCGGCGTCAGGCCGATCTCTTTTGCAATGCTTTGCGCGGTCGCGGGATAATCTCCGGTGATCATAATGACGCGGACTCCCGCCTTGTAGCACTGTTTAATGGAGTCCCGAACATGCTGGCGCACGGGATCGGCAAATCCTATGAGGCCGAGGAACTCGAACGAAAAATCATGCTGCTCGCCCGGCAGGCTCTCTTTCCTGAAAGCCGCCTTTGCAACTCCCAATACTCTTAAGCCTTCCCGTGCCATGGTTTGCACCTGTTTTGCCATTTCTCCCGTTTGCGCATCATCCATGTGGCATAGATCTGCGATGGCTTCCGGCGCACCTTTGGAGGCGATGATATAGTCGTGGTTCTCCGGTGATCGCCAGACATGGGAAAGACTCAACAATGACTGCGAGAGGGGGTATTCCTGCACAAGCCCCCAGTTGCCGTGAATGTGCTCGGTCTTAACCAGGTAGCGTTTCCCCATCTGTCTCAGGGCTCTTTCCATCGGGTCAAAAGGGGCGTTTTGGCTGGCCAGAATTGCAAATTCAACAAGTTCATGAAAGGCTTCGGGAAGAGGGTCGCTTCTATGCTTTTTCATGCTGTAAAAGCTGCCTTGGGCAAAAATCCGGCTGACCGACATCTGGTTGAGCGTGAGAGTTCCCGTCTTGTCCACACAAAGCACCGTAGCCGCGCCGAGCGATTCCACAGCCGGCACTTGGCGGGTAAGAACATGCTTTTGAGAGATGCGCCATGCTCCGAGTGCCAGAAAAATGGTCAATACAACCGGAAATTCTTCAGGAAGCATGGCCATGGCTAGCGTAATACCTGCAAGAAACCCGTTGAGCCAATCTCCTCTGGTCAATCCATATACGGTGATGACCAAGGCACAAAGAAAGATCCCAAAACATGCCAGATAGCGAACGAGACGTCCAGTTTCCCTCTGGAGCGGGGTCTGTTCCGTGTCCACAGTCTGCAATGCCATGCCTATTTTTCCGAGCTCTGTTTGCGAGCCGGTTGCCCTCGCACAGGCGATGCCCTGACCCCGGACCACCAGCGTTCCCGAGTAGACAAACGGCAGATCATCGCCTCCGGGGTAAGCTATCTCCGGTACGGCGCCCCCGCATACAGCTTTACGAACCGGTACGGATTCCCCGGTCAGAAGAGATTCATCGATGGATAGACTGATGCAGGAAAGGATAGCGGCATCGGCTGGAACGCGATCCCCTTCCCCCAATACCAGAATGTCCTCACGAACTACTTCACGGCCCGGAATACGTTTCACTTCGCCGTCGCGGATGACCCTGGCGCGCGGACTGGAGAGGTCTCGCAGTGCCTCGAGGGCACGCTCCGTCTTGCGCTCCTGATACAGGGTGATGCCCATTACGACGAACACGAATCCAAGGAGCATGAGGGCGTCTCGAAGTTCGCCAAGAATCAGGTAAATCGCTCCACAGGCGACCAGGAGAAGGAACATCGGCTCGCGGATCACCCCGATGCCAATAGCTACTATGCTTCGGCGTTTGGATGAAGGGAGCTCGTTGTAACCCTCCTCCCTCAGTCTTGATGCTGCTTCCGCTTCAGAAAGTCCGGGAAAAACGCCAGTGCCTGTCTCGTTTATCATTTGGATAGCCTGTCAACATGCCGGGGTATTAGTCACCGAATTCAAATATGTCGAGAAGAGGTTTAAGATCTGTGGGCGGTGAGCAGTGAACGGAAGAGGCGGTTTTTAGTCTAAAAACTCGAAGTTATATTCTGCCCACTGTTCACTATTTCCGGTCCAGGCTCCAGACGCCGTCCCAGTCCCTGCCGGGGGTTTCGATGATGTTGCGGCAATGGTCCGCATAAAGTCTGGCGACAGGATCGTCAGGCTGGTTTTTGAATAAGTCCAGGGCTTCCGGCCACTTTTTTGCCAGGCAGCAGGCAATCGCCTGGTCGAAACTCTTGTCGCACGGTTGCGATTCGGCTTCTATCCCCGTAAGTTCAAATACCGGTACCGGTTTCCCGCGCCCCACAACTCGAATAAGACCTATCCTCCTGCCCGCGAACATGCCGGATGTTTTTTGCCATGTCTCCTCCGAGATCATTATCGATGTAGCGAAAAACTTGTTTGCCCCTTCAAGACGTGAGGCCAGATTGGCGGCATCGCCAAGGACCGTGTAGTCGAAGCGTTTTGCCGACCCCATGTTGCCAACCACGACGACACCGGTATTTATGCCGATCCGCATGCGAAGGGGGGTACCGGCCTTCCGGCTGTATTCCTCCTGCCGTTCGCGGATTTTTTGCTGACACTTCAGCGCGGCACGGCAGGCGCGTTCCGCATGATCGGGTTGATCGACGGGAGCGTTCCAGAAGGCGATTATCGCGTCTCCTTCATACTTGTCGAGGGTGCCGCCCTCATCTAGGATTATGTCGGTCATATCGGACAAAAAGGCATTGAGGAAGCTGGTGAGGTTTTCCGGGTCGAGTTTTTCAGAAAAAGTGGAAAACCCCTCTATGTCGGAGAAAAGAATCGTAAGCTCCTTTCGCTCTCCGCCCAGCTTGAGTTGAGAGGGGTCGTCCAGAATGCGCTCGATTACCGCCGGGCTGAGATAGTGCCTGAAAGCCTTTTTGATGAACGCTTTCTTGCGGCCTTCGGTGGCGTAGTTGAGGACAATAGCGCCCGTCAGGGCCGCCGCTACGGCGTTTGTCTGGACGACAATGGGCCACCACCAGCCGAGTGGATAAGCCGCAAAGCCGATGACCGCGGGCATTGGAGCGAATAAGGCGAACGCCATGACGCTGTGCCAGGCTCGTGTGGCCAGCGACACAACGGTCATGGCTGCCAGAAGGGCGAGCAATAACGTAGAGAGCACCACCGCGGCCGGCGAGGCGTCGCGCAGGAAATCGCCCGTGAGGAGGTTGTCAAGCAGGGTGGCGTGAATTTCAACACCCGGGCAGATGTTGCTCAGCGGCGTGGGTCTGAGGTCGACAAGGCCTGGGGCGCTGAAGCCCAAAAAGACAAAAGCGTCTTTGAAAGATTCACCGTTTTCGATGCTCTCCGCGCCGCCCGCCCTGGCGAGAATTTCAGATTCGATGACGGCGGCGGCGCTGTAGGACTGGAAAACTCCCGCCGGACCCCGAAAGCGCAAAATAACTTTGCCTTCGCGGTCGATGGGGATAGTCTTCCCGTATATCTTGAGGCAGCAATCCTCGAACCTGGCCGACAACGCCGAAGGAGGCGATTGCGCCTCAGACCCGTTGCCGTTGTTTGCGCATTGTAGTCCGAAGGCCGCAAAGCCCATTGACGGAACGAATCTGCCGTCGAATATCCTGAATAGATTCGCCCGTCTGAATACCCCGTCCACATCAGGGTCGTCTATCACGTTTGCCAGGCCTGTTGCGCCTGAAGCAACTTCTTCGACCGGAAAAGTGGCCGAAGGCCTCGTGATTTTATCTACGGATAAACCAGAACCGGATTGGTGAAAGTTTTCTATGTCGAATGAGAGCCGGTTAGGGATTTGCTTGGGCCAGGAGGTGGAAAAGTCCGCACCCCGGTGCAGGCACACCGATCCGACGAAGGAGGGCGCGCGGCCGATGGCGTCCCCAAGCGCGCGGTCGTCGGCCATTCCATAGACGGACGGTTCAGAGTACAAAACATCGAAGATTACGGCTTTAGCGCCATGCCTGGTACAGAAATCAATAATGGGAGAATAGACCTCTCGGGGCCAGGGCCACGAGAGCCCATTCTGCTTATTTCCCCAATCGAGGCTTTGCTGGTCGAGAAGGATCAGCTTTATTTTTCCGGTAGCGGGGCCGGGTTTTGCAAAAAACTGCTCCCGCCAGCTCCAGGTCGCGTACTCCAACCTTTCCAGGATGCCGGCGTTCCAAATGATAAGTGCCGCCAGGGCCGCTGCTGCCCCTATCAGGATACCTTCGACCAGTTTGCGTTTCATCAGCACAACCCAAAAAAGGCAATACCTCAGACAGGATTAACAGCCCTATGATTTCCGGGCACGGTACTGCCTAAAACCTTAGACAGGATTAACAGGATTCCTGTCAAAAAAGCTTGCTTCTCACAGGTTTATCAGAACGGCTTCGAACCTCCTCTGCCTTTCAGGTGGAGACGGTTTTGCCGAAGCGTTGCCGATAAGCGGCTTTACGTAATCAATGCGGTCCTTCGGGTCCGGATGCGTTTTGGCGAAGTCCAGTCCACCGGGCTTAAGCTGCTTTTTCATTTCGGTCAGCATGACAACCAGGGCGCCCGGGTCATATCCCACGCGCCTCAGAATGGTTACAGCCCCTTTATCCGCCTCCTGCTCCAAGTCCCTTGAATAACCGCTTGTCATAAGGGTGGAGGTGACGTCGGTAATCGATCCTTCGAATACCTCGGTGAGTTTGGAAAGTTGAGCCGGCCCATAGGATTTTGCCGCCTCGGTCCCGATTATGGTGAAAGCTGTTGTCAGCCTGCTGTTCTTGATCGATTTCAGTCCGTGCATTCCCTGAATGTGCGCTATTTCATGGGAAAGAACCGCTGCAAGGGCGTCTTCCGTCCTGCAGAGCTGGACCATCCCGCGGGTGACAAGTATCAGGCCTCCCGGCGCGGCAAAGGCGTTAATCTCGGGTGAGTCCAGCATGAGAAAATGATATCCGCCGAAGGTATCGGGTCTGTCCGATGCCTGGGCAAGTGTCTGTCCGAGGGTGTTCAGGTACATGTTGAACCGGTCGTTCGGGCTTGGGGGATACTTGGAAACGACATTAGCAGCTACGGCCCTGCCTATATAATATTCCTGCTCCGGCGTGATGTCCTGGAACGATTTTCCTATAGCAATCACGGCTTTGGCCGCTGAGCCGACTGGGCCGGGCAGCGCTCCGCCGGTTACGCCCCCCACTATGTCGGAAAAACCGGAATTCGCGATTTCACAAGGCAGGAAGAGCAAAAGGGCAAGAAAGACGACCGGTAAAACTCTCGAAGGTTTTTGGCGCAAGTTCATTTGGAGCCTCCTTCCGAGGGTCTAACCTTTCCCTCATCGAGGAAACTTATCATCTGGTCACCGGATATTCTCACGGTTTCCATGCGGTCCACCGACGCGAAGTCAATTCTTCCGTTATTTTTTCTATACTGCGCCTCGACGTCCGCGTTGAAGCCCTTGCCCGCCAGAGCGACTTCCTTGTCGTTTGCCGCGCTCTTAGCCTGACCGCCGGCACTGAGCACCACCTGTTTGCTGGTGAGCGCTGACTGGTGAATCCATCCTCGGAGGTTTTTCGAACTCTTTACGTCAATCCAGTCCCCCTGTTTCTGCACTGTCTCGACCCGCTCGCCATAAGAAACAGGTCCCACCACAGATCCTAGAAACGACGGCGTCGACCGGAGCTGAGCTTCTTTTACCTGAACGCTCATCATTCCGGAGTCGGACCAGGTGGCGGCTGCCAGGGCCAGAACAAATGCCAGGACAAGAACGATTCTTGTGAGTGCCATTTTCCTTCTCCCGTCTAAAATAAGCTAACGTATCACTGTAAATACCAAGATCAAAAAAAGATCAAAAATAAATACTAATGCAGGTGAGACGTTCTGATGCCGGCAACGGCTCGATTGAATGGCCGGTTTCGCCACACCGCGCAAGAAACAGGCCTCACTTGCCAGGCTCACGCCGGGACCTTCAAAATACAGTTATCTATCAGCCGCGTCTTTCCCACCCACACTGCCAGGGCGAGCAAAGTCGGCCCTTCGACGCGTTCCACATCCTCGACGGTCTCCGGGTTGCAAAGCCTGGCATAATCGATCCTAGCACCGCCTCCGGTTGTAACGCAATCGTTAACGGCCTTGAGAATTACTTCCGAGTCTTTCGCCCCCGAATCGACCAGCTTTTGCGCATCGCGCAAAGACCTGTTCAGGCGCAGGGCCACCGGCCGCTCATCGGCGCTGAGGTATGCGTTGCGGCTGCTCATGGCCAGACCGTCTTCTTCTCGAACGGTCGGTTGGCCGACAATGGTGATATCCATGTTCAAGTCCCTGACCATGCGCCTGATAGTCACAAGCTGCTGAAAGTCCTTTTCTCCGAACACCGCGACATGGGGCTTTACGGCGTGGAAAAGTTTGCTTACCACGGTGGCCACACCCCGAAAGAAAATCGGCCTGCTCAGGCCGCAAAGGTTGCGGGTCACCTCGGTCACATTCACATACGTCTGGAATCCATCCGGATACATCTCGTCACGCCGGGGTACAAATGCCAGGTCAACCCCCTCCGCGGTTGAAAGGTCGACGTCCCGCTGAAGGTCTCGCGGATAGCTGTCGAAATCCTCGTTGGGCGCAAATTGCGTCGGGTTCACAAAGATACTGATCACGGTTTTCGCGGCAAGTTTTCGAGCGGTCCGCAAAAGTTGGAGGTGACCCTCGTGAAGAAATCCCATAGTGGGGACCAAAGCTATGCGCTGTCCCTCGGTTCGCCAGGTGTCCGCCAGCTGCTGCATCTCGGAGACATTTTCGATGATGCGCATGTTCGCTCCTTAAAGAATGAAGGTTTATAACAGGTGGCCCTCGGAAGTTCAGGTCCCGCTTGGCGGCGCAAAGCTCCCCCGTCGATCCTGAGACCTTGAAGTTTCAGTTTTTTACTAACCAGGTATTAGTCCTCAGACACGTGCTCAATCGCCGTTGCGTCCCAGTCCGGTGCGGATCCAGGCGGAATGGGATCATAATGGGTTGTTATCATTGGCCCAATTCACTTGTCAAGGCTTAGCGTGGCCGTGCGGAAGTCCGCATCTGAAAGGGCAAAGTTTTCAGGCCGACTCTCAAAGGGTTTACGTTATCACTTTTTCTTAGACGATAATTGGTGATAAACTAAATTCCGGGCGCCTTGTGGGGTGTCTGGTGCGGAATCCGGGTCAACAAGGCAACTCAAGCCGCACGGCTATATCATGCAGGACAGATCGATTCCCTGGCCGATCAGTGCCCATCCGGAGATAATAGAAGGGCACGGAGCTGTTACCAATGGATGGAAACCTGAATAGTGTCATGGAAAAGGGGATACCGAAAGTCCTTTTCGATCATCTCGACTACGAATTGCTGGGCATCGTAAACGAGGTGCTCGACCATAACGAATCCTTCCTATATCTGAAAAACCTCCTCTACCCATACCTTCACCCGCGCGGGATCAAAGAACTGGCGGCCTCGCCCGGGCTGCGGATGGCCTATGCGGCCGCAAGGCTTTTAGAGTCACTGGAAGCCGGTAAAGCCGAGGAACGCCTCACCGCCCTGCGCTGCCTGCGTGATGAGGTTAGTCAGGGCGGCGAAGTACATATGCGCAAAAATACCGCTCGAGTCCTGCTGGAGATTATGAAAGACATGGTGCGCGCACGTGGAGACAAACTCCTGCAACTGAAGCTGGCGCATCATTTCCGTCTGGCGGTATCGGGCAAACCGCGTGTAATCCGCTCCCTTCTGCGCCGCTATTATCTGCTCGAGATGCCCGAAGAATGGAACCATGTTTCTTTTGACGATCATGTCCACGATTCGAACACCAAGGGCCGCAAATCGCCTTCCCATCTTATAATGGACGCCTGGATCAAAGGTATTCGGCACCTCACCGTAGTATACTACAACTATGTCCCCCCTCAGGCCGCGGATGAACTTTTGGAAGCCGCCGAGATTATGGGTGTCACGGTCCGGATCGGCATCGAGTTTTCGGCAAGGTTTTATGACGACTACATTCAACTCATCTATGTGCCGAGAGGGTTTTCAGACGCCAAGGATTTTCTTTCCTTTCTTGCCGGCCGGCGGACAAAGTCCTTCATGGAGGAGGGGAAGAAGGTTTCAGGATATCAGCGAAAATATGTGCTGGCCATTCTCGATGAATTTAACCGTCGTCACCGGCTCGAGATCAATGAAAGATATGGGTTGGACCTGGGACGCCTCGATCAAAGCGCTTTCCTTGCCTTCGTCGGCGCGGGCCAGCCATCGATACTTCACCTGGCAAAGTTCATACACAACAACCTGCTTCCGGCAATGCGCGTACGCGTGGAAAAGCTGAGGCCCGGCTACGAGGAGGCTTCCTTAGAAGAACGCGAGAAAATCGCCTTGCTGGTTGAAGAAATGAACAAGCTTGATTCGGAGGCGCTGGTCGATAGCTACCTGAGGCCCGCTCAAAACCCTGAGATTCCCGACCCGCATGTGCTTAGAGAAGGTCCCGATGTCCCGAATCTGCTCAACTTGACGCCCTGCGAGCTGTTTGACCGTCTGGCCAGGCTCCGGGCAGGCCACCGGATAACGCTGAACTTGAGCAATCTAAAAGCTGAAGACGTACTGGAGCTTCTCTACGACTGCAAAGGGGCAATAAGTTATCTGGAGATTTTCAATCTAAAGGATTACTCCTCCGGGAAGAGCCCCCATTATCACGCGATAAACGAGTTGCAAAGGGCCATAAACGAAGGAAATATCATCGGCCTCAAAAAATACATCCGTGCAATGATTAACCGCATGGAAGATTCACACGGTCATAGCCCGGAGAGGATTGCGAAATTCCATGAAATCCTGCGAAATATCTCCGCGCTGCAGGCGCACTACAGGGGAGGGCTGCTGAGGTCAAGAATCGGAAGCGATTCCACCGGCCATTCCCACCGCCTTCACGGGATGGGGCTTGCCATAATCGAGACGCTTCCCGAGGTCGCGCGCAAAGAGGTCCGACTCTCATCCGGACCTCACAGGCTGATAATCCCTGTACGAATCGGCACTTTTTTTCGCTCTACATATATCCCCCAATGGAGGTCTAATGCCGGCCGGCGACTGTTTTACGCCATCCTCGGACGTTTGCCCGGGCTGCGCCGCATAGGGCAAAGGCGTGAAGAAGGCTGGGAAATCGACGAACTTTCGACGCGCATAGTTCCGAAGGGCAACATAGTTACTTTGGGGGGCGTGGGCACAGACGCCGGCAACGGCCTCGAGATTGTTCCGGAAACCAGGGCGCCGGACACGAAAATTTCATGGTATTACCTGAACAGCATCCTGAAGAACGCTATAAAGATCCTGGCGGGTTTCATCCCGGCTTTCCTCACTTTCTATCTGACGAAGGACTGGTGGGTGCTCGCCTGGTTAGGCGGTTTGATCTGGTTCGTGATAACGGGTCTGCGAAATATTGTCCAGTCGGTGTTTGGCGCAGGCGGAATCCGAAGGTCGCCGCTTCTCAAGTGGGACAGCTATGTAAACTGGAGCAGAATGAGCGATTCGCTGCTCTACACCGGCCTTTCGGTTCCTCTGCTCGAATATTTGGTTAAAACGCTTATACTTGATCGTTGCTTCGGGATCACCACATCCACCAGTCCGGGGCTTCTCTATTCATTCATGGCCATCGCCAACGGGCTCTATATCTTCGGCCACAACAGGTGGCGCGGACTTCCAAAGGCGGCTGCCACGGGCAACCTCCTTTTCCGAACTGTTCTGTCGGTCCCACTCGCTATTTTCCTGAACGTGGTGGCGGGAGGGGTTATGGCCGCCTTTGGTGTTGTGGACGTGTCGGGCATGCTGCAGAAGTGGGCGGCAATTATATCGAAAACCGCTTCGGATTGCGTTGCCGGGGTTATCGAAGGGCTTGTGGACCGCCAGGAGTTTATCGGGTTACGTGCGGCCGACTATTCCGCCAAGCTGGAGCAGCTATTCGATACCTATGCGCAACTCGAACTGATGTACCCGGAATCCGACGTCATGAAGATGTTGGAATCGCCCAGGGATTTCATGCTGAAGTTGAGCTCCGAAGCCCGCGATCTCGAGAAGATCATCATTATCAATGCTCTGGACCTGCTCTATTTCTGGATGTACCAGCCGCGAGCGCGAAACGTTTTTTGCGCACTGCTCCAGAAAATGTCTGTCGAAGAGCGCCAGATTCTACTTCGTTCACAATCCGTGTTAAAACGAAAGCCCGAGGTCAGCCAGTTGCTTATAGACGGCATCGTGGGCAAAAGATTTGCCAGGACCCTTTCTTTTTATCTCGACCGTTCGGAAGAATATCTGAATGAGATAGAAAGGGTGGCCCGCGGGCCAGACGGGAAAGACGTCGTCTCGTGGTGGTCGGGCCGATTTGGAAAAAAATGCGATGCAACGTTTGAATCATCTGGCGGAGCGTCGAGATAGATCTGGAGCGGGTGCCCCAGTCCCTGTGGCGACGGGCGCGGAGAGGATTTTATGAGTTTCAAGACGTATGCGGAAATAAACCTTGATAACCTTGCCCACAATATAGGGTGCATCCGCGAAAAGGTTGCACCCTCAGCGTTGATTCCCGTGATCAAGGCGGACGCTTATGGCCACGGCGCGGTACCCGTGGCAAAAAGGCTTGCCGGGGAAGGGTGCGCAATGTTCGCCGTTGCCAGGCTCGAGGAGGCGATGGAGCTTAGGGAAAGCGGAATCTCCCAGCGTATACTAATGCTAGGCAGAATCTTCCCGCAGGATATTGCGCAGGCCGTAAAGGCAGGCGTGACTCTCAGCATTTTCGGGCAGGAAGATCTACTCTGGGTCGAGAAGGTGTGCGAGGATATCGGGACGCCCGCCGTAGCGCATCTCAAAATTGATTCCGGAATGGGAAGAGTAGGGATACTTTTGTCCAAAGCCGCCGATTTGTTCGAACGGCTGGCAAAATCAAGGGTCTGCTCGTGGGAAGGCATATACACCCACTTTTCCACATCCGACGAAAAGGACAAAAGCTATGCGGGTTTTCAGCTTTCAAGGTTCCGCGAACTCCTTGCAATGCTTCCAAATCTTGCGAGGAGACCACAGATAGTGCACATGGCCGCCAGCGGGGCGATCCTCGACCTTCCGGACAGCTATTTCAACGCCGTTCGGCCCGGAATCCTGATGTATGGTCACTACCCGTCGAAAGAGATTTCGAGGTGCATCAAGCCGAGGCAGGTCATGTCTCTCAAAACATATGTCGCTCACCTGAGGGAAATGCCGGGGGGCTATCCCGTCAGCTATGGCAGGCGGTGGATCACGCCCGGCCAGACAAGAATCGCCGTACTGCCGATCGGATATGCGGACGGTCTGAGCCGAAGGTTCACCAACAACGGAGAAGTTTTGATCCGGGGCAGGCGATATCCGATCGTTGGAACTGTTACAATGGACTACATCATGGTTAACATTGCAAATGGTCCAGTTGCTGTTGGCGATGAAGTCCTGCTGTGGGGTGAATCGCCTGACGGGGTCATTCAGGCGATTGACGTGGCCGAGCGAATCGGAACGATTCCCTACGAATTGACCTGTGCGGTTTCCGGGCGCGTGCCCCGCGTCTATGTCGGCGCCCGGTAAAAAACGTCCTTGCCTGACGGCGGCGCAGCCAAGCCTTCAGGTTCGGCCGGTTGAGAAATGCCGGATCCAGCCCGCCCCGTGTTGCCCGCAGGCGGCATGATCTGCTAAAATAATCGGGCACCTCTCGAGTCCAGCCGCGTTTGCTGTTCCGGATGCGTTTGCCTGAAGAGCGGAGAGCCCCGAAATGAAGACACATAAAATCAAATTTTTGCCCCACGGCAAGGAAACAGTCTTTCCGGAGTCCGGGAGTGTTCTCCATGCCGCCATGGAGGCGGGCGTGCACGTGAATGCCTCGTGCGGTGGGGAGGGGCTTTGCGGGAAATGTAGGATAATAATCGAGGAGGGCGATATAGAGGGGGGTATATCCGAGCAGCTTAGCAAGGAAGATATCGAGGCGGGCTACAGGCTTGCCTGCCGATGCCAAATTAAAAGCGATCTAACCGTTCGCGTTCCGGTTGAATCGGAAATCGACGCCGGCGTCCTGAACAGGGTGCTTCCCAGGCGGACCGCCCGCATTCAACAAATGAACCTGGAAGACCTCAAGAGCAAAGGTCTTTTTATACCTCCTGTGGAGAAAAAATACCTTGAACTCCCTGAGCCGACTCACAAGGACAATCTTGCGGATACGTCGCGTCTGGTCAGCTTCCTGAGGCTGCATCACGGTGAACACCGGTTGGTGGTAACGCTTCCTGTAATTCGCAAAATTCCGAGGGTATTGAGAGAAACAGGATTTAAGGTTACCGCGACCCTCACTCGGCCTGTTTTCGACAACAGGAAGACCCACATCATCAATATAGAACCCGGCGACACCACGGACAAAAACTTTGCCATAGCCGTCGACATCGGCACCACGACCATTTACGGTCAACTGATAGATCTCGTTACAGGCGATGTCCTTGCGGAGCACGGAGACTTCAACTCTCAGGTCAGCTACGGTGAAGACATTATCTCCAGAATCATCTACGCGGGAAGGCCTGGAGGACTCGATACGCTGCACGAAGTCCTTGTTCGTACAATCAACGGGATAATCGACCATGTCATCGATGCCTCCCATGTAGATCGCCGGCAAGTCTCGACGATTACTTTGGCGGGGAATACCACGATGACCCAGTTCCTTCTGAGAATCGATCCCAGCTACATCAGGCTGTCTCCCTACGTGCCGGCGTCCACTATTTACCCAACCATACGTGCCGTAGATCTTGGGATCGATCTGGCCGAGCATGCGACCGCCCTCGTCTATTCGAGCGTCTCCAGCTTTGTCGGGGGGGACATCCTCTCCGGGGTAATGGGTTCGGGCTTGTACCTCTCCGATCAAATCTCGCTTTTCATAGATATAGGCACAAACGCCGAAATCGTGATCGGCAACAGGGACTGGCTTGCCTGCGCTGCTTGTTCGGCCGGACCGGCTTTCGAAGGCGGCGGCATTCAATTCGGAATGCGTGCCGACAAAGGCGCAATCGAGGACTTCTCTATCGACCCGTACACACTGGAGCCAATGATCCTGACCGTGGGAAACGTCAGGCCCAGGGGCATATGCGGATCGGGCCTGATCAACATAGTGGCGAGGCTTTTCGAAGCCGGAATTATCGACAACCTCGGAAAATTCAACCGGGACCTGAAATCGGACAGGCTAAGGGAAAGAGACGGTGTTTACGAATACGTACTGGTGCCGAGCCAAAAGGCGCAAATTGACAGCGATATCGTCATAACTGAAAACGACATCGGGAACCTTGTTCGCGCTAAAGGCGCTATCTACAGCGGGTACCAGACCCTGCTCGAGGAGGTGGGCTTAAAAATCGCGGACCTCGACCGAATATTCCTGGCCGGCGGATTCGGCAGCCACATAGACGTGGAAATGGCCATGACCATCGGGCTGCTTCCCGAAATAGATCCGGACAAGATCACATACATCGGGAACGGCTCGCTGCTGGGTGCGAGGATGTGCTGCCTGACCAACCGGATCAGGAAAGATGTTGCCGACCTATTGAAAAAGATGACAAACTTCGAACTTTCCGAAACCCCATCCTTCATGGGACACTACATTGCCGCTCTGTTCCTCCCCCACACGGACCTGGACCTTTTTCCCAAGCTCAAGAAGAGGCTTGAACGCAGGCCGGGTATCGAAGCGGGACCAGAAAGCCGGAAGCAGGAGGTTGGGTACAGGGACCTCACCTGATGTCATTGCGGCCGCGAAGGACGCAACTGCATGCCCTGCCCCGGCGGCCGATCCGGGAACGCAACGTGCGTCCAGGTTGATAATTCCAGAGCACCCGAACAAAGCGGGGAATGTGATTCCCCCGCGCCCCCGCAAGGGTTTCGGCGGCGCGCTTGCGCGCGCGGCCATACCGGGCCGCGCAACGGCGAATGGAGTGCGTGGGCGCAGCTTTCCACGCTTTTAATACGTTCTTGAACGCAACCCGCTATTAAACTCTAAGCTCCTTTTTTGCCGGCCCGCGATTCTTCTTCTTTGATGTAGTAGTCCAGGCCGAAATGGGTTATTTGCTCCTCTCCCATGAGGTATCGAAGCGTGTTTTTGAGCTTCATGGACTGAATGAAAAGGTCGTGCTCCGGGTAGAGGTTCTCTTTTACCATCGGGCTTTTGAAATAGAATGAGAGCCATTCCTGGATGCCGCTCAAGCCAGCCCTTTGTGCCAGGTCAATAAAGAGCACCAGGTCTAGAATCAGAGGCGCCGCGAGTATGCTGTCGCGACATTGGAAGTCCACCTTTATCTGCATGGGGTAGCCGAGCCACCCGAAGATGTCTATGGAATCCCAGCCTTCCTTATTGTCTCCTCTGGGCGGGTAGTAGTTGATCGTTACCTTGTGATAATAGTTCTTATACAGGACCGGGTAGAGGTGAGGCTGCAATATATACTCCAGAACCGAGAGTTTGCTTTCCTCCTTGGTTTTGAACGATTCGGCGTCGTCCAGCACCAACCCGTCCCGGTTTCCCAGGATGTTAGTCGAATACCATCCTTCCAGGCCCAGCATGCGCGATTTCAGGCCCGGCGCGAGGATCGTCTTCATAAGCGTCTGGCCGGTCTTGAAGTCTTTACCCGTTATGGGCAGTCCGACGGAGTCGGCCAGTTCGATCATTGCGGGAATATCGAGTGTGAGGTTGGGTGCGCCGTTGATGAAAGGCACTCCGCTTTCCAGGGCGGCAACAGCGTAAAGCATGCTGGGGGGAATGGTCGAATCGTTCCTGTCGATCGCCTCCTGCAACAAATCGATCGAGCTGTGGATTTGTTGCGGCTTCAGGTGCACCTCGGTACTTCCGCACCAGATCATGACGCAACGCTCAAGGCTGTTCCGCTCTTTGAAATCGGCGATATCGGCTTTGATCTGATCGAGTTTGCCGCGCAAGCCGGAGTCGTTTTTTACATAAGTCCCGTCGAGATTTTTGACGAACCTGCGGTCGAAAACCGCTTTCATTGGAACGATTGACGTGAGAAAGTCCCTGACCGGGTCAAGGTGTTCGCGATTAAGCACCCGCGCATATAAAGCAGCCTCAAAGCAGTTGGCCTCATAGAGGTCCCAGCCGCCGAAAACAAGGTCGTCCAGGGCTGCCAGGGGAACAAAATCCTTTATTTTCGGGGACCGGTGTTCGAAACGTTTCCCCAGCCTGATAGTGCCTAACTGGGTGAGCGAACCCACCGGTTCACCGAGTCCGCGCCGGATAAGTTCAACGCCGGCGATAAAGGTTGTGCTGATCGCACCTCCAATACCAGGTATGAGAACTCCAAGCTTGCCTTTCGGAGGCGCGATCTGCTCCCCCTTTTTCAAATTCTTGGCTTTCAAGACAAATCCTCCCTTTTCATGTATTTCCTGCCGCTCGATGTAGGCTTCTCAATGGGCCCCGCAAGGGCCGTTTTTTCTTTTTCCGGCACGTTTATTGGCCCAATTCTGAAAGGAAGCGAGGGTTTTAGAGTTGGACTCACTTAAGGTTAAGGCTTTTTGAAACAGCTGGATCTCTATCAAGCTGACTTTTCCAGGTCCAGCAAAGCCTGTTTTATGCTGAGTCCACCCGAATAGCCGCCCAGCTTCCCCGTGCTCGTAATGACCCTGTGGCAAGGTATGAATATGGGGACCGGGTTTCTGCCGCATGCCCGGCCAACGGCCCTGGATGCCCCAGCGCTTTCAGCTTCAGCCGCCACTTGGCTGTAGGACCTGGACTCTCCGAAAGCAATGGTTTCGATAACACTCCAGACATTGCGGTCAAAGCGGGTGCCTTTTCTTAAATCTAAAGGAATTTTGGGAGGCGGGACCCGGTTCGTGAGGTATGCCAGAATGTAATCCTTTGTTTTTACAAGCAGTTCCGAGTCGTATCCGAGTGTAAGCGCCGCGTTCGGGTATTGCTTGAGCACGACCGAGGCCGCGCCGTCTTCGGAAGGGCGATCCGGCCCGAGGAAGTCAACCAGCGCTATTCCGTCGGGGCTTTCCGCAACAACGATCCACCCGATCTGCGTATCGAAAGTGATATAACTCAATGCAAGTTTGTCGATCACTTCATGTACTCGACGATGTAGGGATTTGTTTCCGCCTCACGCCGCAGAGTCGATCTGGGCCGGTCCCCGTAGTCGTGGCCGGGCCATACCACGGTATCCGGCGGAAGCGTCTTCACAAGGTCCTGGAGCGATTGAATCAACTGCTTGAACGATCCTCCAGGCAGGTCTGTGCGCCCAACCGCTCCCACAAACAGGGTATCCCCGGTAAAGAGGTTTCCATCTATCAATATGCAGCATCCTCCCGGCGTATGCCCGGGAGTGTGAATGAATTTCATCTTCAGATTGCCGAACGAAAGCTCGTCGCCATCCTGCACGCTGACATCGGCAGGGCTCGAGGTCGGGAAGCCCATGCTCCTGGCAAACATCTTGCTCTCCGGCTTTTGATAGAAAAGATCGTCAGTCGCGTGCATAACCACGCTTGCGCCGGTCGCCTTCTTTAGCGGTTCGTTTCCGCACGTGTGGTCCGCATGCCCATGGGTGTTCACGATATATCGGAGTTTTATGCCTTTATCCTTGAGGTGTTCCACGAGGGCCTCCTCGTTTCCTGCAGGGTCGATCAAAATGCCCTCTTCAGTCTCTTCGTCATAGACCAGATAACAAAATACTTGCATATAACCGACCGGAATCTGCTCGATTTTCATCGATTCCTCCAAAATGTAATATGAAGTCGAACTTTTATCGTGACCGGGCCAAAATGAACCAACTTCATCGAAAAGTCAAATGAACGGAGGGCGGAAGTCCGAAGGCGCAGGGCGAAGCCCGCCTTCTTGCAGTTTCTGATTTTCGGTGCGGCGAAGCCGGTCCTTAGAGGATGCATTATATTCAGTTTAGTACAGTTAATAAAGCGGACCAGGGGAAATACGATATCCAATGTGAAAGAGGTATTAAATGAGCATCGCAGAATATTTCGGAAATGTGAAAGGGCGCGGGGTCCTGGCAACAGCCGATAAAGACGGAAACGTCGACACAGCGGTCTATGCCGTCCCCAAAGTCTTTGATGAGAATACAATCGCTTTCATTATGCGGGACCGTCTCACTCACGCCAACGTCGCATCCAACCCTCACGCCGCCTACCTTTTTCTGGAGAACGAAGGGGGCGGATACAGGGGGCTGAGGCTGTACCTCACCAAACTCTACGAGGAAGAGGACAGCGAGCGGCTGTATGCGCTCCGCCGGGCAGACCACAACGCTATCCGGGAGAATGTGGAACAAAGAGGCCCTCTTTTCCTTGTTGTCTTCAAGATAGACAAAATACGCGCCATCACGGAGCGCAGCCGCAATCCCCTCGAAGAAGAAAGGGCGGTTGCCTGATATCGCCAGTTGAGGTGAAAAGGCGGATTTGCCTTTTTGTTCGTCCGTGGGGAGAATTTGCAGCAGTCCGGATAATGGGCATTCAAACGGGGTTCCAGACAAACAAGTGGTGACGAATAAAGTAAAGGCCGCAAACCCGTGTGATCCGCGTTTTTTTGAGAAGCTGACCGGACGGGGAGGACGCCAAACAATCTCAAGTCCTTCAACCCCTCGCACTGCGGGGTTGCCTGTTCGAGTCCGGCTTGGGGACCCGTAGCCTTGCAGGAGGAATTCTTGATTGCCCAGTTTAACGGGTGCAGGGTATCTTCTTTTGGAAGTCCGAATCCTCTCTCTTTCAAGGCCCAACAGCTCAAAATCAATCCAACCTTTCCCTCTGGCATCAGGAAGTATGCGCATTGGACCGTGTCAAGGCCACTCAGTAATAGCTGGAATTCTCTTTCCACTGTTTGTTAATCCTTAATCTTCTTTTTCCAGTTACGTGGTGCCTTCAGGATTCCATCATGCTTGTGGGTCTCATGAGAAATGCTCCCTTCTTCATTCGCCAGGTCCTCACGTTCTTTCAATTGCTGCGCCCAAGCTCTCGCCTCAACAACAGGCATGTAAATGTAAGGCCGTCCTCCATCCTCCAATCTCTTTCTATCCTTGAAGAACCGGCCATCAGTTACCTGGTGGAAGAAAAAACCAGTGAGCCTTCCTTCTTTCAACCGCTTGTGAACGGCTGGCCGGGAAACTTTGACATAACCGGATACTCCTCCGGGAGACATAGAACCAAGCCCCCCGCAGACCTCGCAGACAGCATCGAACCATGGCCTATGATCGGCTTCAGTTCCGAAGGCCCGATATAATCTAGACCCCGGCTCAGGTTCCCCTAAGTACTGCAAAAGATGATCGGGAATCTTAACAAATGGGAATTCTTTGCTCATCTTTGCTCCTCAAGTTTCGGTTACGCAAACCATATTCTCGCCGGCGATAGCATGTCAAGCAAAAAGTTGCCGTTTCATAAACCAGAACCCATTTCATTTGCAGGAATCATTCTCCACTTGGTTTGCAGCTCAATAACTGAAAGGCACGAACTGCGTGGATTAGCTTGCCAAAGCACTGCCAAAGATGTTTGCTCTTCTAATTCCTTGATTGTATAAGGGAATGAGGCCATCAGATAAGAAAACCATAAATTGAGGGGACAATAATATGGAACCCGCAAAGAAAGAACTGCTCGAAGCCGTTTCAAATGGTCGCGTCGTATTGTTCCTTGGGGCAGGGGCAAACGCTGGGAGTACAATTGGCGCAGAAAAAAAACCCATCTTCCTTGGCAACACCCTCTCTCATGCCCTCGCAACAAAATTCTTTCCAGACGAGGCCCCTTCAGCGCCATCCTTGCGGGCCATCTGTCGTGATATCGTCAATAACTATGGTCGGGACCAGCTCCGAGAAGCACTGATTGAGTTCCTCGTCCCTGTGAACCCATCCGCTGCAATGATGCATATTCCTCGAATCGCTTGGCCAGGAATATACACGGTGAATGTTGATGATGCAGTTGAAAGAGCCTACGAAACCAGTACTCAGAAGGTTCAGAATCTTATTCCCGTCGTTTTGCCTAGCGACATGGCAGGGGAGGACCGTCTCACTGAGGTATCCTTGTATAAATTACATGGATGCTTGTTAAGACCAGAAAGTAATCTGATCTTTTCTCATCAGGACTATACTAAATCCCTAGAACGAAATCTGCGGCTTTTCTCGAGTCTTGCAAGCAACCTTTGTGAGTTTCCATTCCTGTTCGTGGGTTTTGGGCTGGAAGATTCTGATTTTCAAGACCTCTGGGAAAATGTGAAAGAATATAGTGGAGGATCAAGGCGCTTGTATCCAACATATCTTGTCTGGCCTAATCCGAAACAAAGTTTCATTAAGTCAATGGAAGTCGAGGGCATCACGGTCCTGAGTGATGGAGCAGAATCTTTTTTCCCTTGGTTATTTGCTAATCTCCCCCAAGTGCCGCAAACATTGGGGCAGCGGTTACTGCAACGCACTGCCCCTATCGCCAAACTACTTCAGGACTCGTTCAGTGTAAAAGTCCCACCCGAGCTTATAGATTCCATAAAGGAGCATTTCGAGATAGTTTCTCAAATACCGAATTTTTATAAAGACGCTCGAACCAGTCGCTTTTTCTCAGGGAACCAACCTGATTGGGGTGATATACAAATTGGCCTTCCAATAAGGCGAGACTTGGAGACAGATATTGTCGACATTATTGAATCATGGATCGAGAAACCAAAGCCCAAAGTGTCAACATTAATTAGTGCTGCAGGATACGGGAAAACCACCCTACTGATGCAGTTAGCTTTGCATCTATCAAAGACACATCCTGAATCTCTAGTCCTATGGGCAAAACACACTTACTCTTTAGATCCAGCATCGCTTGCTGATTTTTGCAAGCTTGTGAGTAAGCCGGTGATTCTATTTATAGATGATGCTTTTCGGCACATCTCTTCCATTCGTAGACTTCGACATGATGCAATAGAGCATAAACTACCTATATTTATTATCTTGGCATCCAGGCCAGCGGATTGGAATGCAGCGAAAGGTACAGATGTAGTTGAGACCCTGGCTACTTGGAGGCTGGAGAGGCTTTCTCGAAGTGAGTCATTGAGGCTAGCTAGGGTAATAGTTCACTCAGGCAAAATCGCTCCTTCAAAAGCATCATTAACGGAACAAGAATTACAAGACCATTTTTCCCACGCATCTGGACAGCATATTGTAGCAGGGTTGATCACTATCATGTCTGACAGTCCTGTTGGTTTTAGACAAATTATAGCAGATGAGTTTTACAGGATTCAGCTGTATGAGGCCAGACAACTGTACCTTAGCATTGCAATGGTCCATGCGCTTGGAGTACCAATACCAGCTACATTGGCTGTTCGAATGATCAATGTACCTCTGGATCAATACCACAAAACATTTCTTCCATTACTAGAAGAGACTATCCTTGAGCTTCAGGATCCTCGATCTGGCGATCTTATGTTTACTACACAGCATCGAGTCATAGCTGAAACGTTGATTACCGAAGTATTGCCAGTCGAGAAATCGGTAGAACTTATCCTAAATATAGTGAGATCCATAGACCCACATGATCGACATCAGTACTCCATTCTGCGACAGATGTATAATGAGGACTATTTAATTGATATCCTAAAAACTTCTGGCCCAATTCGCTCCTGCTACGAAGCATTGGCAGAATTGTTCCCATCTGATCCGTATGTGAAACAACATTATGCGATTTACGAGTCAAAGCAGAACACTTTTCAACATGCACATGCTCTCATTGATGCAGCCCTCGCAATAGAATTCCACCCACACTTCTTGAATACGAAAGGAACAATCTGGCTGCGAGAAGCGGTTGCAGAGCCTGATAAAGACCGGGCGGAATACCTATTAAAAGAAGGAAGCGAGTTGATAAGGCAGAGGATCGCGCGCGATGCCGATAAAGAGATCCATTACCATAGCCTTATTGACAAATTACTGGATTGGTCACGAAAAACTTATCTCGATGAAGAGCAGCGACTACGGATTCTGGAGGTCATTCAGGCTGACCTTGACAAAGCTCTTCGTTTATATCCAGGAAGTAGTGAGCTCAATACCTTGGCCGCTAGACATAACGTCATACTCAAACAAATACCCAATGCTGTTGAAATATTAACAAAGAGTATAAAGCTCAATGAAGGCAATGTACGTGCTCGTCTGATGTTAGCCCAGTTATTGTTTGATGCCAATGAGTTTTATGAAGCACTCGACATTGTCGACGCAGGGCTCCCATATGGCAAGAACAGCGCTGGGTTGTACCGTTTGCGATTGCGGTGTTATCGCAAAGTGAATAGGCCCTGGCCGGAACTAAAGAAAGCATTCAAGGACTATTTACGTCTTGCTGATTCGGACTACCACATAAGGATATTGTACGCTAAACAGCTTATAGAAGTGGGAGAAAAAGAGGGGGCATCTCGCCAACTGTCACATCTAAGAGATTTTGAAGTCCCCTACTCACAGTTGATAAACACTAAATACGAACTGTTTAAAGATGGACAACCCATCATTGTTGAGGGTGCCTACCATGCACACAGACTGGGTAAAGGATTTGTCCATTTAGATTCGTTCCCTAATAGTTTGAGAGCATTTCTTCCAATTGGCAGGCTACCAAATGGTTATTCTCTTTATGAAGGCAAGCGTATCCGTTGTCGCATAGGTCTCAATGGCCTGGGCGTAATAGTGCTCGAAGTGTTACCGTAGTCGTTCCCTTGATAACTCTTCAAATCTACTGATCAAACGCTAATTGCCTCAGATTCTCGTATTTTCCGAGCCCCCGTGTTACCTAAACGGGGGCGATGTCATCTGCCTTAGTAGCGTCTTCAAAAAGGGGAGGTAAAAGATGGCCCACAAGGATGATCTCCTCGATTGGCTCTTAAAGGCCTTGAAAGCTCACGGGGGCAACGCATCTATCCTCGTAATCTGTAAGTATGTTTGGAAGAACTATGAAGGCGAACTGCGGAAATCGGGGGACCTTTTTTACACCTGGCAATATGATATCCGTTCGGCTGCGGATAAGCTCAGGAGAGAGAAGACAATGCGGGCGGCCAACCTTTCTCCTAAGGGACTATGGGAACTTACAAAATCATAGTCTTGGTTGACTCCTTCGCCTTCGCTTTGGTTGGTAGCACGGTACTCGGACCTGTCAAGGCCATGCCCTCCGGGTACTCCCGTTGGTCGCAGCCCTGACAGCTCCTGCGTTCCGTGCTGTTCGGGAATCAGCGACGGCGAGAGGAGCGCGACCTTTTTCGCTCCGGCTCAAAGAGCTGTCCTATTAGAGACTCACACGCTCTTTCCAGTGCCCGGTTTGGTCCGTGCCGGGGAGCCTTTTAAAAGGGCCGGGCAGAAATGTCCGACCCTTTTGCTTTTGGGGGCGAACGCAGTGTCAGCTGCCATTGGATTGACCTGCTCCGCTGCCTGGGCGGCGATCATACAAAACAGGTCGGCAACGTGCTTAATTTGACGAAAAAGCGTTTGGCAACTGATCTGGAGCTCAATGAGCTTTGCCAACGCATCATGAAAACGATATCAATGGGTCATGCGGAGACACGCTCGTTGACCCCTCACCTCGCTTGGTCGTTGGAGCGCAGCTATGTGGTAAATCGTTTGCCGTGTGCCGCAGGCCCAGGAGGACTGATAGAACTAAGCGGTTTTCTTTATTTCAACACCAGTTTCATAGAAGAATTCCGGTGCGAAATCCGCCCCATTAGGCCATTCGATTGTGCGAGTGTCGGGATTGACCGACACTTTCAAGAAGAAATCGAGATCTTTCAATGGCTCGAAAATCTCGCCCTGTAATTCTCCTGCCAGGTCTACGTCCTTGGTCGAGCCATTCCTGAACCCTATCCTAAGCCGATAATCATTAATATAGCTTACGCTTTCGACATGCAGAAACATTGCTGCCTCCTAATCCAGCGGGGCAATTTGTTTTAATGATTTGCGCTCCCTGGCCAAATTCCAATTTTCCATGAGGTCTTATTGATGCGTCTGCATCCACTCAAAGAGCATGTGCAAAGCACGTTTAGACATTTGCCCGGTCACCATGCCGGAAATGATCCCGACAATCACCTCCTGCTCACCATACCTCGCATGGAAATGAGGAGGTTCATGATCATTATAATTCATGAAAATAATAATTCCGTAGAATCTGGAGATTACGGGCACAGGCCCTCCTGGATAAAGGTGATTCCCGGACCGTCATTTTCGATCTTCATAGGTCGTCTAGCACGGCATCCGGGGAGCTGTCAACGTCCCATGACGAGTGATCCTGTCAGCGGTGGATCAAAACGAAATCCTCTCTTCCCAATGCCCGGTTTGGTCCGTGCCGGGGAGCTTGTATCAAGGGGGCCGATCCGTTTGGCCGGCCTCTTTAGCCAAGCCGCCTCAGCGCTTCTCATTTCCCCCACATCTCGAATCAGTACCTTGAAACCGATCTCCATAGTATTTCTTTGACCTGGATTATTCCATGCCCTATAAATCCTCTTGGGGATCGAGCAATGTATTCCCAATGAACCTCGATCTTTGAATTTTCAGCGGCTTTTCCTTATCATGAAAGGAAGGTATTCTGAATATGCCGGT
>JBEKMB010000110.1:0-9445 GCA_050008735.1 Syntrophobacteraceae bacterium
ACGAAAGCTTTCCTCCCTGTAAACTTTGAGCGGTTCACAGGAGGGAGGCTTTCGTATATTCCAGGAAATGTCAAACTCTTGGAGTCCCCCGGCAGAGCCGGGGGTTTACCCATGATTAATTAAAATCGGAAGAAGTTGATCAGTGCGTTCTGCAGTGCTCCCAATGCGGGAAAGAATACCCTTTTTTCAGGTCGGCGCGAGAAGATAGATTGATGCGGAAAAAAAAAGAAAGGGGTCAGGCCTTGAAAAGGGAATATTTTGCCTGCAACCTTTTTATCTGCTCTCCTAACTCGTTGTCTACTCCCAATTGCTTCGATACACTCTGACTTATCTTAGCCACCGCCGAATAGCTCAAGGTTCCAAACAACTCTGCGACTTCCCTGTTTGTTGCGCACGTGTGCCTCTTGATCAGGTAAACACATGCTTTTCTGGATTCACTCCGCCTGCTGCGCATTATCTCTTCTCTGGTGAGACCGTAATGCTCACAGCAAGCCGAGATAATCTCTTCAATGCCGAAAGTGCAACGTAAGGCTTTACCACGGCAGACTTCCGGAGTTTCCACACGCTCGAAGTCCACTCTTGCCAGTGCATCCCTGATAAACCTTTTGCTTCCGAGTATCATCCCGCCGTAGACTTTCTGCAATGGGTTCGGCATTTCTTCCCCCATCGCACTTTCCACAAAATTCAGGTAGCGGACCGGGGCTTCTCTCTTCTTTACCGCCAGCATCCCAAGGATTGTATCCGTGCTGACGATGCTCTCCGAGTGTCCTGTTACATAAGACCGATAGCTGCTGTAGAAATACTCTTCCGGTTTCTGTGCCATGTTTGCCCGGACCGGATTGAGGTGGAGGTAACGGCTCAACTCAAGGAGGTAGTTGTCTTTATCCACCAGAATAGCCTTGTATCTGCCCTGGAACAGATGACCGCTCCTTTTTCTCTTTACATTGACATAGGTGGTATAGGAACTGTTGAGATAATGCATGATCTTACTGAGATTTTTTTCCGGTGTTTCAATGATCAAGTGATAGTGATTCGCCATCAATACGTAGGCGTGCAGGATTAAACTGAATTTGAGCTTCGCTGCGGCTATATATTCTTTGAATCTTTCGTAATCCGTTTTTGAGAAAAATATCTTCCCGCGCTCATTCCCTCTAGCAGTAACATGATAAATAGCTCCTTCATATTCTATCCGTAGCGGCCTCGCCATTTTTCCCTCCGGGCATGTTTTACGGATAGTCTACAGCATATTTTTCCCTTTTCAAGGCCTGACCCCTTCTATTTTTGCGGATAGTCTACAGCATATTTTTCCCTTTTCAAGGCCTGACCCCTTCTATTTTTGACCCCTTCTATTTCTCACAGGATAGTGTTGCGAAGTAAAACGCCAGACTTGGTACGGTAGGAATTTTACGGGCTGCTCATGGCTCATTTTGCTATTCGCGGTTTGATGCATGAGGCTGCCTTGACGGGAAACGAGGACCCGGATCGCTTATCATTCCTGCACGCGGTTCGCGTGATTCGTCGTAAAATTATAGCATTTGCCTCTATTCCCCCCTCGGGACAGGAAAGCCTTCCATGAGGCAGTATTCAGGGAGATTCTTGAAGAACGAGTCGTGTCGAGCCGTTCACGCCGCAATCCACGAGGCGTGAAAAGAAAAATGAGCGGCTATAACCTGCGCCCAAGAAAACGATCTCGCACAATACGCATCAAAGTCGAAGATCATATTGTCGTTGTTAAGTGAACAGTATTGAAATTAACCCGCTTACCCGCATATTTAAGCGCTTATGGAGCTTAGCCCGAGCTTAGCCCCCACACCCCCTGGTATGGCGCTTTGGCGGCGGCCTTTAGCCGCCGCCGAGCGCTCGGCCTCGCGCGCTTTCGCGCGTGGCCAATCGACAACCCGCACAATCCTGGGATGTGCATGTGGGGTTGCAGTTGATCCGATCGACAACCCGCACAATCCTGGGATGTGCATGTGAGGTTGCAGTTGATCCGATCGACAACCCGCACAATCCTGGGATGTGCATGTGGGGTTGCAGTTGATCCGATCGACAACCCGCACAATCCTGGGATGTGCATGTGAGGTTGCAGTTGATCCAATCGACAACCCGCACAATCCTGTGATGTGCATGTGGGGTTGCAGTTGATCCAATCGACAACCCGCACAATCCTGTGATGTGCATGTGGGGTTGCAGTTGATCCTTATCTTGGGGGTGCGGGGATCTTTATACTGAGAAATCATTCCCCCGCGTTCTTAGAAATATCTCGAACGCAAATTGGTCTAAGAAGCGGGGAGCGAGAAGCGGGAATCCCTGCTCCCTTCATCATCGTCAATCATGTAAATCCTTGCTGTCAAAGATCTCTTGCCACTCTGCGTCTTCGGTGAATGCGTACGAAACTACATCAACTATTTCCACTTAAGGCAAATCCTGTTAAAGAGCATATGGACAAAAGGCGAGGCCTCAAGCGAGTAATCTCGGCTAAGTGTTATGCGATCCGCGAAACGTGGAAGAAGATGATCCGATTTGAAAACCTCCGCAAGAGATACAAACAGGTCGAGGCGCTCAAGGGCGTCAGCCTCAGAGTCAATGAGGGAGAGCTGTTTGCTTACCTGGGGCCGAACGGTTCGGGCAAGACCACGACCATCAAAATACTTACATGCCTCGCGGTCCCTTCCGCGGGCGACGCATGGCTAAATGGATTTCATATTGAAAAAGAAAGCATTCAGGCCAAGCGTCAATGCGGGGTTGTGCCCCAGAGCATTAATCTAGACAATGAACTCACAGTGCGAGAGAACCTGGACTTTCACGGAAAGCTCTTCGAGATGCCGCGCAGGGAGCGTGCGCAACGCATCTGCGAACTACTGGAATACGTGGAAATTGCAGACAGGATTAACAGCGCCGTGAAATCCCTCTCCGGAGGAATGAGAAGAAGAGTGATGATCGCAAGGGCCCTCATGCACTCTCCAAAGATACTCTTTCTCGACGAACCCACGGTGGGTCTCGATCCGGCTATCAGACGCCGTATATGGTCGCTCATAAAGCAAATCCAGCAGAGCGGGACGACCATCTTTCTAACAACGCATTACATAGAAGAAGCGGAATTTTTAGCCGACCGGGTCGCTTTTCTCGACGAAGGCAGCATGGTGGCGCTGGACACCCCGCAAAACCTGATGGAGGCATTGGGGGCCTGGGCTTTGGACCAGGTCTGCGACGGCGGAATGCAGACGTTATATTTTCGGGACAGAGAAGAGGCCAAAAAGCACATTGCCGAGCATAAAGCCGGCTTCTCTTTGAGGCGTGTAAACCTCGAAGACGTTTTCATTTCCCTTACCGGGAAAAAGGTCATGACATGAGCGGCATGCTCGCAATCTACCAGCGCGAACTTCTTATCCTGCGCAAGAGGTTTTTCCGGCAGCTCGCATCCATGTCGGTGAGCCCCATTCTATATCTGGTCGCCTTCGGACTCGGCATGGGGCGGGGCGTGACGGTGGGCGGACACTCCTACCTGGAATTCCTGATCCCAGGGCTTATCGCCATGAACAGCATGATGCAGGCTTTCGCCATTGCGAGCGAAATAAACATTGCGCGGTTCTATTGGCATATCTTCGAGGAGATACAAGCGGCGCCGATCAGGAATATTTCGTATATCAGCGGAGAGGTGCTCGCTGGAATTACCAGGGCGCTTTTTTCGGTTGCCTTGATTATTCTGATCGCGACCCTGTCGGGCGTAGCCCTGTCTTACAATATCTACTTCTGGTTTGCTGTAGCGCTCAACAGCTTCGTTTTCGCCTCACTGGCCGTCGGGCTGGCGATGCTCGTAAAATCTCATTCCGATCAGGCCCTTCTGACCAATTTCTTCATCACTCCAATGGCTTTTCTCGGCGGGACTTTTTTCCCCGTGGACAAAATGCCCGAATGGGTACAGTACATCCTCTATTTTCTGCCGCTGACCCACGCCTCAAAGGCGATCAGGGCCGCCGCCTATGGCGATCCGCCCGCGTTTTCATCCTATCTGCTGCTCGCTTCTCTCGGAACAGTTCTGTTCGTCCTGGCCTTCCACTGTGTCAACCGCGCCCGCGAGTAAGCACTCGAAGTCCCCGGGCAACGATCTCAAGGCCCCCTTCAGGCGCGCGCGAAAACGCGCGAGGCCGAGCGCTCGGCGCTAAGGGCGCAACGAACTGTTCCCCCCGCTCTTTTGACTTTTCCAGGAAAGACTGTACTCTCTCATGAACGCGACCAGGTATCATACAGTCTCAATTTGCCTTTTCCAGAAAACCAGCACACCTTCTTTTCCGAAACTCGCCTGCACGAGTTCCCAACCTTCCAGACCCCTTTCGTTGAGTAGAGTTTCCATCTTTTTTATCTGTTCGAAAGCGACGACTTCCATGTCGCAGCTCCCATCACTGGAACAGAACAAGATTATATCCTTGAATACGTCGGCCGGGTGGAGGCTAACTCTATATTCAAAAGAATCCATACTTGCTCTCCTGACACTTTATCGAAAAAGACGCAGTCCCGGACTTATGCGCGAGCCAAAATCCGGAATACAGGCCGGGCATCGACTTTATTCAAAAACCAATACCGTTCGGACTTAGATATTATATCATCCCATCCGATTTCCTCAACGGGCCGCGGAACCGGCCCAATAAGCCAAATGCATGTGTTAACAAATATTATCAGGCAGAACACCCGGAAACACAGGCAAGGCAACAGCGGTTTCCGATTTCGACGGAATTCGAACGCTCCGTGGGGGCTGCTTCCATGTTGGGATATGAAGTACCGCCTATTGTTGCAGTTTCACGGCAGGAGGTTCAGCGGATCGTAGAAATCGAGAAATACCAGCCAAAAGATATTTGGACCTGGGACCCGGTTCAAAGGCTATCCCTTAGCCCTCTTTTTCATTGCATGGGCTTGAGGTCCGCCTTTACCGTTTTTCTTTTTTGCAGCTGTTTTTGTCTCGTTTTTTCCGGGTTTGGCCGATCGGACTTTGTTGCTCCGGCTGGTTTGGGTCTTGGCGCCGGCAGATTTCACACCGGCCGGCTTTTTGCCCGACGCCACCTTTTCGGTTTTATTCTTCTTGGAGACATATTTGGAGGGAGTTTTGGCATTCTTCACTGTTGATTTGCAGGCTGCCGTTTTCAGTTTTTTCTTATCGTTCGAGGCCGATTTTTTCGATACCGGTCCGTTTGTCCGACCGTGGGCGGCCAGGGTAGTTTTCCTTGCGGGCTTTTTGGCATGTGCCTTTCGATTTCCACTTACACCACAACTCCCTGCCGCACACACTCCCGCGCCGTCATTGGCGCCCGATGTAAATGCAAGGCTTTTGCCCTCATTATAAGGGCGCCCGGTCTCGCGGAACCCGGCTTCTATCAGCTTCTCGGCTTCCGAACACCGGACCCAGGGACTTCGCGCTCCCATGACGACAGCAAGTATCCGGACGCCATTGCGCTTCGCGGTTGCCGATATGTTATAGCCGGAGGCGCAGACAAAGCCGGTCTTCAGGCCATCGACTCCCGGGCATTTTCCGAGGAGCCTGTTGGCGTTATGGTGTGCATGTTTGCCGTAGGCATATGCCTGCATCGAGTGTATGGTCAATGACTCAGGGAAACGGTGAAGGTATGTGACCGAGAGTTTTGCTATATCGCGCGCCGTGGTAACCTGTCCGGCGGCCGGAAGACCGTTGGGCGTCATGAAATGGGACCTCGTCATCCCCAGTTCGCGGGCTTTGACATTCATCTTATTGACGAATCGCCCCACGCTTCCGCTTATGTGCTCCGCGGCGGCCACACAGGCGTCGTTGCCGGACACCACGGCGATTCCCCTTATGAGTTCATCGAGCGAAACGTGCGTGCCTGCCCTGAGCCCCATTCGTGAACCACTCGCAGACGCGGCCAGTCTGCTGACTTCGACCTCATCGGAAAGGCGAACCTCTCCCTGCTTGATGGCTTCAAACACCAGATAGAGTGTCAAAATCTTGGTAATTGACGCTGGAGCGATCAGATAGTCGGCATCCTGCTCGTAGAGGACCCTGCCGTTTTCCATGTCAACAAGGATGGCAGAACGCGCCTTGACCCGCTGATTTACTGAAGCTGGTGATAATTGAGGTAAAAGCAAACAAACCGAAACAACAAGGAGAACGCATACAAACTGCATTTTGCGCCGCATCAAACTCTCTCCTCTTTGGTCGTCCTGCTTTCGGAAATGAAACTGGGGAAACACCCGGCAGCCGCCCCCAGCCCCTCGGAGGCGCCGGCCATCCAGCGCCGAAGCTTGTGTAGCTATGGACATTTACGAGCTGTTTGTCAACCGAAATCATTCAACTTTGTTTCTAAAAGTCTCCGCAGGGATGAATTTTGCTTCAGGAAAGTATTCTTTGCAAAGACAACCTCACTTTTGATATATACTTCGCCAACCAGGCGTCCTCATCCGTTAGTCAGTTGGAGAGCTTAGGGAGCAACAATTTCCAGACCCGCGGCGTGGGCTGCTGAAAGTTCCTTTTCTAAATGGGGGAGGTACAAACCCGCTGAAGCATGATTAGAGTTCAAGCGGCAGTGGCTGGCCCAACGCTTTCTGAAATCATCGTTATGCTGTTGTATTAGTCATTATGACTTGGGCACCGGTTTTCAAAGACTGGAGTGAAAGGGGATCGCGAAATGTTCGGCCGGATGATGGATTTCCTGTCCAAAGACATGGCAATGGACCTTGGTACCGCCAATACCCTCATATACGTCAAGGGCAAAGGGATAGTTCTGGATGAACCGTCCATGGTTGCCGTCGCCAATGAGACCGGCCGGGTAATTGCCATCGGGCGGGAAGCAAAGAGCCTGGCCGGCCGTCACACCAAGGGAACGTCTGTAACCAGACCGATGCGCGACGGGGTTATTCATGATTTTGAAGCTGCATCTTTCATGGTACAGGCCTTTTTAGGAAAAGTGTTCAGGAGATTTTCCTTCTCCAGGCCCAAACTGGTCGTAGCCGTCCCGGTGGGGATCACCTCGGTTGAGAAACGCGCTGTAATTGAAGCCTCCGCCATGGCCGGCGCCGGCAAGATATTTCTCATCGAGGAGCCGATGGCCGCCGCGATCGGGGCCGGCCTTCCGATCGATCAGCCCGCCGGACAAATGGTCGTCGATATCGGTGGGGGCACAACCGAGGTGGCCATCATTTCCAAGTTCGCGGTATCCTGCAGCGAGTCGCTCAGGGTGGCGGGAGACGAAGCCAACGAGGCTATCTGCCGGTTCATACGGGAGCAACACGGCATGGGCATCAGTGAAATGATGGCCGAAGTCATCAAAATGAAAATAGGTTCCGCGGTGCCTCTCAAGAAAACACTCGAAATAAAGTTGCGGGGCAAAGATCTCGCCAGCGGCATGCCGAAAATCATCAGCATAACCGATGCCGACATCAGGCTGGCTATGAAGGAGCCCACCCAGGCAATAATCGAAGCCATTCGGCGTGTTTTGGAGAAAGCCTCGCCGGACCTGGCATCGGACATAGCCGAAAACGGCATTTGGCTGGCGGGCGGCGGGTCCCTTCTGAAAGGACTTCGAGCGCTTATTCACCAGGCCGTGGGACTCGACGTGGAAAAAACCGAAGACCCGCTTCGGGCGGTAATTCGCGGGGCGGGCTCAGTTACGGAACATTTTGATTACTACCGGGATGTGTTCCTCAACTGATCGCGAGGATTTTTGTCTATATCGGCGTGAGCCGCACACCCCGGTCCGCGCGGCTTTTTCAAGATAATACGAAACTTCCGGTATCTGCCCGCTGATTCCACTGAAGCATCACCTTCCTTTGACCGATTTATAACGCAAGGCCGTTTCCGAAATTCTCGTGGCTCATTTTAGACGAAAAACGGACAAAACTCCGATGACAACCCATACGGTAACCTCCGGTTCCTTCATGATCAGCTCGCAAAAACCCGAGACGATGCTGGCTTATCTTGGAAGTTGCGTTGGCGTTACCCTGTTTGACCGCCAGGCTCAAGTTGGTGGTCTCATTCACCTCCTGCTTCCTGAACCGCCAAGTCTGGACCATGATTGGAACCCCGAAGTAAGCGCCCTCACCGGTATGCCTATTTTTATCGACGCACTTTGCAAAAAAGGCGCTCGAAAGGAAAGACTGCAGGCATGTATTGCAGGTGGAGCGCTCATGGACCCTGTTTCTCAAGCCGATTTGCTGCTGGATATAGGCGGGCGTACGGCTGAGACCGCACAGCACATCCTGGAGAACGAAAATATCCCGGTCCTGCAAGTCGAAATCGGAGGGTATTTTTCCTGTTGTATCAGTCTCGATCTGATGTCATGGCAAACGACGATCGAACCCATTACGATACCACCACCTAAGACCACGGTAGAAAATTTCAGCCGACCGACGGTTCGGCAGTTCAACGAAGTGATCGAAGGACTGCTTCCTATTCCCCAGACAGCCCTCAAGATCATCCGTATGATAAGCGACGAATCCTGCAGCTTTCGGGAGGTCTCCAGGGAAATTCTTCATGACCAGGTCCTGAGCGCAAGATTAATAAGGATGTGCAACTCAATTTCGATTAACCCCGGGATGAAAGTCGACTCGGTGGAGAAGGCGCTGCTCAGGGTTGGGGAAAAGAACCTGATTCTCCTGGCACTTTCATTTTCCGTGGAGAACTTCCTCTCCCATGGAAAGCAGGGGTATTCTCTGTGCAAGGGAGGAATCTTTCACCACTCCGTCTGGACAGCCGGCATAAGCTGCAAACTCGCGGAGCTTACCGGCAAGGAGGACCCCGCCGTGGCTTACACGGCCGGTCTCCTCCACGATATCGGGAAAGTGATTCTCGATCAGTATATGTACAGCGCTTATCCGCTTTTTTACCGCCAACTTCAGATAAATGGCAATGATCTGGCTGCCGTGGAAAAATCACTGTTCGGTATGGCTCATACGGAAGCCGGATACCTGCTCGCCCGCCGATGGAGTATGCCGGATTTCGTGAGCGAAACCATACTGCATCATCACGAGCCGAACAAAGCCGAAGGGGACCGGTATCTGGCGCACCTCGTCTACGTCGCCGACCTGATAAGCTTCCGTTTCGCCCTTGGACACCATGTGGATAAGATGAACACCACGCACCTGCGCTCGAGTCTCGACACCATCAGCCTGAACACCGACGACTTACCGTTGCTCATAGCCAGCGCCCCCTTCCAGGCATTTGATATCGCCAGCTAGTGTAGCGTCAACCAAGTTGTGAGGGGTGCAGACGCACAATCCGTCATTCCGGCTCAAGCCTGAATATCGTGTCTTTTCGGTCAGTTAAGATCACTAGACCCCGGCTTTCGAGACTGTGTCGAAAAGGGACTATTTTCCATATTTGCCCTCTTTTCTTAAAAGGGGCAGGGGAGATTTTGAGTCTCCAATGCTATGTAAGCCTTTAAAATCCCCCTCGATCCCCCTTTACGAAAGGGGGAAGCAA
>JBEKMB010000111.1:0-9131 GCA_050008735.1 Syntrophobacteraceae bacterium
TGGTACTCCAATTAGGCCGGTTTTGGTAATTTCAGGACACACCACCGGCTTCGAAGTTGATGGCCTCAACTCCCACCTCTCCGCGTTGGAAGGTGTTCAGGCGAATAGGATGCGATGCTAACAGGCCAGAGGAAAAGCCGATGCAACATGGAAATACCGCACGCCATGCGAGGAGAGTGAGTAAAATAGCCACGGCCCTTTTGCTCATACCAGGAAAGGATAAGGGAAAGCGGGAAATCGTTTACACCCCCATTGAAAGCCTCCGACAAAGTCATTAAGTAAAATTATTTGGATGCTTGGTATTACCATTAGATTTGTGCCGTGAGGCATCGTTGGATTTGTCAGGGAGCATGAAAAGAAGGATCTGCCATGATCAGTAAGGGATTAGTGAAACAATTCGAACAAGTCGTGGGCAAAGGTAACGTGCTTCAGGATGAAACCGATAGGATGACCTATTCCTATGATGCCGCAGTTCTCGAGCCTGCGCTTCCTTCGATAGTCCTGCGTCCTACCTCAAGCGAAGCCCTGGGCAAGGTGGTGGGGCTTTGCAACGAAAACGCTCTGCCGACCACCGTCCGCGGGGCCGGTACCAATCTCAGTGGCGGCACCATCCCCAAGGTCGGTGGCGTAGTGGTGCTCACCAATGCTCTAAACAGGATCCTCGAAATCAATGAAGAAGACCTGTATGCGATTGTTGAGCCCGGCGTCGTGACGGCCAAGTTCGCCGCGGCGGTAGAAGCAAGGGGGCTTTTCTATCCACCGGATCCCGGGAGCCAGGCGGTCTCGACACTCGGCGGCAACGTTGCCGAGAATGCCGGTGGTCTGCGCGGGCTAAGATATGGGGTAACCCGGGATTATGTGATGGGACTCGAGTTCTTTGACGTGAACGGCGAACTGGTTAAGGCCGGCGCTCGCACGGTAAAATGTGTTACCGGTTACAACCTGGGCGGCCTATTGGTGGGCTCCGAAGGCACTCTGGGAGTTTTTGACAAGATTACCCTTAAGTTGATCCCGATGCCGCCTGCAAGTAAGGCTATGATGGCCATATTCGATGATATCAATAAAGCCTCGGAAACGGTTTCGGCGATCATTGCCCATCGCATTGTGCCGGTTACGCTTGAGTTCATGGACAACTTTACCATTCGCGCGGTTGAGGATTTCAGCCACGTGGGACTTCCCGTGGATGCGGCAGCCCTGCTGCTCATAGAAGTTGACGGCCATCCGGTGCAGGTGGCGGAAGATGCCGAAAAGGTTGAATCCCTGTGCCGCGAGATGGGAGCAATGAATATTCGGGTGGCCCGGGATGCGGCGGAGCGCGACAAGGTCTGGGAAGCGCGGCGGGCGGCCCTTTCGGCTCTGTCCAGAATCAAACCCACCACCGTTCTGGAGGATGCGACGGTCCCGCGGAGCAAAATCCCGGCCATGATGCGGTCCATCGAAGAGATTGCGGCGCAGTTCAACTTGACCATCGGGACCTTTGGTCATGCCGGCGATGGCAACCTCCATCCCACGATCCTCACGGACCGGCGCAACCATGAAGAATGGGAACGTGTGGAAAAGGCCATTGAGGCCATTTTCGACCGGGCGCTGGCGTTGGGAGGGACTCTTTCCGGTGAGCATGGAATTGGTATGGCCAAATCGCGGTTCCTGGAAAAGGAAACCGGCAGGGCGACGATCCTCTATTCGCGGCGCATCAAAGCGGCCCTTGATCCCAAGAACATTCTGAATCCCGGCAAGATCATAGGAGAATAGCAATGTACGATATGAAGCGACTTGCCGGACTGATAAAGGAACTGGAAGACCAACTCGTTGTTTGCATGCGTTGCGGGATGTGCCAGGCTGTTTGTCCGGTCTTTGCGGAAACCGGGCGTGAGGCTGATGTGGCGCGAGGCAAGCTCTCCCTCCTTGATGGCCTCGTCCAGGAAATGTTCGGTGATCCCAAGGGAGTAAACGACCGCCTGATGCGCTGCCTCCTCTGCGGTTCCTGTTCCGCTAATTGCCCGAACGGGGTGAAGGTGCTGGATATTTTCCTGAAAGCCCGCGCCATCCTGACCGGTTACATTGGACTTCACCCTCTGAAGAAGGCAATTTTCCGGGGCATGGTGGCCCGTCCCGAGTTCTTTGACGGCCTCATCGAATTGGGATCAAAGCTTCAGGGCATTTTCGTCAAGCCGGTTGACGACATGCTGGGGACGTCCTGTGGCCGCATCCTCTCGCCTTTGAAAGATCGTCATTTTACGGCGCTCCCTCCGGTAGCCTTTCATCAGATGATGGAACCTGTAAACAGTTATCCGGTAGCATCCGGGTTTAAAATTGCCTTCTTTGTAGGGTGCGTCGTTGATAAAATTTTCCCCGGCATCGGAGAGGCCGTGATGCGCACCATGGAACATCACGGCGTGGGGGTATTTCTCCCTGAAGATTTTGCTTGCTGTGGCATTCCCGCCCTTTCTTCCGGGGATACGGTAGCCTTCAATAGACTGGTTCGGTACAATCTCAAGAAATTTACTTTGCAACCCTTTGACTTTCTCGTCACGGCCTGCGCCACCTGTGCTTCCACGATCAAAAAGCTCTGGCCGCTTATGGCGCAGGAACTCTCACTCGAAGAGCAGGAACAGGTTGCAGCTATAGCAGCAAAGACCATGGAAGTGAGCCAGTTTTTGGTTGATAAACTGGGTGTTCGTCAAATTGAGCCACAAGGTGATGATAAAAAGGTCTTCCTCACTTACCACGACCCTTGCCACTTGAAGAAGTCTCTGGGGGTAGCAATGCAGCCGCGCACTTTGCTTCAGGCTAATCCCGGATATCGCTTTAAAGAAATGGCCGAAGCCGATCGGTGCTGCGGTTCCGGGGGGAGCTTTAATTTGCAGCATTATGATATCTCCACGGCAATCGGAAAGCGCAAGCGTAACAACATTGTGCAATCGGGGTGTGAGGTCGTTGCAACAAGCTGTCCGGCCTGCATGCTGCAGATTTCAGATATGCTGTCGCAGGCTGGGGATCGAATCCGGGTCAAGCATGCCATCGAAGTATACGCTGAGTCCCTGGAGTAGTCTTCGGACCAGAAGGAAGATCATGTTAAAGCAGATGAAACCCAAGCGGATGTCTGATCGGGTCTTTGAACAACTGAAAGGCCTTATCTTCGGAGGCCATCTCAAGCACGGGGAGCGCCTGATGGATCTGTTGGAGGTGCGGCTGGGGTTGGCATGTAATGCCGTGGCTTTGGCCGCACGGCGTGCGTCCGAGGAAGACATCCGGGAGATCGAGAAGAGCGTTGAGCAAATGTCTGCTGCAATGAGCGCGGGGGGCTGTAATAAGCCTTGCGGGTACTTGCACGAGTTCCCTGTTGACTTTTTCCAGCTCGACGGCTCGTTCACGCATAACATCCTCCGTCCTGTCACGCTCTTCAATGTGATGAATCAGGCGATTTCTGCCCAGGCCAATGCCTGTGACACCAACGGCCAGCACAATGCGTAACAGGCAACGCAAAAAACCATCTCTTTTTGCATCCTGGCAAGGCACGGGCTCAATGGGACCGCAATAGATTCACCTCCCCTTATGGCCTCGGTGCTGTAGTGGGCAAGGTATTTTAGACATTGCCCCCCGGCACACATGGGTTTTATGAGCCTCAGATATTGGACTCCATCTATAAAAACGCCTTCCGAGATCTCCTTAATGCCTTCCTGAAATTTTAAGAGAGCTGCCTGTTCCCATTCATCTGGAGCAGTTTCTCCGTGCAATGGAGTGAGGCCGGTCAGATGGGCCCGAATGCCATAGAGGTCGGGGTAATCCGCCTTTATCAGGCGAAGCATGCCGGTCGCATTGATCAATGTAAGCAACTTACCGGTTGGGGTAACAATGTCGCGCTCCGATATGGGAGAAAGGCTAGGTCAGGCTGAATTCGGTCAGTCACCGGGCCATAGACGCCGCCCTGAAGCCCAGAGCAAATAAGTATATGATATCCCTATTAATTTTGGTTGTGTCGCAAATCATAGCTATGAAATCGACAGGAAGGTGCAGCGGTTTTATAGAGAAGAGGAGTGTAACCCGACTAATCCTGACGAAACTCGAGCTGTTCTCTAAGGGGTAAATAGCATGAGAGGAAAAGGTAGAGGCGTAGCTGATTTTTTCGGTATGGCCCGAAAAGGCTTAGTGCATAAAGGGCAGCTCAAAGATCCGCAGATATCCGTTTGCGCACATGACAGCGCCGAGTGAGGCAAACAAGATGGAGAAATCGAATACTGCGCGGCTGCCTGCTATTATCGACACCGAGGCCATGACAATGGCTATCTGAAGGAGCACTTCAGCGTATTCGAAGTAGGGGTCCTTAGACCTGCTTATGTCCTAACATGATGTAGGTATCAATACACCCATTCGTGAGCTTCTATTAGACGATCAGTATTAATCAAACTTGGGTGGAAGGGACCCCTTTTTCATCCCATCCGCGCACCCGGTAGTAATCTTGGAGCAATTTGAGCATCTGCTCTTCTGTAATGAGATTGCCGGTCTCAGGAAGAGCCTCCGTCAGAAAGCGTTTGGGAAGATAGTCGTCCTCCATCGTCAGACCCTCGCGAATGTTGAAAAGGCGCGTAGCATCTATCACTGCCGCAGCCATCTTTCGCATCCTCTCGACGTCCAGGCTCAAACCCGTTGCACCGCGAATTATTTCGCTGAGTTTGTCCCACTGGTAGAGGTCTCGGTAGAAACGGCATATAATGAGAGTGTCGAAAATTGCAAGTCGATCTTCCCATTCGACAAACATTGCCGCCTTCCCGTCTATTTGATCACGGGGGATCATGCCGGCAAGTTCAGGCTTATAGAAGGTGGCGCGAAGGTGACATGCGCCTCTGGCCGATGAGCTGTAAGCGAGCCCCATCCCCTTAAGGGTCCTTGGGTCATAGCCAGGGGGCTCCAGGCCTTTCACGTGGATCGCTTGATCCTCCATATCCCATTGCCGCGCTGCATGTTTGATGCCCTTGGCGAGCACGGCCCCATGACCGCGATTGTATGCGATATCGGACAGAAGCTGGGCAATTGCGTCCACGTCTCCATAGTCGATCGCCGCATCAATCCGTCCCTGTCTGGCGGCTTCAATCGTGAAGGCGGCCAAATTACCCGAGGAAATTGTGTCCATTCCCAGCCGGTCGCACAAATCGTTTAAATGCATGATCTCTTCAATACCGTTTACTTCACATAATCCTCCGAACGCAAAAATGGTCTCATACTCCGGGCCTTCTATCTTCAGCCCCTTATGGCGGCCTTCCTTAACAGAGGACACCTTGCCGCAGGCCATATAGCACCTGGGGCAGGAGTGAGGCTTGACGTCTGCACGACTGAGAAGGGCTGAGGCATTGAAGCTTTCGCGGTACTCACTCCTCCCCTTTGTCCAGTATCGTGTGGGGAAGCCCCCAGCCTCATTCATAATGTCCACGAGCATGGGAGTCCCCATGGACTTATAGGCGTGCACGCCGGCATTTGCCTTGCCGATTGCCGACATTTCCTTCACGAATCGGTTTATCAGCCCAGGGTCTGCCACCTCTTTGCGGCGATTCCCTCTAAAGGCAATGGCTTTTATTTTCTTCGATCCCATTACCGCGCCCGTACCGGTCCGCCCGGCGCTTCGCCAGTAATTGTTTTCAATTACAGCGAAGCTGACCAGGTTCTCTCCGGCCGGTCCTATCACCACAACTCCACTCTTCGGGTTGCTGGGGCGGTTCTGTCTTATCCACTCCCTGACCCTGTCCTCGGTTTCGTATGTCTCCATGCCCCAGAGGTCAGTTGCTGGATGAAAGAAAACCTCATCTTCAGTTATTTCAAGCCACACGGGCACATCGGAGCCTCCTTCGATCATAAAGGCATCGAAGCCCGTCCCTGACATGTACTCAGCCACTGACCCACCGGAGTAGGACTCGGAATAGAAGCCGGTTTGAGGAGACTTGGTGAAAACACCATACCGGGATGACCCCCATACCCCTGTCCCGGTAGCCGGGCCGATTGCAAAGATCAGCTTGTTGTCTTTGCTCAGCGGGTCGACCCCGGCCGGGTTGTTGCGCAGTAGTATGTAAGTCGCAAGTCCTTTACCGCCCAGGAACTTTCCCACCACGTCATCGGGAAAAGTCTTGGTGTCAAAAGATCTTTGTGTCATGTTGACACTGAGGATCTTGTTGTAAAAGCCGCGCATCGCTCGTCTCCTTTCGTTCCACATCCACCAGCCTGGTCCGAATTGCCGCCTGCGTCAACACGACCTTGAATTCTTCAATAACGCCGGAGCGAAAGCAATTGAGCTCGGCTAGCCGTGGCCCAGGTTTCATCAGAATCCCGGAAGTGGTACCGTCATTCGAGTCACTTTTTCTGATTGTTCGGTAAGATCGCAACTAATCTAACTGGTTAAAGTTTCGACCCGTCATCCGGAACGATCTGATTTCTCAGTTTTCCTGATACCAGCAGCCTGCGAGCTGTTTCTGCGGCTTTAAATCGCTGTTCATAGAATCCGCGCTGCGAATAGTACGCACCATGTGGATTAATTATTAATCTGCCTGAAATCCACTCTTCGTTGTTTATCCAGGCCCTGATCAGGGGATGATTCTTGTCCGGCGGTTCCTGCGGCAGTACGTCCAGCGCGGCATTAGCCAATTGACCGCTCCTCAGAGCCTGCTCTATGGTATCGAAATCCTTCAAGATGGCTCCCCGTGCGGTATTGACGATTGATGAACCATTCTTCATCTTATTGAAGAACTCCGTGTGCATCATACCCTTGGTCTCGCTTGTAAGCGGGCAGTGCAGCGTGATGATATCCGATTGACTTAGAATCTCATCCATCGTTTCAACGCGTTTATACCCCACCGCTTTTTCATGGCCAGAGGGTTGATAGGGATCGTAACCCAGTATCTTTATCCCAAAGCCTTTCATCCTGTTCACCACCGCTGTTCCGATTCTTCCAACGCCAATAACGCCCAGCGTGGTATCCGATGTCCGCCGAATTTCTTTAATTGTATTCTGCTGCCAGCCTTTGGCATAAAACCTGCTTGCCCGGTCGTATGTCAGAATCCTCCGCACGCAAGCCAAGATCATCGCACAGGCTGTGTCAGCGACTTCTTCCGTCCCGTAATCCGGATTGTTTGAAAACGGAATCCTGCGTTTGGCCAAGGCATTATAATTTACGTTCTCGTATCCCACACCGTACCGCACAACGATCTTGCAGTTGTCCAGCACATTCACCGTATCCATTTCAACACCAAAGCGCCAAACCAGCAACGCCTCAACTTTGCGCCACTGGTCTTCACTTTCCTTGGAACTGCGCCAATCGTTCAAGAAGATGAATTCCGCTTCGGGAAAACCTTCCTCCTCAATATTTGGTGGCGGAACCACGTAATCCGTTATCCCTACCAGGTATTTCTTCGCAGTCATTTCGGGTTTCTCCCTATTTTGTCAGGGCAGTTCCGCTGCTATCGCGTCACCCATTTCCGCAGTCGAATACTTGCCACCCATATCTTTGGTTTTAACTTTACCTTCCTTTAATGTGGCTTTTACAGCGGACAACATATCCGTCGCCGCTTTATCTACACCGATATGCTCGATCAGCATTCGCATCGCCTCAATTGAGGCAACCGGATTCACAATGCCTTTTCCTGTATATTTCGGGGCTGAACCGTGAATCGGCTCGAACATTGATGGATATGTTCTCTCCGGATTGATATTGCCGCCCGCTGCGAATCCCATACCACCTTGCAGCATAGAGCCCAAGTCGGTTATTATGTCGCCGAACAGGTTAGATGCGACAACAACATCAAAATAATCCGGATTCTTCACAAACCACATTGTTATTGCATCAACCATCGCGAAGTCAGCTTTGACATTCGGGTAATCATTGGCTACTTCCTTGAATACATCATCCCAGAATACCATAGAATAATTCAGAGCGTTCGACTTCGAGCAGTTTGTAACCATGCCAACATACTTATCGTCTTTATCTTTTAATTTGCCTCTTTTAAGCGCCAACTCAAATGCATAACGCATTACTCTTTCCGTACCCTTACGAGTGAATACAGCCGTCTGCAGAGCAATTTCATCCTTTGTATTCTGTTTGAACCTGCCGCCCACCTGAGAATATTCACCTTCTGTGTTCTCACGAACTACCGCCAGATCAACTTTGCCGGGTACCGCTGTTTTCAATAGTGTATCTACACCTTCGTAGAGGCATATCGGCCTTAGATTTACACTCTGATCAAACCCCTTTCTGATCGCAAGCAGCAGTGTCAGACTTATATGATCAGGCACCTTCGCCGCGTCACCGATACAGCCCAGGTAAATCGCATCAAAGCCTGACAGAATATCCAAAGCGTTCTTCGGCATCATGTCGCCACTTTTAAGGTAATAGCCGCAGCCCCAATCAAACCATTCGCATTCAAAGGAAGCTCCGCACTTCTTCATTGCCGCTTCACCAACCTTCAGGGCCTCTTTGGTTACTTCCATTCCGATGCCGTCTCCCGGTATAATTGCTATTTTATAGCTGCTTTTTCCTGCTGGGTCTGCCATTTGTCATTTTCTCCTGTTTATTATAAGTAGTTATTTTATTAAGCGGTTTAAGAATTGAGCCTCCTGCAAAACTGATCAGAACTTCGTGATAGAAGCCTGTGCGCCGGTTTACAATGATGTCCTCCAAGTCCTCCATCCGGGTAAATAATTGACATTGCAGGCTCCCGGTATCGCTTCTCGCTCCCTGGATGGTCGCCCCGCTTCCCCCGCCGGGCGAAAAATTGCCACAACTTGCCGCTCATCTTCAGCGGAAAACAGCCAGTCTGCCTCTTTGTGTGCGAGCCTTGATTCGTCTAAAAAACAGGCAGCATAATTCCTGGCAATTTCCCGTTACCCTTCCACCGATCGAACTTGCCCGAGGTCTTCCCGGATCAACCGTATGGAAAACCTCTAATCAAAAACCCCCTATCCCCCTATTCGCCGGGGATAGAGGGTAGTCTTTGTCGGACGTGGCAAGCTGATGTGGAGCCCGTCGGTTTTCAGTTGCTTGAGCCGCTCCTTTTAGGTCAATCGTAGTATTGGGGGGCCTGCTTAAATGCTTTCCACCCTTCAGGGTCGTGTCCGGTGACGATAGTTGCTCCGTAAAAATCGCGCAGGTT
>JBEKMB010000112.1:0-9127 GCA_050008735.1 Syntrophobacteraceae bacterium
AGCCCCCCACACCCCCTAGTATGGCGCTTTGGCGGCGGCCTTTGGCCGGCGCCGAGCGCTCGGCCTCGCGCGCTTTCGCGCGTGGCCAATCGACAACCCGCACAATCCTGGGATGTGCATGTAGGGTTGCAGTTGATCCGCATCTTGGGGGGTGCGGGGGAATCATTCCCCCGCGTTCTTAGAAATCTTGAACGCAAATTGGTATCATTGCTCCAGGCTGATAATATCTCCGATGAGCCATTCCCCGGCCCGCGGCCAGGTCGATGATCCGTCCAGGATCGGGAATTGCTATGCGCAGCGTCAAATCCACGGAGGGCTGCGTCCGCTAGTTGGAAAATCTCAAATAAAGCTGTGCATCCCGCTTGGGCATCTCTTATGCTAAGTTCCCTTCCATAAATAGCCAGGGCGAGCGTGTTTGAAATCCCCCCAAAGGGGGACTTAGAGGATTTATAAACTGGTGCATTGCCAACACATTGAAACTTTGTTGACAATGCACTGATATGCGATGATGAAGCCTGTCGGGACTCTCAGGACATGGTGCGGCTCGTGGCCGCTATGTCGCGCACGGCCTGGTCGACGGATTTGAACGTGTGATCGAACCAGGTGCGAAGGTATGCGTTATCCGCCACAAGGCGAGGCGGGTCTCCGGGCCTGATCGGCTTTTCTTCGACGTCGACCCTCAACCCCAGTTCCTTTTCGACTATCGAGAGCAACTCGCGTACGGATACTCCCGCCCCGGCGCCGACATTGGAAACGAGCCGCTTACGCATGCCGAGTTCGTCGATTGCCCTTATGTGCGCCTGCCCGAGGTCCATCACGTGGACATAATCGCGAACGGCCGTTCCGTCGGGAGTATCGTGATTTGTCCCAAAAAGCGAAAACGAGCCGCCTGACATTGCCGCGCTTATAAGGTTGGGCAAGACGTGGGTTTCCGGTTCGTGTCTTTCAAAAATCTCTCCCTCGGGATCGTTTCCGATCACGTTGAAGTAGCGCAGCATGGCGTATCGAAGTCCGAAAACGGGGGCGACGGTGGATATCACCTGCTCGCACATCAGCTTGGAGAGGCCGTAAGGATTCGTCGGCGCCTGGGGATGGTCCTCCCGGATGGTCGGTGTTCCGGCGTTTCCGTATGTTGCACACGAACTCGAAAATACGAGGGTTTTCGTATTGGCCCGCTTCATTGCCTTGAGAAGCGATATCGTGCCGTTGACGTTGTTGTCCAAATACAGGTCCGGCAACCGGGTGGATTCTTCGACATAGGCCTTCGCGGCGAAGTGAATGACCGCTTCGATCTTGAAGCCGCTCAAAGTGCGGAAAATCGCTTCTTCGTCACGTATGTCGCCAAACGCGAACGGTCCGAACTTCACCCATTCGGCCCAGCCGTTAGAGAGATTGTCAAACGCTACCGGAACGTGCCCCGCCTTTTTCAAAAGCTTGGAAGTATGTGATCCGATGTATCCCGCCGCGCCCGTAACCAGTATATTCATTGCTACCCCCAACTGACATGCCGGTTCAATTTTCCTTTTTTGTTCCAGGAGCTGTCGTTACCTTCGAGGAGGCTTATATACATTATTTCGGCCGGTTTGGCAGAAATATCTTCCAGCGTAAACAGGCGTTGAACCACGATGCGGACGGGATTTAATACCAGGTTGTCTCAAATCTTCGAGCTTCGCCCGGCAAAAGCGGCCTGGGGCAAACCTCTTTGTCCCCGCATCTTTGATTTTCGGCGGCGAATAAGCATGGGCGCGGCTTACCGCTCGACACAGGCGTTGATTTGAGTTTTTTCAAATATGGTACTACAATTATAATGACATGCTGAAAAGCTTACACAACCAAGCCCGCAATATCGCCGCTTTACTGGAGAAAAATTGGCTGAAACGGAACCACGGTACATAAAGGTGCATACTCTTTCCAATCGTTTCGAAGCCGACGTAATTACGGAGGCTTTGAGGCAGGAGGGGATACCTGTACTCCTGAGATCGTTTATGGAGACGCCCTACTCCGCCCTGTTCGTCCCCCAGAAGGGATGGGGGCGAATCATGGTCCCGGAGGAAATGGCAGACCGGGCACGCCGGATCATATCGGAACTCGGCGAGGAAAACGAACCCGACGCCCGGCCGCTCAAAGGCGACCGGCAGATCGAGCTCCGGCTGTGGGACGCGCTGAGGCAGGCCGACCCACGGGAGGTCGCGTCGAGGGCCCTTGTGGAGTACGACCAGGCGGAAAACGTCTATATCATTCCATTTTTGAACACGACTGTCCTCTGTTATCCCGCGGCGGAGGAAATCGTAGTGTTGGAACGCCTGGCCGATCTATCAGGAGATTTTCAGCTAAATTTGGTGCTCCTCCATTATCTTTTGTACTCTCTGGACAAACCGCTTGCAAATAAATGGGTAAGCGGGAAAGATCTTCCATCGGGCGGTCTTTTTTTTACGGCCTCCCACACGCTTCCGACGGAGTCTCTCCGTGAAACGTTCGATACCGGCCCTGGAGTCCTGGACGCTGCGGCGCGATACGTCGACGGCGAAAAAGCCGACCTTGCCGGTCTGTCCTACCGGTTCAGGATTCTGCCGCGAATTCCCATTTTGATAATTTTTCGCGAGCGGGACGAAGAGTTCGAGTCCTCGTTGCAAATCCTGTTTGACGAGACAATCAGCGATCATTTCGGCTCCCTTGACCTCATCTGGGGACTCATAAACGTCTTTACGCGCGTCCTGCTCGATTCAACCGCCTTCGTCATTGAGAACGACTAGGAGGAAATCCGTGAGGATTATCTGCCTTGCCCCAACGCAGACCGAAATTGTGGCGGCCCTCGGCGCCCTCGAAGATTTGCTCGGGGTCACCGAAGATTGCGATTTCCCGGGTCCCGTGTGCCGCCTTCCCCGCTTTGGATCGTGGTATTCGCCGGACATAAGAGCGATACTCGAAGCCCGCCCGGACCTGGTGCTAACGTTCGGGTCCCACCAGGAAGAAGTCCGTGACGTCCTGGAAGAATCCGGAATTCAAGTCTATCACAGCGAACCTCCCACAATTCTGGCGTCGCTCGACACTTTTCGCGATATCGCAGCCATCATCGGCAGGCAAAAGAATTGCAACCGGCTCATAGATTCCCTGGAAAAAAGGCTCGGGCGCATAAGAAAAAATCTTGAACCAGCCGCCGGGCTCAAGCGACCCTCCGTTTTTCGAATTATGAACTGGGACCCTCTGATTACTCCCGGCCCCGGAGCCTTCCAAAATGACGTCATTGAAACCGCCGGGGGCCGCAATACGGCGGGAGACGGCCCGGCGCCATACTTCGTTTGCGACCCGGAATCGATCAGGGCAAAGGACCCGGAGATAATTTTTTTCTGTGAGCCACGGATCAAAGCCTTACTGGTAAAGGATCAGGAGTGGGCGAAAGTCAGCGCGGTGCGCAACGGCCGGATTTTTATCTTTGATTGCGGCCTCACATGCCGTTCCGGCCCAAGGATAATCGACATGACCGCGGAGTTGCACAGGGTGGTGCTCGATTTCATGGGGTTATCGACTCCATAGGTCCTGGCTAAGGAATCACCTAAGGGGGGCACACCATCGTTAGTTGAACCATGCTGCAAGGAGCCATTTTCAGAGAGGAGCAATAGTATGTCCGAGCCTAACGTGATTGTCGAGAAGGAAGGCCATATCGGTCTGATTACCTTGAATCGACCCCAGGACATGAACACCTTCAACATTCCCTTCGCCCGCGAGCTTAATGATGCCCTCTTGAAGCTCGATGAGGACCCCGATGTGAGGGTCGTGGTCATTAAGGCGAACGGGAAGCACTTCTCCACCGGTATCTCCCTGGGGGAATTCAAAAACAAAAGCCCACAGGAATACAAGGATTTCATCCGAAAGATGGATGAGCACAACCACACCATCGCCCGCATGAAAAAGCCCGTTATCGCCTCCGTAAAAGGATTTTGCCTGGCAAACGGGGCAGGACTGTCTTTTGCCTGCGATCTTACCGTGGCGGCCGAGGATGCCAGATTCGGGACCACCGCCATCAATGTGGGGCTCATCTGTCTCGGGCCGGCCGCGCCGCTTGCCCGTTTAGTCGGACGCAAAAAAGTCCTCGAAATGGTGCTGACGGGAGATATGATCTCGGCGCCCGAGGCCCTGCGTTTGGGTTTGGTCAATAAAATCGTGCCGAAAGAACAACTGGAAGAAGCCACAATGGAACTCGCCGGCAAGCTTGCCGCCAAAAGTCCGCTCGCCCTTCAGGCAGGCAAAAAGGGAATTTACGCTTCAGCGGATATGCCCTACGAGAAGGGGCTTGACATGTTGAGCGATCTTTTTGCCTCCCTTTGCTGCACCGAAGACGCCGAAGCCGGTATACAGGCCTTTCTGGAGAAAAAACAGCCGGTGTGGAAGGGACGCTAGACCGCCGGCGGTTTCGCGGCAACCTGAAGCTGCGCGCGGCAAGCCGGTTCTGCAAAAATCCGAGGAGGAAAAGGGCAATGAGCGTCGAAGAAAAAATGAGCGGCCATGGATTTCGCCTTTCCGCGGGTTGCTCAGGCAAAGCGGCCTATACAAAGTTCGTCAAGCACGAGGGAAAGCGTGCCTATATCAGTGTGACGAGCATAGGGACAGATGGTTTTCCTACCACGATGGAAGAACCCGTTCGGGTAATTGTATACGAATTGAGATCCGGCGACGAACTCGGTCCCGGCCGGGATTTCGGATCATTGGAGGCATACCTGGATCAGCTTGAAGAGTGATCGGCCTCTGCGGCCGGAATTTCAAGGAAAGCTCAGGTGGACTTAGATCCATTCACTCCTGGTGAACAGCAGGCGGTAAACCGGTCCGGGTTCCGCGGAGCTAAACCGGAATGCCGGGCCGGCCGGATGTGCTCACTCTCCCTTGAACTGCGGTTCCCGCCTTTCCAGGAAGGACCGAACGCCTTCAGCATAGTCGTGGCTGTCATATACCTGTCTTCTCAGACCCTGGATGCGTTCGAAAACATCGGGGGCCAGGGGGTGCCCGCCGGCAAAAAGGTTGAACTGTTCCTTTATAACGGAAATGGCGAGCGAAGAACGTGTCGCAATCCGTTTTGCCAGATTTGTCGTGAACTCCAGGAGCTTATCTGACGACACCAGATGATTGAGTATGCCGACGCGCTCGGCCCTTTCCGCCATGATGGGGTCGGCCGAAAAGAACATCTCTTTAGCGATATTCAAGCCCAACCTGCTGATAAAGTGCAGAATGCCGGTAGCATTGTAAGGCAGTGCGAGTTTGGCCGGGGTGATCGCAAAAGATGAGGTTTCGTCACCGATAACCATATCGCAGGTGATGACGACATCGCAGGCTCCTCCCCAAACGCTTCCATGAACCATGGCAACAACCGGACCGGGATATCTCTGTATCGCTCGGAGCAGCTTTTCCAGCGAGTCCTGGTAGCCGAGCGGGTCGCGACGCGACTCGGGCAACTCCTTGATATCATGTCCCGCGGACCAGACGGAGCACCCGTCAGGGGCCCGCAAAATCACGGCCGCTATTTTGCGCTCTTTGAAATCATTGAGAGTTTGAATTATTTCGTGCACAAGCTCACAGCTCAGGGCGTTTCTTTTGGCTGGGTTATTCAAACATATAAACCCGATATTTTCCGCGACTTCCACATCGATAAACGGCATAGTGAATCCTCCCTAAATCAGGACGGCTTTTCGCGCCTCTTCCGCCAGTTGGTCCCTGAATTTCGGATGTGCGATGTTGATAAGGCTCAATGCCCTTTCCCTGGTCGATTTGCCCTTGAGATTGGCAATACCGTGCTCGGTCACAACGAACTCGGTGTCCATCCGGGGATCTGTCACGATGCTCGTAAGGCGCGGCACGATTCTGGAAACGGCGCCGTGCTGTGCAGTTGAATAGATGGCCAGAATGGATTTGCCGCCAGGCGAATCGAATGAGCCCCTCATGAAATCGAGCGCCCCGCCGGTCCCGCTGAATTCATGCCACTGCATCGACTCGGCGTTGACCTGTCCGTAGAGGTCAATTTCAAGCGCCGAATTGACCGACGCCATATTCGCGTTTTGAGCGATAACGCATGGATGATTCACATGGGAGGAGGGATAGCTCTCCATAGTCGGATTGTCGTGCATGAGGTCGTAGAGGTGACGGTCGCCCAAAGCAAACGTGAATACATGCTTCCAGCGATGCAGCGTCTTTCGTCTTCCGTTTGCAGCCCCGCACTCGATGAGGTCGGCCATCCCGGGGGTCAACATCTCCGTGTGGATGCCGAGGTCCTTGTGGTCGGTAAGGTAACGGCAGACGGCGTTGGGAATTCCGCCTATGCCAAGTTGGATTGTGGCGCCATCCGGGATCAACTCCGAAACGGTCTTTCCTATGACGTCGTCTTCGGGCATCGCGGGGTGTGCGGCCGCCTCCAGGAGCGGCACGTCATTTTCCACGATCTTGTCCACCTCGGATACGTGGACCAGGGATTCCCCAAAAACCCTGGGCATGTTCCTGTTCACCTCCACCATGCTCCTCCTGCACGAGCGGATTACCGCGGAAGCATAATCATTGTTGGTGCCGAGACTGAAATAACCCGCATCGCCCAGGGGCGAGACCGTAATAACGAATGTGTCGATGGGAATGAATTCGGTGAGGAGCCTCGGGACTTGATAGAAATAGCTCGGTACGTAGCTCAGGATTTTTCTGCCGCAGTGCCTTTGTTTATCAGTGATTCGCCTGTCCACCTCGGTCATGAACAATGGACAGGGATGAACGCCGTGCAGGACATCGTCCGCCAGGATCGTCTCGGCGGCGTGTGTCATGGCATTTTGGTAGTAGACTCGAAGGTCCCCCAGGTTCCCGCTGCGAACTCGCGAAGCTATCGCTCCCAGCAGCGCGGGCGGCTGACCTGCGGCCATTCCGAAAGATAATGCACTGCCGCTCTCTATTTCGCTTACCGCTTCCTCGGCACTGGTGAGTTTTTTTTCATACAGACTGCGCAAGCTCGACATAGGTCTTCATCTCCCGGTTCTAAATGGATTTTCCCCCCGTTATTAATACGGCATCCGTAAGCGTGATGTTTAAGACGATTTGAAAGCGCGAGTATAACCGGGACCTTTTCCCTTGCAAGGGCCCTCAGGTATCCTGCTTCGCGGCGCTCTTGTTCCATTTCGCCGGCTTCGATAAAGAATTCGCAATACCCCGCTCAGCCGCATCGAGCGGTCCCGGACCCCAAACCTCCTGGCGAAGCAACGCCTGGCGGCTGTGCCGGCTCCTTTGATTTCCCGCCTTTGATCCGCTTGCAAGACGATTCTTTCAGAAATTGCCTTTCACATTGACATTTCAGGATCATTGAATACATTGCAGGAAATTCTAAGTCGTCCAGGGCGGCCGAATCTTGAACCTTGAGTACGGCCTCGACTTCTATCTACACCAGCTGAAAGGAGCGGATTGAATATGAAAACCACGACAACTGCGCCAAGAGCTTTCTTGTTTATCGTAACGCTTCTCTTTTCGTTGCCCTGCGTTTCGCTTGTTTTCGCTGCCGAGGAGGGCGCGCTCATAAGAGATGTAATCGTCAAGGAAGGCGCGGGCATGAATAATATCCAGGTCTATACCATTAGAAACCAGGGCGCTTGGGCGCTTGCCACCTTCACATATGTTGACGACAGCCGCGGCACGAGGGGGGCTTCCGCTCTATTGAAAAAATCCGGGGGACCCTGGCAGCTTGTGCAATACTCAGGGAAAACGCCGACAACAGACCTCTTGAAACAAAACAACGTTCCATCCAACTGCTGGGCCGACCTGATTGACGTGGCCTCCGTTTCAACAACGAGACCGGTCCTTGCTTTTCTTCACTCCAAGTATCCCCGGCAGTCCTTTGAAAGCGTGGAAATATCGGGAAATTATGCGCTTGCCAAGTGGTATGGCGGAGAAGATTCCGGCATGACCCTGCTCAGACAATCCGGCAACACATGGAAAGTCCTGCTGTCCACCGGCGGCGTGATAGATCGAAGCGCTATGCGGCAATACGCCGTCTCCGAACAACACATTAAGGCACTGATGGGCATGCAGTAAAAACGAAGCGGGAAACCCGGAAGGATTGCGTGTACATTAATTATAAATCCGCGTATTGAAACGGCCGCGGAGTTATCATCCGCCCAATCGGGTATCGTCCGACAGAAAACAAAAACCCCGCAAAAACGGGGCCTCGTTAAATGCCGGAGGCGAGAATCGAACTCGCACAAGGTTGCCCTCACTGGATTTTGAGTCCAGCGCGTCTACCAGTTCCACCACTCCGGCTTAGGTCGGATTCTAATCAGGCGTTCCGGCGGGTGTCAAGGGAAATGCGAAATACAGGACTATCGATTTAGCCGATAAGATTTACCGGTTAAAAATCAGCCTCGATTTTCAATTGCCACGGTTCGCCCCTGTCTGGGACCCTGCTTCCATATCCTGGACGAGCGCTTTCAAAATCGCAACAAATCGGCTTGACAGCTCCTTTCAAATTGGATACAGAGGTATGGTTATGCCTGTGCCGAATCGGAATTTCGGCTTGGCAGTTTTCCGGGGCTGTAGCTCAGTTGGGAGAGCGCTTGAATGGCATTCAAGAGGTCCGGGGTTCGACTCCCCGTAGCTCCATTAGTAAAATCAAAGGGTTAGCTCAATAAGCTAATCCTTTTTTATTTATTGCGTGCATATTGCGTGCACGGATCGGAATTGGGCAGGGTACTTTCTTCCAGGTCCAGGCTACCTTTGCGGGAAAAATCTATTGTGGGAGAAAAAGAACGTCTTTGACTTGCCTATGAGAATTGACCCTATGCATTGGGTGACTCCGCTTCTCCCTCGTCTGCGGCTCTAAGCCCGACAGCCGCCAATTCCGGTTTGCTAGCTTCTACACTCCAAACCTCTCGGGGTTCCGCTTCTGCCGGAAGACCCATAATTAACGGCATCCAGGTGATTCCTCCTCAAATTCTATGAAAGTCTCCTGCAAAGCCAAAATATACAGATCATATGTTTTGCGACTGAGTTCACGATCAGACCTCACAAATTGGCAAGGAATGCTGAATTTATTGAATTAAGCTGGACAGGAATGTGGTATCAGGGGTGGTCTGGATAACCAACTATCCTGGCCACCCGCGTAATGAGGGTTCCAGCA
>JBEKMB010000113.1:0-16424 GCA_050008735.1 Syntrophobacteraceae bacterium
TTTGTGCTCGCGGTCATATCCACCACTGCAATGCTTCTGGTGAGCTATGCCGTGTTCGACGTTAAATTGCAGATAAACGCCTGGCTCCCTCTGTTCATTGCGCTTGACGTATTTACGTTCGTCGGAATCGGGATGATACTCACCCGCATCGTCAAAGAGGCGCAGGGCGCAGCAGCAGCCAACGCCATCATATTCCCGATGATGTTCCTCTCGGGGAGCTTTGTCCCTCTCGAGATGATGCCGCGCTACTTGCAGACGTTCGCCAAGGCTCTGCCTCTGTATTATGTTAACGAGAGTCTCCGGGCATCCATGGTGTTTCGCGACAACGTGAGCGCACTGAGTTACTCCGCGATAATAGGGACTTTCGCAGCCATGGTCTTCATCTTGGGCATAACGGCCACCAGGTGGGAAGAGGGCAAGTGATATGGTTTTTCATGAATCTGCCCTACGCTCATACCGGAGCCGATCATGCAGCGCTTCTACCACAGAATGCTGCCCGTGAAATCCTTGCCGCCTCCTGAACCGTGCTTGCCAAGCCTCACGAAAAGATCATGACACGGACCAAACATTCTTGAAAGATGGTGTTGGCCGGACTCTTACTAAATTTCAATGCCACGAGCCAATTCGTGGAGATTGTCATTTCACTCCACACAGGGAGATACAAACGATATTACATGTGAAATTATTATTGAGCACTCCCCAACAGAGCAAGACATAAGTTGCGATCTGGCTAAGCCCTGCAGACTGACTCGACCTTAATTTTTTCTCCACAGAAACGGGGAAGTTCAATTTGCTTTTATGCCAGTATCCGGTGCCCTTTTCAAATTCATAACCTCAATAGAGCGCCCTTTACGATCTCCAAAACCTGCACATGCAGTCTTCTCGGCACTCCGTTGCTAACGTTCACGGCAGAAAGAATGATGGGCAAGTCATACGGTATTCGCGAGCGCCACGACGTTGTTGATGTGCATAAGTCTGTCCATCCTTTCGGAACTCGAACCTCCATTGAGCCAAGGAGCTATCAAGTGCTGGAGTTGGTGTTGCGACCTTAAATCGCCCTTATCGCTTGCGCGTTTTGATTGGGATATTATCGTATGTTTATGGATTCGCGCCTATGAGCAGAAGAACCAATACAATGAGGAGAATCATCCCTAACATTTTCTCTTTTCTTCCTGCCGTAAGCTCGGTGTGTGTTCTCCCCATCTGTTGTCTTTTACCGATTGTGAAGTGACGGAAGAAGGATGGGAGGCAAATGACCAGATCGATAACCGTCATTTTCCCCTCTTAAATAAGTTATGTGGGCACTAACATTATGGCAAGAGCCATCCAAGGGTGTGAAAGAAAAGGGGATATCATCCTCTATTGAATAAATGACGGCCTACGGGAAGTGATGAATCAGGTAGCGACGGAATCATTTTTTAGTATGCGCCAAATCATCGGACGCTGGGCTATTTCCCCAAAATCAAGCTTGACCGCGTCCAGGAATTCCTGTCCCATCCCATCCCAGCAACCCTCATAGAAAAGGGGTGTCTCCGCAGTGTGGAAGCAAGAATGTGAAATTCAAGCTATCCTTTACCAACATCGTCGCATGGACGGGGAAATTACCCGGAGTTCCGACGGTCAAAATTTATGAAAAGAGATGTGCGGAGTGTGTGCATGAGTTTAGGGTATTTTGGAAACGAGGTTTATCTATGATGGCAGAATGGAGCCAACTTAGCACAATAACGAAGATTTTCTACATTGGTGGCCTGATTAGTTTCCTGGGTCTGGCCATTATAAATCTCACAGGGATGACAAGCATTGGCGACATTTCTACTTGTAAAATCAAGCTTTGCCCTTGGTGCATGTGACCACGCGTATGAACACGAAATAGCTCGGAGATCCCGCTCAATACTCTCCTCGTCAACTTCCACGCTTGACCGATACCTTTTCTCACTTTAATTCAAGTCATTGAAGATCAAGAAGAATTCGTATATCTAACTTTGGAGAAAAGGAAATGACGAAAGCTGAATTGGTTGCAAAAATCGCAAGTGAAGGTGGAATTATCAAATCACAGGCTGAAAAAGCCTGCGTGAGTAGCCTGCAAATCCCGCTCGAAGCCCTTCATTCCTGTTTCCAACCCTTGCCCAATTCACCACTTCACCCTAATATCCATCTATGGAAATAGTTGTCCCAGGGACTCGAGTCTGGATCGCGAAGAGGAGCTATCACCTGCGGGAGATGGTTGTATGTATTAAAAGCGGCCAGATTCGCTCTCATGGACATATCACTTGCATGTTCTATTGGGAGGTCTTATGGTTTTGTGGGCAGAATTCGGCCCCAGATGCGCTTCGGATGCATAGCGCAGAACTCATGCATTATTGTGGCCTATGGGTTCCGTGCGCCGAATCAGCAAGGAATCGAAATGCAAACCGACCATTGAGGTGGCAGCGTGCATCTGAGGCGGCCTTCGAGTAGTATCGGGCGCCTTGGTTCGATCCTTTCATGCTCCTCGATGACTTCCATTCAGACAATCCGACCGATTACCTGGAAGGGTTCCCCCGGCACCCACTGAGGGATCGAGACAATCAGATACGCTTTCCACAGCCGGGTAGATCACGGCGACAGTATGGGAAACAAGCCGACGGCGAATCGAATAGCCCGGTACGGCCTTCAGTTATGAATACCCGTAAAGGTTGAGAATCACTTCGAGGAATACGGAAAAAAACACACCTTGCAGTAGGAGCGCGCCACGGGATCAAGTCTCGGGCAAACTTCGTACGACGAAACAGGAGCGGATAACAATATATCGCGGGCAAACCCCGCGTCTGCCCGGAGACAAGATGCGGTACGGGAAGATCTGGCACATGATCCACAGCGCAGTGGAAGCCTGGATTGAGGACCGGGGTCCCACCAGAGGAGCGGCCCTCGCATTCTACACGCTTTTCTCGATCTCCCCCATCCTGATCATCGCGACGTCAATCGCCGGTTTTTTCCTGGGCTATGAAACGGTGCGAAGCGAGGTGGTAGAACAGAGCCGTATATTGGTCGGAGAGCAGGGCGCTGAAGTCGTGAAATCCATCCTCCAGGGCAAACCAAACCCGACATCCAACTTCTTTGCCGGTGTTGTCGGGTTGGTTGCGATGTTAATTGGGTCAACGAGCGTCTTCATTGAGCTCAAGAATGCTCTCGACCAGATATGGAAGGCCGAGGCGAAAAGTGCCGGTGGAATCTGGAGCTTTATTCGTGCCCGTCTTCTCTCGTTCGTAATCACTCTTGCCATGACGCTGCTTATAATGCTTTCCATCCTGTTCAGCGCAATTGTGCAGGAGATCGTCAAGTTCGGCGGCAGCTTTATCCCGGAACATGCTTTCTTGCTGGAAACCCTGAATTTTTTGTTTTTGTTTGCAATGAGCACAGTGCTGTTCGCGACTATCTACAAAGTGCTGCCAAGCGCAAGTATCGAATGGAAAGATGTTTGGATCGGGGCCATAATAACCTCGGTCCTTTTTACCATCGGGAAGACGGTGATCGGCTTCTACCTGCTCTACTCCGCCACTGCTTCAGTATTCGGCGCAGCGGGATCACTCATTCTGCTGCTCTTCTGGATATATTACTCCGCTCAGATATTCCTGCTCGGGGCTGAATTCACAAAGCAGTACGTCGATTACCCTGCTTCCAGCTCCGGGGACGACGAGATAAAAACATGACACGGTGACTCGGAGACGCAGTAAGGCAAACAAAGACGGGTGACACGGTGTTTCTTTGTCGACATATTTGAACCCCAATGAGAAGCTCCGTTGGCTGCACGGCCGCTTTTGGAAGCGCCGCTGAAGGGAGATGAACGCATGGTATCCTCGGACCAATTCCCCAAATCAGCGTGGATGTTGGCGTCGATCGCCGTGGTGGTTGCGGCCCTTTACCTGGCCAAGGGCTTGCTGGTCTCCTTGACGCTTGCCGTGCTGCTGAGCTTCTTGCTAAGCCCTGGGTGCGACTGGCTCGAGCGGCGCGGACTGGGCCGTATTCCAACTGTATTGGTTACGGCATTAGTGGGCTTCGCGGTGCTGGGTGCTGTGGTATGGACGGCAGTGGTTCAAATGACCGACCTGGCCCCCAAAATGCCTGAGTATCAAGACAACATTCAGGCGAAACTCAAATCGGTGAATCACTATTTCATCGCCGCGCTGAACAAGGTGACAAGATCAGCCGAAGACGTCCAACAGAATCTCCCGAAAGAGGAGCAGGCCGGGGGGCCACAGGGGACTCAAGAGCGGCCGTACTCGGTTCGCGTTCTTTCCCCGACGGCGAGCCCACTGCAAGTCCTGGGTGGAACGTTCGGCAAACTGATCGAAGGGTTGGGGTCGGCCGCCATCGTCTTCGTTCTCGTGGTTTTCTTTCTGGTGCGGCGAGAGGACTTGCGCGATCGTTTCATCCACCTTGTGGGAAAAGGTCAAGTGCACCTGACCACGCCCATCCTGGAAGACGCCGCCAAGCGGGTCAGCAGATTCCTCTCGATGCTGTTTGTCGTCAATGTCACTTTTGGCGTTGCGGTCGGCATCGGGCTCTACCTGATCGGCGTGCCCAATGCCATTCTGTGGGGGATCCTGGCCGCCACATTGAGGTTCGTTCCCTACATCGGCGCGTGGATTGCCGCCGCGGCGCCGATCGGTTTGGCGATGGCCGTCTCGACGGGCTGGTGGGCGCCCATCCTCACGTTCGGGCTGTTTGCGGTCTTGGAACTCTTCTGTGGTAATATCCTGGAGCCATGGCTTTATGGCAAGGGCACCGGCGTGTCGCCGGTGGCGGTCGTGGTGGCGGCGGTTTTCTGGACATGGTTGTGGGGGGTTGCAGGACTGCTGCTGGCGACCCCGTTGACCGTATGCCTCTTGGTCATCGGCAAGCACGTTCCCCAACTGTCCTTCCTTGACATTCTGCTGGGAGATGAGCCGGTGTTCGAGCCTAGAAGGCGGGTCTATCAGCGGCTTCTGGCGGGAGATCAAGAAGAGGCAACCGAATTGGTCGACGACGATCTTGAGAACAAGCCGCTGGTCGAGGTCTACGACACGCTGCTGATCCCGGCTCTGGCTTTGGCCGAAACCGACTGGCATCGCGGCGAACTGGACGAGGGCAGGCACAAGTTCATTTTGCAGAGCCTGAGGGAGATGATAGACGAAAGGGATGAGGGCCAGCAGAAAGTGCAGGCGAAAGAGGGTATCGAGGACGGCATCTCGCCGCGGTCGCTCATCCTCTGCCTGCCCGCTCGCGATCAGGCGGATGAAATCGCCGGAATGATGCTGGCGCAATTGTTGGCGACGGGCGAATGCCTTGTGCAGTCCGTCTCATTTACGGCCGCGGCCGGCGAGTTGGTTGATCTTGTCGAGGGGCGCAAACCCGACGTGGTGTGCATTTCCGCCACCCCACCCGCCACCGTGCTGCATGCTCGCTATATGTGCAGGCGCGTTCGTGGTCGATTTCCGGAAGTACCCGTGGTCGTTGGATTGTGGAACGCACAAGGAGATCTGAGCAAGGCGAAAGTGCGCATAGGTGGTGGCGCCACAACGCATGTCGTTGCGACGTTGGCGGAGGCGCAAGAACAGGTCCGCCTGCTGATCCAGCCGCTCTTGCGGCCTTCCGAGGAGGCAAGTGCAGCCGAATGACCCAGCGTCTTTGCAGTAGTCTCTGCTACAGTCGCAGCCCGTATTTGCTCGGCGGGGGGCATTCTCGGGCCTGAAGAGAACATATAGGAAATTGGACCATGAAAACAAAATCAGTGCCATCCCGACTATAATATCATATCAACATCGTCAGCATCGGTCGTCGTACGGCGAGCAACCTTCGGACAGGGATGCCACGCAGAATTACCTTCCGGATCTCCCGTCGGACCCGCGAACCATTTTCTGGAATGCTGGAGCTTTGAAAGCAGCAGCGGTTAAAGTTTTTTGGCGGACGCATAGAGGTTGGCGAGAGCTTTGGCTGTCTCGCCGATGACCACGGCGTACGTTGCAATATGGTCGGCGGTTTCGATGGCTTTGCTCGTTTCACCAAGACCTGTCCGTAAGTCGTTGGTGATAGCAACCACATTTTCCGTTGCCATGACGATGTTGGGAATAGCCTGGTTGAGGGCTTCCCGATTTGCTTTCAGGATTGCCCCAATATCCTTAACTGCGGCGTTCACGTTTCTGAATGTCATAATAGCATAGCTGCCGGCCACCACCACCACTAGAAAAATAATAAGCAGTCCCAGCTGACTGAAGGTGATGTATCCTTCCATAAGGGATTCCTTTTCTAGGAGGTGGGTTCTTAATTCTTCTTATCCGTTCCTTCGTCCTCCGCAGGTGGTTCTTTTAATGATTCTTTGGCCGCCTTGCGCACACTAGAACTTTTTTCCTCTACCGCACTTACTAACCGGCGTCCGGTGTGGGAAGCATTTTCTTTTATTTTTTCCCAAGCCTCGCAACCTCGCTGGCTTAAATCCTCACGCGTCTCTTTCCCGGTCTTGGGAGCGAAAAGAACGCCTGCTACCGCACCAATGGTAACACCGAGCGCCAGGATACCGGCCTTTTTTCGGCGCAACGTTTTCTCGCGATCGATTTTTGTCTGTCGTAATCGGTCAGCTATTTCTTTCATGATCATGGCTGATCCTCCCACTATAATGAAATTTTTCAAAATGGTCACACTGCCTCCACTAAAAGAGAACGAACGCTTTCTCAAGCGGGGTCATGAATTAGGCTGATTATTTTCTTCTCAATGACCGTACGTCGGCAACGAAGCTGATCCTCTTCCCAAATCTTCTTGATGAGCTGTCTCCAGGTTCTCGAGGGCACGCGCGGTCGCTTATAGTCATAGTCGGATATATCCAGCACCGTTACATCATGAGTGCTCTGTGATAAGAAATCGCTTTTCGCTGCCTCAAGGTAAGCACCTGCCGTGGATGGTGTCAACGGCATTTAGGTGTCGTTTTTTTTGGGGGGCAGTGATGAAGAAAAATAATAAGGGCGTGTCATTGTGTTACGGAGGATGATAGGTGGTTCGGCGCAAATTAGTCTTCAGGCGCGTCGTCACTCTTGTAGCCCGTGTATCGGCGAGAGCACCGTACGACTCACTACCGGCAGTCCCAGCCAGTGCTGGCCGAGCAGTTCGTATTGGCCGAGGCGCCCCTGCAGGTGCCCGACTGTCGGGAGGAATGTGGCGGGCTCTGCGCTCCGGCGGTCACACTCAACGCCGACGGACCCAGTCGCAGGACCGGCAGTCCGGATAGGCATAGTACTGGAGCTTCCTGAAATCGTCTCGCACGCCGGTTATCACCGGCCCCGTCCGCACTTCCTTGACGGTCTGGGAGTTGAGATCACCGAGGACCTCAAACACCGTTGGATTCCATGCAGCAGGTCACGACCTGGCCATCACAGAGCACCGACATGCTCGTCCAGGGGAAGTAGCAGACTGACACGATCTTCTTCCCCATCTGATGGCAACACTTCTGTTGCATGCAACACTATTTCTTCTCAAGTTCACAGCCATCAACGGGTCTCATCCTGCTGTAAGTGTCCACAAATATTACTTAAAAAGAAAACGTTACAGTTCTCAGCCCACCGGGCATGGATTTTGCCTAAGCATTAGACAGCATATCGCGTTAGTTGAAGGCAGGATCGGAGAGCCGGAGTATTTATCGGACAAGATACAGAGGAGGGATATGGCACCAAATGAGAGCATCGCAAAGGAGTACACGGTACTTTTTTGCGATGGGGCATGGTCCGGTAACCGTAAACACTAAACTTCTTTATTAGAAAAGGAATAAAATGATCAAGCTAATGCTCACGTTACCATCTGCTCGTCTAATGGCACAGACAGTGGAGGAGCAACGTTCCGTCGAGAGCTCCACCAGCTCCACGAGATCGACGACAGAGGCACCACCAGTTGTGGAACATCGTTCCGTCGAGAGCTCCACCAGCTCCACGAGATCCGCGACAGAGGCACCACCAGTTGTGGAACATCGTTCCGTCGAGAGCTCCACCAGCTCCACGAGATCCGCGACAGAGGCACCACCAGTGGAAAAGCCTCATTGCGCCAGTCATTGTCGCGACCATTATGATCGAAGTATGAGCGAGTGCAATCAGCCGGACCACCCAAACCACAATAAATGCGAAAAATGGGCTCGGGAACGTGAAAAGGAATGCCTCGAAAAATGTTATCGGGAATAACCGAAAAGAAGGAAAGATTCATGAATAGAGTGTCGCTCGTACTCGTATTGGCCGTTCTGATTATGACATACGGCTTACTCGCACAGCAGGAAGAGGTGACTTTCGCACAGACCGCTACTGTCACCACGGTCACTAAGACGGAAACTGCGGGGACGGTCAGCGAGTTTAGCCCGGACACCATCGTGGTCCGATCTGAAACAGGCTCATCTCCGAGTCGCTACAGTTACACGGAGAGCACAACCTATGTCGACGACACGGGTGCGGCCGTCTCCAGGGAGACTGTTAAGTCCGGTCTGCCGGTGACAGTTTACTACACCGGCCAAGGAGATCGCACGATCGCTAACAAAGTGGTGGTTCGGAAAACCATGACGACGACCGAAAGGCCCGTGATCGAAGAGAAGCGAAGCACCACGATGACGACGGAGACTAAATAGTTGGTCGAGCCAGTACCCCAGTACAAGTTCAGTATCCCGCAGGGAATGACCCTGCGGGATACGGCATTCCTGCTTAGTGAAATAAGGTGTTAACCTGCCAACCGAAAAATCACCCGCCTCGGGCGTCCAAAATTCACCCACCCTTTTTTGGGTTTCGGCCTCTGCGATAGTGATTGGCCAGTCCTGAACTACAAGGTTTTGTGAACTTGTGGTCAATCCCGGTATCCAACAAAGGCCCAAATGTGTGACAGTCCAACCCCCAGTGGCGCGATTTGCCGGCGGCTCTCCTTGCGGACTATCAGCCGGCATTTTTCATCAAGCTCTTTCGACTTTTCAGCGTTTCTTTGAGCCTTTAGCTGTCCCATGTGCAGTTGACGATATGAGCCTTGTGGGTCAGTCGATCCGGAAGGGCCACTGTGTGAGCGTTGGCTCCCCAAAAACCTGCGTCCAGCCGGCAAATCCGAGATTTGTTGTAATTATTACCGAACCTCTCTCGTGCCGCTCGATCAGGACCTGAAAGAGAAGTTCAGCGGACTCCCTGGAAAATGGGACGTATCCCGGTTCGTCCAATACCAGGAGGCCGCACCGAGCGTATCTTTGAATCGCACATCTAAAGTTGACCCTCAACCTTAAAGGGCCAAGATGCCCGAACGGTGGTGCCTTCACCAGGGGCAGACTCGATTGAGAAGCCTCCTCCGGTCAGTTCTGCCCTTTCTCTCATGCTGGTAAGGCCAAGACTTCTAGCGGTGCTGGTCTGGAGGATTTGATCCAGATTCATTCCCACACCATCATCACTAACGGCCAGTTCAATCCTATCCCCAGCTTTTAAGAGCGAAATGTCGACCCACTCGGCCCGGCTGTGTTTGGCGACATTGTTCAGTGACTCCTGCGCGATTCTGAATATGGATATCTTCAGACCTTCCGGAATTTCTTCTTCTACAATTCCAGCCTCAAGCTCAATGTGGCGTTCGGGATAAAATTTCATGCATTCCCGACGTAGCCACTCAAGTGTTGCCAAAAGCCCCATATTGTCCAGCATTGAAGGTCGCAGACCCATGTAGATACTTCTAGTTTCCTCGATCGACCGCTTGAGAATCGGAACGAACTGCTCCAGGTGGTTCAAGGCTGCATTGTCATCACCGTCATCTCTGAGCTTCAAAGACATCTCTACCCAGAACTTAACAGCGGCTAGCGTCTGCCCGATACTGTCATGAAGTTCGGAAGCAAGTCTTCTCCTTTCCTCCTCCTGAACGGAAATGAGTTTTGAGGGAATTTGCCGAAGTTCCTGGTTGGCCTTCTCCAACTCTGCCGTCCGCTCCTCTACCCTTCGCTCCAGTTCCTCGTGAGCCTTTTGCAGCGCCTCCCCTGTTCGCTTATGGTCCGTTATGTCTTCATATGTACCCAATACCCCTTTGAGCCTGCCTTTCACATCAAACAGAGGGACCTTACTTGTACGAAGCCAGATTCTGTCACCACTCGGTGTGGTCTGAGGCTCTTCATAACCGAGTTTAGGCTTCCCGGTTTCTATCACCAGCCGGTCATCCGAACGATATAGTTGTGCTTGTTCCCCCCAACCTATCTCAAAGTCGTTTCTACCTACGATCTCTTCGGGTGATTGGAGACCCGCATCGAAAGCAAATGAACGGTTGCAGCCCAGGTAGTTTGAAGCGAGGTCCTTCCAGAAGACCCTTACCGGGATGGTATCCAGGACCGAGTGTAACATTTGCTGCGACTCACGTGTTACCTGCTCCGCCTTTTTGCGTGGAGTGATATCACTCATATTTGTCCTGCACAGCCCGGCCCCGTCTTCCCCCTCCATGTATATGCTCTCGAGCCGCACATAAAAGTGCTCGCCGCCTTTCGGAGACAATCTCAGTTCGGCAATCTGCCGTTCGCGTTTATCAAAAATCGCTTTGAGGTGGGAGAGAAATTCCTTTTTATCCGGCTGGAAAACGAAATATTGAAATTGCTTGTTAACCAAACGCCCTCTCTCAATCCCAAGCTGCCTTGCCGCGGTCAGGTTGAGATCAGCGATTTGGCCGTGTTTATTCAGGGTAAGGTACCCGACAGGAGCAAAATCGTAGAGGTCGGCATATCGTGAGCGTGAGATTTCGAGGTCGTTTTGTGCCCGCCGGAGCTCTTCGTTTTGCATCTCGAGTTCGATCCGATGCACCTGCAGTTCATGAATGAGGGAGTTTGCCTCATCGAGGCGAATATCATCCGGTCTGTCTGGCTCGGATTTAAGGCTTTCCTCGGCCCGCTTCCTAAGATCTTCGGGACCTTTTGGGCTACTGTTATCTTGCATTGTCAGAACCCCCAGCCAAGAGAGGTCTACCCTACAGACCTCATCGAGTCGCTATCATATTCAGTGCCTCGGATTTTTCAGCTCCCCTGGCTCTTTTTCCATCTCAGCTTGAACCGTGATGTCTTCTATCGAGAGGAGAATCATGTCTGGGCGGTCACCCTCCCCCGGAATCCGGTGGGCGGTGAGGAACATCTTCTTAAAGCCGATTCCCGGAAAATCGTGCTCGACCTCAAAGTCATCAACAAAGTTGTTATCCGGTATGATTTGCTCCAGCAGTTCCCGAAGTCTCGGGATATTCCATTGGCCGTTTCCAAGATCATAGATGCGCTTCTTATCCGTTTCACCGCGCGTCGTTCTGAACTTGCGGCAGAATTGGGCGTTCGTAGAGATTACCTTAAGGTCCGAATCGAGAACCAGCAGAGGCACGCGCACTGTCTCCACGATTTTTTCGGCAAAGTTTTTGGCCGCACGCATTTGTTCTAGTGCCCGCTTGCGATCCGTTACGTCGATGAAGGTGATCACCACTCCATCTATTACATTTTCTTTCGTCCGGTAGGGCAGGATACGCATTATAAACCATCTGCCGTCTTCGCCCATAACCTCGGTTTCCTTTGCCTGGAGGGTATCGAGGACTGTCCGCGCATCTTTATACAGATCGGGGTACGATATTCTGGTGGTCAAATCCCGGATGGGCCTTCCCTCGTCCTTAGGGATGAGACTGAAGAGTTTCGTCATTGAGGGGGTGAAACGCTTGATCTCAAGGTTGGCATTAAGGAAGATGGTCCCAATTTCAGTACTCGCCAGAAGATTATTGATGTCGTTGTTGAGATCGGACAATTCGTCTATTTTGGCCTGAAGCTCGGAGTTGACAGTAACCAGTTCTTCGTTTGTGGACTGGAATTCCTCCTTGGCGGTCTCCATCTCTTCGTTCATGCTCTGCAGTTCTTCGTTGGTGGATTGCAGCTCCTCATTTGCCGACTTGAGTTCCTCATTGGCTGCCTCTTGTCCTTCGATTGTAGCCTGGAGGTTTTCGCGGGTAACTTGAAGCTCCCGTTCGATCTCCGTGATGCACGAATTAGTCTCCTCACCGGATTTTTTCGTCCTGCGTTTCTCGGAGTATGGTATATCGGTGAACACTAAAAGGACGAGCTTCTGAGTATCTGATGGCATCTGCAGGGGGCGAACGGTGATATCGACCGCTCTCGTTCGGCCCTCCCGCTTTAGCTGTAATCCATGAAGAGCGGAAGATTCCCCATTGAGGATCGCCTTGTGGATTGCCGTTGGCAGCCGGTGGCGCAGCGAATCGGGGACAATCTTGAGAATATTGGAACTTGGCTCCCCTTTGGGATAGAGCAGGTACCTGTCCGTCGGTCCCTGGGAATAGACCACATCGAATTTATCGTTAATGAGGACGCTAGCCGGTGCGTACTCATTCAGTACGATTCTTTCCACAAATTCCCTGACACTTGACACTTTGAGCTCATGCCTTTCCCGGTTTGCACGACCGGTGCCAATAAACTCACCCGAGTACAATACAGGCGCAGCTTGCCGGGTGAGAAGCTTCTTTGACCTAAAGATCTTTGCCTTTACATCCACAGGTGAAAAAAGGTCGGAGAGCTCCCCGATCGATTCCGATGTCCCTAGAAAGAGGTACCCGTTTTCACTCAGCGTAAAATGAAAGAGGTTCATTATCTTCTTTTGCAGGGGCGTGTCCATGTAGATCAGGACATTTCTGCAACTGATCAGGTCCAGCCTGGAAAAAGGAGGATCGGATACAAGGTCCTGGACGGCAAATAGAATCGAATCGCGAATGTCTTTCTTTAGTCCGTAGGCCCCGTCCTTCTTGATGAAGAACCGGTCCAGGCGCTCCGGCGAAACCTCCGAGGAGATTGCTCCTGGATATTCGGCAACCCGTGCGCGCTGGATAGCATCGGGGTCCACGTCGGTTGTAAACACCTGAAGCGGGATGTGTCTGTTAAGCTTATCCATCGCTTCCATAAAGAGCATCGAAATCGAGATGGCTTCCTCTCCCGTGGCACATCCAGGCACCCAGACGCGCACCTGTGATCCATCCCGATGATTGGACAGGATATGAGGAATCACTTTGGCAGCCAGAACTTCAAAAGCAGACGGGTCTCTGAAAAAGCTCGTCACCAGGATCAGTAACTCTTTAAAGAGCCTATATATTTCGGCATGGTTCTCCTGGAGATAGCGGTGGTAGTCCGCCACGTGTTCGATCTTGTGAACGGCCATGCGGCGCGTGATTCTGCGATGGATGGTGCTCTTTTTGTATCCGGTGAAATCCCTGCCGGTAACGGAACGAATAAGCATCAGGACCTTCTGCACGTAACCGGCGAATTGCTTCTCCTCGATCTGGAGTTTTCCAAAGGGTTTGAGATAGGGTTGCTCTACATAGCTCAGCAACTCCCGAGGGATTTTTTCAACTGGCAGAATGTGGTCTGCAAGACCAGCCCCTATGGCGCTCAGTGGCATTCCATCATATTTTGCACTCTGCGGGTCCTGGACAATGGTCATCCCGCCCGACTCCTTAATTGCCTTGAGCCCCAGTGTGCCGTCACTACCGGTTCCCGAAAGAATGACGCAAATGGCTCTCTCCCCCTGGTCCTGGGCAAGTGAGCGCAGGAAGTGATCGATGGGGAGGCTGATTCCTCGTGTCTTAACAGGATCTGTCAGTTGAAAAACACCGTTGAAGATGCCGACGTCCTTTCCGGCAGGATTGAGATAAACGCGGTTTGGCTCGACCCTCATCTCGTCTTCCGCATCCAGGACCTCCATCTGCGTGTGCTTTTGCAGGATAGCCCCCAGCATGCTCTTCCCTTTAGGGTTCAAGTGCTGGATGACCATGAAGGCCATGCTTGACTCAGGCGGCATGTGGTCGAAGAAATCCTGAAGCGCTTCGAGCCCGCCCGCAGAAGCCCCAAGAGCCACGACAGGGAAGGTTTTTTCCGCAGCCTCGCTTCCGGGTGGTGCTTGCGTGTTCAACTTTTCCACTTCCATACCGGTTAACCCATCATCCACAATGAATCAAGGAAGCTCCGATGAACGGACTGCTGGAGCGCCCTGTTGAAAGGGCATCTTCCGCATGGCTTGACGAAGGTCTTGCGGGTATGCCTAACTGGATGAGGCAAAGGCCGAGACAACCTGGCATCTCAGGTTCAGCTAAAAGAACGATTTCACTTTGGACCGATATCACACCTGCTCCAGCTCTCCAGGTTTGTATGAGTTAAGTTGCACTATACTCAGGCAAGTTATATGCCAGACGGGTCGAGAGACGTCGCCACTTCATTTTTACAAATATATGTAAACAGTTACGACATGACGTGTCCCGTCGAAAGTTGTGGACTTGAGCAGAAAAAGCGTTGCATGCAACAGAAGCGTTGCATGATTTCTGTGTAACGCACAACGCTTCAACATCAGAGGGCATCTTTAGTAAGGTTGTATCTTTTGATTTTACGGTAGAGCGTCACGCGATCTATACCCAGCAAGCGAGCTGCTCTTGCTTTGTTCCAGGCGGTCTTATCCAGTGCTTCAAGAATCGCGTGAGGATCGGTATCCTTTATCTCTTCGGGAGAGCGAAACTCGATTCCTGGAGCACTCATGAAGTCAGGCGGCAGGTGATCGAAGGTGATGATGTTTTGGCCGCAAAGGACGAAGGCATGCTCCATGGTGTGTTCGAGCTCCCGCACATTGCCCGGCCAGGGATACTTGAGGAAAGCTTTCGAGACATCGGAGGATATCGCCTCAATCGTTTTCTTGAATTTAACGTTGAACCCATTGCGAAAGTGATCGACCAGAAGAGGTATGTCTTCGCGCCTGTCCCTTAAGGGCGGCACCCGGATCTCAACCACTTTCAGCCGGTAGTAGAGGTCTTCTCTCAATTCGCCACGGCTGACTTTCTCCATGAGATTTCTGTTCGTTGCAGCAATTAGCCGAACGTCCACTTTGGTTGGAATAGAGCTTCCAACTCGCTCGAATTCCCTCTCTTCAAGGACGCGTAGGAGTTTCAGTTGTATAATTGGCGAGATATCACCAATCTCATCGAAGAAGATGGTGCCGCCATCCGCTCTGTGGAACCGCCCCACATTGTCTCTAATGGCGCCTGTAAACGCCCCTTTCACATGGCCGAAGAGTTCGCTTTCAAGGAGACTTTCAGGCAATGCCGAGCAGTTCACCTTGACCAACGGCTTATGGCTGCGTTCTCCGGCACGATGCAGCGCCTCGGCTACAAGTTCTTTACCCGTCCCACTTTCCCCCGTGATGAGAACAGTCGTTTGAACATGGGCCAAAGCTTGTATGAGGGCATAAACCTTCTGCATCGGCTCGCTTCTACCTACGATGCGATGGAATTGCCGGTGCTCTTTGAGTTCTGTTTCGAGGTCGGCCACATGCGTATCGTCCCTCAACATCATAACGACACCCGAGAGCACGCCCATAGGGCTAAGCAGAGGATATGTCCTGACGCTGATGACCCTTCTTGCACGATCGGCAGGTCGGCACTCGATACGGTCTACCTCGACAGGCTCTCCGCTTTTGATCGCTTCATCGAGAATATCCACACATCTCCCATTGCTCATTTCGGGTAGAGAGCTAAAGGCTCTTCCTATGTCATCACGAGAATACCCACACATGGTCATGGCTGCCTCATTGAGTTCGATCACAACTGCTTCCTTATCTACGGTGATGATGGCATCCCTGACACTCCTGAAGATAGCCTCCAGATTTGTGCGGTATCTTTCCTTTTCTTCATTTAGGGCCTTATATTTCAAGGCCGTTCGGGTGGCATGCAGCAATGACTCCTGGTTGATGGGCTTGGGGATGTAATCGAATGCACCCAGACGCATGGAGTCGGCGGCGGTCTCGACCCCCGGATCTCCAGTGATCATGATTACCGGGCAGCTCAGTCCTCTTGCCCGGATCTCACGCAAAATATCGATTCCCGTCCCGTCCCCCAGAATGATGTCTGCGAATACAACATCAAAGCTCGTATCGTTTATTCGGGCCAAAGCTTCGCCGCAGCTTTCAGCAGTCGCTACGATATGCCCTTCCGTCCTGAGGAACCTTTCGAAGGTAAACCTGATCGATTCCTCATCATCGATTACAAGAATTCTCGCACTCATTTTCCCCCCCGTCACCGCTCCGATTAGCTGGTAAATCAATTATGACCCTGGTAAATCCCCCTTTGGCACTCTCGAAGCTGAGCTGCCCGCCATGATCTGTGATGATTCTTTGAGTGATGTTCAACCCAAGGCCGGTCCCTTTTCCGAACGGCTTTGTGGAAAAGAACGGCTTCGTCAGCATGGAGATCTCATGGGCGGAAATTCCCACCCCTTGATCGCAAAATACGATCCGCACATACGGGCGGTCGCTGATAGTTACTTTCTCGCCGGTGATCTCGAAGCGTTTATTTTTATGCCTTCCAGGATACTTCTCGTTTAAGGCATAGCGCGCGTTGTTTATGATATTTATAAAACCCTGCTGGATCTGCTG
>JBEKMB010000114.1:0-8795 GCA_050008735.1 Syntrophobacteraceae bacterium
GGCGCGGCGATGGCCGCCGCCGTTCGAATTGCATCTCGACCGGAAAACAAGGACAAAAAAATCGTCGTTATCCTGCCTGATGCGGGTGAGCGCTATCTATCAAGCATTTTGTTCGATGGCATAAACGCCTGAACCGCGCGGGAGGGTTTCGTACGAAGCGGTCTCTGAGCCTTTTTGGGGCATCATGGGCATTACTGTATAATTGAGGCGGGGTTTGCGGATGCCGCTTACCCCGTTTGCATGATCCCCTCTTCTAAGGCTCAGGCGGGCGGAGCATAAACCGGAATACCCAAAATCTTTGATTTTTCGAATGCCCGCCTGATAACCTCTTCGGTCCCACGGGTCATCGCATAGCGGCAAAGGTCCTCTATGGCGACGAATCGGCACTCGTCCGCGTCGGTTGCGGCTACGGGGTCTCCCCCGAGCACCTCGCACAGAAAATCCAAAAGGATGTAGTGGTATTCGATTCTGCCGTTTCGGTCGAGCATGATGCGGTCGAGGGCGGCCACGAGGTCGATTACCTTGACTTCGAGTCCAACCTCTTCCATTACCTCCCGGCGGACCGATGCATCAAGGTTCTCACCCAATTCGACAAGTCCTCCCGGGACCGACCACTTGCCCAGTGCGGGAGGCTGGCCTCTTTTTACCAGCAGAACCTCCGTTCCGCGAAATATGATTGCCCCCACTCCCGTCAGGGGTTGTTCAGGATAACGTCTGTTCATAGCAGTGTGCCCGGTTTTCAGTTCCTGGTTTCCAATTTTAAGTCTCAAGGCTCAAAACTTGCCGTTCGAAGCTCGTGTCGATTGGCCTTGACGAAAATCGAAGGCATGATATTTTTAACCCCAAGGCGAATCGGCTATTTGAATCAGCGAGCTTGAAGCAATGTTATAGAGGCGCGGGCAGGGGCAAACCCGGGCCGAACCTGAGTTCTTTTCACAGAAGCCTTTGTCAGTCCATCAGGTAAAATCCATTCGATACAATTTTGTCCCAACGCAAATTCTCGGAGAGTACTCCATGAGGCCCCCTGCGATTTTATGTCTGGCATTTTATTTCTTTTTCCGGCTCATTTCCCCGGTCATGGCTGAGGAACAGACGCCGGGCAATGCCGAGGGGGCCCAAAAGCTCGAGTTGAAACAGGCGGCAATGAGCGAACGCGTCGAGAACCTCACTCCGATTCATCCCGGACTGGTATTTCCTGTCTCATCCGGTCAGGTGTGCTGCTACACCTCCTTCGACCCGGTGCCGCAGCATTCGGTCATTTACCACAGGTGGTTTCACCGCGACGAGTTGAGCACTCAGACCAGGCTGCGCCTCTACCCGCCAAAATGGTCCACGTACAGCGTCATTCAGCTTCGCGAAACCGACAAGGGACCCTGGCGGGTTGAAATAATAGATCAGAACGGACGCATTTTCGACATACTTCGTTTCAGCATAACAGAGTGAGACCATATTTTTCGAATGAGCCGTTTTCTTGCATTCATATATTCCATACGATGGCAGGATATAGTCGATATACTCATAAACAGCTATATCCTTCTGCGGGTGTATGTCCTTTTTCAGGGTACCAATGCCTTTCGAGTGCTGGTCGGCATGACCTTGCTGTGGTTGGCTCAGGAAGTGGCGGCCAGTCTCGGTCTGATTCTCACCAGTTGGGCCGTGCGCGGCATCACGGCGGCTGCGGCCATTATCATTATCGTGGTGTTCCGCAATGAAATCCGCTCCGTACTCCAGGTGCGCAACATAAAGACATTTCTCTGGGGATTTCCCAGCAGAGAGCAGCACACCCCGATCGACCTCATAGCTGAAAGTGTTTTTCAGATGGCAAGAAGGCGGATGGGGGCGCTCATTGTATTCCCCGGGCACCAGGACCTGGGCGAGGTGATTCACGGAGGAATACCATGGAACGGCAAGGTCTCAAACGAGATGCTGCTGAGCATCTTCTGGCCGAACAGCCCTGCCCATGATGGGGCAGCCATAATCGTGGGCGGGCAAGTCACCGAAGCCGGGGTCCTCCTGCCGCTTTCTCACAGGCAGGACCTTCCATCCTATTACGGGACCAGGCACAGGGCCGCGGCAGGTCTTGCGGAAGCCTCCGATGCGCTGGTTATCGTGGTGTCCGAGGAGCGTGGCAGCGTGAACGTGGCCCAGGACCGCAGCCTCACTCCGATGACGGACAGCACGACACTCTCGGAAGCATTGAAAAAGCATCTGAAAATGTCCCAGATCAGCCCCGCGCGCTTGCGCGAACGTGAAAGGCTCAAGCTGGTGGCGGCGTGCTGCGTTTCCGTTCTGATAATGACCGGGGTCTGGTTCGGCTTTACCCGCAGCCAGGACACCATCATAGCCCTGAACGTGCCTATCGAATACATCAACAGGCCGGCAAATTATGATATTCTGGATACTTCCGTCGATGAAGCGCGGCTTCAGCTTCTCGGTTCAAGCGCTCTCATAAAATCGCTCGGGCAGGGGCAGGTGGGAGTTCGAGTCGACCTGAGCAAAGCCGCCGAGGGCCGGAACACTTTCACTATTACACAGGATGATATTGTTTTACCTCCCGGCGTTTCCCTCAACAAGATTCAGCCGACCGCAATAGATGTGACCCTGGATGTGCCGGCCACCAAGGAGCTTCCCATCCAGGCGGATTGGACTGGGCGCCTGCCTGAAAACGTCGCTTTAATGGGCGTGAGGGTCGTGCCGGAAACAGTGAAGGTGGTTGGCGGGAGCAAAACCCTCGAGAAGGTCAACAGTATTTATACTGCTCCGCTGAGGCTTGACAGCCTTACCAAATCGGGGTTCATCACCACACAGATCGTCCTTTCACCGCCATCGCTCAAGCTGGCGCCATCCTTCTCCGAGCGTGTAACGGTGCACTACCGCCTGGAAGAGAAAAATACACAGGAGAAGAAATAGGACAGCTAAGGGTTGGGAATTGGGAATTGAACCTCAAGGTCATATGGGGGTGTTTTATTCGACAGGATGGCCCACCCCGCTCCTGGGCCGTGTGCCGAGGTGAGTCATGGCACGATTCGAAATTTATCGGGGTGTCCTTATCCCAAGGTGGTTTCATCGTTTACCCGGTTGAACCGGGGTCTTGCATGGTGGTTTGGGACCGTCCGCGCCGGCCGGACAAAAGCCCTCGGGGAAATTCCCCCCGATTCAGCTCCCGCCGTTTTCTTTTCGCCTTCGTTTATCCAGAAAACTGTTCAGGGCGGATTCTGAAAACTGCATGAACCCGTCGAAAAACTGCTGCGAATATTCTTTTACAAATCCTTCCCCTTCCCGGCTGATTGCCGTGTATAAGTACACGATGTCGGCATCCGTGTTTCCGGATTCATTTTCCGCCAGCAGGATGTTTATCCTGGCGACGGTCATGCCAGGGGTGACTTTGACTATTTCGAGTCTGTAGCGCAGTGGATCAAAATCGGTGATCACCCAGAACGATTCGGGATTTTCTTCACCGGTCGTAAAAACACAGTCTCTTTCGGCAAGTCCCGAATTTGAGTAAACGGCGAGAGGGTCCCATCCTTCGGCCCATTCTCTTTCACGCACCGGGCACAGCAGAGGGAAGACATCGGCGGGCTTTCCCCGCAGCTTCTGGGTATAGCTTCTTCTGACCCGAACAGGATCGACGATCTGCATTTTCGCTATTACTCCGATAATCTGGTGGGTGTATGAGAAATGGGAAAATGGAATCAACCGCCCGGATATTGTATTCTAACAGGGCGGCTTCAAGCAAATTCTTTGATATGTGCGTGGTCTTGAAATGACAAAAGCTCCCCTGGTCCTGTTAATCAATCCGTGGATCACTGATTTTGCGGCCCACGATCTCTGGACAAAGCCGATGGGGCTGCTCGTGCTCGCCGCTCTCCTGAGAGAGGGCGGCTGCGGGGTGGGGTTGATCGACTGCCTGGATCGGCGGGACTCGTTTACGAACGCTCATCCGGACATCCTGCCGGGAAAGGACAATAAATTCGGGACCGGCAAATACCCCCGGATGCGCCTTCCAAAACCTGGTCCCTACTCTGATTTCCCGCGATATTTCTACCGCCACGGGATCCATCCCGAGAGTTTTCGCCGCAAGCTTTTGGGAATCGAAAAGCCTGACCTGATATGGATCACTTCAATTATGACCTACTGGTATCCCGGAGTCCTGGAAGCAGTCAGGATGGTGCGCGAAATCTACCCGGGTGTGCCGGTTTGGCTTGGCGGCATATATGCGCGGCTGTGCCCCGGCCATGCTGAAAGGCAGATCGGAGCTGACCGCACCGTTACGGGAACTATATCCGAGCTGCCGGAAATGATTTTTGGGAGGACGGGCTTTCGGGTACGAAACGCGGGCGCGTGGGGCGATTTCAGGTTGTGGCCGTTCCCGGCGCTCGATCTGCTGAAACCGCAACCCGGTTACGCCCCGATTCTCACGGGAACCGGTTGCCCCTATCGATGTCCTTTCTGCGCCTCCTCAAGACTTCAGCCGCGGCGGGCAAGATTCGGGGCCGAGCGCATCTACAACGAAATAGCGAGGGACCATTACGATTTGGGGGTGACTGATTTTGTCTTCTACGACGACGCGCTGCTGCTCGATGCCGAATATACGCTCAGGCCCGCGTTGGAAAGAGTCGCAAAGGCGGGCCTTCCGATCCGTTTCCACGTTCCGAACGCGCTTCATATCCGGGCGCTTTCCAGGGACTGGTGCGGGTTGCTTCGCGCAGCGGGGTTCAGGACGATTCGGCTCGGCCTGGAAACCACGGTGGACGATAAGAGCAGGGAGTGGGGCGGCAAGGTCAATACGGAGATGTATCTGAAGGCTGTGGAGGACCTTTTCGAGGCCGGTTTTTCGAAAGATGATATAGGCGTCTACCTGTTATGCGGGCTGCCCGGGCAGACCCCCGAAGAAGTCGCCGAGGCAATCGGGATCGTCAGGCGAAGCGGTGTGCGGCCTCATATCGCGGAATACTCGCCCATCCCCGGCACTGCCATGTGGGACGAAGCCGCCGCCATCTCCCCGTTCGATATAAGAACGGAGCCGCTCTACCACAACAACACTTTTTTTGCCTGCCGCCGCCCCGGTTTCGGCTATGAGGACATGGTTCGCCTTAAGAATATGGCAAGGGGGCAATAATGTCACGCGGGACAAAGCAAATGGAGGCGGCAACCGTTTTCACGCCTCTTCAGGCGGAAAGGCCACGACGTCGTCGATGCTTTCCGCGCCTGATACGAGCATTACGAACCGGTCCACTCCAAGGGCGATTCCGGCGCAGGGGCCGAGGTTGTGGAGGCTTTCCAGGAAAGCGCCGGGCATGGGATATCTGATTCCCTCCATCTGCTCTTTGCTTGCGATTGCGGCTTCGAAGCGGGCCTTTTGTTCCCCGGGGTCGGTCAGTTCGCTGAATCCGTTGGCCAGTTCTATTCCGGCCCAGAACAGCTCGAATCTTTCCGCGACTTCGGGACTTCCGGGTTTTATGCGGGCAAGGGCGGCCTGGCTTCTCGGGTAGTCTTCCAGTATGCAGGGGGTAGGGAAGCCCAGGTTTGGCTCGACTTTTTGAGCCATGTCCAGGTCGAAGCGGTCCTGGTCCGGGTCAGAGCCTGGGTCCCAGCCGGCAAATCTTCTGTATGCCTGTCTTACCGTGCAGCGTTCCCAGTCGCCCTCAAAATCGAGTTCGACCCCCCTGAAATGAAGGCCCGACAGCGGGGCAATCGCCCTGCACACGCTTCGCGTCAGGTTTTGACAGTCCTGCTGCAAGTTCTTATAATCTGCGCCCAGGCGGTACCATTCCAGGATGGTGAACTCGGGATGGTGGAGTCTGCCTCGCTCGTTGTCCCTGAAGGAGCGGGTTATCTGGAAGATTTTTTCGAATCCCGCGGCAAGCAACCGCTTCATGTGCAGTTCGGGGCTGGCGGCAAGAAAGAGGTCGGGGCCGGCATGGATCGGCCTGATGTGGACCTCGGGGGCGGGGGCGGCAGTGAGAATTGGGGTCTGGACTTCGAGGAAACCTTCGCTTTCGAAAAAAGCGCGGATCAGTCGAAGGACTTGGGAGCGAATTTCGAGAAAGCGCCTCCTGCCGGAAAGGACCGCGGTTTCATCCCGTTGCATCAGTTCTTTACGCGCTCCACGTACTGGCCGGTCCTTGTGTCTATCCGGACGGTTTCGCCCTCTTCCACGAAAAGAGGGACCTGGATGACATGCCCGGTACTGAGGGTGGCCGGTTTGGTTGACCCGGATGCCGTGTCGCCCTTGATTCCCGGGTCTGATTTCACGATTTTGAGATCGACGAAATTTGGAAGCGTCAGCCCGATCGGCCGGCCCTGAAAAAGGAGCACGTTCACGATCAGGTTTTCCATGAGTAAGTTCGAGGTTTCGGCGACAGCCGCGGCCGAAATTTCGATCTGTTCGTAGCTTGACATGTTCATGAAATGATATTGTTCGCCGTCGTTGTAAAGGTATTGCATTTCCTGTTCTTCGAGGTCTGCGGCGTTGAATTTGTCGCCCGACCGGTATGTGCGGTCGAACTGTGAGCCGGAGATCATGTTCTTGAGCCGGCAGCGATACAGGGCCTGACCCTTTCCCGGCTTGGCAAATTCAAAGTCGACGATAAGGTAGGGTTCTCCGTCAATTTCAAGTTTGACGCCCTTTCGCAATTCGCCGGCGGTAAGAACGGCTCCCATTTGGTAGTCCTTTCTCCGTTATTTTGTTTGAAAACTATTATTCTAATGGCTTTTTGGCAATGGGGTCAATATACTTTTGAACGGTTTGGCGCCGAACCAGCGGAGTTGCGCTCCGGGGTGGCCAAACCCGGTTGGGCTTGCCCGGCAAAAAAAGGAGGGAAAATATGAGCGAGATTCTTTCAGTTAAGGCAAGAGAAATTCTTGATTCACGCGGGAATCCTACTATCGAGGCCGAAGTGCTTCTGGACAGCGGCTATATGGGGACCGCCGCCGTTCCTTCGGGCGCTTCCACCGGCTCAAGGGAGGCCCTGGAGCTTCGGGACGCCGACCCGGACCGCTACATGGGCAAAGGTGTCCTTAAAGCCGTAGAGAACGTGAACGAGGAAATCGGGCCGAAGATCGTCGGTTTTGATGCAGCCGATCAGGTCGGGGTAGACGAGTTTATGATCGAGTTGGACGCCACCGAAAACAAACGCCGCCTCGGGGCGAACGCTATCCTCTCGGTCAGCATGGCGGTGGCCAAGGCTGCCGCGGCCGAATCCGAGCTGCCGCTCTACCGCTACCTGGGCGGGGTTTCCGCCTTTCTTTTACCGGTCCCCATGATGAACGTGCTCAATGGGGGTGCTCATGCCGACAATAATCTCGACATCCAGGAGTTCATGATTGTCCCTGTCGGAGCGCCCACTTTCGGTGAGGCTTTACGGATGGGGGCGGAAACTTTCCACAGCCTGAAAAAGGTGCTCAAGTCCAAAGGTCTTAACACGTCGGTGGGTGATGAAGGCGGGTTTGCTCCGAACCTGCGTTCGAACGAAGAGGCCATGGAAGTGCTCGTGCAGGCGATCGAGGCCGCCGGGTACAGACCGGGCGAAGATATCTTCATCGCGTTCGACAGCGCCGCGAGCGAGTTTTATGACAACGGAGTCTATGAACTCAAAGCCGAGGCAAAGCCGAAGAAAAGCATCGATGAACTGGTCGAACTCTACAGCGCGTGGGTCGATCGTTACCCGGTGATTTCCATCGAGGACGGAATGGCCGAAGAGGACTGGAAAGGCTGGAAGGCGCTCACCGAAAAGCTCGGGGCAAACCTCCAACTGGTCGGAGACGATATTTTCGTGACCAACACAAGAATTCTGTCGAGAGGCATATCGGAGGGAATTGCCAATTCGGTCCTTATAAAGCTAAACCAGATCGGCACAATTACCGAGACGATGCAGGCGATCAACATGGCCCACCGGGCGGGTTATACGACCGTAATTTCGCACCGTTCGGGCGAGACCGAAGATACCACGATAGCCGATCTGGCGGTTGCCGTCGGAAGCGGCCAGATAAAGACGGGGTCGCTCTCCAGGACGGACCGGCTTGCCAAATACAATCAACTGCTCCGGATCGAAGAGGAACTGGGTAGTTCCGGATGCTACGCGGGCCTATCCGGATTTCGGCTGGTTCAGCGCTAAGGGCGGAGGGTGAAAAGCCAAAGGGAGCGGTGTGAGGGCCGGCCAAGCCCCGCTCCATCTGCCGGCCTGATTTCGGTCTCCGTTTGCGGCTTGACTTGATTTGTCTTTTCAAGTAGATATTAAGGCTTCTCAACGGCGGCATACCCAAGTGGCAAGGGAGCGGTCTGCAAAACCGTTATACAGCGGTTCAAATCCGCTTGCCGCCTCCAGAAAATTCAAGGGGTTGGTCCGAATCGGGCTGGCCCCTTTTGTCGTTGGTGTCCATATAGGTGTCTATCGAGCGGGATTCCCCCCACCAACGCCTTCAACTCTTCCTTGCTGACCGTGTTGTATCTCTTGAACACGTTCATGGTTTGGGAAGGTCAAGCCGCTCCAGTTCTTTCAGTTACTCCAGTTAGCGGCTAACTGAAAGGAATGCTGGATCATGCGGAAGGCAAAGCAGTTGCTTGGATTGTATTTTTGGCAGCGCTCCCTTTAGGTAACGACTCTGTCCGAGCGGATGGCTCAATATCTCCGAATCATTTGCTCACTGAATCCCTGTGAGAAAGGAGTTTAGGTTCTGGCAAGCTGTACGTAGCAAAAGCTGTTTTTCTGAGTGAGTTTAGGTTGTTATGGCGACTAAGCGCCTCTGTCTCCCTTTTCTTCTATCCACCTGTTTTTGTCAAGAGAAAAACAAAA
>JBEKMB010000115.1:0-8748 GCA_050008735.1 Syntrophobacteraceae bacterium
ATCCCGTTGAAATCGGGAGCGGTCCCGCCGCTGTAACGGGGACGAAATCCACCATGAGCCACTGGGAAACCGGGAAGGGGTGGAGAGTAGGAGGAACCGGAGCCAGAACACCAGCCTGATGCGCGCAATGGGAAAGCGGTACGAGATATACCGTTTTGCCAAGAAGAATAAAGGGTGATTAAATCAGGGTGTAATCCTTGGGACGCAAGTTCCAGGGATTTTTTTTGCCGGAAAATTGAGGGTTTCATACCAGAAACCGAACAGAAAGAGTTCGGCCAATGCATCGATTTCAGGGAAGGAAGTGCAAGTCTTCCGCCGCCCCGCGACTGTGATCGGGACGAAAGCCGCATGTATGCCACTGTCTACGGATGGGAAGGCGCGGTGAGTAGGGTGAACGTGAGCCAGGAGACCTGATCGATGCCGGATGCTTACTCAAATCCCCGAGGGGGGAAAGGAGTTTCAAATGAAAGCAGCGGTAATTGCATCGGTTCTTGCCTGTCTCGCGTTTTGTGTTCCCCAGATTAGCGGTGCCGAAGAGTCAATCCCGGAAGGTACCCAGATCGTCCAGACTCAATCGGGAAACACAGCAAAAGCCGATGAAGGCACCCAGACAAAGCTCGAAGAAGTCGTGGTTACCGCCACGCTCATTCCCACACCAGCAAAAGAGCTTCCCGTTCCTGTGCAAGTCATTTCAAGAAAAGAGATCGAAGAGTCGCGTGCCAATGATTTGTCGGAAGTCCTCACTGAATATCTCCCCGAGCATTTCCAAAAATACCCTGGGGCTCTCTCCTCTGTCAGTATCAGGGGATTTCGAAGTGATACCACGGGCACGGATATCAAAGGACACGTGCTGGTTTTGATTGACGGCCACCGCGCCGGGACCGGAAACGTAGCCGAAATTCCATTGGAAAATGTGGAACGAATAGAAATCGTGCGCGGCCCAGGGTCCGTTGTCTATGGATCAGCAGCCATGGGAGGGGTCGTAAATGTCATTACACGCAAAGGGCAAGGAACCCCCTCTGCAACCGTCGGGGCGGAGTATGGAAGCTGGGATTACACCAAAGGGTACGCCGGTTTTTCGGGCAGTTTCCTGGACAACAGGCTTGGAGTCTCGCTCACAGGGCGAACCATCACGCAAGGCAGCTACGACACGGGAGGAGGAGCCAAAGTTCCGAATACCGCCTACAATGATCAGGCTTATTCGGCGAGCCTTTTTGCAGCCCCAAGCCCCGATCACACCTTTTTTGCCGTTGGGAACTTCTATCAAGCCTGGGGCGTGGGAACTCCGAATCCTACCTATATGGCGCCCGATCTTGTAGACAATAAGGATATCGCAAGGTGGTACGGGTCGCTTGGCTATGACGGTACTTGCCCGGATCTGGGAATGAACTGGCATCTTAGCTATTACAATGTTTTGGACCAAAACCAATGGAACTATCCCGAAGCAACTTATGGTTACACATCTGCAACAACCGAACAGCATACACAGGGGATACAAGGCCAGTTCAGTCTTCCCACGTTCTCATTCGGGCGTTTGCTCCTCGGTTTTGATTGGGACTTTATTGACGTCACCAGCTACACAAATCCCGCAGGCTTTCCATGGAGCCCGGACTGCTCATACGACAATCCTGCCGTTTTCGCCGAACAGAAAATCGACTGGAACAAGCTGACACTCCTTCTCGGCATCCGCTATGACTTTTTCCAGGAGCAGGTACAGCCCACGCAAGGCCTCGAAGTGCTCCAGGAAAACCAGCAGTTCGGCCATACATCCTGGCGCACCGGGGTCACCTACAAGTTTTTTGATTGGCTGAGTGGTCGTGCCGCTGCCGGGAGCGCTTTCAGTATACCATCGGCAGACGAACTCGCCGGGCGCTACCAATCAGGACAATGGATGAAGATCATCGGAAATCCCAACCTCCAACCGGAATCCGGCACCACTTACGAAGCAGGCTTAGACGCCGAATTCGCCGGGTTTAAGCCCAGCCTCACTTTTTTCCACACCGACTACAATAATAAGATCACGGGTGGTTTCCCTACCACTGTCGACGGCGATCACACCTGGACGACTTATGAAAATGTTGCTGGAGCTATTCTCTCGGCATTCGAAGGATCGCTCAGTTACAAAAAATCATTCACGTTCAATGATACGCAGATAGGTTTGAAGCCATTTGTGAATTTCGTCTACTATACTCAGCGTGAAATTGAAGACCCGAGCTATGCGGAAATTCTAAAATCCAATACGCTCCCCTACGTGCCTCTCTGGGATGCCACCGGCGGCATTGAAGTCAGCTTCAACCATAAGGTGACCTTGCTTTTTACCGGCTTTTACACGGGAGACGAAAAGCAGGAGAACTTCAATTATCTTTCCCCCACTTACAGCCAAGCCATGGATAAAGGAGGGTTTACCGTTTTCTCCGCCAAACTTTCCTACCGTCCTACAAAGTGTCTTGAACTCTTCCTGGCCTCCGATAACCTGACCGACAAACAGTATGCTTTCGTAGACGGCTATCCAATGCCAGGCAGAAGTATTCGAGGGGGTCTCCAATTTCGTTTCTAGACTACAGATAAAGAGGAGAGAACATGTTGGGAGGCAAGGGCAAACTTTTACGATATTTGGGTGTCCCACCACTCGTTCCTGCTTCTCGCGGCGCATTTGACCGGCTGAGGTGCACACTTACGGGAGTCTTTTTCCTGTTGCTTCTGCTTGGCAGCGATGGTGCACTGGCCGCCTATCCGGTAAGTTTCCTCGATTCGAGCGGCAGCCATATTACGGTCCAGAAAAAGCCATCCAACGTGGTTTCCCTTGTGCCTGCCGTTACTCAAATCATTTTCCGACTTGGAGCCGGTGATTGTCTGGCTGGCGTTACGGTCCACGATGCCCTTGCACCCGAATCAAACCACAAGAGTATCGTTGGAGGCTTTCTTGCTCCTTCGCTCTCACGCATCGAAGCCATCCAGCCGGATGTGGTTTTTGTTTCATCCATGCATCAGAGAGTATGGAATGGTCTTGCGGAACATGGATGTCAGACGATTGAACTGGAATCGCACTCCATATCGGACCTCTACCGCGACATCCGGTTGCTTGGAGCGATTTTTGATAAAGAGGCAGGAGCAGAACAAATCATCGAGGGAATACGCAACGAGTTGGCGCTCATCTCAAGGAAAGTTGAAAATATTCCCGCGACCAGGAGGAAAAGGGTCATGCGGGTCATGGAGACGGGTGAGAACTCCTTGATGGCGCCCGGTGATGATTCCTTTCAAAATGAATTCATTCGTTCAGCAGGAGGCACCCCTCCCCAACTCGGCAAAAAAGGGGAAACGGTATATGTGACCATGGAAGAATGGAAACGATTCGATCCCGAGGTAGTGTATGGTTGTGGTGGCGACCGGAGAGCAATCGAGAGATTTCTCTCGCAGTCCGGATGGAAAGACGTCCAAGCTGTGCGTGAAGGCAAGGTTTTTTCTTTCCCATGCGAGATGACATGCCGTGCATCGGTGCAGACCGGGGACTTTGTTGCATGGCTTGGGTCGACAATTTACGATGAAGAATTTGCTTCGGACCGGAATCGGGTGCTTGAGGAAAAAACTGTTCGGACTCATTCCATTGAACTCCCTTTGCGCTATGTCCGATCCGCAAGGGTAGACGAAACCACAATTTTCGATTTTCCAAACAAGACGCTAATTGTCGAATTCAGGGAACCCATGCGGGTGACATCCACACTTGAAGGTGAAAGAAAGGGCATTGCGGCCGTCGGCAACCACTATTTTCCGCCCCCATGCTGGAGTATCGAATATAGGCTCGGGCTCAAGAAGTGGCAGGAGCACACCTTCAAGACGATCGGGAAAACACAAGAGAGCTGCTGCCTGCTGTTTACCGGCGCAGATATGGGAAATCTGTCGGTTCAAAAGGCGCAATTCAAGGACATGACAGTCTACGCCCTTGTAACGGCCGGGGTCGAGAGCAATGCTATGCGCATGTCAGTGGATGAGGGGCCGTTCTATGAACCAGGGACAATCAATATCGTTCTCCTGACGAATATGAAGCTCTCGCCGAGGGCAATGGCACGTGCTATCATCACCGCCACGGAGGCCAAGACGGCGGCCTTGCAGGATCTGGACGTGCGAAGTTCGGGCAGCCCTGACGGGAGCCAGGCGACGGGCACAGGAACCGACGAGGTGCTGGTGGTAGAAGGTAAGGGAATACGCGTTGACAATGCCGGAGGCCACAGCAAACTCGGGGAATTAATAGCCAGGGCTGTTTATGACGGCGTAAGGGAAGCCGTCTTCCAGCAAAACGGGATCTCAGCCAGGCGCAGCGTTTTCCGGAGATTGCAGGAAAGGCGCATCGACATCTACGAGGTTATCAAAGGGTGCGCTTTTCCCGATGATGGAGTCGATGTGCGCAGGCGCCTTGCCCATCTCGAACAGATCCTGCTTCAACCGCGTTATGCTTCATTTCTCGAATCGGCTTTTGCACTCAGCGATGCTAATGAAAGGGGACTCCTGTCAAACCGCGAGGCTTTCGAGACCTGGTGCCGGAGCGTGGCTGATGAGATCGCGGGAAAAAAGCTTGAAACATGGACGGATTTCGTCACATCCGAGGAGATTCCCGTTGTCATGAGAATGTCCCTCAATGCTTTGTTGAACGGACTATTATCGGAGGAGCGGCAGCCTGCCGGCGGTGGTTTACGAAATCTTTCTAATTGAGATCGTCAATTTTTGATCCGGGCCGGACACTTGCAGCAAGACTCTGACCTGCGGCCGGAAGATCTGGACTATTGTCATTGGAAGATACGGAAGGCATTCTCGATTCCTTTGCAGTGACATTTGAGTGGGTGGATGAGGGCAATTCAGCCCCTGCATCTTTCCTGACGTCATTGGAGTTTTCGGCTGGTGGTCTCATCCTCCCACCGGCACACAAGGCTGCAAGGCGAGACCTGATCCTGGGAACGGGAGGTGCCTTCCTGGTTCATGTGCTTGCGGCGGCGACCTTACTGCTCTTGCCTTTGCTTCATCCACCGCGACACAGTCAGGAGCCTTTTATAAATGTGTACTTTGCGGATGGAATCGGATGCAGTTCGAGCGGCGGCCCTGCCGATGGTGTCGACAGTGGAGAACAAGCGGACCATTCTCCACCTGAAGTAAAACACGGCGCAAAAGAAGTGGCCCCTGATGTCCCTAAAGCCAAAACCATGGGGCAGGCGGTTTCTCCGGCGAAAAGCCGGAAAAAACCCTTAACACGCGCTGAGACAGGGCATACGCCGAACTCCGAAAGTCCCTTGGCCGATTCACAGAAGATCACCGCTGTCACCAAAGATCACGCTCCGCAAGACGCTGGAGCTGACTTGGGGGGAGGACATGGAGAAAGCCTGGGAAACGGAAGAGGAACTGGCGAAGGCTCCGGTGGTCCGGGGCCGAGCAACTCATCTTCCGGAACGGGATTTTCCGGCGAGTTTGATGCGGCCTCTGTCGATAAGATACCGCAAATCCTTAAGAAAATCGATCCGGCCTATCCCGATAGAGCTCGAAGTCTGGGTATCTGCGGCAAGGTGGTGGTAAGATTTCTCGTAGAACCTGATGGTCGTGTTTCAAAACCTTCCATCGTCGAAGCTCATCCCAAGGGTTATTTCGAGCAGTCTACCCTGGAAGCCGTACGTCACTGGCAGTTCAAGCCCGGTTGTTTCAAGGGGAAAGATGTTGCTACATGGGTCATCCTCCCTGTTCAGTTTCGACTGACCGGACAGGATTAGCGGATTGGATAAAAGGTATGTGTCTTTTAAGGGTGCGAAAAGACGCGCACCTCTCAACTCGACGAAAACCCTGTCTGATAATGATAATGCTGGTGCTCGCCCTGGTTGTCGCCAAAACCGGCGAACCCCGGCTGGCCCGTGACCAGTCGGGCCGGACAGTGTCCGTCCCCGACAATCCCCTGCGTGTTGTGTCACTGGCCCCCAGCATCACTGAAATCGTTTTTGCGTTAGGGGAGGGAGACCGCTTGAAGGGGGTTACACAACACTGTGATTTTCCGGCCGATGCTCAATTCTTACCCAAAGTAGGCTCTTACGTGCATCCTGATCTGGAAAGGATCGTCGCATTGAAACCGGACCTTTGTATTGCCGTTCGAGACGGCAATCCCGGGAACGTGGTGGCAGAGCTTGAAGCACTGGGAATCCCGGTCTATGCGGTCGACCCCAGAAACCTGGACACTGCCGTGGACACCGTACTGGAAGTAGGTCAACTCCTGAACGCCACCACAAAAGCGCAGCATCTGGCAAACGAAATGCGCGCCAGAATCGAACGGGTAAAGGTGCGTGTGGCCGGAACTGGACGACACCCACGGGTCTTTTTCCAGATCGGGACCGCCCCTATTGTTTCAGCCGGAACGAACACCGTTATACATGAACTGATCGTGACGGCTGGGGGACAAAATCTTGCTGATGGCCCAGCGTCTTATCCCCGGTTCAGCAGGGAACAGGTCCTGGCGCTCCAGCCTGAGGTCATTATCATCACTTCCATGACCAAAGAACTGGATCTCGAACAGGTGAGTGCCGAGTGGAGAAAGTATGACGAGTTGCCCGCGGTCCGAAACAATCGCATCTTTATCGTTGATGCGGATCTTTTCGACAGGCCGACGCCACGTATCATAAACGGCCTGGAGACCCTGGCCGGGATAATACACCCGGAGCTGTTCCGATGAAAGCGACGGCCCCTCATGCTTATCCCATTTTGAAACGCATGCTGGCCGTTTCCCTTTTGCTGGGTTTGCTTCTCATCATAAGTGCCTTTTTGGGGCTTTCGATGGGATCTACCGAGCAAAACATCAGGCAAATACTAGCCGTGCTTGCCGGCCATGCCGATCAGTATCCGACTTTGTCGAGTATAGTCTGGCGAATCCGGTTGCCCAGGGTCCTACTGGCTGCACTGGTCGGGGCAACACTGTCTCTCGGTGGCCTCGTCTTTCAGGCATTGCTGCGCAACCCGCTGGCCGAGCCATACATCCTGGGGGTCTCAGGGGGATCTGCCGTGGGGGCTATCATTGGTATCCTGCTGGGAATGTCTCCTTTCCCCGGCGTGGCTTTCTTCGCTTTTGCCGGAAGCATGGCCACTTTGTTGCTGGTACTTCTGATCGCTTCGACAAGATCCGCCATGAAAAAAGACACCTTGATTCTGGCAGGGGTTATGGTCAATGCGTTTTGTTCCTCCGTTATAATGTTTCTCATCTCACTTACCCAGGACTCCCGGCTCCACAACATTCTTTTCTGGCTGATGGGAGATCTTTCGATGTCTGATACCCATCGTACGCTGATGCTCCTGTTTGCTCTGCTGCCGTGCTTTGCCGCTCTATTTTTGCTTGCCCGCCCAATGAACATTCTTCTCATGGGGGAGGAAATGGCCGCCAATATGGGGGTCGACGTGCGCCTCATACCGCTTGTTCTTCTACTGGTTACCTCATTTATGGTAAGTGTCGTCGTTTGTTATACAGGGCTTTTGGGCTTTGTCGGACTGGTCATGCCACACCTTCTGAGGCTCCTGTTCGGACCGGATCACAGGCTGCTGGTTCCTGCCTGCATTCTCGGCGGCGCCACATATCTGATCCTGTGTGACCTCTTGGCTCGATCTCTTCCGTCACAGGGGGAAATGCCGGTGGGGGTAATAACGGCCATGGTCGGCGCACCGCTGTTCATCCTTTTGCTGCGGAGATCCAGACGATGAGGACTTCCCTGGCTGTAAAAGATTTAAGTCATAGCTATGGAAGGATATCCGTTCTGAATGCCATCTCCTTTTCAGTGCAGGAAGGGGAATTTTTTATCATCATAGGCCCGAACGGCTCCGGCAAGACAACTCTTGTTAGAACCATTTCAGGATCTCTCAGGCCGCAGAGAGGACAAGTGGAGATACTCGGCCGCCCCATTGGGAGCTATTCGGGAAAGGAGCTGGCGCGGAGCGTCGCGGTAGTTCCCCAGACGCCGCCTGTGGACGTACCTTTCACGGTGGCGGAAGTGGTCCTCATGGGGCGTTCGCCTCATCTGAGTCTGCTGGCAATTGAGAAACGAAAAGATCTGGAATTGACAGAGCGCGCCATGTCGTTCACCAATGTGCAGCATCTAGCCGGGCGCAGGTTCGATCAGCTAAGCGCCGGCGAGAGGCAACGGGTCTCTATTGCCCGCGCCATTTGCCAGCAACCCCGTATCATTGTTCTCGATGAACCCACCGCACCGCTGGATCTCGCGCATCAGATTCATGTCATGGATCTGTTGGAGCGACTCAGAAAAGAGGAAAAGATTACCATAATCATGGTTTCTCACGACCTTAACCTTGCGGCGATGTATGCCGATCTCCTGCTGCTTCTGAAGGGGGGCAGCGTTGTCAGGTTGGGAAAACCGGAGGAGGTGCTCACTTTTCAAACCCTTGAGCAAGCCTACGGCTGCGTTCTGCTGGTCGATGAAAACCCGGTTAAGAAAGTACCCAGGGTCACCCTGGTGCCGAATTCGATCCTGCAGACAGGTTTTAAGCCGGGGCAGGTTTGAACATACGGGGTTTGGACGGCATGGTTGGATCGACGAGTTACGGGGCATACCTCCGAATCCAATGTTGACATGTTGGGCAGCGGCTGCTAGAAAGGTTCTACAATTTCATATGCGGTCAGGCGCGAAAGCTTAAAAGGGAATCCCGTTGAAATCGGGAGCGGTCCCGCCGCTGTAACGGGGACGAAATCCACCATGAGCCACTGGGAAACCGGGAAGGGGT
>JBEKMB010000116.1:0-10955 GCA_050008735.1 Syntrophobacteraceae bacterium
CGACAACCCGCACAATCCTGGGATGTGCATGTGGGGTTGCAGTTGATCCTTATCCTGGGGGGTGCGCCCTCACTAAAGTTCGGCCGCGGACTATACGCATTGCCTGAGGTCCACGAGTGTAGCGCAGACCCGTAACGCAGTGAGGGTCCGGGGGCAACATGCCCCCGCTCTTGTCTTTGGCCTTCGTTATTGATTGTGCCGCTCGATTTCCGAGGTTATCGTCCACTGCCTGCCGTCGGATACGGCATGAACGGCGCCTTTGGTGTCGGTCCTGTATATGGGGATATTGCGCTCAACGCAGAGCTCGATTGCGGCGGGCGCCGGAAAGCCGAACGGGTTGAAGACGGTTATATAACACGATCGGCCCAGGATGCATGCTTATTTTAACCTAATCGGCAACTATCTTATCCGGTAATTTCATGCAGTTACCAGACTACAGTAAGGCATCATTAACTTATCGCACCGCAAGCTTTGCCCTATCGCGGGTTCCTGCCCCGCCCGATACACGACTTCCGAAACAGGACACCCAAATCCAGATATGATTTGCAAAACTTGCGTTTTTCAGAACCTCGTTTTTTCAAGGATAGGAGAGAAGTCTTAATAATTGACAAGATGCATTCTGCACAAAGCAACCGATAGGGAGTTTGAATTTGAAAGATTACATGAATCAAAATTGAATCCGGCATTTTGGGCTTGGATTTTTGCATGAAACCCCCCTAGGATGAGATCCGGGGCTACTATCGTGTTTCGTAAGATGAAGTGGGAACCAAAATGGATAATGCTTGACATATTTAAGGGCGAACGCTACACTTCGTTACCTGGCGAATTATAGGAGGTATGTATGCTCAGCTTTATGGCGATTACCAATGCATTGGCCGATGAAAATCGGGTTCGCATACTTCTTTCATTGAGAGGCTGTGAACTCTGCGTCTGCCAAATCATTGGTCTTCTCGGTCTGGCACCGTCGACGGTTTCGAAACACCTGTTCATCCTAAAGCATGCTCGCCTGGTTGAAGACCGGAAAGAGGGGCGCTGGATGTATTACCGTCTTGCCGGTGAAGAGGTTCCAACGCAAGCAAAAGAGGCCATTGCCTGGGTTTGCAGGTCCATTGAGGGAAATGCCAGGATATTGAAGGATGCCGAGCGCCTCAGGGAGCTTCTCAATCTCCATCCGAAGGAGCTGTGCAGGATGCAGAACAGAAAGCAGGAAGCTCTTTCAGGCTCTCAGCACCATTAGCAGGCACAGGATGAGTGATTCGGGCTGCGCCGCGTGCCGGCTGATCGCCCGGGCTGGCGCGGGGAAGTGCGGAGTGGCCGCATCCCGCATGCCCTTCCCGAAATCAAGACGGTGTTTATAAAATTATCTCGAAAGTACTGCCGGAGTTCAATATTGAGAAAAGGATTCTGCTATGGGGAAAATTGAAGTCTATGATCCCGCCATGTGCTGTTCGACCGGGGTCTGCGGACCGGTGGTCGATCCGGTGTTGCCGCGTTTCGCTGCCGATCTCGACTGGCTGAAGGCGCAGGGAGTTACGGGTGAACGCTTCAACCTCGCTCAACAACCAGGAATGTTCACCAAAAGCGAGATTGTGAAGCGGGATCTGACCGAAAACGGAACAGATTGCCTGCCTCTCATCCTTGTAGATGGCCGCATCGTGAGTCGAGGAGCCTATCCGACCCGTGACGAACTGGCCGAATTCTGCGGTTTGGGACCCCTCGAGCATCCTGGACAAAGCCCGGTGGCGATAGATCCCCAGTCACGCGCCTCCGCAGAAGATCACGATGCATCTAATAAACAAGCTCGGATCTTTTTGCCTATGGCTGGGTCCGGGTCTGATTGCTGCCCGTCTTCTGGAAAGGAAAAGTAACATGTTGCAGTTTTTGGACAACCCTACCCGTTACCTGTTTTTTACCGGCAAGGGCGGAGTAGGCAAGACATCGCTTTCTTGCGCCGCATCCATTGCTCTCGCGGATTCCGGAAAACGCGTTCTCCTGGTGAGTACCGACCCGGCTTCCAACCTCGATGAGGTGCTCGGCGTCAAGCTCTCATCGACACCGACCCCAATCGCCCCTGCGCAGGGACTTTGGGCCGCCAATGTCGATCCCGAGGCTGCCGCGCGCGACTACCGGGAACGGATGGTAGGCCCTTATCGAGGGGTGCTCCCCGATGCTGCCGTTATTAGTATGGAGGAGCAACTCTCGGGGGCCTGTACGGTCGAGATTGCCGCCTTTGACGAATTCTCCAAGCTGTTGGGCGACCCCGATGCCACCGCCCAATTCGATCACGTGGTTTTCGACACTGCTCCGACCGGCCATACCCTGCGCTTGCTGCAGCTTCCTGCCGCCTGGAGTGGTTTTCTGGAGTCAAATACCGGGGGGACATCCTGCCTTGGCCCCCTTGCGGGTCTCCAGGCCCAGCGCTCCCTTTATGCGGCAACGCTAAAGACACTGACAGACCCTTCGGCGACGACGCTCGTGCTCGTCACACGCCCGGAAGAATCCGCGCTGGCCGAGGCCGACCGAACACGGGCCGAACTCTCAGTCCTGGGAGTAACCAGTCAACACCTTGTTTTGAACGGCATCTTCAAAGCCAATGATACGGACGATGCCGTTGCGCTGGCGCTTGAAGCTCGGGGCCGGTCGGCACTGGATCGTTTTCCCGAAGGCCTTGCGCAGCTTCCCCGTACTGATCATCTGCAGTCCCTTTTTTCCATCGTTTCGGAGATCGCTCATCCTGGCTGCGGCGTTGTTATGGCAATGGGAAAGGGAGGCGTGGGTAAAACGACCATTGCCTCAACCATCGCCGTCGAGCTTGCGATGCGCGGACATTGCGTTCACCTGACGACTACCGATCCTGCAGCTCATCTGGATCTGTCACTCGCAAGCAATGTTTCCGGCCTCAAGGTCAGCCGCATCGATCCTGTTGCGGAAACGGAAGCTTACAGGCAGGAGGTGATGGCCACAGCGGGGCGCAATCTTGACGCCGATGGGCTCAGGTTGCTCGAGGAAGACCTTCGGTCGCCCTGCACGGAGGAAATCGCCGTTTTCAGGGCCTTTGCGCGAAGCGTTGCCGAGGGAAAGAATAGCTTCGTCGTGCTTGATACGGCCCCGACCGGACATACGCTTCTCCTGCTGGATGCCACGGAGGCTTACCACCGCCAAGTGTTGCATGCATTGAGCGATCTTCCCGAATCCATTCGGTATGTCTTGCCCCGGTTGCGTGATCCAGAGTTTACGAAGATCCTGCTTATTACGCTCCCCGAGGCAACCCCCGTCCATGAAGCGGCACTGCTGCAGAAAGACCTGGAAAGGGCAGGAATCACCCCTTTTGGCTGGGTAATCAATCAGAGCTTAACGCCCCTTAAGGTGCGCGATCCGGTGCTTTTGGCCAAGCGCGAAAGTGAAGCTCCCTATATTGATGAGATTCACGAAAAATATTCTTCGCGGGTAGCCCTGCTGCCATGGATTCAGTCATCTTCAAGCCAGCTTGAGTGGCTGCGTGCTCTCATGAACGGCACATCAAAAGGGTCACGATGAGTCTTATCTACTTTTCTTTCTTTTGAAGCATCGCTGGAGGCGAGAAAAAAGGGACCGCCCTCAAATAGTTCCGGTTTTTTCAATGATCTATGGATATTCTGGAGGGAATATAAACGACCACCATGTTCCCTGTTCAAGAGGAGACTTTTGAAATGTCGAAGAAGGATTTCGTGAAGGTGCGCATTCTTGACTATCCTGGCCTTAGTACGGGTTGCAGTTGCTGTGGACCGTCAACCTGCGGTCCCGAGTATTATTCAAATTTGAAGAAGGGCAGTGAGCTGAGAGAGGCTTTGGAAGCAGCTTACCCAGGCCGGACAAGTTTGGAATACGTCGACTTGATCATCTCGCCGGAAGAAAGGTCCAGCGATGCAGGACAACTCCTGGAAAGTAGACAGTATCCCTCGCCGCTTGTCGTAATCGACGGTCAACCGAGGTTTGCGGGCAGCATCCAAATAAACAGGATTGTCAACGAGGTGGGGAAGGTCCTCAACTCGCCGGAGTGACGCATTGCTTCTTTGGGATTCCCGAGTAGCAATAAAGAGTACTTTCATAGCTACTCCCTTTCATTTCTACCTTCTGTGCACACGAATGCAACGGGAAAACACACAAGGAACGAGATTTGGCTAGAACTCTTCGAGTTACCTCATGTTCTTCGAATTCGGCTCTCGCCGGGGGGCGTTTCAAAGGAGGGCATTTCAAAAACTCCAAATATATTGCCGAAGTGGAATTTAGTTCTCATGTAGTTTTCTCTTAAAAGGCCCTTTTATCCTCCTGGTCTACCGTTAACATGATTGAATTAAAATCGATTGTCGGGTCGGGGAAGTGACTTGACGTGGCATTGCTAATTAGCTATATGGAGATCTGTAAATTTTAGAGGGGGTCCTGGATGCGAGAATTCATCAAAGTCATGAAAGCGGTTTCCGATCCGGGTCGAGTCAAGGTCCTCAAAATGCTCCAGCATAAATCGATGTGTGTCTGTGAAATGCAAACGGCCTTGAATCTGGCTCAGCCTACGGTTTCCAAGCATTTGAAGATACTTGAGGATGCCGGCCTGGTTGCCTACCGGAAAAGCGGCCTGTGGGTTAACTACTACCTCGCAGATGGGAGAACGACTCCCTATGCAGCAAGTCTTCTGGGAAACCTCAGACATTGGTTGGACAACGATCCTGAGATAATTCGGCTCGTCGAAACCATTCCATCGATTCGGCGGGAAGACGTTTGCAGGAAGTAGCTGTTGCCCTGGGGGCGCGGGATCATCGGCTGAGGGCGGGGTTCATCCGTTGCGTATGAGAGTCTGAGGACCACTTGGCCGGGAGGGCTTTTTGTGAAGGACTTTGTCAGGATCATGAAAGCACTTTCAGAACCGAATCGTGTGAAGATACTGAAAATTTTACAGCGCAGGAACTTATGCGTCTGCGGGATTCAGGCAATCCTTGACATCGCTCAGCCCACGGTCTCCAGCCATCATAAAGTGCTGCAAGACGCCCAGTTGAACAAGGCCACCGACAATGTAGCTGCGGAATTGGCCGCTGCCATCATTAAAAAATTACAAGGAGACTGTCAGGAAGCTCAATCATCAGTTGTCTGGTCTGTCACCAGGGAAAGGCCTCCATTCATTACCGTTCTCAAACAGACATGCTTTACGGCTCAAAGGAAGTCCCCAATCATGACTGCGAATACGAGACCGTCAAGCAGAGTCCCGTAATGAACACTCCTCTGTTTTGCGGTCAGTACGACGGCCTAGGGCCTGTGCTGGAAAGGGAGCACCCGGTGCAGTGCGCTACGCTCTATGGCAGCTATCTGCATGCCTGCATCCCTGCAGGCGGGACACAAACCTGCCAGGACGCCATATGCCCAACGAGGATCACACGGTCCGACCGAATTACAATAACAGGGAAGAAACTTCCGCACGATTGGCACCGTCGCTCCCCATGGACGTTCAGGTGTTGCACTATACCTTTCAGCCTGTTGATGAGTACAAACAACGCATGATCGTCTTGAAAACAAAGATTACGAATAAGGCCGGTCGTAGATTCCCCGATGGGTGACAGTCCAAAAACCGAGTGGTGCTGTATGTAACCGCCGGAAATCAATCCAATGTGAAAATCTTCGAGTGCACAAGAATCTACATGACTCAATCCACAGCCAGTCTGGATTCCGCCATAGTTCTCGGCCCCGACAAAAAACTCGGGGTCATTCGGGATACATCAATCCAGCCGTTCGCTCCCGGGGAAGAGCCCTTTGAAATCCCGATCACTAAAGATGTCAAGGGAGTGAACGTTACTGTCCAACTGAGCTATCAGCCTCGTCCCGGTGACGTATATCCGATCCACTCCGTCAGCAGAAGTGTCAATTTTCAGTGAACCGGACTTGGACAAACAACACAAGGATTAGTTTTCTCCGGCAGAAGATCGTGTGGAAAATGTCAATCAAACAAATCAAATGGAGGTAAATGTGAGGAGAAATGCTGCTTTTGCGCCCCTGTGGTGGGTAGTGTCGTTTGTGCTTGTACTCTGCGTTTCCAGTGTGTCCCAAAGTGACGATGGGAAGTCCCAGGTGCCGCAAGTGCCTGTGAAGGGCATGGTCACGATGGTGGACATTGGAGCCAAGAAATGCATCCCATGCAAAATGATGGCTACCATCATGGAAGAGCTCGAGAAAGAATACGGTTCAACCGGTAAGGCCGCCATTATCTTCATCGATGTTTGGGAGAACAGAGAGCAGGGTCAGAAGTTCGGTATCAGGTCCATACCTACTCAGATTTTTTACGACAAGGAAGGCAAAGAAGTTTATCGCCATGAGGGTTTCATGTTCAAGAACAGCATTGTCACCATGCTGGAAAAACTGGGAGTGAAATAGTAAGCAGTTGGGAGAGTGGGCTGCCGGTATTCCTTTTTGGGGAGATGTTTTCTCTGCGCAAAATGGGCAAAGGGGACATCAACCGCCTCACTTTCCTCACGGTATATGAATTCTCGAAGTTAGTCACAGACTCCTGCAGACAATTGGAGGATGGGGATAATATGTTCGACCAGATCTTTCTTACCATAAACGCCTGGATGAGTGGAGGTTTGCTGGTTGCGGCGGCAGGTTGTCTTCTCTGGGGCATGGTGAGCGTGGCCCTTAGTCCCTGCCACATAGCATCCATTCCGCTCATCGTGAGCTATGTGGCAGGTCAGGAAAAAGCCCTCAAAGCAAAAGACGCCGCTTTCTACGCTATAGCTTTCAGTGTAGGGCTGTTCATCAGCATTGCCATGGTTGGAGTTTCATGCTCGCTTCTCGGCTGCATGCTGGGTGAGGTGGGACCTTACTGGACAATTCTGGTAGGCGCTATTCTCATCTGGGTGGCCCTGGATATGATGGGAGTGACGGGATGTTCTATGTCCGGCAGCCTGATTGGCCGAATAAAAATCAAAGGCCTCTTGGGCGCCTTTATCCTTGGCTTGGCCTATGGCGTTCTATCCGGCTCATGCACCTTCGGTTTTATTGCCCCGATCCTTGCTATCATCACTATTCAGCAAAAAATTCTGATTGGAATCGTATACATCATTCTCTTTGGCATTGGCCATTGCATCCCCATTGCCGTCGCGGGGAGTTCAACCGCAAAGGTGAGAAAATTGCTTGATAGCAGTTCCTTCCATCGGGGGAGCCAATGGTTCAGGAAATGCGCCGGCGCGGCGATAGGGATTCTGGGGTTATACTTTGTCATACGGCCCTTCATTGGAATTTCATAAGATGTTCCGTTGCCTTTGCCTGCGCACATGTGCTCGTGCATGGAGTCGATGGAGATAGCGGCTGAGCATGTGCGTTAGCCGATTTAAGAAGAGGTTACACCAAATGAATGATCGTTTCTTTGGCATATCTCACTGTCCCCGTTGTGCTTGCCGGTGGTTTGTAGCCATTATGGAGGAGTATCGGACAGTCTTGCCCAACAGGACAGGTTAACCTCCGACAATCCCGCAGAGGCGCCTTCGATGGTTATATCCGAGACCAGCTTTGATTTCGGAGTGAGACTGACCTTGACTTCCGAAGAAAAATGTGAAGTGCAGGCACAGGTGTTCAATTCCATTCTGTGCCTCTTTGGGGCCGTCAAGTGAGTATAACGCATCCCCCTCCGCATATATTGCCGTATGGGGATTTATGCCTTGCGAGGTTTCCATATGGAAAGCTGAGCGCATACTGCTAGTCAGCCATTAAAATGATATTAGATCCTTGCCGGATCGAGAAATGCCTTGACACTGTATTGCTAATTAGCTATATTACGATCTATAAATTTCATCGAGAGGTTCTGCATGCGAGAATTCATCAAAGTCATGAAGGCGGTTTCCGATCCGAGTCGAGTCAAGGTTCTCAAAATGCTCCAGCATAAATCGATGTGTGTCTGTGAGATGCAAACGGCCTTGAATCTGGCGCAGCCTACAGTCTCCAAGCATTTGAAGATTCTGGAGGATGCCGGTCTGGTCACCTGCCGCAAAAGCGGCCTGTGGGTTAACTACTATCTCGCAGATGGGGGAACGACTCCTTATGCAGCAAGTCTTCTGGGAAACCTCAAGCATTGGCTGGATAACGATCCTGAGATAATTCAGCTCGGCGAAACCATTCCATCGATTCGGCGGGAAGACGTACGGAAGGCTACCACTGTTTCCCGAACGCAGTTAAAGGAAACATTGGGTCAGCGATTGTGAGCGCTCATGCACCTTCGCCATTGAAGTTCCCGCAGTGCAGTGACTCCTTGGAAAAGGTGCGGGCAAGCACCGGCTGATGGGAGAATCTCCAAAGGAAGGACCTTGCAAAGGATGAGACGTGGCAGAAAAAGATATCACTCAGATCAAAGTTGGAAGATTTGCTGTGGGCATCGTGGGCATTAAGCAACTAATGAATGAAATGGCCCGGACTCATGCGGACAAGACCGATGATGAGGTTAGCTCTTTCATGCTCGATCGGTTGGGACAGGGCAACTACATCCCGAGCAGTGCAAAAGAGGACTACGGCAAAGCCTTTGTCCGGGAGTTTCGGGAGTACCTTGGACAGCCCCACGCGGAAGATGCTCCCCAGGGGCTCGATATCAAGATCCTTGGCACAGGATGTAACCAGTGCCACTCCTTGACTCGAATGATCATGGATGTGCTGACGGAACTGAAGATTCCTGCAGATTTTGATCACGTGACCGATATGAAGGAGATCGCCCGATACGGCATCATGGGGGTCCCGGCGCTGCTTATAAACGGTAAGGCGGTCTCAGTGGGAAGCGTTCCTCCACGGGACAGGGTCAAGAAGTGGCTGGTTGAAGCCAGCCAATCTGTGGGGAGCAAATCATAACAGCAGTTGTTCTATTCAAACCGACATAACACTAAGGATGATATGACCAAATCGAGGGAATCGGCGATGAAAACAGTTCAAGGAAAGACCTGTGCCTGTGATGGTTGCTGCAGCATGGGTGCACCGGTGACGGTAGGGATAGCTGCCTCTTCGAACAACACGATGCGGTTATTTTGCGCAAAGTTCTCAAACCGAGGCTCATTCTGGTTTTTACGGGTGTAGTCGCTGCAGGTATCATCATTGTCGGATATCTGTTCAATGTGCTGATCTAATACTCGGCCTCTGTCGCAGAGCCGACTGGAGCAAGGAGAGAAGAAATGGAAATCAAGGTATTGGGTCCTGGATGCAAGAAGTGTCATGAAACGGAGAGAGTGGTCAAGGAAGCTCTCCGAGAAGCAGGCATAGACGCCGTCGTGGAACACGTAAGCGATATCGCAAAGATCGCAGGTTATGGCATTTTCAGTACTCCGGGGGTCGTCATTGACGGTGAGGTGAAATCAGCAGGGAAAATTCCCTCGAAGGCTGAAGTGAAAAGCTGGCTGGGAAAGTAATTTCAGTGCGCACGGGAGACCAAGATGCGCCTGGGGCAGGAGCTTCAGGACGGATAAGAAATCACCTGGAGTGGAAGTTAGAAAACCGTTTTTTCCGATGGAGGAGGCGTTCCATGCTGCTCACAGGCTACAAAAAAGAAATCATCAGACCTGAGTGCAGGCCCGAAGCCCAATCGGTCCAATGCATCGCTTATCTCGATCAGGACATTGCCGAGGTGATCCCATATCTCAATGCAGTGCTGGGAGGCTTTCAGTATATCAAGGACCCTCCTTCCGTGTCTTTCAAAGTGCATGGAAAGCTCATCGCGGTCCACCCCGGAAAGATCTGCGTTAATGCGCTCAGGGACGAGGCAGAAGGGGACAAGATCATAGAATGGCTCAAGCGTGAGATCAACGACGCGTGGGAGAGGCGAGAAGAGATAGAGCCGCGATTTGAAGGCGCTCCAAAGCCCAAGGTGATAGAAATATTGAAGCTCCTCCCCAAGACCAACTGCCGTGAATGCGGCCAGCCCACCTGCATGGTTTTTGCCACTCAGGTGGCCGATGGAGGCAAGGGGGCCGAAGATTGCCCGTCTCTTGCCGCCGAGAACAGAGAAAAACTTGAGACTTACCTTGGTGAGTTCAATTTCGAATGATAGCCAGACGATTGACCCACTGCAAACCGCATGTAAGTCATCGCTAAAACGCTTTTGGAGTGACCGGTACGGAGGCTTGAATACATGCACACGAAGTTGAAAATTCTGTTTTTATGCACGGGAAATTCCTGTCGCAGTCAAATGGCCGAAGGATGGAGCAGGCATTTAAAAAACAACGACATCGAACCCTACTCTGCGGGTGTGGACCCTCATCCATTGGACCCAAGGGCGGTAAAGGCCATGGCGGAGGCCGGGGTAGACATTTCAATGCAGACGTCCAAAAACATCGATGCCCTCGGTGATATCGAGTTCGACTATGTGGTCACGGTCTGTGACAAGGCCCACGAGTCATGTCCCTTTTTCCCGGCGCGAACGAGGGTGACACACGTGGGGTTTGATGATCCCCCAAGGCTGGCAACAGGTGCTAGAACAGAGGAAGAAGCGATGGCGCACTACAGGCGCGTGCGAGATGAAATCAAGGCGTTCGTGGGAAAATTCCCGGAAATTCTGGACGAAAAAAACCAAGAAAAATGAGGGTAGCGGCGCATATCTGAGTTTAATCGTTATCATCATCCACCACAAAAGAGAGACAGATGGATGCGAATATCATCATTATTATTGGATTGTTGGTTCTGGCCGTTGTTTCAGGCATGCTCGGTCTGGGCGTAGCCTTTGCCGCCGTGCCTTTCCTGGGATTGTTTCTTCCCGATCTGGTTCATCAGGTACAGCCGTTGAGCCTCTTGCTGAACGGAATTACTGCCATTGCCAGTTGCATGGCCTTCGCTCAGAGCGGTTATATGGACTGGAGAAAAGCTTTAATACTCGCTGCCGTGACCACTGTTACCGCCCCTTTCGGAGCTTATTTGGTCCAATTTGTCCCGCAAGTGTATGTCTGGTATATCTATGTTGCTGCCGT
>JBEKMB010000117.1:0-8048 GCA_050008735.1 Syntrophobacteraceae bacterium
TGGGGCTCGCGTAGCGCGGATTCGTCATCCATTCCATAAATCCGGCGCCCCTTTGCCTTCACGCCAACTCCGCGCTTTATAACGTCAACAAAGTCCCTGCTCCCGGCGGCGATGCTCTATCCAGCAAGATTCATGCTTGTCGGCGCGATGAACCAGTGCCCGTGCGCTATGCAGGCGACCCGACAAAGCCATGCACCTGTCATCCAAGGGCAATACAAAGATACAGCAGAAGGATTTCCGGACCGCTCCTCGATCGCGTCCAGCTGCACATGGCATTTTTCTGCTTTTTGCCGCTTCTATTGCCGTTTCTATTGCCGCTTCTCGTTGCCGCTTCTATTGCCGTTTGGCAGGCCAAAACTATTCATGCTATCCCGTTGTTGGATTGAAATGAATTCCTCCGTAATTGAGGAATTCAGGAATCTATCAAATTTTCTGCTCACTGCTCACTTTTCACTGTATTTGGCCTGTATTTACAATGCTGGACACCCAGCTTCAGGCCATGAGCTTGCCCTGAACGAAGTGAAGTCCTGGCAAATGCAACGAACCGATTAGGCTAAGATGCGAAGAAGAGGAAGCAGCTCAAATGCGTTACCGGGAAGTTGCGTCGCCAGTAGTTGCTCCCTGCCGCTATTCTTCTGCTTCTCTTTCTTCGCGGCTTCGCGGCTTCGCGTGAAAAATATTGGACGTACTCGTTTGCCGGCGCTCACTCTTACTGCGGAGCACCGGCTCACTTCTTTGAAAACCGAATATTGGTTATCACACTCCCGGGTCTTTGAGAAGCTGGTGGGATTTGGGGCGAAGACAGGCTTGGTTCTTGCCATCTCTTTTCATCTTCGTGCTACTATCCGCACAAATCTTGTTTATTGAGCAATATTTTAACGACTGGAGCTCTTCGTCCCTTCGTGTCCTTCGTGGTGAGAGCAGTTCCTTGCTTTTTTTATACCGCAAAAATCCCGGAAACCATGCCAAATCGTACCAAATCGTACCATTTTCTAGAAAGGCGCAATAGATTCAACCACTTGTCAATCCGTATCCATAGCGCGTGCGTGGCCGAAACCCTGGGGGGGTGCGGGGGAAAACATTTCCCCCGCTCTGTTTGGGGTTGATAATTATCAACTTGAACCTGGTATAAATCCATCACGCCCTTGTCAACTTCTCTATAACCTCGACCTGTTGTGGATATCTTGCCTGCAACTCCGCCCGGCCGGCAATCTCCATATCCTCGTATTCAAAGCCTGGGGCAACGACGCACCCGACGAGAGTGAACTCTCCCGGCCCTTGGTGTTCAGCCGCAAACCAGTCCCCTGCCTCTATCACCACCTGTAAGGATTCTCCACTGTCAACATCGCGCCCAAGCCGTTTTTCGCTCAAGTCGCCGTGTCGGTCGAGAACGTAAATCAAAAGCGGGTCGCCTTCGAAAAAGCTCCAGATCTCAACGGATTTCAACCTGTGGAACGTGGAAAACTGCCCCTTTTTGAGCAGATAATAAATGGAAGACACAATCGCGCGATTTCCGGTGAAACGATCCGGAAGCCCATCGTTTCCAATTTGCTCTGATGCGCGAAATGCCGGAGCGAAAAATCCCCCCTCCGGATGCCGGGTCATGTTCAGCTTTTCGATCCAGTATTGCGCCTTGCGCTCGGATTGCATCTTAACCTCCCAAAAAGAGATGAGCCGCAACTTGCATTCTAGCAAAATGCGGCTCATTCTCCATGAGGTAATCGGGACTACCTCCTATATCTAATCGGGACTATGCCCGACTTTTTGCCGATCCCAGGATGATACACTCCTCAGTTCTGTTCAACCATCATCTGCTGAGCTCGTGTCATTGCGTGGCCGTGAAATTCCGCATCGCTCATCCTGCCGTCAACGTATTCGCTCCAGTCACCGAAATTATTGAAAAAACAGGCACTTAAGCGAAGGTCCTCACAGACCTGCTTGTAAATCCTGTTCGCCTTCTTCGCGCGTTGTCGCCTCAGCGTTTCTTCTTCCGAAAAATTTTTCTCCCCTTCCTTATCCGAGAGGTATTTCCCGAAAGTTTGCGAGTATTGCTCGAAACCTGTGCCGGGCTGCCCATCCAGGGGATTTTGGCCCAGATCGCCGCCGGTAAACTGAGAACAGGTCGCCTCGAATTCGTCTCTTTCAAATTTATTCGCCATGTCAATCTCCCGGACCCTCTATTTGACTCCAACCCGAACGGACCGCGCTCAGAACAGCTGAGAAGGCCAATCCGAATTTCTTTGGAAGAAGATAACCATTATTGAATCAAAAGGTAGGGATGCGCAAAGGCAAGACGAAAAAAAGATGAATTGGCTTGGCCGGACGCCCTTAGACGGGCCTGTAGATTCGCATCACCTCGTCCCTGGTGACTAAGGCTTTGAAATTGGGGACCAGTTTTTCGATATTTTCCCTGCCGTTCATTTCCTGCCTGTCGACAAGGGCGAGGACGCCCACGACTTCAAGCCCCGCCTGCCTGCACGCGGAAATGGCCTGGATCGTGGAGCCGCCGGTCGTAACCACGTCGTCGACAACCGCCACGCGGTCTCCGATTTTCACCTTTCCTTCTATCGGAGCAATTATTCCGTGGTCCTTGCCGGCTTTCCTAACAATGAATGACTGGATTGGCCGGCCCTTGAGCCATGAGCTGTAAGCGGTTGCAGTCGCGATGGGGTCTGCCCCAAGGGTTAGACCTCCAATGGCGTCTATTTCAAGGCCCTCGAGCCTGTCGAAAACCAGGTTGCCGATCAGGTACTGCCCTTCGGGATCGAGAGTGATTCGCTTGCAGTTGAAATAGAACCGGCTGGTTCCACCATGGGCCAGCTTGAACCCGGAAGTTTCAGAATACTGAAAGGCATGCTCCAGGATAAGATCCAGCAACCGCTTGCGCATTTTTTCGACATCAGGAATTTGAAGCTCCATCAGGCCTTCCTGCTTTGAAGTACCGCAAAAAAAATGGCCGTTTTCGCTGCGTCTCACTTGTCGGCCGCTCAACTCCAGGTAAGCATCCTGATGAAGCGGGCCCACAGTCCGTCTTTTGTCTTCAATTGCTCAAGTTCGGCTTCGAACCTGCTCCGCTCATTGGCAAGCCGCTCGGACCATAAAGTCCTTTCCGCCCGGAGTATCGTTTCGAATTCATCACGCTCGCGGGAAATGCGCTCGGAGACTTCCCTTTCCATTTGCTCCCGCTCTTCATCCAACGCTTCTTTTTCCACGAGAGTTTCCTGACCGCTCATGGCGCCCTTGAGCTTCTCGATCTCAGCGTCCCTGTCTGCAATATCGAGACGGGCCTCGTGTAATTCCAGTTCGAGCCGCTTGTTTTCGGCTGAGAGGTCCAATTTTTCGGAAAGCGCTTCCTCAAGCGCGCTTATGCGTTCAACCAGAGGGCCGGCCATCATCTCCGGAAGTGATACCTGACGGGGCCTGCCTGGTACGGTCGCATCTGTTTCGGATTTTAAACGAGACAGGAATACCCACAGGTCCGGCTCTTCAACCGTCAGGCCTTTGCCTTTCCGCTCTGCCTTGAGCTTCCCGGCGGCCACCAGGTCAATGACTTCGTTACGGGTCATATTGAGGATTTTGGACACCTGCTTCAGACTGACACCCATCCGGCCTCCAAACTGGATCAAGGATTCGCTTGCCGCCTCAATATAGAAGAGTATCAATTCGATGAAAAGCGGTTTTTAACGCAGCTTATCCCCAGATACAGCCCCTTTTGCTCCATGTATGCCCAAACAGCTTCGAGATTGCGCTGCTTATCAAGCGCCCACGCCGGCGCCACAAGCTCCTCCGGGTGAGGGTCCCCCGTCAGCCTCTGAACAATCGTGCCCGGACGCAGAAGTGCAAGGAATTCCCCGACCGCGGCGGCGTACCCGTCACGGGAAAGACACGTATACCCTCCGGCCCTGTACATCTCCTCGAGCGCCGTTCCCCTTATCACGTAGAGCAGATGTATCTTTACGGCCTCGACATCAAGGCTGGCAAGCAACCTTGCCGTCTGGAGCATGTCTTCGATATCCTCGCCGGGAAGCCCGAGTATTACGTGTGCGCAGACGGAGATTTTTCTTTTGCGGGTACGTTCGACGGCGTCTATAAAAGCCGCAGCCGTATGCCCCCTGCGGATGCGCGCCAGGGTCTCGTCCTTGGCCGACTGCAGACCGTATTCCATGCAGATGAGATGGGTTTCACCAAGTGTTGCAAGGTAGTCCAGCTTTTCGTCCGAAACGCAATCCGGACGTGTGCCGATGTTGAGTCCCACAATATCGGGATCTGCCAGCGCTTCGCCATAAAGGGCCGCCAGCCTGGGAAGAGGCGCATAGGTATTGGAAAATGACTGGAAATAGGCTATGAATTTCCCGGCCTTGTATTTCCTTGCCAGCCTTGCCTTACCGTCCCTGATCTGCTCGGAGATGCCCGCAAAGCGAGCGGCCCCTGTTCCCGAACCCTTTTCGTTGCAATATATACAGCCGCCGCGCCCAAGGGTCCCGTCCCGGTTCGGGCAGCTCAGACCCGCATCCAGCGTAATTTTCTGAACACGGCAACCGAAGATCTCTCGTAGATAAGAGTTGTAGTCGCGGTAGAGTTTGCCCGCCATTTTCGCCACCGCCTCAAAAGATTGCGAGAATCGCCAACAGCCTTGCTTTGACAAGGTAACTTTTTTTGCCGATTTCATCCATATAAAGATCGGTTATCAGCGAACGGCGAGGATAAGGACCTCCTCCTATTCCACAGGGCGCGGAGACCGATATAATTTCCTGTTAAAAAAACCCGGGCAATCCCCCAAATGGGCGATGTTATCATTTTCATTCGGATTTATTAGTAGCTGGACGCATAAGCATCATCTATACGGGAGGTCAGATATGAATGTGCCTCATCAAATACATGTTTGCGCTCGCCCGGCCTTGCGCGACTCCGCTCCGCCCTTGCATTGGCTGTATGATTCTGCTGATCGAAGGAGGAAACGGTCCTGTTTATGCGTCGAATCACGCATGGTCCACACTGTTTGGGTGACTGGTATAACCCAGCTTTGCCACAGCCTTTCAAGATCTGCTCGGTAAGGCGGGATCGCTCTCTACCCGTCTCCACCGAACAAGATCACAATATGCATTAAAGGTTGCGCCAAAAGCAGGCTATTGGATATCTCTTTACTCCAGGATCTTCGGTTGCTGCCTTTTACTGATTCGATGGGCCAATTCCCAAAGCTCACCTCATTTGCCCAAAGGGCCTGCAGCACACCGATCCACGAACGCCTCTTTTCGAATTAACCTTTGCGTTTCCTGGCAACGCTTGCTGCCGGTGCCGGAATCTGCTCGGCTTGTTTTACAACTGGCGACAGGATGATCCGGCAATCGGCAACTGTGGCCCCCTTCCCCTTTTCATGGATAATCAAAGGATTTACATCCAGTTCACTGATCTCGGGGTGGTTCGTGACCATATTAGACAACGAGACCAGGATTCGTTCGATCGCCTCAATGTCCGAAGGAGCCTTTCCACGGAAACCATTGAGAAGGGCATAACCCTTGATCCCGGTGATCATGCGTCTCGCCTCGTTGCGACCTATGGGTGCAATGCGGAAGATAACGTCCTTGAATAGCTCCACGAAAACTCCGCCCAACCCGAACATGAGCAACGGTCCATATCTTTTAAAGCGCGTCACACCGATTATGACTTCTTCGCCGGGAGGAGCCATCTTCTGGATGATGACCCCGTCTATCTCGGCGTTCGGATTATACCGTTTTGCCGATTCAATGATTTTGTCGAATGCCTGCATAACGGCTTCTCCATCATTGAGGTTGAGCGCCACCCCGCCGGCATCCGATTTGTGGATAATTTGAGGGGACATGATCTTCATGGCCACGGGCGCTCCGATTTCCTCGGCATGCTCCCTCGCTTCTTCTCGCGTTTTGGCCAGCACTGTGGGAAGCACATTGAAACCATAGCATTGAAGCAGTTCGTTACCGACAAGTTCCCCCAGGTGAAGCTTTCCGTCGGCAATACACCTGGAAACTATTTCGTCCGCACGTTCTTTATCATGGACGAGATCGAACTCAGCAAATTGCTGCCGGTTAAGCCAGCTCGAATAGCGATACAGAGCTCCAAAAGACCGTGCGGCATGTTCGGGGAACCGATACACGGGGATTCCATGCGCCTGCAGGTACTTTACGCCTTCAGAAACATCGATAATGCCCATGAAGCAGCAAAGAATGGGCTTGGCCGTCCCTTTCGCGATTTTCACAACGGCCTCGGCCGTGCCCAATGCGTTGGTCATGGATTGCGGTGTGAGAATGACCAAAGCGCCATCAACTCCCTCGTCCTTGATCACTGCGCTAAGAGCGTTCTCATAGCGGTCCTGCGCGGCGTCCCCGATAATGTCCACGGGATTGTGGAAGTTTGCCGTCGCAGGGAGATGACTTATCAGAGCATCGACCGTCTCATCTTTGAATTGGGCCAGTTCAAGCCCGGAAGACACAGTCATGTCAGTGGCGACAATTCCCGGTCCACCAGCGTTTGTGACGATGGCGACCTTATTGCCGCGCGGAATCTTCTTATTGGAAAAAGCCGCCGCATAATTAAACAATTCTTCAATAGAGTCGGCTCGAATGATGCCCGATTGTTCGAAAAAGGCATCGTAGACCCCCTCGGATCCCGCCAGAGAACCGGTATGCGAGGCCGCCGCGCGGGCCCCGGCGGAAGTACGCCCGGATTTGACCACCAGCACCGGGGTCGGACGGTCTCCGGAAGTAATATTCGTGACGGTTTCAATAAATTCGACGCTCCTCTTGAGTTCTTCGAGGTAGATCATGATGACTTCCGTATCGGGGTCTTCATGGAGGTAGCGCAAAAGGTCGAGTTCATCCACATCTGCCTTATTCCCGATAGATATGAACTTAGAGAAGCCAAAATCACGGTCCGCGGCGAAATCGAGCACCGCGGCGCAAAGCGCGCCACTTTGCGAGATGAATGAAATAGGCCCGCAAGCCGGCATGCGGGCCGAAAAGCTCGCATTGAGCCTGACAGACGGATGGGGATTGATAACCCCAAGGCAGTTGGGCCCTACCAGACGGATGCCCGCGTCCCGGCAGATGGCGGTAATCTGATCTTCGATCACGCGGCCTTCCTCTCCAACTTCGCGAAATCCTGCCGAAACGATGACGACTCCTTTGATTCCCTTCTGAGCGCAATCGTTCACGGCAGCAAGTGCTGCCTTTGGTGGAAGGATGACGATGGCCAGATCGACCGCCTCAGGCAGCTCCGCAATCGAGCCGTAGCTCTTGACACTGTGAATGGCTTTGGACTTTGGATTTACAGGATAAAGTGTCCCCTGATAGTTGCCTCTAAGAATATTGACGAATATATCGTGCCCCACCTTTCCGGGAGTGTTCGAAGCTCCTATCACTGCTACAGATTTGGGCGAAAAGATTGAGTCGAGGTTCTGCATGTAATTTCCCTTCAGTCTAATTCCAAAACGTTAATGGGTAACATCTGCCAGGACCGAATCAATGATTCTGGAAGATTCCTTTGATGCAAGAGCAACACAGTGGGTTTGAGCGCATGGCAATGTCGGACCGCTATTCCATCTTCGGCCTCAAATACGAAAGATTCATAGTTCATGAACGCTTCTTCCTGGAGCTTTTCTCTTTCAAGCGACTGCGACTGACCCAATTCATTTTATAACATTCTATTCCCGATATGCCTCCCCTGGGCGTGGAGTTTTTCCTTGCTCATGAGTAAGCCTGATCGGACGTTCATGTGCCGGATGCGGCCTCAAAAGAATTAGCCGGGAGTCTATTATTATCCCGGCTCTTTGCAAATCACCCCGTTCCCATACACTCACGCTGTTTCAGCCCGGGGGATTTTGTGCTCCGGACATAAATGCCCAAACCGCACTCATACCACTACCACTTGGTTTCGCCTTTGAGATAGAGGTCTATATCGGCCGCCGCGCGCTTGCCCGCTCCCATTGCGCTGATGACGGTAGCCGCCCCCGTTACGACGTCGCCCCCCGCCCAGACACCCTCCATGGTGGTGCGTCCCGTATCCTGGCTGGCAAC
>JBEKMB010000118.1:0-7939 GCA_050008735.1 Syntrophobacteraceae bacterium
CTGAAGAAAACCCTGGGAACATAAACTGCCTCCTTTCTGTGCTTTCACCAGAAATAACAGGCAGATAATGCCCCAGAACATTCAAAGGTCAATCATCTATTTTGTTACGTACAGTGGCAAGACACAGCAACATATCATGGGCTTGACTGATCGGGACTCTCGGGGTTTGCTACACACAGTGGCCTGAGATATTGCCCTGGTTGTTCATCGAGAACCCCCGAGTAAGCCCCATTTGTCGTGCTGGAACCGAGAGGGTCGAACTTTTCGGCCTGGCCGTCTACTCGCGCGAGATAGAAGCCGTGAAACCCGGTTGAATCACAATTGTGGTTGCGACAACAATCTGCGCTTCCTCTCTTTGCACAGCTGCTTTGTGATTTGAAAAATGTCGGTTTGCAAAAGAAGAGGGTGGGCAGGCCTGCCCACTGGGAAAATTCATTCAGCCCTACCGGGGTGGAGAATTATCCAGGCCAGATCCGATTGCCATGCGCTCTCCTGTCAACATAAGAATTTCAGTACGTAGTATTAACTATCGGATTGCTGCCAACATACTGAAACACCAACCTAACAATGAATATTCCTACAGACTATTACCTAATTCCTACCCTCTAAAAACCCATTGACATTTTCACTCGCTGTGATTGTCATTCGTCAATAGCTATTCCTAAAAGGGCCTCTATCTGGAGTAAGTCATGAAGCCGGCTTTCCAGAAACTGCCAATGTGAAGCCTCCAAGGGGAATTTTAGGTCTCCCTTTGGGGGGTATCTCGCCTTTTTGCTCCACAGAACTTTATGATGGGACTCACTCACCTGCATAAAGCTCATACGCAAGATTCTGAATCCAGGCACCTCAGCGATCATAAAGCTCCAGCCTAACCTGGCAATTTTGCGAGTTGCCTTTGAGGAAACCCGAAATGGAAGACGAAGAGAAGACCAAAGAGCAACTCATCAGTGAATTGACAATCTTGCGCCAACGGGTTTCTGAACTCGAACAGGACGGGTTCGAACACAACCTTATGGAGGAAGCTCTTCGGAAAAGCGAGGTGGAGTATCACAACATCTCTGAACACGCTCCTGTCGGGATCTTCCGCTCCACGATAAGGGGCAAGCTAATCGAGGTGAATCCGGAGGCCGCTCGAATACTGGGTTATGATTCTCCCGAAGAAATCATCGCCGTGACCAACCGAACATCGACTGCAGAGACCATATATGTCGATCCGGAATCCAGGCAAGAGATTGTAAAGAGAGCGCTTGAGAACAGTAGTGCATGGGTCGAAGCGGAAGGACATCTCCGCCGCAAGAGCGGCGAAACGATCGTTGTGCGCTTCTTCTTTCGGAAAATTCCGATGGAATCCCGTGAATCCGACCTGCTGGAAGGCTTCATGGAAGATATCACCGGACGGAAGCTAGCGGAAGAAGCTCTGCGGGCATCCGAAACCACCTACCGGATTGTTGCCGATAACACCTACGACTGGGAGTATTGGGTAAGTCCAGCAGGGCAATTCCTCTACACCTCGCCTTCATGCCAAAGGATTACCGGCTTTGCGGCCAATGAGTTTGAGACTGACTCAGAGCTTATTTCCCGCATCATACACCCGGATGATCGGCCAAAATTGGCGGATCATTTTCAGCCGCACAAGAATATAGAAATGCCATGCAGACTGGAGTTTCGCATCATTCAGCGTGAGGGTTCGATGCGCTGGATCGGACATGTCTGTCAACCTGTATTCGATGCTGAAGGCAGGTTTCTGGGCCACCGAGGGAGCAACCGCGACATCACTGACCGCAAACGAGGCGAAGAGGCCCTGCAAGCCAGCGAGCAACGATACAAGCAATTGCTCAGTTCGGTTACCGACTACATTTTCACGATTGATATGAAATACGGATTGCCAGTGTCCACCACTCACGGCCAAGGTTGCGTAGCGGTTACTGGCTTCACACCGGAAGATTATGCCCGGATGCCTTATCTTTGGTACGAAATGGTTCATCCCGAAGACCAGCATATCGTGAAACAATACGCTGAGACCGCCATGCGAGGCGAAGCAAGAGATCCGTTGGAGCATCGCATCATTCACAGAACTGGAACGACCCGCTGGGTCCGTAATACCATGGTACCCCGTTATGATACCTTCGGCAGGATTGTCGCCTGCGACGGTCTCATTTCCGACATCACTGACCGTAAAAATGTAGAGTATGAACTCAAGCAAACGAACACCTACCTCGAGAATATCTTTGAGAACTCACCCGATGCCATCGGCATTGTGGATGGATCTGGAAGATTTATCAGGTGGAACCGAATGGCGGCAGAGCTTTACGGTTACACTTTTGAAGAAATGAAGGGGAAGTCTGGGTTTGATCTATATGCGGATAAAGACGAGCTTGAAAGAATGCTGATGCACTTGCGCCAAGAAGGCTCGGTGAAGAAATGCGAAATGAGGATGAAGAGAAAAGAGGGCAGCATTGTCCCTTTTGAGATTTCTATTGGTTTGCTGAAAGACAGCCAAAACAAAACTCTTGGTAGCGTTTGTGTCGCAAGGGATTTGAGCGGGATCAAGGAGGCATTGTTAGCCCTCAAGACTTCTAATGAGCAATTGTATCAAGAAATCACTGAGCGCAGACGGGCTGAAGAATCGCTCCTTAAGAGCGAAGAGACCCTGCAGGAATCAGAAAGAAATTTGCGATCCTTGGCCTCCGAACTCTTTACTATCCAGGAAGCAGAGCGGAAACGGATCTCAAAAGAACTCCATGATGGACTGGGGCAAGAGCTGACAGTGTTGAAAATTTCCCTGACATCCCTACAAGACAAATTGAGAAAAGATCAAATATCCCTCAAAGGAGAGTGTGACTTCCTGCTCAGTTGTATTGACGGCATCATCGAAGATACGCGCAGGCTATGCCACGATCTAAGCCCCTACCTCCTAGAGGAACTGGGGCTCCTGCCTTCCCTTGAACACATGTTTGCGGAGGTATGCCAAAGAAACAACATCATCTGTTCGTTCGAGATGGAACCAATTGACTATCCATTGTCCCGGGGAACTATGGTGTCAATATATCGTATTTTCCAAGAAGCATTGACGAATATCGTGAAGCATTCCGGGGCCACACGGGTATCATTGTTCGTAGAAAGACAACCCGAGAAACTGATTTTCATGGTGGCAGATAATGGCAAGGGGTTTGATATTCAATTGGTGAACCAGCGCCCCGTCTCCAAAAGAGGTATGGGTTTATTTGCCATGGCGGAACGTACCCAAATGCTGGGTGGTTCTTTTCAGATTCTGGGATGGAAAGGGGAAGGCACGAAGATATCGTTCTCTTTTCCCCTGAAGGAAAAAGGAACGGAATGATGTCTCGGTACTTAATTATACTGGCTGATGACCATGTTATGGTGCGCCAAGGAATAAGAAAAATTGTTGAAGAGAATCCTGATCTGGAAGTGGTAGCAGAAGCAAGCGACGGGTTGGAACTGTTTGAAATACTGCGAAACGCATCTGGCCACCTGATAATCGCAGATATCACTATGCCCAATATTTCCGGGATAGAGGCAACGAAGCGGATCAAAGCCTTTTACCCGAAGGTAAAAGTATTAATCCTGACCATGCATAAGGGTAAAGAGTTGCTCGAACATGCCATTGCCGCGGGTGCGGATGGTTATCTCTTGAAGGAAGATGCGCCCAAGGAACTCATGAACGCAATAGCGACAATACGGCGGGGAGAGATTTACATGTCTCCTCTCATTGTTCCTTACATAAAAGAGCTCTATCTCCAAAATCATCGACCTGCTGCCCGTTCTGATATACTTTCCGCACGCGAGACCGAAATCCTGAAACTCATTGCTGAGGGGAAATCTAGCAAAGAAATTGCGGCGATTTTGTATTTAAGCATTAGAACTGTTGACAATCATCGTACCAACATCATGAAAAAACTGAACGTTAACAAGAATATCGACCTCGTCAGGTATGCTCTCTCGATGGGGTATATTGACACCTGATACTCCGCATTCGTAAACCTTTCTGAGTATTTTCCTCTACTCTCCCTAGGTAAGAATGCTCAGGGAAAAAGAGTATTTCTCTCTATTGCCTCCAAGTCGCACGTTCGTAAAATATTTAAAAACTAGCCTAATTCCAGGTCGAAGTTGGTTCAACCCCTAACCAAAGGAAACAACCAAGGAAAGGAGTTCCCATAAGGCCACATGACAGTGCCCCATGTACTCGAGCTTGTATGCAAATCTAGAGGTTGAATAGAACCTCAAGACGGTCCCAATTCGGGGAAACATGGCAACCACCGTGGACAACTTTCACGCGCTGACGGGCTGGACTGAGTCCGCTTATCTGATCGCTAGGATGGGAGTTCGACAATCTGCCACGGTAAAAACAGGAAGGAGGTTTGGCCATGGAACGAAAAAGGATCCCGCGAATATTGGTTGCGAAGCCGGGTCTGAATAGGGCTGATTGTCGCGCTATGGTCTTTGCCCTGGCTTTTCGCGATGCCGGTTTTGAAGTGATCTATACGGGCGGCCATCAGACCCCGCAGCAGATCGTCAGCACTGCTATCCAGGAAGATGTGGATATGATTGTTCTTAGCACCCTCGCTAGCGCTCACAACTTTTGATTTCAACGGATCCTCGAACTGCTCAAAGAGAGTGGTGCGGGAGATGTCACGGTCGTTAGCAGTGGCAATTTCTCAATGGAAGATATCCCCAAAATGAAAGAGAGGGGGATTGTAAAATTATTTGCCTGAGATGAGGTCTTGAAGGCGGCCTGGAACGGATTTATAGAATTCCATTCTTTTCAAGAACAAAAAGGTACCCAGGAGGCTTTGTCGACCATTGTGCTCCCCAACCAACACCAGAGAGGAGGAACATATGGAAGGGTACGCAATTTTTGACCTAGTGCTGGATAGGGCGAGGCAGTTCGTACGGGAGGCGGCAGCTCTTTACAGTAAGGACAGCGCGGTCGCCTTGTCCGAATTCTCCAACCCTCAAGGCCGCTTCGTTGAAGGCGAGAAGTATGTTTTTGTGTTGGACTCCACTGGAGTCATGCTTGCCCATGGGGTCAATCAGGATTATGTCGGCCAAGATTTCTATGCGCGCACGGATATCGACGGTAAAAGGTTCATCCAGGAAATCGTCGACCGCGCCAATTCTCAAGGCTTTGGTTGGGTGGAATATAAATGGCTCGACCCTGTAACCAAAACGGAGCGACCTAAAACCGTCTATTTCGAAAAGACCAACGGAGTGATCATTTGCAGTGGGGTCTATGGAGCAAATCCGGCATCCAGCATTCTGGAAAATCCTTTTCACGAAGATGTTGTTCCTGCTCCTCCGGCAGATTTTTCCCCGCTCAGCGCCCCTGCGCATGACGCCTCCATGGAGATGGATGCACAAGAGCATGAGACCGAGCTGGTTCTGGATGATGCGAAGCGCCTGGTGGAAAAGGCGATAACTTTCTACAAGGCCAATGACAAAGGAATCGCTTTGGCTGAATTCTCCAACTCTAAAGGAGGCTTCACTAAGGGCGAGCAGTATGTTTTTGTTTTGGACTCCAACGGCGTGATGCTTGCCCATGGGATAAACGAAAAATATGTGGGCAAAGATTTCTATCGCACCATGGATTCTGATGGGAAGCTGTTTATCAGGGATATCGTCGATGCCGCTAACGCTAAAGGGAATGGCTGGGTGGAATACAAGTGGCTCGACCCCGTAACCAAAACGGAGCAACCTAAAACCGTCTATTTCGAAAAGACAAACGGAGTGATCGTTTGCAGTGGAATCTACAGGTAATTCCAGGCTCTACCCACTCATACCTACATAGCTATTTCCAAAAGGGCTTCTGTAATGGAGTAAGTCATGAAGTGGACTTTCCAGAAAATGCCAATATGAAGCCTCTAAGGGGAATTTGAGGTATCCCTTTGGGGGCCATCCTACTTCCGGACGCGATTCGTATAAAGAATTGCGAAATTAACGAATGAAGAGAGCAATTGGAATATGACAAAGCTCTTTGAGACAACCATGATAAACAGTCTGACAATGGCCAACCGATTCGTCCGCTCCGCAACCTACGACGGCATGGCGAATCCGGATGGGTCAGCGTCACCGCGGCTCATCGACACGATGGTGAAACTGGCCGAAGGAGGCGTAGGCGTCGAGGACATGCTTCAAACCGCTACTATGCTCGCGGATGCGGGAATCGACGCCATAGAGGTCAGCGGAGGGACCACCACTGCGCTGTTTCTGGGGAACCCGGAGGCCTCATGGGCGAAAACCGCCCCGGCCGAGGCTTACTGGCGCGAGGCGGCGACGCGGTTGAAGAAGACTGTTCGTATCCCAGTGATGCTGGTTGGGGGTATCCGCTCATACGAGGCCGCCGACAAGCTAGTCGAGGATGGTGTGGCCGACTACATTTCCCTGAGCCGCGCTTTGATCCGTGAACCCGACCTGGTCAATAGGTGGAAATCCGGCGACACGAGAAAAGCCGCCTGCCTCGGGGACAACCTTTGCTTGGCTCCATCGAGTTCCCTACTGTTGGGCAAGGGCCTCCAGTGCGCGCACGTTGAAGACATAGCCTAGAATCTCAATCAGGCGCCCTTAAAGCATGCATAGGGAAGCTCGGCTCAGAGCGCGTCTATCATGCCGCTTGGGATTAATGAATTGAAAGCTTTCCCATTGACTACCCTTATTTCATCCGTCAAGTGCTGAAAGGGCAATGCGATTTCCATACAAAGGAGTGTCCAATGGCAAAGTATCTCTATTACGGCAACTATGTGGGAGACGGTCTGAAAGGGCTGCTCAAAGAGGGAGGTTCCGCCCGGCGCGCCGCTATGGAAAAGCTAATCCAGTCGCTTGGGGGGACCATGGAATGCGTTTACTGGGGCCACGGTGAGTACGGCTGGTTCTGTATCGCTGATATGCCGGACAAGGAAAGCGCTACATCATTGGTGCTGACGATCAACGCTAGCGGGTTCGGCGACATCAGCGCAGTAGGCCTCTTAACCGCCGAAGAGATGGACAAGGTGGCGAAGAAGTCCCCCACCTACCGGGGACCCGGGCAGTAGGAGCGCGGACGACGTGGTTGATTTGGTGCTTCAAACTCTACCATGTCAGATTTCATGGGTCATTTGTCCGAACAACTCAGGAGCTTTTCAGGGCGGAACTTGACTCTGAAAAGCTCTTCAGGGTCTCTCGGTAGTCAAGCTTACGCCTTATTGTGAGAGTGCGAATTCCCGGATAGTAGCTCTCAAAGAATCCTCAGGATTTATCACAAGAGAGGTCGCATTTAGGCATAAAAAGGAGGATTTCCTATGTATGCATTGGTACGACGGTACGAGGGTGTTACAAATGCTAAGGAGGTGGCGCGGAAGGTGAATGAAGGCTTTGTGCCGCTCATAAGCCAGCACCCAGGATTCGTCACTTACTACGTGGTTGACCCAGGGGGCGGCGTTATGAGTGCAATCAGCGTCTTTCTGAACAAAGCCGACGCTGAGGAATCAAACAAGAGAACTGCGGACTGGGTGCGGCAGAATATTGCCTCCTTGCTTCCAAACCCGCCCCAGATCACAGCCGGTGAAGTCGTCGTGCACAAGAAATAGGAGATAGATACCTCATCCGCTTAACCGAGAGGCATTCTTTGAGGCGGTTCCTCTAACCCAACTCATCCACCGCTGCACGTAAAAGCGAAGCCGGGAGGAGTCGTAAGGTCTCCCGGCTCTTGGTCATTAAGCGGGACCGCACGTGCAAGAAACTTCTCTATCGTCTTTTAAGCCACTAAAAGCCCTTCAGGGCTGAAGTGATATCCCAGAAAATCAAACCCTTTCTCTATTGGCCTGATACCAATCGGTGCGCTCAATCAGCCCATATAAATGTAACTTCCCTCTCAACTTTCCAGATCCCGTGGGATGTGTGCACTCCTCGCTTTCTCGAACGCCTTCGGAGTAACACGGATCGGGTC
>JBEKMB010000119.1:0-7904 GCA_050008735.1 Syntrophobacteraceae bacterium
ATGCACATCCCAGGATTGTGCGGGTTGTCGATTGGCCACGCGCGAAAGCGCGCGAGGCCGAGCGCTCGGCGCCGGCCAAAGGCCGCCGCCAAAGCGCCATACTAGGGGGTGTGGGGGGCTTAACTCCCCACGTTTTTAAAAAGCGTCCTTTGATACATTCCTGAACGCAATTTCGTATGAGATTCTCTTCGACGTGGTTTTTTCGAACGCCGCCTTGCAGCGGGCGCCGAAGCATGCCATTCTGAAAATGGAGGGCCAAGAAGCTATCAACTGCTACTATCACGAGGGGGAATGCCGTGGCATATCATTTCAAGAACTTGGTATTCGAAGGTGGAGGTGTTAAAGGAATTGCCTACGTTGGGGCAATGGAAGAGCTTGACGGGCGAGGGATATACAACCAGATTGAACGAGTCGGCGGCACCTCTGCCGGGGCAATTAACGCCATCCTGGTCGGCCTCAATTACAGCATAAGCGATACCAAAGACGTCCTCTGGAAATTGAATTTCAACAATTTCCTGGATGATTCCTGGGGGATCGTCCGCAATACGGACAGGCTGGTAGAGAGTTTTGGCTGGTACAAAGGGGATTTTTTTCGGAATTGGATCGGTGGCGTCATAAAAGATAAGACCGGCAATAGCGAATCCACGTTTGCGGATATCGAGAAGGCCAAGGATAAGAAAGAGAAAGGATTCAAGTCCCTGTACTTCATGGGTACAAACCTTTCCACCGGCTTTTCGGAGGTTTTCTCCGCCGAAAACACTCCCCATGTGTGTGTAGCTGACGCAGTGAGGATTTCTATGTCAATTCCCCTCTTTTTCGCATGTAAGCGGAGCATACGTGGAGATGTATACGTCGACGGAGGGGTTCTTGATAATTACCCCGTAAAACTTTTTGACCGTGAGAAATATGTAAGCGACCCGAATAACAAAAGTGATCCTGCTTATTATTCGCGGATCAATGAGGAACTCACGGGCCTCGACCGGCAAGTGTCGTCCTATGTATACAACAAGGAAACCCTTGGATTCCGTCTCGATACCAAAGAGGAAATATCTGTCTTTCGAGACCACTCCGAACCCGTTCATAACAAGATCAATGACTTTTTCGACTACGCTTCAGCTCTCATTGAGACCATTATGGATGCCCAAGACAGCTCACATCTTCATAGTGATGATTGGCAACGCACCATCTACATCGACACCCTGGGTGTCAAGACAACTGAATTTGACCTTTCCGATCAACGTAAGATGGACCTCGTTGAATCGGGGCGGAATGGAGTCAGAATCTTCTTCGATTGGTTCGACAAGGTTCCCGTTGCCGCCAACTAGCCATGACTTGCGATGAGGTATCAATTGTGCCGCTCGATTTCCGAGGTTATCGTCCACTGCCTGCCGTCGGATACGGCATGAATTTTGGCTCTTCTCCACTCGACCGGCCTTATCACGAGTCGCGGTAAATTCGTGTAGCAAAGTTCGTTGTGCCTCACCTTTATAGTGATTTCAATTTGTTCCGGATACCCGGCTTTTCGCCGATGATTACAGCGCATCCAGACTGTATTATCTTTAAATTAGAAGATGCTCCCGAAGTTTATACGAAAGAGCTGAAGGATGATATGAACCAATCATACCAGCCGCTGGTCATTGGGGCCGGCCCGGTCGGTCTTGCCGCGGCACTATTTATCTCAAGGCAGGGTCGGGCGCCGCGTCTTGTGGAGATGCTAGACGAGCCGTCCAGGCAGTCCAAAGCGCTGGCTGTAAACCCACGCACGCTTGAGATTCTTGAGACGACGGGCATCACCCGGCGGATGCTTGAAATTGGTCTACCCGTTCAAGGGGTTCGCTACTACAATAGGGAACAGAAAATCGGGTCCCTTTCGCTCAAAGGCATACATCCCAAATACCCCTTCATGCTCGCACTCTCGCAGGCAACGACGGAGCGGTTGTTGGCTCAGGCGCTTGAAGCCGTTGGCGGCAAGGTCGAACGCGGGATGCGGATGGTGGAGTGCCGGAACTTGGAGGACGGGGTCGAGGGGGTGATAGAGCCATCGGCAGGTGGTTACCGGGAAGTCGTCCGCTGCCCATGGCTATTGGCCGCCGATGGTGCCCACAGCTCTGCCCGTGAACACCTTGGAATCGACTTCGCCGGGTCGTCATTTGCCGGAGAGTGGTACTTGGCCGACGCTCCGCTTAAAACGGCACTTGCCGAAGATCAGGCGCACGTCTTTTTTCTGGAAGGCGGGGCTTTCCTTTTTATGTTTCGGGTGGTCGATCCTGCGCTTGAAATTCTGCATGGACAAAGGGTCTGGAGGGTTGTCGGCGACCGGCCTGATCCGCTGTCGTATTTGGTGTTGGCCGAACAATCGTTGCCGGCCATCTGGACATCGGGCTTCCATATTTCCCATCGGATCGCCTCGACCCTTTCGGCAGGCCAAGTATACCTGGCTGGAGATGCGGCGCATGTCCATTCTCCGATGGGTGCGCGAGGCATGAACCTCGGCATCGAGGATGCGAGGGTTTTTGCCGAACTCGCTCGAACGGGTCGATTGGCTGAGTATGACCGGCTCCGGCGGCCGGTAGATCGGCGGGTTGTGCGCCAGGTAGAGTTCGCGTCGCGCATTGTGTCGTCTGAATCGTTGATGTATCGGTTTGTGCGCGCGCTGCTGTTTTCAACGGTGCTAAAGGTGCCGTTCGTCCGTTCCCGGATGCAGACGATAGCTACGGGCCTCGACCACCCTCTGCCTCAAGTTATTTCTTATGGTAGGACTCAAAGGCTAAGCGAATGCGAACCGGGCAGGACCGAATGTTTCACCTGACCATAGAGTGTCATGCAAAATTGCAACATTGTCTGCTCATTCGCCATGGCAACCGAGCGAAGCTTGCCTCGATACGGCTAAGCCTTTCGAGATCGGCTGTTAAGGCTAGATCGGTCTGCGCTCTCTGGTGAGAACGAATCCCGGGATTTGCTAAGACATTGGGCACTAAAATGAAAGATCAACAAATTGAAGAATCCACTACGTTGACTCGAGTACCTTCCTGGCTATTTCCCGCCCATAATCTTGAGCCATTTTGAGGCCCTCGCCAAGATCAGCAAATTTCAGTCTCAGTGGCTCCCGGACCATATTCATTTTGAAAATATATTTCATGGTATCAAAAATACGCGGAGCCGCCTCTCCACTCCATCCAAAAGCACCAAACGCTCCGCCTGCTTTTCCCTCAAGATTCGCGTTGTCAGCAAGAAACAAGAATGTCTTCATAGATTGAAGCATCTCGCCATGATAAGTAGCCGATCCGAGGACAATTGCGTTGTAGTCAATAAATGAAATGCTTCCTCTGTCGATCTCGGTCACATTAAAAACATCAACGTCAAATCCTTCGAAACGCATTCCCTCGGCAATTAATCGAGCGATTTTTTGGGTCTGATTGGTTTTCGTTGCAAAGACGACGAGCCCTTTTGGCATGACCATCTCTCCTCTTTTCAACATATGATTTGCTTTTAGAATCCCACCTTAGATTTCTCTTTCCGCGCTACCAAATGGCGGAGGAATCTCCAGTGCGGCAGGTTCGCTCACCGGCTTTAAGTTCGGAAGCAGGCATGCAAGCCTCCAGAAGTTGTTGTTGATTTTCAGTTGCGATACTTTCTTCCTTTTTCGGTTCTTTTAGGCATTGATGTTCCTGTCCGATTCTGTGGTAATTGTCCATTTGAGCCCGTCGGATACGGCGTGCACCGCGTCCTGCAAATCTGTCCTGTACACCGGGATATTGCGCTCAACGCAGCGCTCGATTGCGGCAGGGGCCGGAAAGCCGAACGGGTTGAAGACGGTTATATAACATGATCGGCCCAGGATGCATGCTCATTTTAACTTAATCGGCAACTATCTTATCCGGTAATTTCATACAGTCACCAGGCTACAGCAAGGCGTCATTAACTTATCGCACCGCAAGCTTTACCCTACGCGGATTCCTGCCCCACCCGATACACGACTTCCGAAACAGGACACCCAAATCCAGATATGATTTGCAAAACTTGCGTTTTTCATAACCTCGTTTTTTCAAGCATAGGAGAGTAACATTGAGTTTCAGACAGACCTTCTGGGCTATGCAAAAAAGCTGCTTTTACTAGCGCCATTGTTCGGACGTGAGCCAAGCATTTACCCTTGCATGATGCATCGACTTGGCCAAAAAACTTCTCGAACAACCCCAAAGTCGGCAAAACCATACAATTTATGATTTACGGCCTCATAGCCTGTTTTGCATTCGGTGCTCCCTTATATGCGGCGGTCGAGGGGTCACCGTGCCTCAACGGGTTTTTTGGGTGGCATCACCTCCACGGGGTTTGAAGGTATGGACGCGGGCGAGGTCCCCTGGATGTTGGTGGCGGTTACCGTGAAGGTGTAGATGGTGTGACCGATTAGATCCGTCACGATGATCATGCGCGCCGAACCCTGGGCCTGGTCGCCGTGGTTCGATGTCACTGTGTAGTACTCGATTGGACAGCCGCCGTTTGAGGCAGGAGCGGTGAATCTAACGGACGCCTGACCGTCCCCCGCCACTGCCTTCACACCTCTCGGCGCCGTCGGCGGGCCGAGGTAAGCCGCAAAATCCACTCCCCATACATTACCCGTAGTGGTAGTGTCATTGGCGCTGGTGCCGGTGCTCGCCGTCAATGGTGTGAAGAGGTATCCGGTTTTGGATGCCGTCACGGTGTAATCGGAAGCGGAGGGTACTTTGGTGAAGGCGTAAATACCCTTGGCGTCAGTAGTCGTGGAACTCTTGCTGCCGCTCGGGCCCTTTCGCTGCACCTTTGCTCCGCTAATGGGATTTCCGGCCGAGTCCGTCACACGGCCGGCAATAATTTCGCCTTTGCCGGAGGTGTAGATGTTGTAGGTACATGCGGCAATGGAAGTATAAAGGTGGTTGTTCACGACTGCGTCGATCGTGGGAAGATTATACCAGGCGTCGTCGCCGCCGGACCACCCCATGTTGAGGTGATGGTAAATGGTGGAATCATTGTAACCGTATCCGTCACAGACGACGAAATGGCCTCCGTTGGGCTCGATGCCGAACACCACCGGGTACTTGGCGTGCAGATTTGGATTGACCATCGAATAGAGGTTGTCTTCCGGCAGGTTATTCCCCGAATTATTGCCATACTTGGCATTGCCATAGTGGAATGTTTTGACGAGCGCATCATGCGGTTTCTTAAAACCCGTGCCGGTGCCCGTGCTGGAATAATTCGAACCTAGAGATAGTCCTACATCCCACGTGAGTCTGCCGATGGCCTTCCGCTGGTCAGACGTCGTGGTGGAACTGGTCTTCAAGGGCATACTTCCCCAGTGGTAGGGCCCGCCCTTGTCATTACCCCCACGGGTATTGCCCGTCTCTGATACATTGTCTACAGAATAATTTTCCGATACGACCCCGATGCCGGCAGACGGATACTGCCAGTAGCGCATGACTTGAGCCAGGGCGGTGGCTGCACAGCCACAGATGTAATTGGCTGCATTGCCTGGTTCATAGGGAGGAGTGAAATAATTGTAGCAAGCGAGGGGACCTGCGCGCCCCTGGTTCCACCGACTTTGCACAAAAGGAGCCACCCGAACATCAGATACACTGCTCAAAGTTGAACCCGCCCCCTCACTGCTTACGACGGGCTCGGCGAGCGAAGTCCACTTGTTTCGAGCTTTGGCCATGCGGGAATCGGCTGCCGACGTCTCTCCGCTTCGCAAAGCGCTCGCCGCTGTTTCTCTGACATGGGCGACCCGTCCCGGAATGTCACGGCTCACCAATGCCCCGAGAGGATTGGCTGGTGAAGGATCGTAGGAAGTCGCGCCGCTTACGAAACCGATGATCGGTTCCACCTGATCATCCGCCGGCAAAAATATCAACCCCGAAGGGAGCAGGTAAACCACATAATAGGCGGGGTCCCCGGCCTCACAGGCAAAGGTTTGGACTTTCTCGACGTGTCGGCCCACCTGTGTCCCCATGGGCTGGGCTTCACGGCTAAGCCAGATCTCGGCTGCATTTCGAGCTTCGTCTTCGGTGGTGGGCCTGGCCCATGCCCCCGAGGCAATGAAGAGTAAGACAGCCAGGAAGAATACTACGGCCTTGATAGCCATGGCACATGAGATGCTTCTCATCCTTGGAAAAAATCGAGCAAATTGCTTATCTTTGGGACCTTGGATCCGATTCATCCTAACGACTCCTATTAATCCGAAACTAGACCTGACGACGCAAAGGAAATCGCACTTACGTACCAAAGTAAACAAAGGCAAAAATATAAAATCTAATAGTTCTCCTATTACCCCTGTTAAACCCGCGCTGCCACGTCAGGGGGCACAACAGGCCACCTGTATGGGCGCGTCACAGGGGCCCCAGAACGTGTACGCGCCGGACCCTGCAGATCCAGCCACTGCCAAACCCGTACTCGTTGAACTTGCGTTCGTCCAACGCCCCGCGCTACCCTGACACGTTCCATGCGCGATTAACTCGCTCTCTAGCATGCGAACCATCCCCGGCCCAGTGCCACTGTCAGAAAGTAGGTCATCCTGAGTGCACGTGACTCCGTTTGCCGAGTTGTCGTACAAACAGTTATGGAGGCTCGGCTGAATCCACATGGGTGTAGCGGACGCCACCGCCTTCTTATAATGGGCAGTACTGAAAAACTCATCAACATTGCACATATGGGCGGTAGGACCAAACGTAGCTGTGCATAACGCGTTCATGCCAACTAGCCCATGCACGTTGCCATCATTCCACCCGTTCGACGCACCGACATAATGGTCGGTCGTCACGGCCCCAGTATTCCATCTCTGTGCCTCCGCGCTCATAACGATGCAAGAAATCAAATAAACAACTGCTGCAAGCACCGCAAGCTTTCTCATCTTCGCTCCTTTTCTGTAATTGTTAAAGATGACGGTGCTGATACAGGAAATATCGTTGGATCTCAACTATCACTACGACATAGGCGACCGCCAGCGCTATAAGCATTGACTCGCATATCCCTCACCAGAACTGCCCGTGACACAGCGATACCCCGACCTGAAATATCGCACAACTGTAAAAATAAACATCAGTAACACGCACTCTGCGCGGCTTGGGGGATTGGAGTGTAGACACACGATGCCTACATTACAGCAAAATTCAAGGGGTATTTTAGAGGGGGGCAATTGGGGAATAACCTATACAAGTAGCTAATTTATGACCGATATTTCGGCGTGTTGGCAAAATCTGTGAAACCGGCCTTCTTCCGTCACCTCGGAAGAACGACTTTAAAAAATCCAAAAAGGAGAAGCATCCAATGAAAATCGAAGTCAGTTTACCCGGTTGTCTCCTTCTTTAAAGAGATTCATGCGCAGCTGGAAATGGTCTCCGAGATTATTCAGCTCGATGTCAGAGATATGGTTGGAAAATATCTCACATCGATGATGAATGCGGAACTGATACTAAGATCGAGAGAATGACTTCTCAGTATAAATATCCTAAGCGCCCCAGCATGGTTTCGTCAGCGCCACATAAATATCGATGCCCAGCAAGTTTGTACCCCCTGGGAAAGGTGTGTAAGAATTTGCCTTTCTGAAAGATCGTGGAGCAGTAAAAATCTAAATAAACCGTTTGACTCTACCTTATATTCCAGATTAAAAAGCTTTCAATATTGTCGGCCATGACTCAGTTACACAATTATTATTGTCGGGCTGGATTTCGTTTCAGGTTTCATGGCTTCGTATAGGGATATGGTGAGTTAAAATTCAAAAAAAGGAGAAAAAGGTGAAATCATCGTTCGCAAAGCTTTTAATCATCAGTGTTGTTATGATCGGACTTATGTCCATAGGTATTGCAGTTAATGCCCGTAATGTAAGCAAGGCGCGCCATCCGAATCTTGCGCAGGCCCAGATATTCGTAGAAAAAGCC
>JBEKMB010000012.1:0-69920 GCA_050008735.1 Syntrophobacteraceae bacterium
GTTTAGCGAATACTCTCAGTAGGTTACGGAAACGCATATTACAGTAACGAATGACTATTAAGTAATACTTTCATTCGACGGGGCGCAACCCGTTGCATGGATGATTCCGGCGCAAGAGGCTGTGTCGCAAACGCGATATTTTTCGTATTTCCCCCCTTTCCTAAAGGCGGGCAGGGGGGATTTTGATTCTCCGATACCATGTAAGCCTTTGAAATCTCCATCGATCACTCTTTACAAAAGGGGTAAGTAGAACCTGGCCCCATCGGATTTGCCCGAGCATTTCTGGATTACGACACAGCCTCGCAAGCCGGAATGCAGTCATCCCGGGCTTCCGGTCCCCGGCTTTCTCCGGGGTGAGGCTACATTGACATATCGATTATTTACCACACATCTCGGGACCTATTGAGTTTTGGACTCCGAACTACACGGTTGGGACCTTTCCCCCAGGGAAGCCATCGCCCTTCAGAAGACCCTGGCTTCGGCGGTCCGTATTCAGCCCCTGCCCTCCCGTTTCAAAGTCATCGGGGCATCGGATATATCCTATTCCAGGCAATCCGAAACTCTGATTGCCGTTATCGTTTCATTTACGTGGCCCGGCCTGGAGCCGATCGAGTCTGTCCACCACGTCTGCAGGGCGGCATTTCCTTATGTACCGGGGCTGCTCGCATTCAGGGAAGCCCCGCCGCTAATCGAGGCATACGGGAAAATCAGGCAAAAGCCGGCTGTCCTGCTCTGTGACGGCCAGGGAATCGCCCACCCGAAAAAACTGGGACTTGCCGCTCATCTCGGGCTGTGCCTCGGGATACCCACCATAGGATGCGCCAAAAGCAGGCTCTGTGGCGAACACGAAAACGTGACCCTGAAAAAAGGTTTCAGTAAACCACTTATTCTCGGTGGAGAGCAGGTTGGGCTCGTCTTTTGCTCCAGAGACGGCGTGAAACCGATCTATATCTCTCCAGGCCATCTCGCGGACGTCGCCTCCTCGAAAAGGATCGTTTCGAGATGCCTGCGACGCTTCCGGATACCCGAACCTCTACGGCTCGCCCACATCGAGGCAAACCGCATCCGGCAACTTCTGGAAAATGATCCCCGGTCCTAACCGGTGTCTATCCGGAAATACCCGGCCATAGCCCTCACACCCCCTCCGCGTGGCGAAGTCCGGAGATTAATGTGGCGCTTCGCCGAGCGCTCGTCCTCGCGCGCAACGCGCGTGGCCAATCGACAACCCGCACAATCCTGGGATGTGCATGTGGGGTTGCAGTTGATCCGCATCCTGGGAGTTGCGGGGGAAATATTCCCCCGCTCTTTTCTCAGTCGTCGGAGCATGCAAAAACGTAAAAGGAGGGATTTTTCCTCATCAATTCTCCGATTGCCGCTCTGCGCCACTTAACGATTGTTTTTCCTCCGAATTGCGAAGATAATCCACCGCGCTGATCTCTATTATGTGTTTTTTCACGGAGGGAGAAATGACGGGTTCGGCGGATAGCATCCAAACCTACAGGGAAATGCTGAAACTGGATCCCAGATCGCGGGTATTCGCTCTTCTTGCGGAAGAATTGTGCGTCGCCTGCGAATGGGAACTGGTCGTTGAAGTTTGCAGGCAAGGCCTCCTGTACCATCCCGACCACCTGAGATCCCGGGTGCTGCTGGGATGGGCGCTCATGGAAATGGGCGAGGCCGAACAATCCGAACGGATTTTGCTCGAGGCAGTCGAAGATATTCGGAAAAATACCGTAATCTTCAAACTCCTGTCGGAGTTCGCCATATTTTCCGGCAACCCCGTGAGCGCCGGCGAATACGCCAGGATTTACGAGGCGTTCGAGACCCCTGGCGCCGTCTCCCCTCCACCCCCCGAGCCTGGTCCCTCAGCGGAAAAAGAAGCCTCGGATTGGGACGATTTCAAAGCCGAGGCAATAGATGAGCTTCAGGGACCGGACCTGGATACAGTGGGTCCGGAAACGCCGCCGAAAAAGGGCATTGAAGATATCCTGGCGCAACTGAGCCAAAGAATCGAAGGGCGCCTTGCCCAGGCAGCAGCACCTGCCGTGATCTTGTCCGAGGAAGACAGGAATTTCCTGAAGCAGGAGCTTGCCGCCGCGCTTTCGGCCGATTAGCTTGCGCCCGTTCACCACAGAGGCACAGAGGAAAGCAATTGAACGAACAGACAAAACTAAAAGGCAGCTCCCTGTTTGCTTCCGATTTTTCCTGCTCGACAACTCGCACAACCCAGGAGTGTGTTTTGGGGGTTTCCAGTTGATCTTTTCGACAACTCGCACAACCCAGGAGTGTGTTTTGGGGGTTTCCAGTTGATCTTTATGCCCGTTTTCTTTTCTGTGATCTCTGTGTCTGGTGGAATTAGTCTCTGCGGTGGAATTCGTCTCTGTGGTGGAATTCGTCTCTGTGGTGGAATTCGTCTCTGCGGTGGAATTCGTCTCTGCGGTGAGCGCTTGCATTAGCGGAAGTTGAAGGGAGTTTGCCCCGGTATTTTTCCCCCCGCCGGGCGGGGGGAAAAAACCTGAGCGAAGTTCTTACGAGGACTTTACGGTTATTTTTCTCGGCGTGGCAACCTCGGCCTTCGGTAGCACCAGCTTCAGCACGCCGTCCTTCATGGATGCCTGGATCTTTTCGCGGTCGATATCGCTGGAAAGCGTAAACTGCCTGTGGTAATCGCCCGCCGTATATTCCCTGAAGATGACCTTACCGGTTTCCTCCGTCTGGGGAATCCCTCCACGGATTGTGAGCTGGTCGGAGTCCAGGTCGATGTCGACGTTCTCGATCGGCACGCCCGGCATGTCGGCAAGCAGAGTCAGAGCGTTTTCCGATTCATATATGTCCACGGCCGGCACAAATACCGGCACGTTACGGGTGCTCTCTCCGGTTACCTGGACCTCCTGTTTCTCTTCGATTTCCAAATCTTTGTCCGCCATGATACAATCTTCCCCTTCCAACTGCGGCTTATTCGCCCTTGATGGTGATTTTGCGTGGTTTAACGTTCTCTGCCTTGGGCAAAGTGATCTTGAGCACGCCGTTTTTGCATTCGGCCAGGATAGCATCGGCGTTCACGTCTTCGGGCAGGGTGAGCGCCTTTCGGAAGCTCCCCCACTTGCGCTCCCTGCGATGGTAATTGACGTCTTGCGCCTCCTCGGGCTTGCGCTCTCCGCTCAGCGTAAGAGTCCTGCCCACAACCGAAATGTCCAGGTCTTCCGCCTTGATTCCGGGAATCTCTGCTTCGACGTAAATCATGTCCTCGGCCTCGGTCACAACAAGAGGTGGAAACACGCCGGAAGCCGCGGCACTTGGGCCTCCACTGGAAAAGACCGAAAGAAGCCTGTCCATTTGTCTCCGGGCCCTTTCAAAATCGTCGTGTGCGCCTGAAAAACCAGGCCAACGCCAGTTTGGGTACCTGAAAATGGCCATTTTTTGTCATCCTCCCTTTAAGTGTTATGGCTTTGCGATGATTAGCAGCCACAAGGTAAGACTGCTAGTTAATCGTGTCAATATTCCAACCAAATACCTCCAATGAAAAATTACGATGATTCTGTTCTCCTCCAATGGAGCCCATACGGGATCGGTTTTCGGCCATGCGGAACTAATCGAAGACCACGCCGACGTTGCGTCAAAATCCTTTTCTTCCTGCTCCAACCGAACTATTGGTAATAGGGAAGCGGGAAGCATTTAGGGAATTGTTCAATGCGGTTGTCGTGCTGGTGCTGACCGCTTCTATTCTTGGACCGGTTCTGACTGAGCATCTCGCCCCTCGCCTCCTCGAAGGAGTATTGGAGGATAACGGTTCTTGTGTGGCAGGAGGGCAGGAGGGTTAACGACCAGCGGTGGAGAGGGGACCGGGTTTTAAGGTTCAAGGTATCCTGGGTATGGCCATAAGAGGCAATCTCGAACCATTCGCACGCAAAGGAGATGAATGATGAAACGCGTTTTGTTGTTTTCGCTGCTCGTGAGCATAGCTTCAATGTTCAATGTGCCCGTGACATACGCAGACGGGATGCAGGATGACGTCGATCAGGCCGTGACGATAGTCCAGCGCTTCCGGGATATCCCCGAGCAATCCATTCCCAGGGAGGTGCTGAGGGACGCCAAGGGATTGGCTATCATGACGGTCATCAAGGCGGGCTTCATTTTCAGCGGGCGCGGCGGTACCGGTGTGGTGGTGGCGCGAACAGGCAAAGGCTGGAGCGGACCCTCCGCGGTCGGGACTGGTGGAGCGGGATTTGGCCTGCAGATCGGAGCACAGGTAACCGAGTTCGTGTTCGTTCTAAATACTCATGAGGCCGTGAGGGCATTCTCCCAGGGAGGGAATGTGCAATTGGGAGCCGATCTGAGTGTGGCTGCCGGTCCCGTGGGGCGCACTGTCGAGGCTGGCGTAACACCTGTTGCCGCGGTCTATACCTATAGCCGAAGTCAGGGACTTTTCGGCGGCATCTCTCTTGAGGGCACCGTCATTGCGACGAGAAACGATGCGAACGCCAATTATTATGGCCGCTCAGCCACGCCGGGGGAGATCCTGTCCGGGAAGGTCAAAGTGCCGGCAGGGGCCAGGAATCTTCAAAAGACACTTGCGAGGTTCTGAGAACCCGGGTGCTCATGGTTCGAACGGCCCCCTGCTCCCTGCTTTGTTACATACTGCGGAAGGATAGAGTGGCTACGCCTCACCTGTCTGAGGGGCGTTCGTGTTTTGATGTTCCATAGCCCTGAGATGTCCGCGGTGCTTTAATCGCGTGCTTTTTCGAGATATCCTGGCGTCCGCGCATCGGCTCTTCATTCTTAGGGCCTTCCTGTGAGCGCTTTTTACCTGAGTTGCGTTTTCGACCGGCAGTGGGATCGGGACTATTCGCGTTGCTCCAGGATTTGCCGGGCAGATAATTTCCTCCCTGGCGCTGGTTTGGATTATTGCCCCCTCTGGAGATCGGTTCGGCCTTTATTGACGGGTCGGGCTCATATCCCTCGATTATTGCCTGGGGGATTGTGTGCTTGAGAAGACGTTCGATGCCTTTTAGTTGCTCTCGCTCATCGATACAAACGAGTGATATGGCAATTCCTTCGCGCTCGGCGCGTCCGGTGCGGCCGATACGGTGCACGTAGTCTTCGGACACACTGGGCAGTTCAAAATTTACCACGTGCGGTAAATGATCGATGTCGAGCCCTCGTGCCGCAATATCAGTAGCAACCAGCACTCGGACATCACCCTGCTTGAAGCCTGCCAATGTCCGGGTTCGCGTCGCCTGACTCTTGTTGCTGTGGATGGCCGCTGCGCTGATTCCATCGTGCTCGAGTTGCTTGGTTAGTCTGTTGGCGCCGTGTTTGGTGCGGGTGAATACGAGGACCTGCCGCCAATTTTTGGAACCGATAAGAAAAGAGAGCAGTTCGCGCTTACGGGTGCGGTCCACGGGATGGATCAACTGTTCGATCCTCTCCGATGCGGTATTGCGACTGGCCACCTCAATCAGGACTGGGGAGTTCAACAAATTTTCGGCAAGTCTTTTGATGTCATTGGAAAAGGTAGCGAAGAACAGCAGGTTTTGTCGCCGTCCGGGCAGGAGTGTGAGTATCCTGCGGATATCCTGAATGAATCCCATGTCCAACATACGATCCGCTTCGTCCACGACTAATATCTCGACTTTCGACAAATCCAGGGTCCGTTGTTGAACATGGTCAAGCAAACGCCCGGGGGTTGCCACTAGAACATCGACGCCTCGGCGAAGTTGGCCGATCTGCGGATTGATCTTGACCCCGCCAAAGATGACCGCCGATTTCAACGGCAGATATTTGCCATAGGCCGCCACGCTCTCTTCGACCTGAGCTGCAAGCTCGCGTGTCGGGGTAAGTATCAGGGCACGGACGCTATTCTTTCCCTTTGTGCTGCTGCGTTTGCTTAAGAGCTGCAATAGCGGGAGAGCGAAACCGGCTGTCTTGCCCGTGCCGGTTTGAGCACCGGCCAGGATGTCTTTTCCTTCAAGAATTACTGGGATTGCCTGGCGCTGAACAGGAGTTGGTTTGCTGTAGCCTTGATCGGCAATGGCACGGAGTAATTCGGCCGAGAGGCCGAGGGTTGTGAATGACATATTTAAGGGTTGCTCCTTGATTGGTTGATAAGCCCTGCACTTTCGGTGCGGGGTCCTGGTAGAGATCTTAACACGGGATGCCGAGCCGTGACATGTGATGGTTCAAGTTATTGCAGGCAAAAGGTAAGATGGTGGCCGGTCATCGTGCCGGGGCCTCCTGCTCCGCCGATTGTGCGGCACGCTCGGCAATCCATATGGTATGTCGCGCTCCTCCACGGGCCTCACGCGCCCGCACGCGAGTCTCTTCCACCTTGAAGCCGGTCTTTCGCAGACGATCGCTGAATGCCAGATCGGGACCGGCCGACCATACGGCCAGTACACCTCCAGGCCTCAGCGCCGCGAAAGCCGCGCTCAGACCACCTTGGGCATAAAGCCAGTCATTTCCATTCCTGGTCAATTCCTTGGGACCATTGTCAACGTCCAGCAGGATGGCATCATAGGCACTCTTCTCCGCACGCAATATCCCGGCAACGTCGACTTCGCGTACGGTCACCCGGTCGTCTCGGAGCGGATGGCCGGCAAGGTCTCCCAGGGGACCCCGGTTCCACGCCACTACCGCCGGTATCAGCTCGGCCACGATCACCTGGCCTTGAGCGCTCAGCGCATGCAGCGCGGCCCTGAGAGTGTATCCCATACCCAGTCCGCCGATCAGGACTCGAGGCCGGGGACAGTCTGCAATTCTTGCACAAGCCAGCTCCCCAAGCGCGTCTTCCGACCCATGTACACGACTGTTCATGAGTTCACGATTGCAAACCCTGATTGAGAATTCCTCGTCCCGCCGGTATAGCCGAAGCTCCCTCTCGTCACCGGAAGCCCGCGCAACGCCGACTAACATCCAACGTTTCATGAGCACCTGCAGAAACTAGCGCATTGACAATGCACGAGGAGGGTATGTGAGAAGCTCAGTGTACGGAATGGCCGGAAACTAATTGCCGGCAAAGTTTTGCCCCGGTCACGGCATCGGGCGCCCAAAAATCCGATCCCACATATTTGCAGACTTTCGCATTGATCATCCCGCCGCCGATGATTGTCGATATACAGGGGCCGCCTCCCTGCGTATTTCCACGCAATAAAGCGACGGTTTCCCGCATGATATCGTAGGCAACGGTCAATAGCCCTGACAAGCCTGCAACATGTGGCTCGAATTCCCGGGCCCCCTTCAGAAAAGCCTCAGGCGACACATCCACGCCAATATCGCGCACCTCGAAACCATGGCATCGCAGAATCACGCCGAACAGGTTCTTGCCGATGTCGTGAATGTCTCCTTGAACCGTCCCCAGCAGAACACGCCCTGACGCTCTTCCAGGAATGCTCTTCTCGAGAACGCACTGCAGCATTTCAGAGACCTGGCGCATGATCTCCCCTGCCATCATGAGCCCGGACAGATAATAACGACCCTGCTCATAATGGTCTCCGACATAGCGCAAGGCTTTTTGGCAACTCTCCAAAATGTGCAGCGGCGGCTCTTCCTGTTCAAGCAGCCGCCGAACTTCCCTTAGGACTTCCTGCTCGTTCAAGTCCGTCAGCAATGTGATCATCTTTTTATGCCGGGCATCCGGATCCATGGTACGACCTCTGTATTTGTACGCAAAACCTCGCCTAATCCCAAATACCTACTCTGGCAGAGAACTGCAGCCTATCCGAGGAACAGATGAAATACCCGAAGCTCACGGGCTGATTATTGAAATCGAAAAACGTGTGCTCCAGGCGAAACGCAGGGCTCAACGGCTTCGCACGCAACAATGCAGCGTTTTCCTCGTCCAGCAAAGTGGACCTGATTACCAGTAACCCTCTTTTGATATCTGTCTCTCCCGTACCGCTGAACAAACCGTGGAGGGAAGTCACGTCCATCTCCGCCTCGACGATAGGACGCATGGGATCGTATATCAGGTGTTCTTCATGACACAGAACCGGTTCGTCATTGTTCAACAGTAGACGGCTAATATAAATTACCACCTCTCCCGGCGGAATCGCCATCGCGTGAGCCACAGTTTCGGAAGCGGGAACAATTCGTGTCCTGAGAAGTTGCACCTTCGAATGTTTCTTGTCGCGAAACAGGTTTTGTAACTCATCGAGTGCAAAAGTCGTGCTCCCTAATTCCAGGCCTTTGACAAATGTTCCGCGACCCTGGACTGTGGTCACCAGGCCCTGATCCAACAGTATGTTGACCGTCCGGCGCACGGTCATGGGACTGACTCCGTACCGGCTGCAGATGGCCGCCTCCGACGGGAGTTGATCGCCGGGGCGAAACTGCCCCGATGATATTTGCTGCCGAAAGAACCTTACGAGCTGTGCATATGCTGGTTCGTAGGAGTCACGATCTATGGTTTGCAGTGTTTGCGTCAATGCAATTGCGTCCTTCACTGTGAACATCCCTGCCTATATGTCTATACAGGATCGCTGACAACGGTCAAGTCAAATGTCCCCGCCGCGCGGATAATATGCGCATATGCGTGAGGTCCAAACTGGCTTTCCGTTGGTTCCCGCCCGAAACCGAAAGACTGCGGACGATAAACTTTTTGCTTGACACTCAAGAATACTTCCCTATATAACTATATAACTGATGGCGCGGGCAGTCAAGCGCTGCGGACCCCTGGCAGAAGATGCAGCTTTTTCGGGCAGAAAGGCCTTCTTCGTCATGCACCTGATCGTAATCACCGGATTTCTCGGCTCGGGTAAAACCACTCTCATTGTGAAACTTGTCAAGGCCGCCATGCAAAAAGGCCTCAGGGTCGCCGTAGTCGTCAATGAAATAGGGGAGATAGGCATCGACGATCAGTTCATGAAAAAGATTGGTCTCGATGTCTGGGAAATCCTTGGAGGGTGTATTTGCTGCACGCTCGCAGGGGATCTTGTTCGAACTCTCCAGGAACTCCAGGGCAATTACTCACCCGATGTTGTCATCGTTGAACCCTCCGGGGCGGCAGACCCGGGAAACCTTTTCAGCGCCCTGGGCATGAGTCGAATTCAATTCCTGACCGGCACACGTCGAATTGCCCTGCTCGATCCGCTACGCATGGACATGCTCATGGCCGTGCTCGAGCCTCTTGTGACGTCGGCCATTAGACAAGCCGACCTGATACTCATCAATAAGGCTGACATAGCGTCCCCCGAGCAAATCGAACAGACCCGGCGTGTGGCCGCTGACACCAATCCGGTGCCCGCCGTAATGGTCATTTCTGCAAAAGATGACCTGGAACCGCGTGTCTTGTCGGAGATTTTGTCATGGCTGACATGATACTTGAGCCATTTGCCGCTCACCTCTTTTTTGCGTTTCCCGATCCAAAACGAATCGAGGAATGGGCGGAAATCCTGATGCGTTTCCTGGAAACCTCGGCCATGCTTTGCCGGGAGTCAGGTCCTTGCGTGATAGGCCACATAAAGGGATTGGCTCTTCTGAACGGCAGCCGTTACGTTCGCGTGAGCGTCATCAGCCCCTCGTTGCCTGCTCAGGTTGAAACTAACGCTTCCGGGGACCTTGCCGAGATGACTGTCACCCTGAATATGTTGGTTTACGGATTATCGAAAAAGTGCCTCGATGGCATTGTAAAAGAGACCGCAACAAGGCCCGGCACGGGCTGGAGCGGGAGGGTCACCGTTGAACCCGTCGCGCCGACAACCACGCGCAATCATCCCGGCCATCACCATGGGTGCTGAATGGAACCATCACGAACAAAAGTAATCGCCTGCGAAGTGTTGATTAAAGAAATCCTCGAATTTATGCCGCCCGGTATGGAGCACGAGGCTATCGACGTGGGTCTCCACGTGAATCCGCAGTTATTGAGACAAGCGTTGAAGGAGTGCATCGAACGTTCGCCCGATACGGTCGATACGATCATCCTTGGCTACGGTTTATGTTCCAGGGCGGTGGAGGGTCTGAGCTCCGTCAGAAGCACAATCGTGGTGCCTAGAGTGGACGATTGCATAGGGATACTTTTGGGCTCCAGGGAGGCGCACCGCTCTGAGTCGCTTCGGGAACCCGGGACATATTACCTCACGCGGGGCTGGGTAGATGCCGGAAAGCATCTTTTTGAAGAGTTTCATTATATGGAGAAACGCTTTGGTCCGGAGAAGGCCATGAGGTTGATGGACACGATGCTGAAGCATTACACGCGGCTCGCATTCATAAAAACGGGTCGGGAAAAGGACCTCGATCGTTACCTGGAATACTGTCAAAGGATTGCGCAACAATTCGGCCTGCGTTTGCAAGAAATTGCCGGATCGGTGGCCCTTGTGGAGAAGATGATCTTTGGTCCATGGGATGAAGAGTTCGTGGTAGTCCTTCCCGGTCGGGAAATACCGTTAGAGGAATGGCTCCAGGATCCGCAGCCTTCTGTGCCCGAGGATTCAAGCGGCGGCCCGCGCTAAAGATTCAGAGCGGCTTCTCAGCGTGTAATTGCCGCGCCCGGAGAGAAATTGCGTCCCACCTTAACAGGGAATCGAGGCCAAACAACCATCCTCCCTGACACGCGAAAGCGGGGAGCAAAAATGAGTCAAAGGAGGCAAGCATGGGAAAATCGCTGACGGAACTGGTACGTGATCTGGAGGAAACCGAAGCTGTCGCCACAGTTCGGCAACAGCTGAAAGACGGGAGAGATCCCCTCACAATCCTGAAAGACTGCCAGGCAGGCATGGTGAAGGTGGGAGAAAAGTTCGAAAAAGGACAGTACTTCATTTCGGACCTGATGATGTCCGGGGAAATCTTCAAACAGGTCGGAGAAATCCTGGGTCCGGAAATGAAGGGCGCGGCCGGGCCGCCGGCAGGCAAGGTTATCATTGGCACGGTGGCCGGGGACATCCACGACATTGGCAAGGACCTGGTGGTGATAATGCTCCGTTCGGCTAACTACGAAGTGACCGACCTGGGAGTGGACGTTCCGGTGCAGAAGTTCGTGGAGGCGGTGAGACAAACCGGGGCCACCGTAGTTGGCCTGTCGTGTTTGCTGACAACCGCTTTTGACTCCATGAGGGCAACCATAAAGGCTTTGGACGAGTCGGGATTGCGCCCCGGGGTGAAGGTGATGGTGGGCGGTGGACCAGTGGACAGGAAAGCCTGCGAATACGCCGGCGCTGACGCCTGGGGGACTGATGCCAATGTAGCGATCACCCTTTGCAAGGAGTGGATATGAGCACGGACAAGGAAAGGCTGTATCAGGAAAGGTTGAACCGAGTCTCAAAAGCACTCAACCTCGAACCCGTTGATCGTATTCCCTCGCTTTACATGGGCACGGCATTTTCACCACGCTACATGGGCATGACTCAAGCTGAGTTTTGCACCGACCCCGATGGTGCGGTCGACGTTACCATAGCTGCCATGGAGCGCTTGGGAGACGTTGATGGCATCAACCTGATGCCGTCCGGCTGCCATCCCATAAACCTGAGCAATATTTGGCTCTCGAAAGTGCTTATCCCGGGGCAAGACCTGCCGGCAGACGATTTATGGCAGGTAGTCGAAAAAGAAATCATGAGCGTTGAAGATTATGACTTCATTATCGACAAGGGCTGGGAAGCATTCAAAGACAAAATTATTCCGACGGTTGTGGACATGAACATGAATAAGGTTCATTGGGACTGGGTCATCTCAAGTTTTTCGGGAGTCGCTCCCAAATTCCGAAAAGCCGGCTATGTCGTCGCTGTGTGCGCGATTACGACCGTTCCTTTCGAGCCACTCTGTGGCGGTCGTTCCATGCATAAGTTTTTTTTGGATCTGTACCGCATGCCTGACAAAGTGAAAGCGGCTATGGACGTGATGCTTCCTTCCATGATCGAGCAGGGAATAGGGGCCGCGAAACTCGGAGGGGTACCAGCGGTGTGGGTTGGCGGGTGGCGAACCGCCAGCGCCATGCTTGCTCCCCAGATATGGGACAATCTCGTTTTTCCCTATTATCATGAAATTGTACTCAAATTGGCTGAGAACGGGATTACCTCGGTACTGCACTGGGATCAAAACTGGACGCGCGATCTGGGACGCCTTCGTGAATTGCCGGCCAAAAAGTTCGCGCTAAATCCCGACGGAATGACCGACATCCGAAAAGCCAAGGAAATCTTGCGCGATCGCGCCGCCATAATAGGGGACGTCCCTTCATCTCTTTTCGCTGCGGGAACCCCGGACGATATTCGCAATTACGTGCGTGACCTCGTGCGGGATATCGGCCCCACTGGACTCATTTTATGCCCGGGATGTGATGCGCCTATCAACGCGAAGCCGGAGAATATGGAAGCTTTCGTCAGCGCCAGTCGTGAATTTGGGACTTCGGTTGGATAATTGATATCAATCCGGCGTGAAGCGACCATCCGCCAGGATAAGGATGACGTGCCGGGAGCGTGAGATCGGTCTCGCGCTCCCACGCGTCCCAACGCGGGACTCACTCTCAACAAAGGTTGGCAGAAGTTTCAGTGCTAAGGAGTCGCCTTGAATGCTTATTATCGGGGAAAAAATCAACGGAACGAGAAAAAAAGTTGGTGAGGCGGTTATAAACAGGGCTGCGGGTTTCATTCGGGATCTGGCCCTCAGTCAGGTGCAAGCCGGGGCCGAGCTTTTGGACGTCAACGCCGGGACGCCTCCGGACCGGGAGCTTGACGATCTTGTCTGGCTGGTCAGGACCGTGCAGGAAGCTGTGGATGTGCCGTTATGCCTCGACAGCCCCAGCTTTGATGCTCTGGCGGCCGCCGTAACTGAAGTGAATCACGTGCCGATGATCAACTCGATCAATGGAGATTGTGAAAAACTGGCGAACATTCTTCCTCTTGTCAGCAAAAACGGATGTACCGTCATAGCCCTTGCACTTGATGAAACGGGAATGCCCAAAGGGGTACAAGACCGGATGACCGTGATCAGACGGGTGTTTGAAGCCACCAGGGCAGCCGGCATCCAAGACGAAAAAGTGTACGTTGATCCATTGATAATGACCATTGCAACCGACATCCGCGCGGGCTTGACGGTTTTGGAAACCATGCGGACAGTTCACGCGGAATTTCCCGATGCCCACATTACCGGTGGATTCAGCAACATCTCATTTGGGCTGCCAGGCCGGGCCATCATCAATCGCACTTTCCTTACATTGGTCCTGGAGGCGGGGATGGACTCCGCCATCATCGATCCTACAGATAACGATTTCCATGAAGCCCTTCTCACAACCGAAATGTTGTTGGGCCGCGACCGGTTCTGCCGAGCCTACACCCAGGCGCACCGCTCGGGACGTATCGGAAAAAAGATTTTGCCTTAAGGGGATTCAGGGCAGCAATGTCCGGTTGTGTTTTTGCCTGTTCCGCCGACCGGACAATAGAGCGGAGGAATGATTTTTCAGTTTAAAGATTCCCGCGCCACTCCGGGGCTTCGGCGTCGAGTCACGAAGAAATCGAAGGATTGAGCGTGCAGATCGAAAAAACAAACCACGGACCCTGGCGGAAAGACTTTCTTGTAGGGCCGGGACAAAAAATCCAGTCCGAGTGCTTCTTCAGTTTGACGTCGGACACCCCATGAGCTTCGAGATCGACTTCGAGCCAATCGGCTTAGGGGGAAGGGCAATCCAGGTGAGACTATCCTGGCTGTAGCTCAGCGGGCAGGAGTTATGCTCACTGCGGTTTGCGGCGGGACGGGGGGGTGTGGACGTTGTTTGATCCGGGTGATGTCCGGCAAGACCTCCGCGCCGGACGGCAAGGAAAAGGACCAGTTAGACGGGGCCCAACTGAGACAGGGCTGGCGCCTTGCGTGTAGGACCGAAATCGCCGGGGCTGTGCGGGTACACGTTCCGCCTGAATCACTCGCGACAGCACAAAGGATCCAGACCGAAGGGCAGGGCCCGGCTGTCGAATTGGATCCGGCGGTGCATGCCTACGATGTCGAACTGGGGCTGCCAACGCTCACTGACCCGCGCTCGGACGCCACGCGGTTGTGCGATCGGCTGGGTCGCCGGGACCTCACCTTCAGTGTTCCGGTTCTTCGTCGAATGTCCGTCGATTTGCGCGCGCACCAATTCCATTCGACCGTGTACGTGAAGGATAAATCGGTTATCGGCGTGCGCCCTGCTCATGCGCTGCCGCTGGGCTTGGCTGTGGATATCGGCACGACCAAGCTCGCCGCTTATTTGACGGACTTGACCGACGGCGTAACACTCGCCGCCAGGGGAGAGATGAATCCTCAGATCGCCTTCGGCGAAGATGAGATGGCCCGCATTGGGCATACGATCAACCACCGTGACGGAGCAGAGCAGCTGCGCAATGCCATCGTTGAAGCGATCAACGGATTGGCTCGTGATCTATGTGCCCAAGCCGGTCGAAAAGTTGATGACATTGCTGACGTTGTCCTGGTGGGCAACACCGTCATGCATCATCTGTTTCTCGGCTTACCGGTAAGACAATTGGGACAGGCGCCCTACGTGCCGGCGGAAACCGCCGCGCTCGATCTGCCGTGCAGTGACCCCTTGGGCTTGAGTTGGCGCTTGGCGCGTATGCCCATCTGCTGCCCAATATCGGCGGTTTCGTCGGCGCCGATCATGTCGCGATGCTGCTTGCCACAGGTCTTTCTGAACTCGAATCCGTCGTACTGGGAATCGATATAGGCACCAATACGGAAATCAGTCTATTGGCAAACGGCAGGCATTTTTCCTGTTCGGCTGCATCCGGCCCGGCATTTGAGGGCGCCCACATTCGATTTGGTATGCGAGCCGCGCGCGGCGCCATAGAAGAAGTGCTCATCCACGATAACCAGGTGTTGATCCATACGGTGGAAAACAGTCCCCCTGTGGGTTTGTGCGGTTCGGGCATTCTCGACCTTGTGGCGCAAATGCGACATGCCGGAATCCTCACCCCTCGAGGGGCGTTTAACGTTTCCAGTGAACATCCGCGCCTTCGCTCAGGCAAGCATGGTCTCGAGTTCGTGGTCGCGGAAAGTCCCCGGAACGGCGGAACCGACATCACATTCAGCCGCGCCGATGTTTCCCATATCCAGCTCGCCAAAGGCGCCATTCGAACCGGGATCAACATCTTGCTTCAGCACGCAGGGGTTACGGAAATCGATATCGATGAAATCATTATTGCGGGAGCATTTGGAACTTATCTCAACGTCCAAAGCGCCATTGACATCGGCATGTTACCCCGTGTGGAAAGGCGCCGCTGCAGGCAAGTCGGCAATGCGGCAGGCACTGGAGCGCGCATGGCGCTTCATTCGATGGCGCAGCGAAACCAGGCGATCCGGCTCGCAAAACAAGTCGAGTATATCGAGCTGTCGGCAGAAAAGGGGTTCGCTTCCGCCTTTGTAAAGTCTTTGGTTTTGGAATAAGGCCGATCAATGGGCACTGGTCGGACTTGGGAGCGGCATCCGGAACGATAAGTGCGGGTTGTTGGCAATCCTCCGGCTCCAGGTGTTGGTGATAAAAAATTGCTTTTTGACCTTTCCCGAGTGGTACTTGGCCCTCGAATCGCCCCAGTGACTCGGTTCATGTCCGATCGTGCCTGCGAAGTCTCCCCCCTGCGTTTTGCCGTTTCTATTGCCGCTTCTCGTTGCCGTTTGGAAAAATAATCAGGCTGCGATATCCTTAGGTTGGAGTAAAAGCACTCACCGCAGTCTCTGTGGTGATTGCTTTTCAGCTTCCGGACGGCAACTATAATGGATGCTGGATGTTAGACAGGATGAACAGGATTAAAAGGAAGCAGGAAACGAGGAGCAATGAGCGGTGAAGATGTGTAAATTCTGTCCAGGAAATTCAAAAAAGACAATACTTTAGACAGGATTAACAGGATTAACAGGATTTAAAGCCAGGGATGATACAAGACACGGGACTGACAGAAAAGATCATCGGATGCGCAATGAAGGTGCACCGGACATTAGTGCCCGGGTCTCTCGAATTGGTGTAAAACTGCCAGGGACTCAGCGCCATTTTTTAAATCCTGTTAATCCTGTTAATCCTGTCGAGGCTTTTTCCGGGGAGGAATTGAATGCCATACGACCGATCACGCACTCCTCTGCGAATAGCGCTGGTATTTCCGCCGGCCATGCCTCCGATGGGCCCGCCCCTGGGCATCGCAACCCTCAAAGCCTATATGCAAACAGGGGCCGCCGTTGAGGTGCGCAATTTCGACATCAACCTTGCCTATTTCGAACAGGCGCTTCAGTGGCTCGACGACGGGCGGCTGCGGATGCGCATACAGAAAATGGACTGCGAAACGACCGCGCAAAAGACGCTGGAAGCAAAAGATTTTTTTCGCGGCGGGCAGGGTATTCAAAAGTTTTTCAATCTCGCATCGTATAACGAACACGCCAGGGTCTATGCCGGTTTTAGTTCAGTTCTCAACGGGCTTTTCGATAATTTTGCAAGGAAGATACTTCTGGGCCTCCCGACCCCTCCCCTGGCAAACAGGTTTTTCGACGAACTGATCGGCCCGCTCGAAGCATTCGAACCTGACCTGGTGGGGTTTTCCATCCTTTTCAGCCAGCAGCTCTTTTTCGCACTGGCCCTTGCAAAACTGTGCAAAGGCGGCGGCGGGCCGCCGCGGCCGGATTGCGCGCCTGAAAAATCGCCGCGCGCCATTGGAGGAGCGAAAATCGTCTTCGGCGGGGCGACTTTTTCGGTTATGCCCGATCCGGGGCGCCTGCTTGCCGGACCGGTCCCCGTCTACCTGGGCGGGGAGCGAAGGGAAGCCGATACCGCTTCTCTTATCGATTATCTGATAGCCGGAGAGGGGGAGAGGGGGTTGGAATCACTTGCCTCATTTCTCAACTCAAACGGCGGACCGGATACCACCCGGGCGGTTTCTCCGGCGCCCGGCAGCATACCGGGGCTTCTTCGCATGCGGGGCGAAAGGCCCACGAGAGGTCCCGCGGAGGGTGTGTTCGACCTGAATGAGCTGCCGCTTCCCGATTTTTCCGATTTTCCTCTGGAAAAATACCACTCGCCGGCACCGGTACTGCCCTACCTCGCCTCACGTGGTTGCCCCTGGAGGCGTTGTGCTTTCTGCACTCATCAAAAAACTTACCTCGATTACCGTGAAGAAGCCGCGGCCGCCACTTCGGACAGGCTTTCCGCGCTCCAGGAAAAGTATGGCGCAAGTCATTTCTGCCTGGTTGACGAGATGGTCAACCCCCACCGTATGGAACGGATCGCCGCGAACCTCATTCAAAAAGGCGCTCAGCTATATTTTTCCGCTTATGCCAAGCCTTCGGGGTTTTCGCGTAAGATACTCGAAAAAGCCCACCGGGCCGGCCTTCGCCTGCTGATGTGGGGCGTTGAGTCGGCAACTCAGCGAGTGCTCGATCTGATGAACAAGGGGACAAACGCGCAAGACATCGCGACCATTCTCAACTCAGCCCGAGAGACGGGCGTATGGAACCTACTGTTCCTGATATTCGGCTTTCCGACCGAAACTAAAGCTGAGTGGCAGGGCACGCTCGATTTTCTTGAATCCAACCGGGAGTCCGTTCATGCCGTTTCACGCTCCCGCTTTATTCTGCTGGACGGATCGAACGTTTTTCTCGACCATCGAAGCTACGGAATAACGCGGATAATCGACCGGCCTCAAAGAGACCCTGTTTCCATAGCCTACGATTATGAAGTTTCCGAAGGCCTGACCCGGGAAGAGGCCGAATCGATGTTTAAGGAAAGCTCGGCCCGGCTCTTGAGCCTGGGGCGCTCACCCTGGTTTGGCGGCTTCAGGGAGCACATGCTTCTGTTTGCCTCGAGGCAGGGTGATGGGAAAGAGTGTCACCTCAACGCATCCCGCGCTTTTGCGCCGGCTGCAACAGCCCTTAATTCCGGGCCTCTTGAGGGCCCATCGGAAAATTCGGAGATTTGCGAATGAAAAGAGCCGCTTTCAAGGTCCTCTCCCCCACGGCAATTCTGGGCTACGGGTTCCCCGAGGAGTCCTTCCGCAGAGGTGTCGAAAAAAAGCCCGATCTAATCGCGGTTGATGCGGGCAGCACCGACCCCGGACCGCACTATCTGGGTATCGGCAAATCTTTTACGAGCCGGTTGGCGGTCAAGCGCGACCTGGCGATTATGCTCGAGGGTGCGGTCAAACTCTCCGTTCCGTGCATTATCGGATCTGCCGGCGGTTCGGGTGCCCGCGAACACGTCGCTTGGACGGAATCGATCATCAGGGAAATAGCCAAAGAGCGGGGTTATGCCTTTCGCATGGCGGTAATCCATGCCGACGTGAGTAAGAAAGGCGTCATTGGGGCCATGCGAAAGGGAAAGGTTCGCCCGTTGTACCCGGCCCCGGAGATTACCCCCGGCGAAGTATCGAAGAGCGTGCGAATAGTCGCTCAAATGGGGGTCGAGCCACTGCTTGAAGCCCTTGAAAAGGGTTGCCAGGTCATACTTTGCGGCCGCTGCTACGATCCGATACCCTTCGCTGCGCCTGCAATTCAAAAGGGTTACGATACGGGCCTTGCGCTCCACATGGGCAAAATACTCGAGTGCGCGGCCATTGCCGCGGCCCCCGGCAGCGGTTCGGACTGTGTGATGGGCACTCTGCTCGATGACTGCTTCGAGCTGGAATCGCTAAACGAGCAGAGACAATTTACCTGTATTTCCACGGCGGCCCACACCCTGTATGAAAAAACGGACCCCTATGCTTTGGCCGGACCCGGCGGGTTGCTCGATCTTCGGAAAACGCGCTTCGAGGCCCTCGAAGGGGGGCGCGTGCGCGTTTCAGGAACAAATTTCATTGCCGCAAACCCTTACACTGTGAAACTTGAGGGAGTAAAGCGCGCAGGATTCAGGACAATTTCGATTGCCGGCATCAGGGACCCGATCCTCATAGCCACGATCGATTCGGTCCTCGATACGATCAAAATGAAAACGAAAGAAGCCACCGGATTTGACGGCGACATTTTTTTCCATCTCTACGGCAAAAATGCGGTCATGGGGGCGCAGGAACCCGAGAAGGACAGCCGGCCATGCGAACTCGGGTTGGTCATGGAAGTGATCGCCGGCACTCAGAAACAGGCCAATTACGTTTGTTCCTACGTTCGCAGCACACTTTTGCATTTCGGTTATCCGGGGAGGATATCAACCGCGGGGAACCTGGCGCTGCTCTACAGTCCCTCGGACATCCAGTGCGGGAAGGTGTATGTCTTCAACGTATATCATCTTATGGAAGTGGACGACCCAAAGGGTCTTTTCCCGGTGGAAGTCTACGAGGTGACGCCATGAATACGGTCCCCATAACGGAGCTTGCGGCTGTTATCCGGAGCAAGAACGCCGGACCCTACGAACTCACGGTCGATATCCTGTTCAAGGATGAACGGGATTATCTTTTGCTTAAAGAGACGAACTATTTTACTAAGGAGCTGTTCGCCCGCATCTACGGCATACCGGTAAGCAAAGTTATAAATGTGGTCTATTTCGACGCAGCCTTTGCCGTAAAGTGCACCATGGTGCGTTCCACGGTTTCAGGCGCCCCGGGTGACACCGATATATACGGCGCCCAGCAGCATGCTCCCCTTTTGAATTTGAAGGTCCCGATGCGTGAGGCATGATCTCATACGAAAGTCGTTCTCAAATTCCACGCTCCGCGAGGTTGTCCTATGCTTATGCACGAAGTATTGATAGTCGGAGGAGGTCTGGCCGGACTCATGGCTGCCTCCACCATTTCGGGAAAAGTCGATACCGCCGTCCTCAGCAAAATCTACCCGACACGGTCCCACAGCGGGGCCGCCCAGGGCGGCTTCAACGCGGCGATGGGGGCCGATGACAGCATTGAGGCCCATATTTTCGACACGGTCAAGGGGAGCGATTATCTCGGCGACCAGGACGCCATAGAGGTGCTCTGTTCCGACGGACCGCGGGTAATTTGCGAGCTTGAAAGAATGGGGGTCCCATGGACACGCCAGGCCGATGGAGACATCGCCCAACGCTCCCTCGGCGGGGCCGGGTTCCCTCGTGCCTGCTTTGCCGCCGATTTTTCTGGCCACGTCGTCCTGCATACCCTTTATGAGCAGATACTCAAGCTGGGTGTTAAGGTCTATCCCGAGTGGCATCTGCTCGAACTCCTTCTCGAAGACGGATGCGTGTCCGGCGCCCTTGTCTACGATATCCCCAGGGCGAGGCTCGAAGTAATCAGGGCAAAACAGGTTATACTGGCAACCGGAGGATACGGCAGGGCTTTTGCCAAAACAACCAACGCCCACGCCAACACCGGTGATGGAATGGCTATTGCCTACCGCGCCGGGGCCGTGCTCTCGGACATGGAATTCGTCCAGTTCCATCCCACCACCCTTTACGGTACCAATATCTTGATATCGGAGGCCGCGCGCGGCGAAGGCGGATATCTGCGCAACGCATCAGGCAGGCGATTCATGGCCGATTATGCTCCGGCAAAGATGGAGCTTGCGCCGCGCGATGTCGTATCCAGGGCTATTTTTAAAGAAATAAAGGAAGGGCGCGGGTTTGACGGCCACTATGTCCACCTTGACCTCACCCACGTGGGGGAGGCCCACGTGGCCGAACGCCTGCCTCAGGTACGGGAGATTTCCATCAGGTACGCTGGCGTCGACCCTGTCAAATCGCCGATACCCATCGAGCCGGCCCAGCACTACAGCATGGGGGGCGTAAGGACCGACATCTGGGGTATGACCTCCCTGCCGGGGCTTCTTGCGGCCGGCGAAGTGTCGAACGTAAGCGTGCATGGAGCAAATCGGCTGGGCGGAAATTCGCTTCTGGAAACGGTCGTTTTTGGCAGACGCGCCGGAAACAAGGCTGCCGAACTCGCCGGAAATCAGCCCTGGCCGAGCCTTTCACCAAAGACCGTGAAACGCTCGATTGACCCGTGGAACGAACTTCTTACAGCCGATTCCGGAAAGGTGGACCGGGACGACAACACCTTTTCCGTCCGAAGGGGAATGACAACCCTCATGACCAATCAGGTCGGGGTTTTCAGGACCGGAAAAGAACTTGAAAATGCAGTGGAAGGCTTGATGCGGTTAAGGGAACGCTACGGTAGACTCGTTACGCCCCGTGGAAAGCAGCCTTTCAACCTGGCCCTTCTGGATTACCTTGAAGTCGGATATCTGCTCGATCTTTGTGAACTGATAGCCAGGGGCGCTCTTGCCCGCGCTGAAAGCCGCGGCGCCCACTACCGGACGGACTTCCCGAGGCGTGACGATAAAAACTGGCTCGCCCATACCTTTGCCCGCAAGGGAGAAAAAGGACCGCAATTCGACACGGGCCAGGTTTCGATCACCCGCTGGCAACCACAGGAAAGAGGTTATTAAAAGCGGTGAGCGGTGAACAGTGGTCCAGCATCATGACCATAGGGCTTAAGTCAACTGCATTGACAGAGAACGGAGAACGGAGGACAAATTGGAACTGACGCTGAAAATTTCCCGGTTCGATCCGGGCAGGGATACTTCTCCATATTTCCAGGAATTCAAGCTCGATCTGGGCCCGGACAAAACGGTGCTGGATTCTTTGTTCCTCGCATGGGAGCAGGACACCACCCTGTCTTTCCGCCGCTCCTGCCGAAGCGCCATCTGCGGCTCCTGCGCCGTTGCCATAAACGGGCGTCCCTCTCTGGCGTGTCAGACCCTGATAGGGAAGGCGCTGGAAAATGGAGGGCCCCTCATCATTGAGCCTCTCCCTCACTTCAGGCAGCTAAAGGACCTGGTGGTCGACCTGGAACCTTTCTTCGAATCCATGAAGGCCGCGCTCCCTTGGCTGATACCGCGAGAGGACTACGACGGGAAAATGTCTCCCGAGGTGTCCCGAAATCTTGAAGACCCCGCGACCTGCATACTGTGCGGCGTGTGCGACTCGGCCCTTGACGAAAAAGGGGAGATCAGGCCGGCCGCACTGGTAAAAGCGATGCGCCTGGCCATGGACCCCAGGGACGCCCTCGGCTTGAGCCGGCTCCGCCTGCTGCAGACGCCCCCGGAAATATTGAAACTCTTCATCAGGCAACTTCCCGACACCTGCCCAAAAGGAATTAAAATAGCGGAAATGGTCTCAAACTCCACGCTCCGCGAGGTGGAGGAATGATTCCCCCACACCCCCGCAGGGCCGCGTAGCGGCGAGGGTCTGTTCTTTATTGGATCGAGGTTTCTGCATACTATTTATAAGTTTGAGAAAGACAAGACCGGGCGTTCGAAAGGACTTAAAAGTAGTTCCCGGCATTCTTCGCAAAACTGACGATCTGGTTTCTGTTGAAGAGGTGTTGTCTGATCTTCCGAAGGTCCGAAGCCTCCTCCTTGCGGCGATCAAAGAGGACAATGTCATCGTCCCCGGGGAGCACCATAGTACGCTCGTCTCTGATGATGGCCAGAATGTGATGGAAATTGAACCACTCACTAAGATTGTTCCTGAGGTTGGACTGTCTTCACCAGAGCGGGGTGGCGGCACGAAACATTTTGCCTATATGCCTAATGGACTTAGGGATTTCCAAATTTTCTTCATCATGTCGATATTTGCGTGGTTGTGGCCAATATCCATGCTGCATCAGTGTGGGCAAAATCGAATTGGTTCAAATAAGGAGTCCCGGCTGCTAGAATTGAGACTTGCTTAAAAAGCGTCGTTTCCTAAAATCCTTCTGCGTTTTTAGCCCAGGATTACGCCATGAAAGGGATATTCACCACAAAGCCAATTCCTTCATACGATGATCTGCCGGAAATGCGCTACCATTTCCCGAAAACCTATCTTAATCAGGTTCAGCGGACAGTGGGTGACTGGATCGCCTATTATGAACCTCGACGCAGTTCTGCGGAATTATCTTCGAGAGGTGGCCGCCAGGGTTATTTCGCCACCGCAAGGGTGATTCGGGTTGAGCAGGATACAAGGGCGGCAGGGCTGTATTATGCCTACGTTGACGAATATCTGGAGTTCGATAATATCGCACCCTTTTCCATCGGAGGGAAATACTTCGAGACAGCCCTCAAGAAAGCTGACGGAACCACCAGCAAGGGTGCTTTTGGGCGGGCCGTACGGCTCATCAGGGATGAAGAGTACCAGTTCATTCTCGACTATGGATTTGCCCTTGGGGTGGAGGAGAAAAGTGCGGAGCACATTCAGGGTGATGAGTTGCTGGTGCAAGAAGAGCAGCAGATGCTTCGTACCTCCCTTGTTACGTCTCGACTGTTCAGAAAACGAGCCTTCGCAAGAAAAATAGCTTCAGCATACGATTTTACCTGCGCCATGACCGGGCTGAAGTTGATCAATGGAGGAGGCCGACCCGAAATTGAGGCAGCCCACATTCGCCCAGTGGGAGCAGAACATCACGGCCCCGATTCCACACGCAATGGGATTGCTCTATCCCGCACCTTTCACTGGCTGTTTGATCGCGGCATTATTTCCATTGCGGATGATTACAAAATTATCCTGGTTGAGAAATCGGTCCCTGATCAACTGAAGAATCTGCTTCTTCCTGAAGGAAAGATCAGAGTTCCGGATGATCCTCTATCGAAACCCCATCAACAGTTCCTGCGCTACCATAGAGAACAAATCTATCGAGGGGTTGGTTAACTGCGAGCCCTGTCATTTCTTCGTGCTCTTCGTGAATCCTTCGTGCTCTTCGTGTTCTATGCGACGCCCAAAGCGATGCCCAAAATAATGCGTAAGCGGTGAACGTTTACGAACTTTTCGATGAGGCCATGAAATATTTCCTGCTCCGCTCATAGATCACCGAAGCGAAAAAGAAGGTCGCCGCAACCATTATTATGGTGGCACCTGAGGTAAGATTTAACGTGTAGGAAAACCAAAGGCCCACGAGGGAAAAAAGGCAGTTAAGAAACACGGAGACAACCATCATCGCTTTTAGCGAGCGGCAGAATTTTTCCGCTATAAACGGCGGGATGGTGAAAAGAGCGATAACCAGTATCAGGCCTACGATCCGTATGAGCATAATTACTGAAAGCGCAATCATCCCGAGCAGAATATAGTAAAGCACTCCAACCCGGACCCCCATGGCCTTCGCGAATTCCTCGTCGAAAGACATGGCCAGAAAGCCGTTGTAGAAGGCCGCCACAAGTATCAGTACCCCGATGTCGACAAGGACCATCAGAAAAAGGTCAGAACGCGGCACTGCGAGAATGCTCCCGAACAGATAGCTCATCAGGTCCACGCTGTATCCCGATGTAAGGTCGATCAGGATGATTCCCATGGCCATTCCCACGGCCCACAGCACCCCCACTACCGTATCCGCCCTCTGCTTGTTATTCAGCGTGACCCCGGACATGATCATCGCGATGACCAGCGCAAAGCCGGCAGCCCCGGCAAGTGGCGGAATTTTCAGAAAAAAAGCCAGCCCGATCCCGCCGTAGGCGGCGTGAGCTATACCACCCGAGATAAAGACGATCCGGTTTACAACGATCAGAGTGCCAATGATCCCGCAGGCCACGCTCGTGAGCAATCCGGCAAGAAGGGCATTGCGCATGAATTCGGAATGAAACACCTCGATCATCTTTCAGGAGTCCTCGTGGTCATGCTTGCGCAGGACGCGATGAGGCACCCCGCCGTGGGCTATCAGATCAACGGGGCACTGGTAGGCTGAGTGGAGCATCTCGTCGGTGATTTCGCCACCGTCGTGATAGAAAAGGGTCTGGTTGAGGCAGGCGACCGAGTTGATGTAGCCGGACAGCACGCTCATGTCGTGGCTCACGACGATAATTGTGATCGTGGAATTAAGTTCTTTTAGAAGGTCGTAGAGGTGGGTCTGAAACTGGGCATCCACACTGGCCGTAGGCTCGTCCATGAGCAGTATCGCTGGCTCGGCGCTGAGCGCTCGGGCAATCAGGACACGTTGTCTCTGGCCGCCGGAGAGTTTGCCGATCAAGCGGTCACGGTATCCCCACATTCCTGCCTTTTCCAGCGCCGTCCTGGCGAATTCCCTGTCCTCGGCGGTGTATCGGCGTCCCCGCCCCGAGTGGCCGAGTCTACCCATAAGCGCAACATCCAGAACGGAAATCGGAAAATCCTTGTTGAGTCCGGTATCCTGCGGAACGTACCCAAGCATTCCGGCGGCTTCCGAGGGGGTCTTGCCGAAGACCTTCACGCTGCCCTGCCCCGGTTTCAAAATCCCCAGGACGATCTTGAGCAAGGTGGTTTTGCCGCTGCCGTTCGGACCGATTATCGCCAGGAAATCCCGCTCGGCCACCGTCATGCACACATCCGTCAGGATGGGATGGTTGTCGTAGAAAAAGGAAACTCTGTTCAACTCGATTGCCGCAAGCGCCATGTTCGAAATCCTATCGCCTCTCAAGAGCAGCCGCAATCTGCCCGGCGACCCGCCGGAGGTTCTTATCCCAGTCAGGGGCCAGATCGTCGGCTTCGACCAACCTGCCCCCAACCGCATCGGCCACGATCTGCGCGGACTTGGGCGAATATTGCGGCTGAACGAATATGGCCTTTACTCCAAGCTCCCGCGCAAGTTTTATGAACTCATCCAGCTCTCTGGCCTTCGGCTCTTTGCCTTCGATTTCCACCGGCACCTGCCTTAGCCCGTATGAGTCGGCAAAGTAACCCCAGGCCGGATGAAAAACCATGAAAAGTCCGGGCCTTGCCACTGCGGCAAAGAGGCTGGAAAGATGGAGGTCCAAATCAACCAGTTCGGAAACGAAAGTCTTGTAATTGACTTCGTAAGAAGAACGGTTCCGGGGGTCGTTTGCCGCAAGTGCCTCAAAGATCGCGCGAGCCTGAAGAATCACAAGAGGCGGTGACAACCAGACGTGAGGATCGCCCAACTCCCCGTGAGCATGGCCGCCCGGCGGTTTGCCTCCCTCACCGTGATCCGAATGATTTTCAATGGCCCTTTTGTTTATATCTTTTTCAGTGTGTATCACCACGATTTTTTCGTTCGCAGAGACCATCTTGGGAAGCCAAATCGTTTCAAAAGGGACCCCGCAGGCGAAATAAATCCTGGACCGGCTCAGGGCCGACATCTGCCTGGGTTTGGGCTCGTATTGCTCCGGGGTAGCTCCAGGAGGGACCATCACCTCGACTTCGACGAAGTTTCCTCCGATCTTCTCCACGAAATAACGCTGAGGCATAATGCTGACGGCGACCGGCATGGGCGTCGGCCCCTCGGCCAGGGCTGCACAGGGCTGAACGCAAACTGCCAGCACGAAGACGAAACAAATTCTCAGAAGTGCACTTCCCATTGCAGCATGCCTTCAAAAGGTTCAGGCGACCAAACTAATTATGATATGAAATTTTACACTCGAACACCATACACTAATTTAATTAATTCATTACTGAAGAACATTTGCTTTCAGAATTTTCTTCGGCGCGCCGGATCATAGAGACCGGGCTTGGGGAGGTATTGGCAGTCTCATGGAGATAGAGAAAAAGATATCCCTTGAGACCCTGTTTGGCGGGATTAAAGTAGACAAAGCCCTTTTGCCTGCCTGCAATAATTCAATTGGCTCAGGTTTCGGAAATTGAAAACCCGGGATTCACGCGATAATTGCGGTCTATTTTCAGTCCCTCTATATCGGTCGTTTTTTCGCCTCGACTAGCCTTGATACTATCCATGTTCCTCTTCACTATTGCGCGCCTGGAGGCATAAGCCAGGGCGGTTTCTTCCGTTATCTTCCCCTGTTCGTAGAGGCGCGTTATGCATGTGTCGAATGTCATCCACCCGAAAGGTTCGGCCTGCTGCATCATCTCGTAGAAAGTCTTTCCCTCGGATTCGCCGTGCAGGATGGACTCTTGTACCCTGAGGCTGTTGCCCAGTATCTCGAGGGCCGCAACCCGCCCGCCGCCCACTTTGGGGAGCAGCCGCTGCGAAATTATCCATTTCATCGTGTCGGCCAGACGAATTCGGATGAGCCGCTCCTCCTCTAGCTCGAACATGCCGATGATGCGGTTTACGCTCTGCCCCGCATCCATCGTGTGCAGGGTGCTAAGGACGAGGTGGCCGGTCTCGGCGGCGCTCAATCCGATTTCCACCGTTTCACGGTCGCGCATTTCCCCGACCAGTATCACTTTGGGCGCTTGCCGCAGCGAGGCCCGAAGCCCGTTCGCAAACGAATCGAAATCAAGACCCAGCTCTCGCTGGTTGAAAGTGGCCTTGAGCTGCGGGTGCACGAATTCAACCGGGTCCTCGAGAGTCACCACATGATAAGGGTGCCGGAGGTTGATTTCGTTCAATATCGCCGCAAGGGTCGTTGATTTCCCGCTGCCCGTCGCCCCGGTTATGAAGGCCATTCCAAATTTTTCATCGGCTATCTTCTTCAAGATCGAAGGGTGTCCAAGTTCATCGATTGTGGGGATTTTGGTTGGAAGCTGCCTCATGGCGATCGAGTAGGTCCCGCGCTGAGAAAATACGTTGACGCGGAAACGCGCACGGCCGGGAAGGTGGTAGGAAATGTCGCATGACCCCTGTGTGAGCAGGTGCTGAACCCCCCGCCGGTCGTTGCCGATGAGGTTCAGGGCCATAATTTCCGTGTGAAAAGGCGTCAACGTCTGGATACCAAAATCAAGGCAGGTGGGCCTCAGCAGGCCGTCAACCTCGACCTGAGGAGGTTTGCCAACCGTGAAATTGATGTCGGAGGCGCTGGGGCTCTCATCCAGGATTCGATGAAGAAACGCATCCAACTCTGCCCTTCTCATAATCGTCCTCTCCAAGTCGAGAAAAACCAGCCAGAGGGTGCTAAAATTGCTAAAGCACCCGAAAACATTCTTGGATAACCTGGGACATTATTCTTAATAAACCCGATTCTTGACAGGTCCCAATCCTCAATATCCGCCTACACTTCCGTAAAGTCCGCCGGAGGCTCGGTCAAAAAGGCGCGGAATTTTTCTTTGTCCACACACTTCATGTAGGCTTCATTCGGGCTGATCCGACCCGCTTTGAGGTGGGTCGATATCGCGTCATCCAGGGTCTGCATTCCGTATTTCTTCCCGGTTTGAAGCGCCGATTGAATCTGGTGGGTCTTGGCTTCTCGAATCATTGCCCGCACCGCCTGGGTTGCTACAAGAATCTCCGTAACCGGTATCCGCCCCTTTGCGTCGATGCGTTTGAAAAGGGCCTGGGAAATTACGGCCCTGATGCCGTCGGCCAGGGTGGAACGGATTTGTGGCTGCTCGCCCATCGGGAAAACTTCGATTATGCGGTCGACCGTTTTGACCGCGCTCGTCGTGTGGACCGTGGAAAAAACCAGATGGCCCGTCGCGGCCGCCTCGATCGCCAGGCGCATGGTTTCAAGGTCCCGCATCTCACCAACCAGGATTATGTCGGGGTCCTCGCGCAAGGCGGCCCTCAGGGCAGTGGAAAAGTCCCGCGTATGAGTGCTCACCTCCCGGTGATTGATTACGCAGCTTTTGCTCGTATGGACAAACTCTATCGGGTCTTCGATCGTGACGATGTGATCTTTTCTCTTGCGGTTCGCCTCGTCGATTATTGCCGCCAGAGTCGTTGACTTGCCGCTTCCGGTCGGACCCGTCACAAGAACGATTCCACGCGGCAAAAGGGCAAGCCTGCTTATGACCGCGGGAAGACCAAGCTGCTCGACGCTGAGGATTTCACTCGGGATCTCACGGAACACGGCCCCGATGCCGTTTTTTTGCATGAACAGATTCGCCCTGTAACGGGCAAGCCCCGGAATTTCATATGCGAAATCGAGGTCTCCGGTTTCCTCGAATACCTTGATCTTATCCTCAGGGGTGATCTCGTAGAGCATAAAACGCAGCTCATTGTCGTCGAGCACTTTATATTTTACGCGTTCAAGGTCGCCTCGAATCCTCAAAACCGGCTGCTGTCCCGAAACAAGATGGACGTCGGAAGCCTTTTGTTCATTCATCAGTTTGAAAAAGGCATCTATCTTAGCCATGTACTCTCCCTGGACAGGTTCACCAATGCGCGCCTTTTGTCGTCATGACCGCGGCGTAATCCGGCTCGCAGGTTTATTGAGGACGCTGGACACGGTCATTGAACTCCAGACCTCTTCAATTTAGCAACAATCGTGCCGTGATCACGATCCTGACATCCAATACCGCTGTGCGGTCGAAACATCGCCACGCCATTAACACTCCGCCATTCGACACCGACTACAATTCCACCGCTATCCGATACCCGTGCCGGCTGTCCAGACGCGTGAGGCCTGCCTTTGCCGCGGCATCCATCGCCTCTGTAAACTCTTCAGGGGTGATTGCGCGGTTTATCGCCCTGTTCCCCAAAGCTCTGCCGCAAGGGTGGTACTGGTCCATTATATTGACGTACGTCCACGTCGAGATTTCTCCGGCAATGAATCCTGCGACCCCGGGCGTTCCGGCAAGACCGTTCGGCATGATCAGATGACGCACTAAAACACCCCTTTGAGCTACTCCATTGTCGTCCACCAAAAGGTCACCCACCTGTCTGTGCATCTCCCGGAGCGCCTGCCGCGCTCGCTCGGGATAGTCCGGCGCACAGCAAAGCTCCCGCGCTGCTCCCGCGTCCCAGAATTTGAAATCCGGCATATAAATATCGACAATTCCATCCAAAAGCTTTAACGCCGCAACCCGCTCATATCCCCCGCAGTTGTAGATGATTGGAACGTGCAGCCCCTTTTCCACAGCGACGGCAAGCGCTTCGAGAATCGGCTGAATCACATGCGACGGAGTAACGAAATTTATGTTGTGGCAGCCGTTTTTTTGAAGACCGAGCATGATTTCGGCCAGATCTTCCGCACTAACCGGCGTTCCCGCACCGCCGTGGCTTATGTCGTAGTTCTGGCAGAAAACACACGAAAGATTGCAGTGTGTGAAAAAAACAGTCCCGGAACCACCTCTGCCGACAAGTGGCGGCTCCTCGCCGTAATGTGGCCCGTAGCCGGCCACCGAGGCATATTTGCCCGTTCTGCAAAAGCCCGTCTCCCCGGCCGTCCTGTCCACCCTGCACATTCGCGGACAAAGCGTGCACCTTTTCATCCATCGGGACGCGCGCCTCTGTGCTTCTTTAAGGCGCCCGCTCCGGTATGCCTGAATATAGGCAGCGCTCATCTTTTCGCTCCCAAAACAAGGTCGATTTCCGTCCCCAGGAAGTCCTCCCGCGCTCCGGCGGCGCCCTATTCCAAACCCTGCGGGCGTCCATTTCCTGAACACCCCCGTGCAACGTCTTCTTGCAGGGACCAAAAATCCCTTTTTTGCGTCGATCAATTTGACATCGAAGAATCCAAAGCGGAAACCGCCTTCGTCCAATCATGATTTTAACATCTTCCGTTTTGCCTTTACCTCCCGAAAAAGTACGGTTTTGAAATTCAGGCACCGGATCGCGATTTCTTTATTTTCGCAAAATCAGTCCGCCAAAGATGAAAATCACAAGCGCGAAGCCAAAGGCTCGAGCAAACCCTCCCGCATGCGAATCGGCTCCATGGATGCCGTTTAGATATTTTTTCCGCACATGTTTTCACAAACCTGCCCGAACCACCGTTGCCAGTCGTTGTAAATATCCTCGGTTGTGCTATATTTGCGTCCCGCTTGTAAAATATGAAACAAAAACTGAATCAGAAAAATCGAGAGCCGGCGCCTTTGCAGCGATGGGACCGGAACGGCTTTCGAGCAGAGGAGTTCCCCATGAGATGGCGAAAAATACTCATGCTACCCGCCGTGATATCCCTTTCGGCAATCTTTGCCTTCGGCACCGTAGCCCAACAGGAAGACGGTCAGGTAAACGACAAAGTCCGCGAGCTCCAGGAGCAATATCGCCGCCTGCTTAAAGACGAATATAATCCTTCAACAATCGAGCCGAAAACAAACGGCAAACCTTCCTTCGGTTCCGATCAAGGTTGGATGAAAAGCTCCAAGAAAGGGAAGGGCAAAAAATCAAAGTACGGAAAATCATCGAAGAAAAAATCCCGCTCGCGTACCGCCTCGTCAAAGGGCCGTTCGGGTAAGAAGTACTCCAAGGGTCGTTCGGGTAAGAAGTACTCCAAGGGCCGTTCGGGCAAGAAGTACACCAAGGGTCGTTCGGGCAGGAAGCTCGCAAAGAGCCGATCCGGCAAGAAGTACACCAAGGGCCGTTCGGGCAAGCTCTCCCGAACTGCTTCAAAAAAACATAGCGGAAAAAAGACGTCCCTGGCTAAGGCTTCGAACCACAAGGGATCAAAATCCTCGGGGGCATCAGCCCGAAAAGCCACCCGGTCTTCCAAAAAAGATACGAAAGCTTCGGGCAAGTCGACAAAGAAGGTGAGCAAGGCTTCGGGGGCTGAAAAGAAAAAGAAGGGTGCTGATAAAAAGAGTGCCGGAAAGAAAGGGACAGCCAAAAAATCCAGTAAAAACGATAGCAAGAAAAAAAAGGCGACCTCCAGCAAAGGCACGGCAAAAAAAGGGGCAGTAAAAAAATCCAGTAAAAACGGTAGCAAGAAAAAAAATAACAAAAAGTGATTTTGCACAAATTCAGGTTTGTATATTTTAAATTTTCTTCTTAAAATGGGCAGCATGATTGACCCTTCTCTCAAGGGGGCAACTTTATTTTTTGAGGAGGAAAGGAGAGTTATAATATGAAGGGTAAGATTCTCTCGATCATCACCGCTGTATTGTTTGGGGCGACAATGGTGGCATCCCCCATCTTGTATGCGGCTCCGACTGACACGACCGGCGCCGCCGGCACGGAGGAGCAGGCTCCAGCCAAGAAGAAACCGGCTAAAAAGAAGGCGACAAAGAAAAAAGCAACTACAAAGAAAGCTGAAAAGAAGAAAACGACCAAGAAAAAAGCCAGCAAGAAAGCACCAGCCGAACAACCGGAATAGTTTTGAAAAGCTGTATTTTGCCTCTTTGAGAGATCGTCGAAAATCTGGGCTATGCAAAACCTGCCATTCGATTCGGAATCGAAGGCAGGTTTTGTTTTTTTTGCCCAGGCGCTTAGCCTGGCCGCTAAACAGCCTCGACCATACGCCTGAAAGCCTGCGTGATTGTCTCTATTTGTTGGGGTATCAGCGTGCGCACGTCCATTATGAAATGGTCAGCCTCGATTCGACCTATTATAGGAGGATCGTTTTCGCGAAGAAACTTCTCGATTTGATTCGGGCTGAAATCGCCGGATTGGACGGCCACCACGAAAGTGGGCAAGTCCTGCGCGGGAAGTGAGCCGCCGCCCACCTGTGAAAAATTGCTTCGAACTTCGACCTGGAGACCTGCCTTCGGATCGGCCCTTTGAATGCTTGAGGCAAGCTCCGCGGCGCGTGTATTCAGCTCCTCGGGAGAAATCGCTATCATCCTGAGCGTGGGGATTTTCTCGATGGCCTGCCGTTCGTCTCTGTAGAGCCTGAGGGTCGTTTCCAGGGCGGCCAGTGTCATTTTGTCAACCCTCAGTGCGCGCGTGATCGGATTGTCCCTGCATCGTTGGATCAGGTCCCTGCTGCCGATTATGATGCCTGCCTGAGGTCCGCCCAGCAGCTTGTCACCACTGAAGCTGACGAGGTCGGCCCCCGTCTGTACGGCCGCCTGTACCGTTGTCTCACCATGCAGCCCGAACCGCGCAAGATCTATGAAGCATCCGCTCCCCAGGTCCGCCGCGACGGGCAGCCCGTGCTCGCGCCCGAGAAGCACCAGTTGTTCAAGCGGGACCTCCTTGGTAAAACCTACGACCCTGAAGTTGCTGGTATGGATTTTCATCAGCAGGGCGGTCCGCTCTGTAATGGCCGATGCGTAGTCCTTGAGGTGCGTGCGGTTGGTGGTCCCTACCTCTTTCATGATTGCGCCGCTCGAACTCATTACGTCGGGAATCCGGAAAGATCCCCCGATTTCCACCAACTGTCCACGGGAGACTATGACCTCATGGCCTCTTGCAAGGGTGTTGAGCATCAGGAACACCGCCCCGGCATTGTTGTTTACCACCAGGGCGGCTTCAGCCCCGGTCAGTTCGCGAAGGATTGCCTCGGCGTGAACGTACCTTGAGCCCCGCTCTCCCGCCTGGAGGTCGTATTCGAGGTTGTTGTAACATCCGCAAACTGTCTGCAGCCTGTAGACGGCCTCTTCGGACAGGATGGAGCGGCCGAGGTTTGTGTGAATGACTATTCCGGTAGCGTTCACAACCTGGCGCAAGGTAAAAGCGGCGAGCCGGTCCGCGCGCAATTCTATCGAGCGGGCCAGCCCTGCCGGATCTATCCCGGAGAAAGACTCAGGGGCCTGCAATATCCTCTTTCTCGTCTCATCGAGTTCCTCGCGTATTGCATCGAGGACCACTTTGCGCGGATGGCGGGACAGCACATCCCGTAAAGCCTCCATTTCCAGGAGGACATCTACGCCGGGTATTTGCCTCAGGAATTCTTTTGCCTGATTTTCGCCCATTGTTTGCCTCGCCTTTTGGCCCGAAAAGAGCGGCGCTTCCTTTTACGGTCTTTTTCGGGTAATATGGAAACTTGTTAGATAGAGTGGAACCCCTGCCCGGTTCGGGACCGATGCTCAAAGTTTGCTGAACACAAAATTGAGCGGACGCGTTCCTTCCGGGTATTTGTGTCGGTTTTGAAGCGTCAACACACCCTAACTCTGTGTGTGCAGGCAATACGAACTGGTTTCCGGCCGAAAAGCACAATATTCAAGCTTGTGCGCCGCCATGGTCTGGCTGCCGGGAACTCTTCCGGCTACCCTATGAGGGCGCAATGCATTTGTATCAAAATTTTAGAGGATTTTCGGCAAAATAATGAGATTTCCCGAATACGGTAATGAGCATTTGGAATTAGCTGAGGAGCAAATTCCAGGACCGGTTGATTTTAGATCCACATCCGAAGAGGTCGTTTCATTTTTAAAGAGGTCGGCGGATTCGGCAAGTCTGCGGGGCGTCCAGCCGTCCGCATTGGCCTATCTGGTCTCGATGGCCGTGCGGCAGATTCGAAAACCGTTCGTGCTGGTCGCTCCTACCGACAGGGAAGCCGAAAAGTTCACCGAAATGATGGACCTTTTCATGGGCCAACAGGCGAACGGGGCTTCGCCTTTGGAACGGCAGGTCTGGTTTTTGCCGTCGCGCACCGGTTACAAGGCACAGGCGCTCGGGAAAGCGGAAACGACGGCAAGGAGGCTTGAAGCCCTGTACGCCTTGCGCGCCATACCCTCTCCGATCGTGGTGATTACCTCCGCGCTTGCCTTGATCGAACGTGTTATCCCTCCTGAGGTCCTGTTTGCCAATGTCGATTACAAACTCACCGGGGAAAACGCCGACCCTGAGGATTTTACGCGCCGGCTCATCGAGCGCGGGTTCTTCAGGGTTTCGCTCGTTGAGGACTACGGGGATTTGAGCCGCCGGGGAGGCGTTGTCGACATGTACGCCCCGCTGTACCGTTGGCCGTTGCGGCTCGAGTTTTTCGGGGACGAACTGGAGTCGATTCGACAGTTCCATCCCATGACTCAGCGCTCGATGGGCGTGCTCGACGAGGCGGTGATCCTGCCCGGCAACGAGATCATCCTCGATGAAAAAGCCAAGCGACGGGCGCAGGACGCCGTCTATGAGGACGTCAGAAAAGAGCTGCTTTCACCGGCAGCCGGAAACATCTGGCTCGACAGGATCGCGGAAGGTTTTCAGCTGAGCACTTTCGAGTCCGTTTTCCCGGTTTTTTTTGAAAAAACAGCCTCAATCTGGGACTACCTCGATCGGAACGCCATCCTGGTGTGGGCCGACACGGTTCGGGTACGTCAAGAGATGGAGGAACAATACGCAAAAATTTTGCGCTCGTGGGAAGACAAACGTTCGGAAAGCGAATGGAGAAGGTATCCGAACGAACTCTATGATGAGCCGGAAAGGACGTTTGAGGCGGCTGGACGTTTTCAGCAGCTCATGGTTAATTCTCTTTCCGAACAGGGAGCCGCGGAAGTATTCGACCTCGGTACTGCGTCTCACACCGAACTGGCCGCCTCGGTAAAAGCTCACGCGAACAGGGAGCGCCTGCTCGAACCCCTCGCCGCTCATTTCCGGAAGTGGGTCGGCGAAGGCGCTTCCGTCTTCCTGGTATGCCCCCAGAAGGGGCGCGCTGCCAGAATCGCCGAGCTTCTGGAAAACTACGGAATAAAATCGGTGGTGAGCAGCCGGGCTTTCGGCGAGGAGTCATTCGAAACCAGTCTGGTGAAAATAATTCATGGGACATTGCCGAATGGTTTTTATTGGCCGGCCGAGCGGCTGGCCGTTGTAGCCGAAGAGGAAATATTCGAAAGGCGGTCGCGCCGGCGCGGGCAGAAGCCTGTTGTTGCGGGTATTTTCCTCAATTCTTTCCAAGACCTGCACCAGGGCGATTTCGTTGTCCACGTGGACCACGGAATCGGCGTCTATAAAGAACTTGCGCATTTGAGCGTGAGCGGGGTGGAAAACGATTTCCTGCTCATTGCCTACCAGGACGGCGACAAACTTTTCGTGCCGGTGGACAAGCTCCAGAAAGTCCAGAAATACATGGGCCTGGAGGGGCAGGCCCCCAAGGTTGACAGGCTTGGAGGCAAGTCCTGGGAAAATGCCAAGAAGAAGGCAAGAGAGTCGGCTGAGAAGATGGCTGAGGAGCTGTTGGACCTCTATGCACAGCGACAGTTGGGGGAGGGGCATGCCTTCACGCCCCCGGATCAGTATTTTCAGGAATTCGAGACGACGTTCGCCTTCGAGGAAACCCCGGACCAGGTAAAGGCAATCGAAGACGTGCTCGACGATATGACCTCAGAGCGGCCGATGGACCGTCTGATCTGCGGCGACGTCGGCTACGGGAAGACGGAAGTTGCATTGCGGGCGGCGTTCAAGGCAGCCATTGATGGAAAGCAGGTGGCCATGCTGGTCCCGACCACCGTCCTTGCCGAACAGCACTACCAGAGCTTCAGCGAGCGGTTCGAAGGCTTTCCGTTAACTGTCGCGGTCCTCAGCCGCTTCAAGTCGGCCGCACAACAGAAAGAAATCGTGGACCGGCTCAAGAAAGGCTCGATCGATATCGTTATCGGCACGCATCGGCTCCTGCAAAAAGATATCGCTTTCAAGGACCTCGGGCTATTGATCATAGACGAGGAACACAGGTTCGGCGTGCGGCACAAGGAAAGGCTGAAAGCGCTGCGGGTATCGGTTGACGTCATGACGCTTACGGCTACCCCCATTCCCAGGACACTGCACATGGCCCTTGCCGGAATTCGGGACCTCAGCAACATTGAAACCCCGCCACAGGACCGGCGCGCCATTGAGACCTATGTGACCAACTACGATGAGTTCACCATCCGCGAGGCGATTTATCGAGAGCTTAACCGCGGCGGTCAAGTCTTCTTCGTGCACAATCACGTCCAGACCATTCACCAGATGGCGCTCAGGCTCTCCACTCTGGTGCCGGAGGCGCGAATTTCCGTGGGCCACGGGCAGATGCGGGAGCGGGAACTCGAAAAGGTCATGCTCGATTTCATTCATAAGAAAATAGACGTCCTGGTCTGCACTACAATCATAGAATCGGGCCTCGACATCCCGGCGGCCAATACGATCATAATCAACCGCGCCGATAAGTTCGGGCTGGCGCAAATATACCAGCTCAGGGGACGAGTGGGACGCTCAAAAGAGCAAGCCTACGCCTATCTCATAATTCCCGGCGAAACCCTGATAACCAGGGATGCCCAGAAGAGGCTGCGGGCGCTTCTCGATTTCAGCGAACTGGGAGCGGGGTTCAAGATCGCTCTTAACGATCTTCAAATTCGAGGGGGTGGCGCCATTCTGGGATCGTCGCAATCGGGACATATCGCTGCAATCGGCTACGAGCTTTACCTGGAGCTGCTCGAAAAGGCCGTAAAAACAATGAAACAAGACGGCGAACCTGTGGCCGAGATGATCGAAACGGAGATAAATCTCCCGATTTCCGCCTTTTTGCCTGAAGACTTCATAAGTGACGCCGACCAGAGGCTGATCGCCTACAAACGGCTTGCTACGCTTGCCGATGAGCAGGCCATGGAAGATCTTGCCGGCGAATGGAGAGACCGTTACGGTCCGTTGCCCGAAACGGTGAAGAGCCTAATTATAACCGCAAAAGTCCGGCTGTTTCTCAAAAGGCTCAAAGTGGTCCGCCTCGATGGAGACTCCGAGAATTTCATTATTTCTTTTGCGCCTGGAGCGGATATTTGGCCTATAATGTCGCTTTTCGAACAGAAAAAACTCAACTTCGCCCCGGAGTCGGAACGAAAGTTGAGAGTGGAAATTTGGGGACGCAACTTCCCTCAAAGAATGTTGCGGCTCAAAAGAATCTTGCAAGAACTCGATGAAAATGCTACAGGTTTTGAGCTTCACTGATGAAATAATCTGCTCGGCATTCCCTGCTTTTTGCCCCTCTTTGAGCAAGCGGCTGTTTTGTTCATTGGGAAAGAATGTACGGGGTCTAGTGCTATAAGGGTAGGTGGGGAGGTAGTATGGGCTCTTTCAGCAAAGTTGCAATTCTCACTGTTTGCGCAATTGCAGTCGGCCTTCTTGCGGGTTCGACGGCGCATGCCGAAACAGTCGACCGTATTGTGGCCAATGTAAACGGAGAAATAATCCTTTACAGCGAGCTTCAGGAGCAGCTTAAGCTTCTTGGGAAATATGCTCCGGACGTCGATCTGACGGACCCGGCAAAGAAATCTCAAATCGAGCACGACGTTCTCACTCAGCTCATCCGGCAAAAGCTTACCGAAGCCGAGGCTAAGCGGCTCCAGGTGATGGTCTTAAATGCCGAGGTCGAGAATACGCTCTCACGAATGATGGAGGAGAACCACACGAATCTGGCGCAACTCGAGGTTTCGCTCAAGGCCAATGGGCAGAGTGTCGAAAAGCTTCGGACTCAGATAAAGAAGGACCTGGAACGAAACAGGCTCATGGATCGTGTGCTCAAATCGAAGGTCCTGATCACCGATAAGCAAGTTGAAGATTTCCTCAAGGGGGATAAGGCTGGGCCTGCAACGACTACTCAAAAGATCCACCTGGGCCTGATTGCCCTGCCGGCCAATGAGAAATCCGAAAAGCCCGAAGCAGTTCAGAAAACAGGCCGTGAGATATTGGATAAGCTCAAACAGGGAGCCGATTTCCAGGCAATGGCGAAACAGTATTCGAAGGGCAATACGGCGAAGGATGGCGGGGATATCGGATACATGGCCCCGGAAGAACTCGCCCCGTTTATCGCCAAAGCCATTAAGGACCTCAAAAAGGGCGAGGTATCCGATCTGGTTCAGGGACCCGGAGGCTATTATATTATAAAGGTTCTGGATGTCGACACCAAGAAGTTGAGTTCATCGGACCCTGGCACGCGTGAAAAGGTTCGCAATTATCTTTATGAACAGGAAGTGAACCGCAAATTTGAAGAGTGGGTGCATGGCTTGGAGGCCAAGGCCTTCATCCAGATTACCCTTTAGATGAACGTCACGAGATGAAAGAACTCACCGAGTATCTCAAAGCCCAGAGGCTTAATCGTGGTATGTCGCTGGAAGCCGTTTGCGAACGGAGCGGAATCAGTGTCAGTATGCTCAGTTCCGTTGAGGCCTGCGACTTCGAGCGATTAGGCGCCTCCATGCTCATCCGCCATACCATTCGCGCCTACTGCAAGGCCCTCGGGATTGAGGCCGAACCGCTTATCTTAAAGTTTTCATCTGAAATAGAACGATACAATATCCAGGATATCGGAATAAAAAAATATGGGCATCATATGAAAGTCCTGCGCAGGAGGCGCAGGATGATCAGCCTGCCGCTTTTAGCCCTGCTTCTGAGTTCCGCGGCCGTTTTTTACGGCGGAATGTGGATATCTGAAAAGCGTGCAAAACTCTTTGCACCACCGGCTGCCGACAGGATTTTCACCCAGGAGGAACTCCCTGTCGAATTGGAGCAACGGCTGGCGCCCGGTCCAAGCGCCCGTAGCGACAAGACTGGAGCCGATTTGCGGTATGCCGACGAGGCGATAAGAACCGCCGAGATTCACATAAGGGAATCTCAAATGGCGTCGCAAAAGGCCACGCAAACCGAAGAGGCGGCGGCACAACCTGCCGGCGGGGTCGAATTCACGGGAAAAAATCCCCTGGATACTAACTCTCCGGCGCGTCTGGCTTTGAGCAACTCGACCGAGGCGGTGGCTGACGACCAACCGGTCCAGGATATGGAGACCGCGGCCTCAAATAAGTTCACCGTTGAAGCCGATGACAGGGTCTGGGTTCAGGTTAGAATCGACGATAAAGAGACCCGAAGCGCCATGCTGCGCCCTGGAGAACGAAGGGAATGGTCGGCCGACAGGGACCTGCAGGTGGTAGTCGGCAACGCCGGAGGTATTCGAATGAAATGGAACGGGCAGCCCTTAGAGGCCCCTCGCGATTCCGGACGAGTCCTGCGCTTTCGTCTGCCTGATTATGCAAAGGCGCAATAGGGGTGATGCGCCGGGTCGCAATCTCTCCGTACTTTCTGAATCCGGTATCTTCTGGATTCATCACTGAGTAAAAACTTGACAGCAAAGCGAACCCTGGGGAATACTATCAGACAACTTAATCGGTTGAAGGCCGCCACGAAGGCTGCCGAGATGTTCGGTTGGTTTACCCGGTTTACTCTAAATAAATTACTCTAACCTGTACGATACGACAAACAAGGCCGCGAAAGCCTTTGAACCCGCACGAAAGGGGGGAAGGTGTTTTCGCGGCCTTTTTATTTTTGACTTGGAGAATCGTTGAATATCTTGCAGGGTTAGTTGCAAACCGTAAGCTTTGAGGGTAATTTTGTCCGGCCTCGGCAGTTCGGAATTCTTGTCCAGGGTGATAAAACGTGCATCGAAGGAGGAAAATCAAATGTGTGAGGCCAATGCGTATCTCATGAAAGATGATGAAGAGGAACTTTTGATGTCGAGTGTCGATATTCTCAGGCCGGAGGGAGACGGTGTTTATATCCGGGATATCTTTGGGGAACAGCGCTGGGTCAAAGCGCATATAAAAGAGATGAACCTGGTCCAGCACCGTATCGTCCTGGAAAAGGATTAAATCCTCGGAAGGGGTGAACTCTTGGTTCGTATAGCAGTCATAGACGGCCACGGCGCAGGCATTGGTTCAATCATTATAAGGAAAATCCGGCAAACTTACCGGGAAAATGTGGAAATCTGGGCCCTCGGAACCAACGCCATTGCCACCGGGCAAATGATGAAAGCCGGCGCAAACCGGGGAGCTACAGGGGAAAACGCCGTTTGCCATTGCGCCGATCAGGTCGATATCATTATAGGTTCCATTTCAATCCTCATCAGCAATTCGATGATGGGTGAAGTCACTGCGGAAATGGCGCAATCGGTGGGCGCTTCCAGGGCGGCCAAGCTCCTCTTGCACCTCACCGCCGAACCCGTTACGATTGTGGGGGTAGCACCCGATCCCCTGCCTCATCTCGTGGACAGGCTGGTAAATGACTACCTGCCCGGCCTCATCGGGAATAAAAGGTGAGTTGAGCCACGATAACCACAAAAACTTTTCGTTCATTGTCTGAGGGAGTGCCGCTTCGGATATGAAAAAAGAATCCAAAAGGGCCATACTCCTGGTTGCCTTCGGCACGACCGTTTCGGGGACGGACAAAGCCTTCCGCGAAATAGAAAAAAAGGTCCGCGAAAAACACCGTGGAATCGAGATTGGGTGGGCGTTCACCTCGAAGGCCGTCCGGGCGCGGGCCGCCGCTCGGGGCAGAGAGCTGTGTTCTCCTGAAACAGCCATTTCCAGGCTCATGGATTACGGCTCCACCCATGTGGCCGTCCTCTCATTGCACGTCGTTCCAGGGCAGGAATTCCAGAGTCTTTGCCGGGAGGTTGAAAAGTTTCGATCTGAACGCAAAGGTCTCGAAAAAATTGAGATAGCCAGGCCTCTGCTCGGCAATCCCGATGACATGGAAACGGTCTGTGAAATTCTGGTCGGCAAATTTTCGCGGCAAAGCCCGCATGAAGGCTCCATTTTTATTGGACACGGGAACCCAAGACACCCTTCCGACGCGATTTACGTCGATATGAACTCTTCTCTGATGGCCCGGCGATCCCGCTTTTTCGTTGGCACAGTCCAGGGGCGCCCAACCCCGGATGAAATCCTGCCCGAACTCAAGGCCGCCAAAATTAGCAAAGTTTTGCTCGTGCCCCTTATGACACTTGCCGGCGAACATGCCCGAAAAGATATGGCTGGAAATGGACCTCAAAGCTGGAAATCGGTGCTCGCCGCAAACGGCATCCAGAGCGAGCCGGTCTTCACCGGCCTGGCCGAAAATCCGGATGCAGTCGCAGTCTGGCTGGATCATTTGGAGGAGGCCTTTGCCAGGCTGTAACACCGGGCCCTCAAAAAAATCGCTATGAATCAGCGATGCAGTTTGATACTTGTAAAGGGATCGGAAAGTATAGCGGATCGATTGGTGGTCCGGTGCAAATCTAGCATTACCTGACGCTGGCAGTTGAAAAAGCTTTCACCATAGGTGTAAAGCCGGTGACTCCTGAAATCGTTGCATCGGTCATCGCAAAGGATATCGACGAACTGGAATCAAGGCTTACAAGCTGGGCTATGATATGAAAATCTTGGATAATATTATCAAAGTCCATCCGGCTGTTTTGAAATCCTTCTTTCAGGGACAACTCCCGTCTGGCCTGATGCAAGAGATCCAATATGAAATGCTGGCGGCTGGAATACCTATTCTTAGCCCGCCCTGAAACGTAGGGTTTGAGCGAAATGACTATCCATAATACGCAGAAGATTGACAAACTGGACTATACGTCTCCAGTCCATCAGTCATCTTTCATTGCACGATAGCGAGGAGTTACCTATGCCAGTCCGCATCAAGCATATGAAGGTTTCAAATTACCGCTCCTTGGCAGATTTGTCTATAGAAACTGACTCTATTAATGTGTTGTTCGGCCCAAACGGAGCCGGAAAATCATCTTTCCTTGACACTATTTGGTTTGTGCGGGATTGTGCAATTCGGGGAGTAGATCTCGCATCTTCAGCCAGAAGTCACGGAATAGGGCTTCTTTGGGATTGTGCCAACGAGGGCGATCCAATCTCGATTACAGTTGTCACCGACAGCATGGAATATAAACTATTGTTCGGGCTCTCCTCTGGGAGGATCGAGCCCTACGCGGGCGAACGTTTGCACTCCCTAAGGCGCGATGTCGAACTGATTACTAGAGAAATCGGAAGCGATAAAGCATCATTTTATTTCATTCGCCCTAACGAGCACGTCACGGTCACATTGCGCGAACCTCAAAAAATCAGCTTGGGTAGATACCTAGCCTTTGAAGATGATGCTCCTGAGGCCAATGAACTGGATCGCCTTCTTCATTTTGTGCACTTTTACAATTCAAGGTCATTTTTCCTTTATCGCCTCAAGCAACAGGGGTCGGAATCAAGCTACGAAACCTGGCTGTGGGAACGCGGAGACAATTTGTGGTCGGTGCTTAGAAACCTCCAAGGTAGGCAGGCTGTGGACAATCGATATGACACCATTACTCACTTCATGTCCGAAAGTTTTCCCTCTTTCGATGGCCTCCTGCTTGAACCGACAGGGCCCAACACTGTTTATGGGAGTTTTCTAGAAAAGAGACGCCGCTCTCCCATACGCGCGTCTGGAGTATCGGATGGTCACCTACAGATGCTTCTCTTGCTCACTGCTCTTTTTGCAGAAGGGCAACAACGCGACTCTCTTATGCTTCTCGATGAGCCGGAAATCTCCCTTCATCCTTGGGCTTTATCCGTTTTTGCTGAGGCGGTAAAGGTAGCGGCAAGGGAATGGAATAAGCAAATCTTCATCGCCACACACTCGCCTGTTCTAATCAGTCAGTTCGATCCAGAACATATAATGGCAGCCGAACTGGAAGATGGAAGGACCCGGCTGACGCGGCTCACAGAAATGGGAGGGGTCAAAGAGTTGCTGGAACAATACGCTGCGGGCTCGTTGTATATGGCTAATGCAATTGCAGCCCAAGGGAAAACTGTTTCACAGTCCGATCAGAAAGACGATGCAAATGTCCCAATCTGTTAATGAAGCGTCAGGTTTCCAATTCCACCATTTTGGTTTGATCGTAACCGGCGAAGGTGAGGAAGAGTTCCTGCCCGAGTTGTTTCGAGAATTCATGAGAGGTCGCTCGTGTACTTTTGAGGTCCTTAGAAAGATCGGGCAGCGTTCACCCCTGACCTCTCGTAAAAAGATCTTGAAAATGGTGGGAACCGGGAAAAAGATAGCAAGTAAAGATGAGACTGAGATCGGCCTACCGGCCCGCGCCTACTTAAAAAAAGGAGGGTCCCGTTTCATTATACTTATAGATGACCTGGAAGGCGACCGTATCTCGCAGGCAGAACAGGTTTTCCAGCGATATCGTGATGCATTAGATTCAATAGTAGGTGGTTTAGAATATAGAGCATCAGTTCATTTCTTGGTTAATATGCTGGAAGCTTACTATTTCGCAGATCCGATCACGGTGAATTCCGTACTGGGAACCAGCATACAGAATCCCACCAAAAACGTCGAAAAAATTCCGCATCCTAAGAACATGTTGAAAAAGCTCAAACCCGGCTTTGACGAGAAGGCGGATGGAAAGAAGATCCTCAGCAAACTCGACATGGTGCTCGTTCTCAATACCATCGATACATGTGTCTGGCTCAGAAGTCTTTTTGCCTGGTGCACAATGGCCATTCGCAAACCAGCCACCACGATGTTCCAACTGGACCGTGGAGCATATGCCATTCTTACTGGCCGCCAGTTGGCAGGTTTAAAGCTTGTGAGAGATGGGAAACCAAAATGCATATAGCATTCTGCGGAAGGTTCAAACGCAAAGGCGCGCTCGGGCTAAGTGGTTGACGAGAGATCTATAGAATCAGATAAAGTGGGTTCGCATAATTTAATGTGGGTCTAGAACCCATAATGTGGGTCCAGAAACGTATAACCTAGGCCAAGGCCTTCGTAGCGTTCCAGATAATGTGGATCCAAAATGGTGATTATCCTGGGTCGGGACGTTGTATATTCCCGTCCGCTACAGATACTCTCCCCTACCCCAAAATCTCTCCCGCACAAATTCTATTCAGCGTTTTTCGCCTTTTTGCCGAACTCAATTGTGACGGCAATCGAACGCTATGGGCCAGTCGAGGCGCATTTGAAACGAAGCGGGTATACCTGCCGGAAACTTATGATCAGATGTCCCAAATGTGGATTCGAACAAAATGAGTCGGGTGAGTGCGCCCGATGTGGGGTGATATTTGCCAAACTGCAGATGTACCCGCCTCGCTCCGCGGCCGTAAAATCAACACCCGGCGGCCGGGCGCGGGAGGATTGGGTCAAATATGCAGTGCTTTTTGCTCTTGTGCTTGTCCTGGGATTGGTGCTCCGGCGGGGGTGGATGGGGCGGGACCTTAGATATACACCCGGAGTGCTCGTAAACTCAGAGCCTCAACAGCTCATTATCAGCAATCCGGTTCCATGGGAAAAAAACAAACGCGTTATCGTTCCTCTTGCCAGGTTTTCTCTCAAAGCCCGTGTCCTCAGCAAAGAGAAATATCGCTTCGATCACGGGGCGGATATTTCACCCATTGATCTCGCTCTGGGGTGGGGGCCGATGTCGGATCAAAAGGTCCTGGACCAACTGGAAATTGCCCAGGGAGACCGCTTCTTCGTAATTGCTCCGGTCAAAGAAAAACCACCTTTGCCCATGAGCGTTCTCTTGGCCAACAGCTCCAATATGCACATACTCCCGGCAAATGCGGGAATAGAAAAAAGCCTCGCCTTGCTGCGGATCGGTGAATTGGTGGAGCTTGGCGGATATCTTGTCGGAGTCCGGGAAAATGGGCAATGGACCTGGGTAAGTTCCCTTAGCAGGTTAGACACGGGCGATGGGGCTTGCGAGATCTTCTGGGTGGAACGCGTCGAATTCCTGGCATCCGGGAAAAGGCTGTGAGTGTTGACTTGACGTCGAAAAATCCGTATTTGAAACCTGCCATGTACCCTCGGGTGTTTCCGAACGGAAACTATCTAAGAATCCGGCCGAGAAAGTCCCTGGTGCGCCGGTTCTTCGGATTGGAGAAAAACTCATCGCCTGCGCCGCGCTCAATTATACGCCCCTCGTCCATAAAGATGATCTCGTCGGCCACTTCTTTAGCGAATCCCATCTCATGGCTCACCACAAGCATGGTCATGCCCTCTTTGGCAAGGTCGACCATGACTGCGAGGACCTCCTGTATCATTTCGGGGTCAAGGGCCGAGGTCGGTTCGTCGAACAGCATGTATTCCGGCTCCATCGCCAGCGCCCTCGCAATGGCGACCCGCTGCTGCTGCCCCCCTGAAAGATTGCCCGGGAATGCGTCGGCCTTATCCGGAATGCCGACTCGTTCCAGCAGTTCCATTGCCTTCTTCCGTGCCTGCCGTTTCGGAATCTTCTTTACGCGTACAGGGGCGAGCGTAATCATCTCCATAACGCTCATGTGTGGGTAGAGTTCAAAGCTCTGAAAAACCATTCCAATATTCCGGCGTAATTTGTCGAGGTTGGTCTTCGGATCGCCGACTGAAGTCCCCCCTACCAGTATCTCACCTTGCTGGAAAGGCTCTAGCCCATTGATGCATCGAAGAAGGGTGCTTTTTCCCGAGCCGCTCGGCCCGCAAATAACGACGGTCTGCCCCCGTCCGATTGTCTCATCTATTTCGCTCAGTACTTGAAAGTCACCGTACCATTTACTGACGTTTCTTATTTCTATCACCGGCGAAATCACTCCGAGCCGCTCAAGCGGTTCAAGGCAATGCGTTTTCGCACAAAATCCGGCAATCTATTGGACTTGGCCCTCAGGCCTTCGAGGAGGTTATGTTTTGCAACCTGTTCGATACCCCCGTCAAACCTGAGCAGCCGCAAATAATCGTCAAGGAAAGGGTGGGAAAGGATGTCGACGGACCTGTTGTTCAAGTAGTCCGAAGCTGCGTGCGCAATATAAAGTATGGCGATATTAATTTTCTGGTCCGATGGGACCTCGGCGGGAGGACAGAAAGCGGGATAGGCCTGGTATTCCACGGTCTGGCAGATCTGTTTGGGGATGCTCCAGTGTTCCAGAAGCATGGCCCCCAGCTTCGCGGGGTCCAGCATCTCAATAAAGAGGGACCATTTCGCATTCTGTTTTCGAAGAAGCAGAAGCACCGTTTCTCCGACGTCGTGCAGAAGACCGATCGTGCTCAGAAGCGCGGATCTGTTCTTGTCGTATGACTGGCATAGCTCGGAGGCAAGGTAGGACAGGAAAAGAGAGTGGCGGTAGACATCTCTGAATTCCTGGGAATCCGGAATCGACCTGGTAAGGCTGCGTGACATGGCGATCTGGTAGACCTCGTTAAATCCCAGGTATGTAATCGCGTATGAAACGTCCGTGATCTCCGTCTGGACGGCATACCTTGGGGAGTTTATCGTCTTCAGGATGTCCACCACCAGCGAGGGGTCCTGTTTTGCGAGGGCGGCCACCTCCCTTGCCGAAGTCCTTTCGTTTACGAGCACTTCGATCAGTTGAGTCATATACAGCGGAAGTTTTGGAATATTTTTCACTATGTTTACTATTATTTCGGACTGTGCGTACTTTCCAAGAGGTTTCCTGGACTTCTTGAGATACCTTGTCAAAGCGGCTTCCCGAAGTTGCGCCGACTCCTTCTGCTTCCCGAGGACCTCCATACGTGCAAGCGCGGTGTCATGAAGTCTTTTAAGGATTACAGCCCGGGTTTCCATCCCAAGCGCATCGAATGCGGCGGGGTCCAAAGAAAATACGGTGGAGGCCTCTTGTGCGACAACGGATGATATCCTGCCTTTGCCGGCCGAAAGACCGGCCTCTACAATAAAGTCACCAGCCCTGAATCTGAAGCCGTTGGCATCGGAATCGCCGGATTGAACTTCTAAGGCGCCGCTCAGTACGCAATATATCGTTTTGTCCCGGGCCCCCTGTTTGAACAGAATCTGCTTTTCGGCAACCGACCGAATCGTTCCGGTGTTGAAAAGCCTGATTCGTTCCTTGTCGTCGAAATCCAAGAAAAAACCAGGAGGGGTTCGACCTGTAATTTCGCCTTTTGGGAGCATGGCGCAATTCTCTCATTTCATCAGGATTGACAGGAAAGCAAACTCTTCACCGGCTCACGCGGCAAAAGCGGCCCTCTGCCGATTAAACCGGCGTTTCTAAGGGTATCAGCATTTTATTCGGCATTGGAGATGAATCTCTTGACTAATATCAGGCTCACTTAACTTCAAGCTGGAATCCCGGTGTGGGGTTTTCCTCACCGGGCTTAACTTCGCAAGACTTCTCTGCTTTCGCAAAACGCCGCACGAAAACCACAACGACACTCAAAAGAAGAATAAAGCCTAAAGTTTTCAACCGGTAGGCGTTGGCAAGCTTTATAAGGTTGCGTCCGAAAAAAAACCTGCTCATTGCTACGCAAAAAATAACGTAGCCCCCCATCGCCACCGTTTGCCACCGGGAAAACCTCAAGCCGGCGAAAGCGGCTCGACAGATCAGATACAGGGCGGGAAGCACCCCAACGGCATGCTGAACCCAGGTGATCGGGGAAAAAAGCAGTATCAGGATTGAAACAGCCGCGCATTCCCAGAGCGTCTCGAGGCAATTGCGCTCCTTCGGCCTGCTGCGCATCAGCCACGCCATCCAGATGAAAAACGCCGCCATAACAAACCGGGTCGCCATTCCTGCCCAGAAAACGGGCAGATCGAGGAATTGATAGTAGTATGGGCTTGGGGGCTCGACCGGGTGCCCGGGCGCCCCCAATACCTCAGGTCTGCCCATGTGCCCGTATGGCAGATGCATGAGATAGCGCGCAAGGGCCGGGCGAAGCGCGAGGTTTTCAACCTTTTCCTCTCCAAGGGGGCCGCGGGATGGGTCTGGGTCGCTAATGCCGTGGACCACGCCGGCAATCCAGGTTTCCATCATGTGCGCATATTGCCCGGGCCCGCTCAACAGGACCGGACTCAGAGTAAAGACGACAAAGGCGGCAGACGCCGTCGCGGCGATCTTCCACTGCCGCTTGAGGATGAACCAGGCGACAAAGAGAAGAGGCGTACACTTCAAGGCCCCCGCCATCCCCAGAATAATCCCGCCGGCAATGTCCCGCTCCCGCGACCAGAAATAAACCGAAAGCCAGCTCATCGCAACCAGGGCCGTATTTACTCCTACCTCAGGGAGGTCTCGCCCCAAAAAGAGGCTTCCCAGCAGTATGGCCAGGGTTGTCGACCAGAACTCGGCGTCCGGCGAAAGCGGCAACCACTGTTCCGAAAGGCGCTGGAGCGTTCGGACCAGCGTCGCCATGGCAACGATCGCCAAAGGATAGACGATCACCTGGGCGGCATGAACGCCGAATATGTGAAGCGGCGCGTGAATCAGGGCCCAGAAAGGCGGATAGACGAAATCGAGGCCGCCTCCATAGATAAAAACACCTTTGGCGAGTTTTCTGCCAAGCTCAAAGTGCAGCGGAAAATCACCTCTCGGCTTTAGGATTATCTGGACCCAGACCACCAGTATCCAAACGGCCGCCGAAGCAATCGGCACCCACCTGAAGCGCCGCAGCTTCGCCCAATTGATCGAATCGAGCTGCAAAAAACCTCCTTCAGCGGCTAAGTACCCTTTAAACCCGGGGCCTCCGGTTTTCGTTTGCCCAATTCATTCCCGGTCCGTTCCCCAAGCGGTCTTGCCGCGCTCCTTATATTCTAAATTGCATAAATTTGACAGGGGTATTCCGGATTCACAAATCAGCCTCGTGGATGCCTTACTGACTCAAATAAAAGATGAAGAAGAATAGCAGTCAATCGTAGATGCTACTATCGGAGAAGGTGCAATGGCCACAAGTACTGTTCAAAAAGGCCAGATATTATCTATTTCAATTGCCCATATGTTCAATGATTGGTACATGAATTTTATCCAGACCTTATTGCCGTTTATTGTGGCTTTGGGAATGGGCATCGGTAAGGCGGCTTTTTTAATTTCAGCATTTACTACCACAGCATCTATATTGCAACCGGTCTTTGGATATCTGGTAGATCAGAAAAATCAGCGATGGATGGTGTATATAGGCCGTGTTTCTATCTTTTTCTACAAAACAGCGGATTTGCAATGTATATATTTTTAGCCCTCGCGGGCGCCGCCCTGTTGGCCTCTTTTTCCGTAACCGTTGTACTGGCCCAGGAAATCATCAGCAAAAACGCTGCCATGGCTTCCGGACTGACCTTAGGGTTCGGAATCGGCATGGGCGGGCTGGGGGTTGGAATCATCGGCATCATTATCGAAAATATGGGCCTTTACTACGGAATAAATCTGTTGGTATGGCTTCCCCTTGTCGCCGGTTTGCTGGCGTTCACCCTGAAGAAAAGATCAATGATTCCCGCCCTGGCGCAAAACAGTATTGCAGGAATCGGCAGCCAACCGGCAAACCCTGCATAGCTCTTTATTTCTTCAATTCGACTTCGAGTTGAATCGGCTTGTACACATAGACTATGCGGGCCACATCCGAGTCGCCCGAGGCGAGTAGAACAGAGACATCGGCGCCGTCCCATAGCAGTTTGGAAGGAGTATTGTCGGGTTTGGCCGGCTGACCGAACTGGCGGGTCATTATTTCCTGGACCCTGCTGAAACCGGCGGCCTGGAAATAAATCATTCCCATATAGAACCGGCCTTTGTAGAAGCCGTATACCACCTGGTCGAGCCTGACTTCCTCCAGTTGAAGTCGGTCGTTGCCCTTTTCATAAAAAATCAGCTCACCGTCACTGGCAATTTGGCTGAGGGCTGAAACAGAAGAGACTTCGGTCCCCCATTTGACTCCCCGGAAATTGTCCGGGTCGCTTGCGGCCGGCGAGCCGCAGCCAAAAAGAGCACCAGCCAAAACAACGAGCATACAGATTCCGAGAGTTCCGGGTCGCCTAAAACGGGGCTGTTTCATCTTTTTCCCTTTTCCGGGCCAATTAAACAGACGGGCAATTCTCCTGCTCTCTACGAAGCGGGGAGAAGACCCGTCGATCAAGACCCGATTCTATCTGGTGGGTAAATCTTTTTGTCACGGTTCAGCCAGGCGGCCCAAAAATGCCGCGAAACGGGCAAAAAACAAGTCTCTGGTGTCTACCCGGCCGCATTTTGAACCCCTGTTTCCTTTTCAATCAGCCTCGCTTTTGCCGTGGATGGGCCCGCATCAGCCTCCAGCAGCACCTTGAGACCCTCTTTATACCATTTTATTCCCGATTTTGTAGCTATCGTCCGCTCCTCCACGTCCCTTGGAAGCCGGTCCTCAGAACACCTTGCCAGAATATGCAGCTTGCTTTCGGCATCCAGGGCCGAAATGCCTGCAACAAAGCGAACAAATGCAGCCCATTCAGTCGGGGTCGGCCCACTCCATTTTCGCATTGTATGAAAGAGACGATAGCACACAATCGCGGCGTCGCGGTCCTCCTCCTGCTGAAAGCGCTTTCCGCTGAACAGGCGTATTGCCTCCTTGCCGATCTCGCTGGTGAAGGTCAGGTAAAACCATCTCAAGATGAAGAAATAACTCTCGCGCGAAAGTTCCCGTCCCGCCCAATAAAGAGGATTGGCGATGTTTTTTATATTCAGGGCCAACCTGGCGGCCTTATAAATACGAGGGTTATTCTTGAAAAGTTTCAGAACCGGATTTTCGTTAATTTTGAGATAAACCTGGTAATAGCGCTGAAAATCGCTCAACCTGCGGTCCCCGATGTACTTCATCGGGATGGTGGAGGCGATCTTCGCCAGCCGGCTGCTCACCCGTTTCACGAGTTCCAGGGTATCCAACAGGGACGCTTGGTACTCCGGCTGAGCGGCTTCAGGATAATAGATGGCGCCGATCGAACGCACAATCGAGAAGGCGCGCCGGCTAAGAGCGTCAAAGCCAAGCTGAAGCTCTCCTTCGGGCAGGTCCCAAACCTCTTCGCGCAGTCTTGCGATAAGCTCCAGCCCCTGCTGTTCCTGGGCGCTTACCGGCCCCAGGAGATCCAGCTCGTGTTCCTCCGCGAACCGGTGCTGCAGCATCTCCCGCAAGCGCCGCCGCACATACCAGCGCAACGCCAGGGCCACACAGATCGTGATGAGCGTGACCAGTATGAGAAAAGCGCTCAACCAGTGCTCACGCACCAGGTATGTGAAAGTGCCGTATCCGATCTCATTCATCGGTTTCTAAAATGGGGCGGCCGAACTCTTTTCACTCTCAAGGGCCGTCTCGCCCTCATCGATCCACTTTTGAAGTTGCGGAAGCGTGTCGGTTTCCCACCCCGGAATCAGTCTTTCTTCGAGAAAGCGCATATAGAGCGCGTCCAGGGTCGACAATACTTCCTCCACAAAATACATCTTTTCCAGGAATCGGCCGTCGGGGTCTTCCTGGCCGTAGTCCGGGAGCTGCTTGGGGGTCTTGAGCCCTTTTATGGCCCAAAGTGAGCTGTCGAGAGACAAAAAATATTCATTCTCGCCGACGATAAAGAAAAGTTGAACCTCATCGACAACCTTGCCCTGGCGCAACGCGGTTCGGGCTTCGTGGAGAAAATTCGCCTGCGTGGTGCAAACCACCCGCTCTTTCCTGTCGCCAGGCAGCACAAGGACCATGCGCTCCCCCAGGTGGATATTGGCCGTCTTTTCCCCCGCCTGAACCGAACCGCCCATCCGTTCGATGTAAAACCACAACCAGGTCAGGAATTCCGAACCCAGAAAACGCCCGTCGCTCATGGCTGACGGGGATTTCACCGAAACAAGAGAGCCGAGAACGTCCTTCTGACCCGGAGTGAGAGGAAGCGTATTCAGCGCCCACTGTGCATGGTAAAGAGCAACCGGATAGAGCTGAAACTGCTGTTCGAAATACTCCAGGAAGGCGTCAATCATCTTGCTGCTCGAAGTCCCCAGGACCATATAGTTGCGAACGGGGTTCCAAACCACCTCGGATGCGCTTGGCTGAGGCAGGGCCCGGCTCAGCAGATACTCCTGCATGGTCTCCTGCATTTGCTGCTTTTCGGTCCGGTTCGGCCATTTGCCGTTGTGTTCCTCACGAAACTTTTGCACCGACTGTCTGACAAACTGTTTTAGCACGATGTTCGGGACTTTTCTCTGGTCCAACCGGAAATTGAACGCTACGTATTCGCCCTTCCGGTAGGACCCATAGGCAAAGTCCGGATCGAAAAAATCCTCCCAGGTCGTGAAACCGGCAGATTCCACCTGAGACTCATCGGGTTCGGAAAAAGCTCCTCCCCGGAGCTTTCCATCCGCCAAGCTCCAGAAATCGTCAACTTTGAGCTCGGGTACGAAAAAACGCGTAATTGTGGCTGAAGAAGAAGTAATTCCCATAGATGTCCTCTTCCGGGCTTGCGAAAGGTTTGGCAGTCCACCGACGACTGCCGTTGACCAAACTCGAATCCCCTCTTGATCGCTGTACTGGATTTCCAAAATAGCAAAGCCGGTCCACACCGGCTTTGTTGCCTGCTGCCCGAGCGTTGCGGACCCAACTCGAGCGGATGGCTCTCACGTCTATCTAAAACGGCCCGGCAAGTCAAACGATAGTTTCGCGATACTTATTTAGCCAGAAATGTCAAAACTTTACGGTCTTGACGATCATCTCGTATTCCTGGACTTCTTCGGGGGTAAGTTCGCGGCGGAGCAGCTTCTTATTGACCAGAATGGAGCACTTTTCATGCAGCGCAAGCGCCACCGCGTCGCTCGGACGCGCATCGAACAGGACCACCTCATCGTTTATGCGCACGAAGATCTTGGCATAGAAAGTATTCTCACGCATCTCCGAGATCTCGATCTTTTCGAAAACCGCCCCCGTGCGCCTCAGGATCGTCAAGTAAATATCGTGTGTGAGAGGCCGCTTTGGTTCGACCAGGCCCTTTTCTTTCGCTATTGCGGTAATTTCCGCATCGCCGACGAACATGAGAAAATATTGGCTGTCTTCTTCCGACCGCTTCAAAATGACCATGTTCCCCTGAATCCTGTCGGTTTTAATGAAAACTTCCCCGATCTCGACAAACTCATTGGACTCCATCATAAGCCTCCACATCCTGCTCATTTAACATGTTAAGCAGCCAATTCGTCGACTTCAGTATGCTCGGCGGCGGCGCGAAAATCGCTTGGTGCAAAAACGATCTGAAACCGGAAATGCCCTCTTGCGTCGTCAAGCCGGACCTTGATGACGTCGGCCCTCGTGTCGATCGGGGCAGCGTCCTGAAAGTGTTGGGCGGGGCAATCGGGTCTTGGTTCCAAGCCCCCCGGTCGAAATTTTGCTCTCCTACGGCACGAGTCCTTGCCGCCCCCCCCCAAAAACAACGTTTTACCTATATCATATTATGACTGGAAAAATACTTTTCAAGGGTGCGAATTAAACATGCAGCAGCAATTGCCACCGTGTGCGACTGGAAATTGCGCAATCCGGGCGGGCGCAACCTTTCTCCGACTCACGATTGTCCGCCCATGGTGAATTTTCCCTGTCAATCTGTTAGAATAATCGTTAATAATAACCAATACGGAGGCTATCGGAGCCATGGAGGAGTGTGCTCAAGCTCCTTGTCCACGGCGGCGGCAAAGATGATTAATTTAAAAGCTGATAATATGTCTGAAATCGGACTTGACGAAAAATCAGGTTTACCGTTCCCGGTAGCCACCGAAGACACGCATTTTTTCGATCTTGCCCAGTTCCGAGCCCGTATGGCTAAAAGCCTCGATCCCGCCAACGAGGATAACCCCCTTTTTTTCGAAGCTCTCACGTTCGCCTCTGAGTTGCACGCCGGTCAGCGGAGAAAATCCGGGGCGCCCTATATCAGCCATCCGTGCGCAGTGGCCGAAATCCTGGCCAGAGAAATGAATTTCAAAGATCCCGTGCTGCTGGCCGCGGCCCTGCTCCATGATGTCGTCGAGGACATTCCCTGGATATCTCTTGAAGACGTTGAAGCACGCTTCGGCCTCCAGATAGCCGAACTGGTGGACGGGTGCACCAAACTGACAAGATATCATCTGGATCGAGCCGCCCTCAAGGACCTGACACACAGCAAAATATTCATCAGCGCGAGCCGAAGGCTCGGGGTGCTAATAATAAAACTGGCGGACCGCCTGCATAATCTGAGAACGCTTCACTATCTTCCGCTGACCAAGCGGCAACGCATTGCACAGGAAACAATCGAGGTGTACGCTCCGATTGCGGCGCGCCTCAATGTATATCCGTTGAAAAGAGAATTCTATCACCTGGCTCTTTCCTTTCTATATCCAAAAAAGAGTAAGAAGATCCTGCACTTGATGCGCGATCTGCGCAATTCGCCGGCCATCGCAAGCCTGGAGGCTTCCTTGTCGGCGATCCTGGCCGAATCCGGGTTTTCAGCCGATATCCGCACACGCCTCAAAGGCCTTGGAAGCTACTACGACCCTGTGAAGCGTACGCTGGATCCGGCCTATCCTGAAAATTACGTTGATTTTGCCATAATCCTGCACACTGAGGACATTACCGCCTGCTACAAGGTGCTCGGGCTCGTCAACAACAATCTTACCGCGGTCCCCAGGAGCAGCCGCGACTTTATCGCCAATCCCAAGGCAAACGGGTACAAGAGCCTCCACACGCGAATTCATCTCAGTGGGAACAATTACCTGGTTAAGATACGAACCCTTGAGATGGAAAAATGGGCTAACGGGGGAATCCTCAGGGCATGGGAGTCCCAAAAAGGGCTCACCGAAGACAACTGGCAGGAGATAAGCGAACTGCTGCGGGATATAGGCGAATACGGGGGGGCCGCAACGCATCGCAAGGCCCTGATAAGGCTCTCGGAAGCCGAAGAGATCTACACCTTCAGCCCGGCCGGAGACATATACTATCTCCCCAAGGCCAGCATAGTCCTTGATTTTGCGTACCGCATCCATTCAGAGTTGGGCGATAATTGTGAGGGCGCACTGGTGAACGGCTCATGGATGCCGATCACAGGCCGATTGAAGGACGGAGACACAGTCCAGATCCTTACCTCGCCCGAACCCCTTGATGTCGACACCGACCTGGAGACGCTCTGCAAAACTCCGAAAGCCCGCACGGCAATCAACAGACGCCTGCATCAAAAACGGCTGAAATTCGCACAGCAAATCGGCAGGGACATCCTGCTGCAGGAAATTTTCCGCCATAAGCTGACCTCTTCCGTTCTGGAGGGAGAAAACATCCGGCTGATCCTGGAAATACTCAACGTCAAGGACCTGAACGAATTATACGTTCAAATAGGCCAGGACCTTGTCTCTCCGCAGCTCGTCCTCTATTATCTCGAGGGCCACCGGCCGGATGATCCCAGAAAGCAGGACGAGCAAGGCTACGGCCAAAACACGCTGTCGGTATCCAGCCTGGATAAGGCTATCTTCAAATTTGCGCGCTGTTGCAATCCTCTGCCCGGACAGGACCTTGTCGTCGCCACCCTTAGCGAAAGAGGCGTAACATTCCATCACCGCGACTGCCACGACCTTCACGAAAGACATTCCCTTCTAGTCCAGCAAATGCTTCAGGTCCACTGGGACCCCAATACGGTCTGGCGCCACCCGTCGGTGTTCCGGATTCAGGTCCTCGAACGGAGCATACGGGATCTTCTCCCCGCACTCTCCGGCATGCCCGAATCGATAGGGATACAGCGGATAGATGGCGGCACGGACAAACATGGCCAGGAATTCGTCTGTATCAGTGCCGCCTTTCACAATTTCACCGAAGCAAGAAAATTTTTCGACCAACTGCGGGAGCAAAAGGCCATCGTGGAGGACTTCGAGCGTGAGGGGGGGCCGAGGTCCCTGCAAGCCTGACAAAGGTCGCACGGGCCCCCCGGCCTGTAACTGCCCCCGTTGAAGAAAGAGAAAATGGCGCTTATAGAATGCCCCGAATGCGCTCAGTCCGTATCGGAAAAAGCCTGGTCCTGCCCTTCCTGTGGCTATCCTCTGAGAAGCGGCAAACAGGGCGGCCGGCACTTCGACCCTTTCCCGGCAATTCCTGCCAGGAGCCGAAGCATCGCAATTCTTCTGGCGGTCTTCCTGGGCGGTCTGGGAATGCACAAATTCTACTTGAACAAACCCGGCATGGGATTGCTGTACCTGCTGTTCTGCTGGACGCTTATCCCTACCATTGCAAGCCTCATCGAAGCTTTTGTCTACCTCTGCCATGACGACCTCTCCTTTCAGCAAAAATACCTAAGGCGCTGAGTACAAAGGAACTCTCCCCAGCGATGAAGTCGCGTTGCTGATTTTCGCTTTGAAGCACCGGGCCGTTGCAGTTGTCAGGAATGCAGGCAGGCTTGAAAAATACCAGTGAAGACCAAAGATGCAATCTGATCGGAAAAATACCCGATTTTGAGAAATGAAGATCTCCCCCCCCCGATTTGCTCACTGCTAAATGCTAATGGAGGAGTTTTTTCCCGGCGTCTTCCCCGAAAGCTTTTTGGGCAAGGGTTTTTAGCTTGTTTTTGTCAACCCCGGCCACTTCGACAAGCAGGAACTGGATCCAGACCCCGCAAAGGAAGCTGACCACGCTTTCATTGCTGATGAAAACCTCCTCGCTCAGCTGATCGTCACGGATCGCTTCGGCCGCAAGGCTCATAACACCGCTTCGCAACTTACCTTCCCCAAGACATTGCAGGCCTTTCCGGTACAGCTTATCAATTTCGCGGGTCTGGGTAATAATGCCAAAAGCCTTGTCGCAGGCCTCGATCAGGTTCATTGTCATTGCCTTCATAAGCCGTTCGCCTTAGCTTTCTTCTGTTTGCCGGGCAATTACATCAAACAGAGCGGGTTTATAATTATTTTACTTTTTTTACCCGCTCCTGGAAACACAAACTTGCGTCAACTGCCAAGGGTGCAGTTTTTTTATTGACAAACCGGCCGGCTGCTGCGTTATTATAATCGTTTCCAACGCTTAGCGACACTTATGGAAAGGAGCTTGCATGCAAATTCGTAGTGGAAATCTTTCAGGCATCGCCAGAATTGTCTGTATTGCAGTTTTATTCTGGTCCGGTTCTCTTCTCAGCGCTCATCCTGCGCTCTCAGGTAATCTAGGTCCCGCGTCGTTCGCGGACCTTTCCGAAGCGGTCAAGGACTCCGTGGTAAACATTTCGACCACTCAGACGGTCAAGGAAAATCCAATGCAGCCCTTCTTAGGGCCTAATTCGCCTTTTAAAGATTTTTTCGGCGATGAGTTTAAACGCTTCTTTGGCGACATGCCCCAGGGGCAGATGAAAACCCACGCCCTCGGCTCGGGTTTCATCATCAGTGAGGACGGTCTTATCCTTACCAATAACCATGTTGTCGAAAAAGCCGATGAGATCAGTATCAAAACCACCGACGGAAAGGAATACGCGGCAAAAGTGGTCGGGCGCGACCCCAAGACCGACATTGCCCTGATCCAGATAAAGGCTGACGGGAAGGTGCCCAAAGCGGCAAAACTCGGAGACTCGGAGGCGATTCGTGTCGGCGACTGGGTCATTGCCGTGGGTAACCCCTTCGGCTTGGGCAACACCGTTACTGCGGGCATAATCAGCGCAAAGGGCCGCGTGATTGGGGCCGGTCAGTATGACGATTTTCTCCAGACGGACGCGGCGATTAACCCCGGCAACAGCGGAGGGCCGCTATTCAACATGAACGGGGAAGTTGTCGGCATCAATACGGCCATTGTCGCCCAGGGCCAGGGAATCGGGTTCGCAACCCCGATCAACATGGCAAAAGATATCCTCGACCAGTTGAAGACCGGGAAAGTCATTCGGGGATGGCTTGGAATCATGATCCAGGACATCACGCCCGAACTCGCCGAGTCTTTCGGCACCAAAGTGACAAAGGGGGTAATCATATCCGATGTAGTTCAGGACAGCCCGGCGGAAAAGGGAGGTCTCCAACGAGGGGACATCGTGGAAACGCTCAATGGAAAGCAGCTCGAAAACGCCAACATGCTCTCACGCTCCGTCGCCGCCCTCCTGCCCGGCAGCTCAGCGGCAATCGGTATCATTCGGGACGGCAAGCAGGTCAGTGTTAAATTAACCATCGGAACCATGCCCGAAGAGGCCCTGGAGAAAAAAAGCGCCGGTGTGAAAACGGAGAGCGCCTGGGGTATAACGGTACAGAACCTCAGCCCTGAGCTGGCTCAAAAATTCAGCGTTGATGAAAAGGAAAGCGGGGTTATTATAACCGAGCTTGCCCCGGGGACCCCGGCCGCCGAAGCCAGGCTGCGCCCCGGTGATATCATCAGGGAAGTCAACCGGCAGAAGATTCAAAACGTTCGCGACTGGAAGCAGACGACAGATAAGATGAAAAAGGGCGAGCCATTGCTGCTGCTCATAAAACGCGGCACGAACACCTTCTATGTAGCCATTAAGGCGAAAAAGGAATAGGCGACGTCGAAGAAACCTCACCCGGTCAAACGGATTGAATCCCCCGTGCAAACCGGGCAGGAATCGGCTTTCATTGTCTCTGTATCGCCCGAGCAGCTCCGGGAGCAAAAACAGAAGGCGAGTGAGCTTCGAAAGACGCAGTGGTGGAAGCGCAGGGTTGCCAGGGGGGTCTGCTATTATTGCAACGACAAGCTACCCCCCGCGGAGCTGACGATGGATCATATTGTCGCGCTCATACGCGGGGGGAAATCCTCCCGTGCCAATACTGTCCCTGCATGCAAACAGTGCAACAGCCGCAAGAAATATCTGCTCCCGATCGAGTGGGACCAATATCTCCGGGGGGTAACTAAATACCCGCCGCCGGAAGAAAATGGCCCCGGGAAGGTCGAGTGAGGCAAAATTGCAGCTTGGTACAAGTGGTCCGAAGGATATTGATGATGGAACGGTGTAAAGAATGCGAACTGGCTATCTACTGCTTTTCAGATTCAAGTTCCTGGATTTTTAGAACGACCCGGGAAATGGAGGAAAAAAAGCAGGCGATCTGCGACTGTCCGGTCCACGAAGAGGTGCAAAAATCGCGTACGGTAGTCAGGCAAAAAAGGGAGGGGGAGAAACGCTGTTAGACCCTGGGGCGCCGGCACAGATAAAATGACGGATAATGGGAGATTCAAGGTGGGGGCCCCCCTCCATATTCCGTCCACCGATATTCGCTCCCCGGCGCCTTAGGTGAACATGTTTATTTTGCAATTGCGCGCATGTTTCAGGTAAGCCTCGGCGGTCTGGATTTCGACGCCCTCGATGAAATCCTCCTGGCCCAAGCCCATCATATCTATAGTCATTTTGCATGCAACTAACTTCACGCCCTCCAGTTGAGCAATCTCCATCAACTCATCGAGCGTCGGGATGCCTGCTTTGTTGATTTTTTTCCTCATCATCCAGCTCGCGACCGAAGACATCCCGGGTATGGCCCCCATTGTCCCGCCCGGAACGAACTTGCACTTTGCCGCCCCTCCCCTGCGGATCACGTTGATTCCCATGAAGGTGTAGAAAATGGTGGTCTCCATTCCAAGTCTCCTGCCGTTTATCGCCAGTATTAGGGACGGGTATGCGCCGTCCAGCGTGTCGCGGCTGCAGACAAAGGTGCTCGACTGCTGCTCGGGCGAAGGTTCAATAACGGAATTGATTTTTTGCTTTGAAGCTGCGGATTCCGGCACGGTTCTTCCTCCTGAAAAAATAGGTGAACGGATGATTCCGATAGAGTCCACTGGGCCAGGGCGCGAGCAGGCCTGGCAGGCGTGCGCGGAGGTCTTGCGCAAATGACGCGTAAATGACAGGTAATCATCATTCCTGCCGCCCTTCCGCCGGTCATTGCTAACCGCTCTTTTCTTGCCCCTTGCCCTTCATTTGTAGTGTTCGCGTATACAGTGGATAACCTCGATCACGTTTTTGTCGGCAACCGAATACAGGACCTGGCTCCCATTCCGTCTGGACGCAAGAATCCCTTTGGCCTTCATCAGGTTGAGGTGCTGGGAAATGTAGGGCTGAGGGGCGCTGAGCCGAATGCATATCTGGGAAACGGGCTTTTCTCCCGCCTCCAGAAAATCGATTATCCTTAGCCTGACGGGATGGGCAACCGTTCTAAGGATATCGGCCGAGTGCTGGAAGCGTTCGGAATTAGTAATTGTATCGGAAAGGACTTCTTCAGTCATCAGCCTTCGAGCTTTCTTTGAGCGAGCCGACGGGAGTAATTGCGAGACCCTGCAAGACGGTATATTCACTTATCAATATATGCTGATATCTGCATAATGGCAAGCAAAATCGTAACCCCCCCGGGCACTCTATCAAAAAGACCTGAGGCCACACTGTCGCCCGGCATACGAAATCAGTCGCATGATCGAGGCCTCACCCCTCCCGGACTTGCGTCGCTACACGCTAAAGCTTGACGCGGGCCGCTTGAGGTGCTAGATGTAATTCTTTACAGCTTGGGCCCTGCTGGTGGCTGCCGGTCGGCACCTTCCATAATCCTGTTGACACGACCGGCCGGTTTCGTTAAATAGGCTCCTGCTTTCCAATGTCCCCATCGTCTAGTCCGGTCCAGGACACCGGCCTTTCACGCCGGCGACGCCGGTTCAAATCCGGCTGGGGACGCTCGTAAAATTCAAGGAGTTATGGGATTTCCCATAGCTCTTTTTGTTTTTGGGGTAAGAGGCCGGTTAAACTTTGAACTGACCGGGTGCTCAACAGGTTCCTCACTGAGGCAGGTCGTGCTTAATGTTCTTCGGACACCGGCCGGTGGTCATGGCGGAGTGTCTTTGGTGACTGTTCGTGCGTATCCGCGGAGTGAGTGAAAGCCAAGCTTTTCCAGACGATGTCCTTACGCCCGCTTTTTAAGCCTCTTTCGTACAAACCTCGTCGCCCCTTTCACAGGGCCTTTCCAAACAGGTTATTGCCGACTAAGCCATAGGAGCAAACCGAATGAGAAAAGCTGCCCAGACCAATCCAAGATAATAAGAGATGATGACATCACTCGGCCAGTGAGCCGCCAACGCGACCCTGGCAACGAAGCCAAGAATGAAAAAAGCGCCGCACACAAGGATCAGGGCGATTCGCGGCGCACCGGAGCTCTTCACCGCGGCCAGCTCCGCCAGAAAGCCAAAGGTGGCGGCATACCTCAGGGCAAATAGCGAAGGGAAGCTATAACCCGGAAAGTGACGAAACACGCGGACAAGTTCCGCGGTGGGCCGCGGCCGGGCAATGACCGGACCGAGCCAATTCCCGAGGGCCCACATCCCCACAAGGCTGAGGATGGAAACAAGGGCGGCACGCCATCCTACCATGATCCAGGAAAGGGTTGCGATAAGCGCAAGTATAAGGAAAATCCAGGGGAACTCGGCCGTCCGCGAAATTCCTTCGGCCCAATTCAGATTTTGGGTGACAAGGGATTGCACCCACCTTTCAACCGCCACGTCTCCGGGAAAGTATGCAAAATACTTCGTCGCCGACGTGACCAGGACGGCAATTATTAACAACCCTGCCCATAAAGCATATTTCGCGCGCATTGCTATTCTCTCCCGCTGGAGCCAATCCTTTTCTAAAGATAATCCCGATTGGCATCAAAGATTCAAATCCTGACGATCTGCAAGATGTGGAGGGCGGCCGGACACGGCCTGTTGCCCAAATCAGGTCCCCAAAAGCAGAGCGAAAAGGAGGTCCGTCATTCCGACGCAAGTCGGAATCCAGTCCTTTGAAATTGTTGGATAATTATGGTTTAAGACACTGGCCCCCGCCTCCGCCGGGGGTGACGTTCCAGGCAAAACCGGACTCCTTATGTCTTCATCTGGTTTGGGCAACAGGCCGGACATCGGCTCCCCTCACCTCCCCGCCCACCTGACGGGTGGCTTGCCGCTCGAACCACCGGAACGTCCTGACCCGCTCGCTTGAAAATCGATCAAAACCACCGGCGGAAGACAGTCGCGTTGCCGAAGTTCCCTTCTGAATGGCTAAAATACAGCTACACAAATATCTGGAATAGGAAATGTCAATGGATGTGTGCCGAAGATTTGAAAGAAACCGATTAGACTCGGGGTTTCCCCTATGTTATCCAACTCTCAGTGTCTCATCCGGTGTCTCCAGGGGGGACACCATCCGGACTCACAGGCGCCTTTTCAATTGAGGACCTTTTCGGATGGTTTCAATATGGGCACGGAAAGTTGCCGCGTCGTGGAGTCGTTCCCGATGGCGGTATTATCGTGCTTTTTCCATCTGTATGTTCAGGGCGTTTGTAGAAGTGAAGTCTGAAATATGAGAGGAGAAAATGGCTGAACAGAAACTGGATTGTCGCGGTCTTGCGTGCCCTAACCCCGTTCTGAGGACCAAGGAGATAATCGACCGGGGGGGTGTTGAAAGGTTGAGCGTACTTGTGGATAACCCTGCGGCGAAGGAAAACGTATGCCGTTTTCTTTCACAGATGGGCTTCGAGGTGAGCTTGTCCGAGCAGGGAGGCGTATTCGAGGTAAACGGCGCCAGGAAAGAATCCGCAGAGGCGTTCGGGGCCAGGGAGGAGCATGAAAGCGGCGAGAGGCGGAAAATTGCCGTGTTGATCGGGACCGATCGACTGGGAACCGGAGACGACACACTCGGCAAAAAACTCGTTTTTAATTTTATCGACACCCTTAAAGAAATGGGGCCGGAACTCTGGCAGGTCATTCTGCTTAACGGTGGGGTCAAACTCGCCGTAGAAGATTCGGACAACCTTCCGGCGCTCCAGAGGCTCGAAAAGGAAGGTGTGCTGATACTGGTTTGCGGGACCTGCCTTAATTATTTCGGCCTTTTCGAAAAAAAGCGGGTCGGCGAAACCACTAACATGCTGGATATTGTTACGGCCATGCAAGTGGCGGATAAAGTAATCAGTTTAACCTGATTCGTTCCGGCGAAGTCCTGGACGCGAAGAGTTGTTCGCGTGTGACATTTCGGTGAGGTGGGCAAGCGATTGGCATGGAGAAAAAAGAATGACGAGTTCTCGAGTGGAGCTGGCCAAAACAGTTCGCGCGGCAGGTTGAGCGGCTAAAATCGGTCCGGGAGACCTGGCGGATATTTTGGAAAGCCTTCCTTTGGACAAAGACCCTAATCTTCTCGTGGGCAGGGAGACGTCCGACGACGCAGGGGTATATCGTCTCAACGCCGAGACGGCATTGGTCCAGACAATCGATTTCATCACGCCGGTTGTCAACGACCCTTACGATTTCGGCCGGATCGCCGCGGCAAATGCGTTGAGCGATGTCTACGCAATGGGTGGGCGTCCCCTCACGGCGATGAACGTCGTCTGCTTTCCAGTCAAAACGATGGATAAGGCCATCTTGAGGGAGATCCTTCGAGGCGGTCTGGACAAGATCCATGAGGCTGGGGCTGTTCTCGTGGGAGGACACAGTATCGAAGACCCTGAGATCAAGTATGGGCTTTCGGTAACAGGACTGGTGCACCCTGACAGGGTCCTCAGCAACTCAGGGGCCAGACCGGGCGATGCGTTCATCCTCACTAAACCTCTCGGTACCGGCATCCTGGCCACGGCCATTAAGGCTGGATTGGCTTCCGATGAGGCCCAACGGCAGGCGATAGAAACCATGGCGACCCTTAACAGGAGAGCGGCCGAAATCATGGAATCCTATCCGGTAAACTCCTGCACCGACATCACGGGGTTCGGCCTGCTGGGCCATGCGCTCGAGATCGCAACGGCGAGCAAGGTGGCGATCACGCTTTTTTCCGGGCAGGTCCCCCTGCTGCCTCAAGTGCTGGATGCCGTCCGGATGGGTCTTGTCCCTGCCGGAAGCTTTGCCAATCGAAACTTTTGTGCCGACAAAGTCCGCAGCCTCGGCCCCATGGATCCGTTGCTCCTCGATATTTTGGCGGATGCACAGACGTCCGGCGGGCTTCTCATCTCCCTTCCCGAAGACAGGTCCACGGCGCTCCAGACAGATCTCAGGAGCCACGGCGTGCCCAATGCGGCCGTTATCGGCACCGCGGCGGCCCATGACACCGGCATGATCGAAATTGTCCAATGAAAGTCTTTGCCAGGATATTTCTAAGAACGCGGGGGAATGATTTCTCAGTATTATAAAGATCCCCGCCCCCCCCAAGATACGGATCAACTGCAACCCCAGATGCACATCCCAGGATTGTGCGGGTTGTCGATTGGATCAACTGCAACCCCACATGCACATCCCAGGATTGTGCGGGTTGTCGATTGGCCACGCGCCAAAGCGCCATACCGGGGGGTGTGGGGGCTTAGCTCCATAAGCGGTTAAATAAACGCGTAAGTGCTTGAATTTACTTAAGCCGCGGAAATGACGGGCTTTTCCTCGTAAATATTCACCGACTCACCCATTAACCCATTCACCCATTCACCGACTCACCGACTCACCGATTCACCGACTCACCGACCCACCCATTCACCTATTCACCGATTCACCGCCTCACCCATTCACCGCCTCACCCATTCACCGACTCACCCATTCACCGACTCACCGACTCACCGATTCACCGACTCACCGACCCACCGACTCACCCATTCACCCATTCACCGATTCACCGATTCACCTATTCACCGATTCACCTATTCCCACGTTGGACAATCTTTTGAGTCGTAACTACAATTCACCGATGTCCCGGCGTTGCCTCTCGTGATTGCCAATGCGTCTTTCAGGAGTTGTGGCCGTTGGCAATCCGTTTCGACCGGCTTTTGTTTTGTTTGACCTGGGATATTGGGAAAAGGGAGATGACTCTATGGACGATTTGCATGGAAAAGTGGCGCTGGTGACCGGCGCCAGCCGAGGCATCGGGCGGGCTGTTGCGGCCTCGTTTGCAAAAGCCGGAGTGGACGTTGCAGTCAATTATTTCAGCCGGGAGAAAGAAGCTCTCGAAACCTGCGCTTTGGTTCGAGAAGCCGGGCAGCGGAGCATCCTGGTTCAGGCTGACGTTTCGAGGTCTTCCGAAACGGCAAAAATGATCCGGACGGTCGAACGCGAGCTCGGGCAGGTACAGATCCTGGTAAACAATGCCGGGATTGCCATCCTGAAGGGCCTGGACGAAATCACCGAGGAGGACTGGGACAGGGTGCTCGCGGTAAATCTCAAGTCGGCCTTTCTTGTCACCCAGGCAATTGTGCGGGGAATGCGCGAACGGCACTGGGGAAGGATCATCAACATCTCTTCGGTCGCAGCCCAGACCGGCGGGATCACCGCCCCGCCCTATGTTGCGTCAAAGGCCGGCATATGGGGCCTGACGCATTCTTACGCAGCGCTGCTCGTTAAAGATGGAATCACGGTCAATACGGTTGCTCCGGCCCTGATTGAGACCGATATGGTCAGGGATCTGGAGGCGAAACCTGACCGCATACCCATGGGCCGCTTTGGAAAAGTTGAAGAGGTCGCCGATGTCGTCCTCATGCTGGCCCGAAACGGGTACATGACGGGGCAAACCATCAATGTGAACGGGGGTTGGTACTTCAGTTAGTTTCCGTTACGCCGGTTCGGCGAGTGAGTGCAATTGCGCCCATAAAAGGAGGAGACCAATGACCATCAGGACCTACGTCAAATCGACCTTGTTTCTTGCACTGATCGCTATTTCGCTTGGCGGGCTGCTGCTGCACCTGCGGATACATCCGGCGTCCCAGAACACATCCAACTTTCTTCCAATAGTTTCCGGCATCCTGAGCGTCATTGTCGTGCCGCTGCTTTTTTCCGGCAAAAAAACCATCGGCTACGGATACACACTTAACGGCTTTTTAGTGATTATCGGCACTATTGGAATGGCGCACTTTGCGATTGATCATTGGCCTGAACCGGCCACGTTCGAATCGATCGTACTTAAAACGACACTGCCTGACATAATCGTTCTATGGACTAAGTTCTTCGTTGGAAAGGCCATTTTTGACCTGGAACTCTTCGGATACGATCCAGGCAGGAGTAAAGTCGGGGTAACGTATCGTTATCCAAATACCGGATGGTGGATTGTTCATCTCGTGGCCATAAGTACAGTGTACACCATCAGTGGTTGGCTGTGGAGGTAGGCATGAATAAATTCAAGATGTTTTCATTGAACTGGTGGGTCCTGCACATTTTGGCCCTGATATTTTTTATTTTCCTGGGGCATGCGATTCATTTTTGACAGGCATGTCGATCAAATTGAGTGAAGGTGATTGCCTGCTCCCGGCAAGCTTAAAAGAAAAAAGCCCGGATGGAGCCCCGGGCTTCACGCTACATTGCCTAGGGGCTGGCAAAGTACGCGTATTCCTAGTACGGACAACTATGAAGATAAATTGTTACCGTTCCATTGCGGACAAGTGACTTTTTGGAGACAGTCTTAAATTTGGGCAGCATTTGGGTAGGTCTGCCGATAGTGTGCCCCTGAAAGATCCGGGGCTCCCCTTTCGCCGTTGCGCGACTCAGTATGGCGCGGGGGAAGCATTCCCCCGCTCTGTTCGGGTGCCCTGGAATTATCAACTTGAACGCGACTTCGTATCAGAAGTCTCCCTGGCCGCTCGTTCTTATCCTAAAGTCCGGCGCCGCTCCTGCCGAGTTTTAGATAAACTCGGCTTTCTTGCTCATACTAAAATTCGTCTTGGATCTCATATGACAAATCGCAACCCACCTGACCGCATGGGACAGCCTGCGGGCCGTCCAGGTTCTTCCACATCACCTGGCCGAACTGGATTTGCAGCGTCTGAAAGATTTTCTCACGATACACGGACAGGAAAGCCCTTTGTATGCCGGACACATTGAAAAAGCCCTTAATTTTGTTTGTGGACGATGATCCGCATTTTCTTGGCTCGATAAGCCGCTCACTTCGGAAACTCCGCGACGAATGGGACTTGATATACGTTGAGGGTGTGGATCAGGCAATCGATATTGCACGCGGCAAGCCGCCGGATGTGGTGATATCGGATTATTCGATGCCGATCAAGAGTGGTTTTGACCTGGTGAGGGAACTGCGCACCATCCCGGTCGTTCAGGATGCTCCCATTATCATTGTCACCGGCGGCACGGATGAGACAGCCAAGCGGCGAGCCCTTGATCTCGGAGCAACCGATCTACTGAGCAAGCCCGTGAGCCGCGAAGACCTCATAGCCCGTATCCGCAGCTCTTTGCGTCTCAAAGAATACCAGGACACCATCCGCAAACACAACGAACAACTGGAACAATGTGTCCGCGAACGCACGCATGAACTGGAATTGTCGCGGCTCGACATCATCTGGAGGCTGGCCAAAGCAGGCGAATACCGGGATGAGGAGACCGGCAACCATATCATCCGCGTTGGCCACTATTCGCGAACACTCTCCGAGCGGCTCGGTTTGCCCTACGACCTCACACAGAGGATTTTTCTCGGCGCCCCGTTGCACGACATCGGCAAGATCGGTGTGCCCGACAACATTTTGCTCAAACCGGGAAAGCTTGATCCGGACGAACGGGCGGTAATAGAAAAACATTGTGAAATCGGCGCAAAAATCCTCGCCGAGGCGCCCAGCAGCCTTAAAAGTTATTTGACCTGTTTGGGCCTGACACCCGAACAAAGCGCCGGCGTCTCAATCAATCCGTTGCTTCAAATCGCAGGTTCGATCGCCCTGGGGCATCATGAAAGATGGAACGGCAGCGGGTACCCGAGGGGTTTGCGCGGAGAAGCCATTCCCCTGGAATGCCGGATAGTGGCAATCGCGGACACATATGACGCGTTGCGCTCCAAACGTCCATACAAACCCCGATACTCAAGAGAACAATCGCTCGATATCATACTGCGCACCGACAGTGCTCAGTTCGATCCTCAGGTGTTGTCCGCGCTGGAAGATTCAATCGATGAAATCGAGATGTATCACTCCGGTTATTCGGACCACGAATCCTAACGCACTTCCTTTCGGCTCCGTCTAAAAGACAAAGAGCATTCCACGCAACAGGCACGGAACATGGGCATCGCAATCTCCTTCTTCGCCAGCTGTTCACCGGAGGACCATTTCGATTTTATTAAGGCGTAGGTTCTGTCATGCCGATCTTTATTAAGGATTGTCATATTCAGGGAATGAATGCAGGGGAAAACCATGGACAGGATCGATGGGGCCAAGGTCTTTAGAATTTTTGAGTCGGGCTACGTCTTACCGCCTCTGTCCGTGATTGCCCTGAAACTCCTCGAGGTGGCCTCAAAGGAAGACGCCTCAGATGACGAGATCGTAAAGATTATCGAGCAAGATCCCTCACTGACCGTGCGGCTCCTCAATCTTTCAAACAGCGCTCTCTTCGGCACGGGCAGTCCCATCGCAACTTTGTCTCGGGCTGTAATGAGGCTCGGGCATAACCAAATCAAATTAATGGCCCTTTCCATTTCTCTTCGTGATGCATTCCCGATGGGAAAAGTCGACCACTTTGACTATGAGCTTTTTTGGCGGGTCTCATTATATCGCGGGTTGATTGCGAAGTCCTTGGCCCACCAGTCGAAAGCAGCCAACCCGGAAGAAGCTTTTCTTTGCGGGCTCACCATGGAAATAGGGCTGCCCATCCTCTTTGATTTGTACATAAGGGGTAAAACGAGCCCGTTCAACCTTGACATCGAGCCATTAGAGGAACTGCTGGAAAAAGAAAGAACATATTACGGCCTGGACCATCGGGAGCTTGGCGCGGCTGCATTGAAATTCTGGAAGTTTCCTCAACACCTGGTGGCCTGTCAGGAAGTTTGCCCCGAAGACCGGCTCTCAAGCTCGTCAAAACTGCGTGAAGTCTGCCATCTGGCGCGGCTTTTTTCTCAGGTTATCGTAAAGGGACCTCAGGCGTTCAGATCATTTTATGCAGAAGCCGAGGCAGTTCTGGGCCTTCGCCAGGAAAACATTCATGATGCCGTTTGCGAAACTTTCGCAGAGGTCGAAAAAATCGCCCAGGGATTCAAACTGCATATAGACCGTGAAAGGGACATCATCGGAATTCTGGAAAATGCCAAACATGCACTGGTCCGGATTTCTCAGACGGTCTCCCAATATCCTATGGACGAACATCCAAAGGACCTCCCGTCATTCGCCTCTATCGACAGGCACGACAGATCTGTAAAGAATGCCCTGGAGGCTGTCGCTCATGAAATACGAAATCCGCTTACGGCCGTTGGCGGTTTCGCCAGAAGGCTGGCTGTGTCTTTAGATCCTGAATCCCAGTCAGGCAAATATGCCAGGGTGATCCTCGATGAGGCTTTAAGGCTTGAGAAAATCCTGTCCGAAATGCCCGAACAATCTTTGCATCCCGCTTCTCACCCATGCTGACAGAGCGCCACGCAACATCTTTTCCATACCGGTTCGCTACCTGAGATCGAAAATAGAAGGATATAAAATGCGTGGGGAATGGTGCGACTTTGGCCCTCACACCCCCGGCGGCTCACAGTTTTGATGCTCCGCGAGGTAGGGCCGGCCGGTTGAGAATAAAGAATCACGGGCTTTTTTGCGGATGCGAATTAAATTTTTAATAAGAAGACAGGAAGAGCAAGCAAAGGAGGTATTCGATGCCTGTTAAATTTAAGCCCGAAGGTTACCGAGTGGTGACGCCCATGCTTTCCGTCAAGGGGGCGGCGCGCTTGATCGATTTTTTGAAGACGGCCTTTAGAGCCACCGAGGTCTATAGATTTTCCGCGGCTGACGGCAGCGTAATGCACGCGGAAGTAAAGATAGGGGATTCGGTTTTAATGCTGGGTGAGGCGATGAAGGGATCTTCTCCCATGTCCGGATCGTTCTATCTTTACGTGGAGGACACCGATGCCACGTACCGGGCCGCACTGGACGCCGGCGGCGAATCGCTGGAAGCACCGGCCGACCGGTTCTGGGGCGACCGAATGGGCTCCGTCAGGGACTTTGCAGGAAACAGGTGGTTGATAGCCACCCATGTGGAGGATGTTGATTCCGACGAAATCTCACGGCGGGCCCAGGCTATGGCCGCCTGAGGTCCTGACACGAAGTTGCGTTCAAGAATGTATCAAAGGACGCTTTTTAAAAACGTGGGGGATGGGGGGACATAAGCCCCCCACACCCCCTAGTATGGCGCATTGGCGGCGGCCTTTGGCCGGCGCCGAGCGCTCGGCCTCGCGCGCTTTCGCGCGTGGCCAATCGACAACCCGCACAATCCTGGGATGTGCATGTGGGGTTGCAGTTGATCCAATCGACAACC
>JBEKMB010000120.1:0-7750 GCA_050008735.1 Syntrophobacteraceae bacterium
GCGCCACCCTTCGGCTTCCACTGGTGCGCACCGGCCGGGCTCTTCGTCAGTTCCCATTCGTAGCCGAACAGGTTCCGGAAGAAGTTGTTGCTCCACTTCGTGGGCGTGGCGGTCCAGATGACTTCCAGGCCGCTGCTAATCGTGTCGCCGCCTTTGCCCGTGCCAAAGCTGCTCTTCCAGCCCAGGCCCTGTTCCTCGATGCCAGCCGCTTCGGGCTCAGGCCCAACATGTTTCGCATCACCGGCGCCGTGGGTCTTGCCGAACGCGTGGCCGCCCGCGATGAGGGCCACCGTCTCCTCATCGTTCATCGCCATGCGAGCGAAGACCTCGCGGATATCCCGCGCCGCGGCGATGGGGTCCGGGTTGCCGTTCGGGCCTTCCGGGTTGACGTAAATCAGGCCCATCTGCACGGCAGCGAGCGGATTTTCGAGATCCCGGTCGCCGGCGTAGCGCTTGTCACCCAGCCACTCGTCCTCGGAGCCCCAGTAGGTGTCCTTTTCCGGTTCCCAGATGTCCTCACGCCCGCCGGCGAAACCGAAGGTCTTGAAACCCATCGATTCCAAGGCGACGTTGCCGGTGAGGATCATCAGGTCGGCCCAGGAAATTTTTCGGCCGTACTTCTGCTTGATCGGCCAGAGCAGTCGGCGCGCCTTGTCGAGGCTCACATTGTCGGGCCAGCTGTTGAGGGGTGCAAAGCGCTGGCTGCCGTTGCCTGCGCCGCCGCGGCCGTCTCCGGTGCGGTAGGTGCCGGCGCTGTGCCACGCCATACGGATGAACAAAGGTCCGTAGTGGCCGAAGTCCGCCGGCCACCACTCCTGCGACTTCGTCATCAGTTCACGGAGGTCCTTCTTCACGGCCTCCAAGTCGAGACTCTTGAACTCTTTAGCGTAGTTGAAACCCTCGCCCATCGGATTGGACTTGGAAGAATGCTGGTGCAGGATATCGAGCTTCAACTGGTTCGGCCACCAGTCACGGTTCGTCGTGCCGCCGCCGGCAGTGTGTTCGTGAAGTCTGCCCGTTACCGGGCACTTGCTTTCTTCATCCATGATATTTGCTCCTTATCGTTGTTTGAATTGTTGAACAGCGTTACTATGAATAATTCTGTTTCTCTGCCCATCTGGCTTACGTCGGCGTCAGTGGCTGGCGAGCTGTTTGTGGGACAAAGAGCACGTCCCTGAAGTTGCGGCTGTTCGCTGTCCTCTCCTCGATGCTGCACTAGTAACGTGTCCAGTCATATCTCTCCCACTTTTCAAGAAAAGATTCGGACTAGGGCCGGACGAAGGGCAGAAATGCAAATGCATAGAAATTATTGAAAAAGGTAGTTGAAGACGGAAATCACTTTCAGTTTTGATCATCAAAGACTCTCAACCAACCCAACCGCAAGACGCAGAATGCATGCCTCTTGACGAACCGGAAATACTAGCCGCGAAGAACTCTCTAAGGTCTGTACTGATCTACCCTCCCTGACATTCTCTTCGTGGACTCAAGCCGCCACTGGAGAGCTTCTTGTCCTCCTCCTTCTGATCGGCCTTAGCTTTGCACTCCGAGCAAAGTCCGTGGTATTCCATCCGATAGGTCATGACTTCGAAACCAATCTTCTCACGGACCGCCTCGGGAGACATGTGCGTCCCAGCCTCGAAATCCTGTATTCTCCCACAGGATGTGCAAACAAGATTAATGTGAAAAGAGAGGTTGGCTTCGTATCGATTATCCTCCCTGAACGTCAATATCTTGATTAGGCCGTTCATCGTAAGAACTTGTAATGTGTTGTAAACCGTCGCCAAACTCAATCTTGGTTGAACCTTCTTCACCTCTTCAAAAATCTTATAAGCACCAGGGTGTTCAAGAGTGGAGACCAAGTAGTCCACAATGGCTTTCCTTTGGCCGGTAATACGATACCCTGCCTTCCGAAGAGCCTGCTCCATTTCTTGTCTTTTTTGTACGGGCTCCAAGAAACCTCCTTTGTGTTTGATTAGAATCATTCTAATTAGTATTGTCAAGGGAGGGAGTGGAGGAAACTGGGCAACACTCCTCTGCAAGCAGCCTCGGTTGAGGATTTAGAGGGGAAGGCAAACTCCATTTTACATCAGCGGATGCCGGGCATATCACTTCTGCGGGATGGATGTTGAGCAGAGGGATGAAGAAATTTCCCGGTTCTTCACGTTCCTCTTTTGTTTAGCTTGCCAATATGCTGAATCTGGAATCAAGCTCGGGGCGGGACAGAAATGATTCACATATGGTGACTGGGGCCGAGGACCTTCCTCGCCGGGGCAGCCGTAACTATTTGATATTATTAGGGTCGTGGTACGGCGTCGAAGTGATGATGCTCTCTAACTATTTGACTTTACTCACGTTTGTTAGCAGTGCCGAAGGCCGGACTCGAACCGGCACGGGTCTCCCCACCACCCCCTCAAGATGGCGTGTCTACCAAGTTCCACCACTTCGGCAGTATCGGCTATTATAGAGAAGCAGCACCGCTTTGGCAACCTTCTTGTTGAAGTGCCCTGATTTTTGCCGAACAGGTTACAGGTCATAGGTCCGGAGCCTGCTCCGTACTCGATCCGAATACCGTTGGCCCGCGCGGCTCGCGCCGGGTGAGCTTGAGGCGCCTTCATGTTATGTTGCCATTCCACCGTGTCAGCACTATATTCATCGTGATATAATCAGGGAAAAATCCAGGAAAGATAGCCGAATGCCCAATCGTGACTACTATGAAACTCTGAGTGTCTCCCCGGACGCCACGCCCGAAGAGATAAAAAAAGCGTACCGCAAATTGGCTCTGGAGACGCACCCGGACAGAAATCCCGGCGATGCGAGGGCCGAAGAGCGTTTCAAGAAAATTAACGAGGCGTACGGCGTTCTTTCCGATTCGTCGAAACGCGCTCAGTATGACCAGTTCAAGCGCTTCGGAAATGGACCCGAAAACACGCATGGGGCCGGGTTCGGATATTCGCAGGAAGAAATCTTCAGGGATTTTTTCACGAGCAGCCAGGCCCAGGATATTTTTCAGGAAATGGGAAAAGACTTTGGGCGCATGGGCGTAAGGTTCGACCCGGCGTTTATCAATAATGTATTTTTCGGCGGCAGGAACATCTTCTTTCAAGGCTTCGTTTTAGGTCCCGGAAGGATCCGCATAGTCCGCTTCGGCCAACCGTTCGCACGCCCTCAGAGTGCAGTCCGAAAAGCGGCTGCCCCCGCCGCGAGGGACGCAAAACCCGGCAGGCCGCTCAAGCCGGGATTATCTTTGCTCGAAAGAGCGGGCAAAAAAGCCGGAGAATACCTGCGGCAGAAGCTCTTCGGCGTCAAGCCGGAACACCGGCAGTCAAAAAGGGTCTCGGGAGGAGCTTTTGAGCCGGACCCGACATATAATCTTGTGATTACGAAAGGACAGGCGCGGTTTGGCGATACCGTGCAAATCAACCTGCCCCATTACGAAGACGGGAAGCTGGTTTCGGTACGAATTCCACCCGGGGTGCAAACGGGGACCCGGTTGAGGCTCAAAGACATGGGGAACCTTCTGCCCGGCAAACGCAGAGGAGATGTGTACATCGTTTTACAAATCGCCTGATCCACCTGTTACGCCCGTCTTCCGCCGGTTTGAATATTCCCGCTCGAAGACGATTTTTTTTGGCCCGGCGGAAAACAGGGGCAGACCGAACCGAACAACTGGGAACAGCCCGATGAGGAGTGAGTTATGAAATCGGTAAAGATCAAAGGAATGTCGTGTCAGCACTGCGTAAAGACGGTGAAAAAAGCCCTGGAGGAAATCGATGGGATAAGCAACGTCATCGTGGACCTTTCAACGGGAGAGGCTACTTTTGATGAGACGGGTCCGGTTAATACCGATCTGATCAGGGAGAAAATCAAGAAAGCCGGCTATGAGCTTGGCTAAGCGAACTGTCTATATTGAGGGCATGAGCTGCGCGGCTTGCGTACGCAGGGTTGAGGAGGGGTTGAAATCCCTCCGGGGCGTCGTGAGCGCCTCAGTAAACTTCGCAACCTCGAAGGCGCTGGTCGAATACGATCCGGCAGCTCTGGACGAGGGTTCGATCAGGAACAGGATAGAAGAACTCGGCTACGGCGCCCGGGCGGAGGCCCCCGCCGAAAAAACCATCAGGAAAACGACAATTCTGGTGGGAGGCATGACCTGCGCGGCTTGCGTGCGACGAGTGGAAAATGCCCTCAACTCGGTCCAGGGTGTCGAAAGCGCGGCGGTTAATCTCGCAACATCCAGGGCCACTATAGTCTATTCACACAGGCTAGCTGACTGGTCGGCGCTCAAGGCGGCGATCGAGCAGGCCGGATACGAATATCTCGGGGTATACAGCGAGGAGGCGGGCGACCAGGCTGAGGCGGCACGACGCAAAGAACTGGCGGACCTGAAACGCAAAGTGGCGGCAGGCGCGGTGCTTAGCGTTTTAGTAATGGCCGGCACGATGCGCCATTCTTTTCCTTTTCTGCACGCCATCCCCGGCCAGGTAATGCTCTACATCCTTCTGGTTCTTGCCACACCGGTTGTTTTCTGGGTGGGGGGGCGCTTTCTAAAGGGTGCGCTCAAAGCCACCCTCCACAAGACAGCCGACATGAACACCCTTGTCGCCATCGGCGCCCTTTCGGCATACATCTACTCCGCGGCGGCGACCATCTTCCCGCAGTTTTTTACGGTCCCGGCACGTGAAACGCCCATCTATTTCGATGGGGCGGCAATGATCGTAACGCTTGTCCTGCTCGGCAGACTTCTCGAGCTGAAAGCCAGGGGCAGGACTTCAGACGCGATAAAAAAGCTGATGAAACTGTCGCCGAAAACGGCGCGGGTAATCCGGGAGGGCACGGAGATGGACATCCCCATCGACGAAGTTCTCCAGGAAGATCTCATAGTGGTTCGGCCCGGAGGCCGGATTCCGACGGACGGAACCGTTGTGTCGGGAGAATCGACCGTAGATGAATCAATGCTCACGGGCGAGAGCATGCCGGTTTCCAAAAAGCCGGGCGATGAGGCGTATGCGGGCACCATTAATCAGAGCGGCAGTTTCACTTTCAAGGCCACCAGGGTCGGGGCTCAAACCGCCCTTGCTCAAATAATCCGCCTTGTCGAGGAAGCTCAAGGCTCCAAAGCCCCCATACAACATTTCGCGGACAAAGTGGCCTCGATTTTTGCGCCGGTTGTTATCGCCATCGCTGTAGTCACTTTCATCATCTGGTATTTTGCCGCACCAGGGCACATCCTCAGCCGCGCCATTCTGAATTTTGTATCGGTTCTGATAATTTCATGTCCATGCGCAATGGGGCTTGCCACGCCAACGGCCGTGATGGTCGGCGCCGGTCTCGGGGCCGAAAACGGAATCCTCATAAAGGGAGGCGAAAGCCTCGAGCGCGCACATCACCTGGACACGATAATATTCGACAAGACCGGCACCATTACGAAGGGAGAACCGGAGGTGACCGATATCGTCGTTGCCCAGGGGTTCCCGGAGGCTGAACTTCTGAGCCTTGCCGCCTCCGTGGAGAGTTTGTCCGAGCATCCCTTGGCAAAGGCGATAGTGAAAAAGGCGCTCGAAAACAAAGCGCTTGGGACAGGCATCGATGCGGCCGTCGACTTTGAATCCGTTTCCGGCTTCGGCTCACGCGCAAAGGTGGGCGAAAGCACGGTCGTTATCGGCAGCTGGAAATTTATCCAATCCGAGGGGCCACTCACCGGCACACTGGAACAAAGCGCCGCAACTCTGGAAAGATCCGGCAAAACATGCGTATTTGTCGCAATCCGGGGAAAACCGGCGGGAATCATCGCTCTTGCCGACACTATCAGACCGTCGGCGCCAAAGGCCGTGTCGCTTCTCAAGCAAATGGGCCTGGAAGTCGTGATGCTCACCGGCGACAGGCGGCAAACGGCTGAGACAATCGCCCGCCAGGCCGGAATTGAACGGGTGCTCTCCGAAGTGCTGCCGGGGGACAAGGCCGGCGAGGTCCGGCGGCTGCAGGCGGAAGGAAGGATAACAGCCATGGTGGGAGACGGAATAAATGACGCACCGGCCCTCGCCGCGGCAGACGTCGGGATTTCAATCGGGACAGGCGCGGACATAGCCATCGAGGCAAGCGATATCACCCTCATACGAGACGATCTCCTGCTGGTTGCATCGGCCATGAAGCTTTCTTCGCTGACGATGCGGATCATCAAGCAGAATCTTTTCTGGGCCTTTTTCTACAACACGGTCGGCATTCCCGTTGCCGCTGGAGCGCTCTACCCCTTTTTCGGCATCCTCCTCAATCCGATGTTTGCTGCCGCGGCGATGGCCCTCAGTTCCGTTTCCGTCGTGTCGAACGCACTGCGCCTGAGGCAAATCTGGCGCAAGCATTCTTCACATGACCAAAAAGCACAATAATCCGATTGGCCTTCCTGCAATAATCATTAGCGTTTCAGTTGCACTCCTGAATAATGATTTTTATATTAGGTCCCTGCTTGCTTTCCACCAATGACAAGATACCCACATTTACGAGGAGAAGAGATGGATCGATACGTGTGCACGGTATGTGGCTACATTTATGACCCCGCAACAGGGGACCCCGACAATGGAGTGCCCGCGGGCACCTCGTTCGAAGACCTGCCTGCCGATTGGGTTTGTCCGGTCTGCGGCGCGCCCAGGGAAGATTTTGAAAAGGAAAAATAACCGAAATACTTTTCAGACACAGCAGAAAGGGGGGACCCCCGATGGGTTACAGTTTCAATGCCGGGGAAGTTTTCAAAATTGCAATTCAGATCGAGGAAAACGGCAGGAAGTTCTATGAAGAAAGCCAGAAGAACATAGAGAGCGCCGAGGTCAGGGCCCTCTTTGCCGACCTGGCGCTCCAGGAGATCGAACACAAGAAAAAGTTCGAAGCCCTCCGGGCCCAGCTTCCCCCCGAATCGACCACCACAGCGGTGTGGGACCCGGAAAACGAACTGGATCGGTACATAAAGATGATGGCCGACGATCATGTTTTCATATCGGGCGATGATATCAAGGACCAGATCGGCGGGATCCGGGACAGCTCGGACGCCCTCAAGCTGGCAATGGAATTCGAAAAGGACACCCTGGTTTTCTTCCTTAGCCTTGAGGAGGCCGTGGCCGACAGGAAGGACCAGGACCTTATAAAAAGTCTTCTGATTGAGGAGCAGGGGCACCTCAAGCGCCTTACATTACAATTGAGAAAGATATCAGGTAAGTGATCGTGTTGAATAAAAATCTAACCAGCCGCTTGAGCGGCAACGGCCACGGATGAGTGCCTGCTGTCCGTGACCGGCAGTGGGGTGGTGCTATGGCCGGCAGGGCAAAAATATATTCGACTCCCGGTTGCAATCTTTGCGACCAGGCAAAGAAGTACCTCTCCGAAAAAGGGGGCGATTTCGACCTGGTGGATGTGACCAGGGCCATTGAAGCTTTTCAACAGATGCAAAAGCTCTCCGGGGGTGCCCGGACCGCCCCTGTTATCTCCATATGCGACAAAGTGTTCGTGGGGTTCAAGAAGAAGGATATCGAGGAAGCCCTGAGTTGCCTGCGGGATTTCTAGTGCATTGTCAACAAAGTTTCAATCTCATGGCAAGTGATCGTCAACCCGGCGAAAGAGACTGTGTCGTAATTCAGCAGTGCCGTCGCGTCCCCGGACGCGGTTTGAACGAGAATGAAACTTCAACCTTGCACTGTGAGATGCGTCCCTCTAAAAGGACAGAACTGGGTTGAAGTTTCATAAGAGAAATGCTCGGTGCAAATCCCAA
>JBEKMB010000121.1:0-13137 GCA_050008735.1 Syntrophobacteraceae bacterium
TGTGGAGTTTTCGCTTTTTGAGCCAAACTAACGGCACTATGGCATCTCCGGAGTACCTTTTGAGAATCAGGACCGCCTTAAATTAGCCTTTTCAGTGCCAAAACAGCGTTTTAAGCCGTGAATAAGGAGGTAAATTGGTAATGTCTACCACAGATACAAGTAGTTGTCTTGGTCCGACCCCATTTGGGCGATAGCCCCATTTGGGCGACCAAGGAGGTAAATTGGTAATGTCTACCACAGATACAAGTAGTTGTCTTGGTCCGACCCCATTTGGGCGACCCCATTTGGGCTGAACATCTTGAGCTTTTGAGTGAGCTGGTTTCTCAACAACGAGGAGAGCGTGTGGAGTTTTCGCTTTTTGAGCCAAACTAACGGCACTATGGCATCTCCGGAGTACCTTTTGAGAATCAGGACCGCCTTAAATTAGCCTTTTCAGTGCCAAAACAGCGTTTTAAGCCGTGACCATTTGGGACCGACCCCATTTGGGACCGACCCCATTTGGGACCCATTTGGTTTGAACTGAAATAAACTACTCTTCCTTTCCCCGTCTTTCTCGCCTCATAGATGAATACTTTCTGTTCCTTGAGATCAATGTCCTGCACCCTGAGGGCAAGAAGCTCTCCTATTCTCATGCCTGTTCTCAAGAGCATGAGCACCAAGGCCCGGTTTCGTGTATTGTCAATTACGGAGAGAAGTTGCCTCACATCTTCTGGGGCGATTGCCCGTGGCAGAGCGTCGGGAACTTTCACTGAGACGCTCCTTGACAAAACTTCGTGCCGAACGACACCCTCTTCAATCAAATGCCGCAGGAATGCCTTTACAGAACCAAGCCTGCCTCTAATGGAAACGGGTTTCAATCCTCGGTCCTGTTCGTGTTCAATGAAAGCCTCAAGATGTTTTCTGCTTACGCCCTCCAGGTGAGTCACCCCTTGGATTTTCAAAAACTTCAGGAATAAACTTATGGAGGTGTAGTTCAGCTCAAGGGTGTTGGCACGTCGGTTCCGGCCATACAGGTGCAAGAGGTATTGCTCGGCAAATCCCACTCCAGGCAAATCTTGTCCTTTGAGTTTTGCTAAAAGTTTTTCCAAAGTTTCTTTGGCTGGATTCCGGGTTTGCCGAAATGGGAAAACCAACTTTCGAGGGGCGGGTTGAAATTGACGCGGTTTTATCTCTTCTGAAAAAAGTTCCGGGGCCATTTACTGCCTCCTTTCTGTTTTTCACTAGAAATAACAGGCAGATAATGCCCCAGATTATTCCGGGGTCAAAAACCTATTTTGTTACGTACAGAGGAGAGATGTGTTAATTTCTAAAGCGCTCGTCCTTTAAAGCTTGCGCAGGGCCAAGGAGCTGCCCATGCTACCCTGTATATAGTCCTCGGTCAGCCTCATCCCTCTGGGGTGCTGTGGCAAGGCTCGCCAGGTTGCTCTGGGCGAACTCGGCGATGAATTCATCAACAGTTAAGCACTCAAAGCTCTCCACAAAAGGTCTTCGGCTTATGCGCAAACGCTCAAAGCAGTTGTCTGAGACAAGCAAAATCAGGTCACCTTGAGTTCGGGTCATGGCGACGTACGCGATGCGTTTCTCCTCGCGGTCCTTCTCGTCTGCTGACCACCAAATGGTAGATGGGCAATGGTTGGACCCTGTGTTGTCGGGACATACGAAGACGGTGATGTCGTGTGTTTCACCTTTGACACCATGAACAGTCATGACCGGCACATCGGTGTGCACCGTTGCAGAGGTGCCAGCCTGAGGAAGGTAGTCCGCACAAGCTTCTATCCCAGGCCCTTCTCTTCTGCGGGTGGAGTCCGCCCGCAGTGAACTGAAGCGAATGGTCGAGATCGAAGTCGTTAAGCTTCTCCTCGACAATCTTACCGACTGCGGTTTGCCAGTCGTACAAATTGCCAATAGGTCCCTTTGCGCAGGAACTCAACAGACAGTCGACGACCAGCCGCTTCCATCGGCTCGGGTCAATACCACCGTCTTGAAGCTCAGTGTCCTCGACCATCTCGTGCTGAAAGATCACCAAATCAAGGGCGGCGCGGGCAGCAGCCAGAGCTGCTACCTGCCGGCCCTGGTAGAAGAGGCTCACCGCCCGATGCATGTGATTTAATGGCCTGCAACCGAGCTTCGGACATGGCTCGGCGCTCCTCCCACTGAGAGCCAACACTGTGAGATTTCGCCTCGCTATAACCTTCACAACGCTACTTTTCTGAACCGTCGTCAGTGCTTCAAGCATACGGTAAGAGTCTGCGACCATATTGCCATATCGCACAAGGAATGTTCTCCCCGTCTTGCGAGGAGCAGGACGTATGCTACCTCCCGAGTCCTTCAAGTGAGATGCGGCGGCGGCAACAGAGCACGCGCAGCGCAGACTGTGTGACAATGGAAGAACCACAGAGCCTTCGATTGACCTAAATTGATCGAACAGATCAGGGCGAGCGCCGTTGAACTCGTAGATGGCTTGATCGGGATCGCCGACCAGCACACCTCGGGCAGTAGGCTCATCGAGAAGCCTACGAATGCTCTTCCCGAGAAAGTAGCCGGTGTCTTGAAGCTCATCTACGATGATGAGCGGAAACCGCCGTAGAAGCTCCGCACGTACTATAGCACCAAGCGTTTCATGCTCAAGGATCTTGGTCGCCCACAGAGCGGCGTCGGAATGTGTGAGGCAGCCCGATCCCTTCCACAGTTGATTCTTGGCGGTCTTGACCTGATTCAAGTTGGGCTCGCCAAGAGGGCGCAATGGCTGTGCAGGGTGCGGCTTGTGGGCGACCACCGCTTTGCCGTTTTCCTCGTCAATGAATACACATCCGAACAAATTGATCCCGGCACAGACGATCGCCTTCTGGGTCCGGCTGTAATTACCCCAATGCTCTGCGCCCCATTCCCCCGGAATCAAGCGGGGAGCGGCATAGCTCGGAAAGCATCTTTGAAGAAATGGGCGGACGACATATCGAAAGAGGAAAGCATCGATCGTTCCCACATAGTGCGGGTGACCGAGGTCATGGCCGACAGCCTTGCGGATCTCATCACCTCCGACGCGAGTGAAAGAGAGGGCGGCAATGCCGTTGGTCTTTGTCGGCCAATTGTTTAGCTCTTGGCGAATTAACTCGGCCACTAGCCATGTCTTACCGCTTCCCGGTACTGCGTGGACGATCCGCACCCGACTCGTGTTGCCGAGAACTGCCTGCTGCTCAGGCGTAGGTCTCCTCATACTCTGGTAGCTCCAGCAGGTGCAATGGTCGGGGTTGCGGCGACAACTACGTACTCGATCGCGTCTTGAATATACTTCGGTACACGGAAAGCCAGGGAGCAGATTTTTCCCACGCCATTGCTCTTGTCTAAGAAGGCTGCAAGAAGATGAGCGAATTCCGCCTTGCTACCTGAGTGTTTGGCTCGGCAAATCCCGCGCCAGGCTGTCATTGCTTTGGCGGAACGGTCTGCGCCCGCGGCAGTTACCCGCATCTGGTTGAAGGTACCAGGAGTCCCGATGAAGCACTTTTCCCACACCTCAGCCATGATCATAGCGTTCTCATCGCCAGCTTCGGCAAGATCGTATTCAAGCGTCAGCTTCGAGTGGAAAACTTTGACCGTTTGGTGTCTTTCAAAGATGCCAACGAGCTTCAATGTGCGGTCAGATAACTTGAATTTCTCGCCGTCTGATTCTGGGGTGGCGTCTTGCCACGCGGCGTCAGTTGACACCGGCGGATCTGCATCACTGACGACAGCGACCGGGATGCCGAGCACGCTTGGGTTCAGCAACTTCTTAAATGTCTCGAATGCCACTCCACAGATGGGGATCACTGAGATGTGCAGTTTGCGTAGATCGTGTCCCAAACACCCCGCTAATACAGGGACGAGCAGCGCTTCTGAGATTCCTTCAACGAGAATAGCCGCTTTCGCGAAATATAGCGTAGCCCGAGTGATGTCCATCATTCGTTGAAGCTGGCCCAGTTCCAACTCGTTCATACCGGCCTGGGCCACACTATTGCAGCGGAGCTTTTGGTCATCCTGAGCAGCAAACAGGACATGAACGCGGTTTGGCGGGACACTTGCCGCCAGCGTCGGCGAGTGGGTGGTCACTATGGTCTGCGGCGTAGTCGTTCCCGGTGTTTTGTTAGCCAAGTAGTCAGCCAGCAACATCGTGAGTTGAGGATGAAGGTGCGCCTCTGGTTCTTCTATGAGGAGCAGGGGACTCTCGTCCGGGTCGGGCTCTTTTAGGTGTTCAAGCACAACGGCCATGTACAGAAGGTTGTTGTACCCGAGTCCGTTCGCTTCCAGTGCACCCAGCGGTGCGCCATCCATTTGAACTTGCAGCGTGCGAAGAATCTTTTCAAACTCGACTTCGGCCACCCTGATGGCCGAAGCCGCGTAATCACTGCCTGCGAGTTCCTTCGTGGTCGACTGGAGCGACCTCGTTGTCTCGCCGATGAGTGGGCGGCCCTCAAGGTCCTCATTGGCACTTCTGTAGATATTCTCGATGTCGCCCTTTGCGCTACTATCAACTTTTCGCTCCGCCAAGTCCCGAAGGAGCAGGGCGAGGCGGCTTCGGTATCCCGGAGTCAAGGACGCCTCCGCATCGCGGAGCGCAGGGAGAAACGTAATCGGCAAGGACTCCAGGAGCTTGGCTGGGACTTCGGGAGGTTCGGCGCCCAGAGGTCCACCGGTCCGTTTGATCAGTGCCTGCCGTTTGCCATTCGGCCACGAAGCTTCAAACCGAACGATAGCTTTCGATTTGCTCATGTCTGCAAGGTCAAAGTCAACGATCTCATAGAAGTGGGCACGCTGCCCTTCCGACAAGCCAGTGAAAGTCAGTGTGATCGAGATCGTTCGCTCGGTCGTGTCCCCGGCAAAATTTCTAAAGAAGTCGTCGCGGTCCAGCCACAGGGCATCCCCGCGTGATGCGCTGGGTCCGAGCGCATGACGGATCGCATGCAGCAGATTGGTTTTGCCAGTGTTGTTGCGGCCGACCAACACATTGAGCCCTGCCTGCAACTCGACCCGCAGTTCTTTAAGAGATCGAAAGTTCCTGACCTCGACTGTAGAGAGGTACATAACTGCGCGCTCCTCTCAAGTTCTGATTGCTATGATGGCCGCGCGGAAGCGGTCTGGAGAGTGTTATGCCTCTTTTCTCATTCCCATGCTCATGCGTGCAAGTGCATATACACAATACCACTCTGTGCAAACCTCCAACAAGCATTCAATTCCCAATAAATTTTTTGCGCTCGAATTTCGATAATGCTCAGGCCACTCCACATACCCACGCACCACCGGGTTTTAATGTCAGTATTCGACCTTACGTCGCATCATTTCCATGTTTTGGACCGAATCATCGGAATACGCACCGATTCCGGATGCACGGCTCCCTGCCAGAATTGATAAGAAACTGGAATAATTGGTATTTCTTTCCGAACCATATTCGTCGAACTAGGGCGTATCAATGGCAAGAACACGCTGGCCATTTGCAGGGAGAGACTCAACCTGGCTCGCCAATGTGAGAAATCCAGATGTGGCCGGAGTGCATAACGAAAATGATTTTAATGTCATTAACTCGCGTTGCTGAAAGAACAGTAAGATGCCGAGCTTCCTGTTGAGGAATCTCCGTCCTGCCCACTATGCGCTCCGTCACCTCTCTTATTGGAACATGGACACAGCAAGTGGCGCTTAGCCGGCTTGTCTATCGTCTCACCGGTTCGACGCTCCTGCTCGGCGTTGTGGCCTTTGCCAACCAGGCCCCGACTCTTTTTTTCAGCCCGTTCGCCGGTGTTGCGGCGGACAGGTGGAACCGCAGGCGGTTGCTGCTCCGGACCCAGGGCCTGTCCATGGTCCAGGCGCTCGTCTTAGCCGCACTGGTGCCGACCAGGGAGATTGAGATCCGGCACATTGTGACCCTCAGCGTTTTCATCGGAAGGATAAACGCCTTCGATATGCCCATACGGTAGTCATTCGTGATCGAGATGGTAGAAAGAAGGGAGGACCTCGGAAATGCTATAGGGTTGAATTCGGCCCTGCTGCCTGGTGCGGATTGCTGCACAGGGGGAGCTTTGATTTTTGCCTCGAAGCTGTCGAAGCTCGTCGAGCTACGCGGCCGGCTTTTACGCGATTGGAATCCTGCCGGATTGACAGGGAGAGAAAAACAGCCCCCGCAGGTCCGGAAATCCATTGAGGTTACCTGGATTCCGGCTTTTTGAGACTGTGTCCCAAAGGGACTATTTTCCATATTTGCCCTCTTTTCTTAAAAGGGGCAGGGGAGATTTTGAGTCTCCAATGCTATGTAAGCCTTTAAAATCCCCCTCGATCCCCCTTTACGAAAGGGGGAAGCAACAGTGTAAGGTTGAAGTTTCATTCTCGTTTAAACCGCGTCCGGGGACGCGGCGGCACTGCTGGATTCCGGATTTTTGCCGGAATGACGGTTGAGAAACCCTTGAGCCATTAAGTTAGCGCTTATGGGGTGGTCCGCTCCGGGGCCGGCGGGAAGAATCGTTTGAAGAATAGAACGCTGGCAGCGATGGGAATGAAATAGTAGGCTATCCTGTATATGAGGATAGCCAGCAGGGCAAACTCGTAATCGAGGCCCATGAGGTAGAAGGACCCGGCCATCGAGCCTTCCATGAGACCAATAGATGCGGGGGTGAGTGAAAAAAGGCCCATGAAAAGACCTACCGAAAATCCGACCATCAGAACAGCATTGCTTACCGGGTAGTTTATCGCGGTGAACGAGAACTTGAGGCAAAGGAACATAAATACCCAGTCCAAAAGCGCAAGGGATGCCGGGAACAGCAGTATCGCCCAGTTGCTCATTATCATGTTCAAACTGTCATTAAAATTTTCGAAGAAGACCTCGGCCCTCTCACGCCCGATCCATTGTGACCTTCCAATCTTAGCGCAAAAAGCAATCACCACTCTGAGGCCGATTTGCCAGATTTTCTTTCGAAATGCCTCATGAATGATCGTCTGAATGGTGACCCAGGTCATCAGGAAGGCAATCAACAGGACCAGGCCGCCGAACACCGCCTGGTTGCGGTCCGTTATCTGGTGTTGACTGTAAAGATAGAAAAACCCGAGATAAATGAACAGGACCGCTATAGTGTTGGTGAGAAAGCCGTGTATGATCGAAACCGAGAGAGTGTTGCTTGGAGGAATGTCCTCGCGCGAGAGCAGGTAAACCTTTGCCGCCACCCCGCTCAGTCCCGCCACCGACATGAGGTAGTTGAGGGTGGACGACAGGAGCGAGATTTTGAAACATGACGAAAAAGAGAGCGGCAGGCCAATCCCCTTGAGCAGCCGCTGAAGAACGCCCGCAATGCAGGCATAGCTTATAAAAGAGGAGGCCAGTACGGCAACAGCCCAAAGAGGGCTGATGTCTCCAAGGTGCTCCAGAAATTTTTGAAGGTTAGCCTGCTTGATGGTATAGAAAAGGACGATCATGCCGAAGACAGCGGCAACCCAAAACCTCTTCCGAGTGGCTATGCTTACCAACTCTCCTCCAAAGCTGAGCGATCAGAGCTTATTTTGGCTCCCAGCCGATAGTTGTGCCTGCATAGCACAAGAAACTGCGCGCTGCATTGGGGGTTTCGGCCCTATCAGCTTTAATAATTCGCCTCAAGGTCGAGTTTAACCGCTGAGCGCCAAAAGCTCAAGCTGGACAGATATACCGAAACGGGCGATGCGTCAAATCGGAAATCGGATTCAGGCATTTTGACGAGGCGGGTTATGCAAAGCTGCCGGTAAGAAATCTTACCTCATGATTTTCTTCACCTCTTTTCCGTATCGCTGGAATATCTCGTCGGAGAGCCTTATGAGTTCCTCCCGGATCGAACCTGACCCGGGAAGCGCAAGAGGGGCCGGCGCGTTGAGTTTTACCATCGATATCGGACTGATGTAGAGGTTCTTATCCAATGCGGTCATTTCTTGCGCAGTAAAGTTATCCCCCAGAATCTTCTTCTTTTCGATCCCCTGCATATCGAGGTTCCTGATGAAACTGAGTAATGTAAGGAGGTCGAAATTCCTATGGAAAGAATCGATATTGATGTTGACCGCCAGGCGCTCGCATTCGAGGTCGTCGTATCGCAGCTTGTATTGCGCCATGTGGTAATGAAGGCGGACGTAGGATTTAAGAACCAGTTTCCGGAATTTTCCCCTTTGGGTCAATGCCCTTATTCGAATCAGCCTCACATGCCGTTGGAACTTCATATTCAGGCAGGCCAACCAGAAGTAGCCGGTTCCCATTCCAAGGATTTCCTTGAGCCGGCTTTGCATGTCCGTATGGATCATGAGAAAGGAAAGCCTCGCCAGCCGTCTGCCGACAATCCAGGCTTGCCGGCGTGTTTCATCGGCCTGCACGTTGAGGTTTTCGATCTGGATCTCGATAATGCGACGCTCCAGCAAGTAGTTTTCGATAACCTCTTCTTTGACCTGTCGGGTCAGACCGGTGACTAGATCATCTTCCATCTACGAACGGCAAACCTCCGGTGGAACCAGCACTGGACGGCTGAAGGGAAAATTGTGGCCTTGGTGACCTTTCGCAAAAATATTCATTTCACGGCTTCCACGCTCAGCGATCGTGGGGTGTTTTGAGCAGCAGGAAAGTATTGGGGTCAAGCAAAAACTCGGAATCCGCCGGATTATATTTGCCCTTTTCCTTCAGCGACCTGAGCTGAATGCCGTCTTTTACAGGCTGCAGCACGAAAATGGAGCTGAAAAGGTCGTCCATGGAGTCGATCGGATACGGGATGCCCCTTTCATTTATATCGGGTCTATGCCGGTGAGATCGGGCGGATACCCATACTGGGGTCGAGTGTTTTCGGGCGAGATCGCCTATCTTTTCGAACATGGGACGTGCATCGTGGCCAAAATCCATACCGTCCAAGATGATTAGAGAAGGCACGAACTTAGCCTGCTGTTTCAGATTTTCGATGCTCGTCTCCAGCTTTTCCGGACTGAATGTCTGGTTGAGAAACGACATTATGAACCGCAGCGGTTCGATGAAATGTTCTAAATCGGAGACCTTGCATTCGGGCCTGTTCGAAAAAATATCTTTGAGCAGTTCATGGTACCAGAGTTTGACTTTGTCCGGGACAACGTCGGCACAGACATGGAGAACAGATTCACTGTTAAGCAGGTATCCTATAGCAAGATGAGTGAGGCAGGCGGTTTTGCCCGCCCCGGCCCGGGCCAGGAGAACTCCCATCTCTCCAGGCTCGAGCCGGCTGACCGGTATCTTTTCATAACCACACCAAACCGCGCTTTCATCGGCCATTTCGGTACTCCTTTCTCAGTGCTCAATCTTTTTTGCACAGCTTGATTCCAATAATACTTTACAGGTATGAAAAATTCCATCAAAAGGCCTCTGATTGGAGATTTTCGGCAACGGCCCTCAAGGAGCGCCAACCGTGCAGGACATACCGAAAAATGATTCAGGGTCCCGAGAGAGCTCAAAACATCGGAAACCAGGCGCCTCCTTGACCGCGGTAATGTTATCCCGGGCCGGTCGTCGAGTCGAGCGTTCCGCTTCAGGGACCAGGAGATCTGGTTCCTATAACGGTCGCCTCCACCCGGCGCTCTCTTGCCCGAACGTCATGATTTATGAGCACAATCTGCTGCCAGGCGCCCGTGACGAGTTTGCCCCCCCGGATGGGAACATTGACCGATGGGCCGAGCAGGGCCGCCTGGACGTGGCTGTGCCCGTTTCCGTCGTGCCACGCCTTTTCATGTTCATAGGAGGCCCCGGGACCTGCAAGGCTGTTTATTGCGCGCCTCAGGTCCTCCACCGCCCCAGGTTCGTATTCTATGGTGGTTACCGACCCGGTTGACCCCAGGACAAACAGACACAAGAGACCGGTTTCAAAGCCCAGGCGGTGCAGCATGTCATTCAAAACAGGGGTAATGTTGACGATGTCGGGCCCTGTTTCCATGGACACGAGCAGTGTTTCGGAATAGATTTGAAGCTGAGGCATTTTCGGTTCCTCCAAGAGGACTGAAATTGGTGGTCAGCCGACCCATTTGCAGGTCCCTGCAGGACCATTTTGAAACTCAGCTTAAGGTATGGGAGCTGTTCGGGCAAGATGAAAACAAGATTGCCCTCACGGCCTTCGCTCAGCCTGCGACGAGGATCGCGAATTGGAATGCATATTGATCGGAACCGGCGGAATGATGCCGATGCCCAACAGGATGCTGACTTCCCTGGCGGTGCGGCTCAACGGCCGGATTTATCTGTTCGACGCCGGGGAGGGGACGCAGATCAACTGGAAGAAGGGGCGGATCGGAGTGCGCGGGTTGGAGTTGATTGCCATAACGCACCTGCACGCCGACCATTGCCTGGGGATACCCGGCATGATCATGCTCAGGGCACAGATGGAGGACCCGGCCCCCCTTACAATCCTGGGTCCCCCCGGAATAGGGGAGTTCATCACCCAGTCTCAGAGGACGCTCGAATACCAGGTCAACTTCCCGATCCACATCATCGAATGGCCTTCAGACAACTCAGGCGTGGCATTCAGCGACGATCAGGCCAGGATCCTGTGGCAGCCGGTAAAGCATACCCGTTTTTGCCTTGGATACAGGTTCGAAGAACTCGACCGGCCGGGAAAATTTGACCCCGGTAAGGCACTGGCGCTGGGAGTACCAATGGGGCCGCTCTGGGGTAAGCTCCAAAAAGGCGAAAGCGTAAACACACCTTTGGCAAAGACCGTGCAGCCCTCGCGGGTGCTTGGGCCTGCCAGAAGAGGCCGGCATATCGCCTTTGTCGTGGACACCAGACCCGCCCCCGGCGTCTATTCACTTTGCAAAAAAGTGGACCTGGCCTTTCTGGAAGGCATGTTTCTCAGCGAACACTCCGAACACGCCGATGTAAAAGCACACATGACGGTTGTCCAGGCCGCAAGGATCGCCAGGAAGTCCGAAGCCACAAGGGCGGTCCTCGTGCATATAAGTCCCCGGTATGAAAACAGCGAGATAGGCAAACTCGAAGATGAGGCGCGCAAAGAATTCAGCGCCGTCAAAATCGGAAGAGACCTGGATGTTTTCGAGGTGAGTTTTCCCGAAAAAACCGGCCCTTGATCATGTCCCGTCTTTGCGGATGAGAACCGAAAAAAAAGAGGCCCTCATGGGGTAGAGGGCCTCTTTTTTTCACTGTAATTATCTAGAATCTTATACTGCCCGTCACGGAAACCGATTCGAGCGAGCCTGAAGGTCAAACGCCTTTGGCTCCCTCCATCATCTTTTGCAGCCGGTCCTTTTCGGCCCCGGCTTTTCTCAGTTCTTCTTCAAGTTTTCCTCTTTCCCGTGATCCAGTTTCCAGGCTATCCAGCTTTTTCCCGAGTTCCTCAATGTGCTTCATGACCCGATAAAGCTCGACAGCCAGCATCCTAATACTCATACGGGCAACTTTGTCCCCATGTGAAGATTATTTCGTGAGGCGCCACAGTACCTTTGTAGTGGCTTACCTTCGGGAATGTTCCTCGTAGGCGAGGTCGAACTTTTCTCTCGAACCCGGAGGTAAACGCAGTGCAAAACCGGAACCGGGTAACATCGCGTCCAGTCGCAGCGACGGATTGAGTTCCTGTAAACGTCCGACCGGCACATCGATCCATGTTGCCACCTCTTCGAGTTGCAGAGGCGTGTTGACTAAAACCGGATCGAACTCCGTAGGCTTGCAATAGTTGGGACACTCAAATCCGTACTTTTCCGGCTCGCGCATAAGGTGCATCGCGGCCAGGACCTTTGAAACATAAACTGCCGAACGCGCGGGCAACATTCGCCCATAAAGTTCCCCGTCCTTCACGCAGCACTTTCTCGCTACGCAACCAATCGGCCTGTCGCCGGCATTGTATGCGGCAAGGGCCAATAACCATGAGTCGTAATGATCGTGAAGTGTTCTTAGGTATTTGGCGGCAGCTTTGGTCGATTTGATAGGATCTCGTCTCTCGTCGACCCAACGATCGACCCGTAACCCCATTTTTCTGGCTGTCCCCGCCATCATCTGCCAATAGCCACCCGCTCCTCGATATGACGCGTTCTTCTCAAAACGGCTCTCCACAAAAACTATGGAAACCATTTCAGCCGGTACGCCCTGGCTTTCTAGAATCTCTGTCATTCGGGGGAGACAATTGTTTCCCTTTTCCATGGCCTCCGAAAAAGTCCTTCGGCCTTCCCCCTGATAGAAGCGAATGTACTTCTGAATTAATGGTTCATGGATGGGTATCTGGATTCTGTTTCTCCATAGCACCGCGGAAGTCCCGTCAACAGTATCGGCGGGAATGGGCTGAGTGAGCGGCATGGCGGAAACACCACTTTTCGAAGGATCTCCCGGCAACGACAGCGCTGCCAGCCCTCCGGGAATTTCCGTCCTCTGCGCTCCTGCATGAGCTTGGGAGTAAAAAACGAACATGAAAATCAAGAACAAAGCGGCGGCCTTCACAAAAAGCTTGCAAAGACCGGCTTCGGCCCCCTCCGCATGGTGCCTGTGGAGGCTTGAATCAGGCGCCATACTGGTTTCTCCTCATATTTTCAAAGAAGCCCCATGGTCCTCACGGATACCCGTAGGAGTATAGGATGACGTAGTTTCTATCAGTCCCACAACAAAAATGCAAACCGGGTTATCCCGGATTATCCGCCGTTAGACCGGATTATCCCGAAAATAGCCTGATAAATCCGCCCTCAGGGATATATCCAGAAATATGGTACCGGATTCGGACCAAATAGGATAAACCTGCCCGGCCTTGGTCTGAACGGGTTCGTTTTGTACTACGTTCTTCGTGCTATCTCCTTCTTATGCGAAAAATCTTGATAATGCGTTCTTTTTCGTTTCTTCTATCTAAGTGCACGATATTGCACTGGATTTGTGAGCCTGGCGCCTGGCGCCTGGGGCCGGTTGGTCGGTTCGGGGGGCTGTTTGTGAGGGAAAGGAAACAGACAGTCCAACCGTAAACTTTCGGTGCATCGCAACACCGGCAGTCTTCACACCGGGTGCGAGACTGTGTCGTAAAGGGGCTATCTTTCATATTTCCCCCCTTTTTCTTAACCCTACAACGACATCTGTGCTTGCAGGGTTAAGAGTTTTATTGTAGAGTCTCTCTCGGCATCCAAACTCAAGGGGGGAGACTATGTTGCCAAAATACCGGACCGAGGGAGATCCTT